>CAZZIU010000011.1:0-65712 GCA_964654545.1 uncultured bacterium
GTGTCAGGTGCTTTTACAACCCCCTCCATCGCTCCTTGCTGATCCTTGTGAGCAGGATCTCTGTTGCTGTCAGCGGCCAGGGTGATACCCGACCAAAGAAACGCCATTGATAATACAACAATAACTGTGCGCTTCATATAGGCCTCCTATTTAATTACAATATTTGTACGTATGAAAACTTCCGTGATTATCTTGCTGTCATACTGTGAAAAGTGCGGTCAATATACCTTTTTGTATTCAGTTTAGTCAAGGGATTAATAAACCTTGTTAACCGATATCACATATTTGTTTCTAACGTCTTCGTCAAGCCGTGGAAACCAAAAGTTGCTGCTTGAGCAAATCGACTGTCTTTCCGGCCCGTTCGTCAGATTGTGTACGCCTGTTTACCGATTTACAAGCATGCAGAACGGTTGAATGATCACGACCACCAAAATGCAACCCAATATTCATGAGCGGCGTTTTGAGGATTTCCCTCGCTAAATACATGGCGATATGGCGCGCTTCTGCAATTTCCTGTTTGCGGCTTGTTCCCAGTATATCTTTTGTATCAATTTTTGTTACTTCCGACACACGCTTAACAATATCCTCGATGGACAATTCGGCAACCAGCCGACGGCCAAGTCTTTCCTGAACAACTTTTTTTACCAGCTGTTGATCAATTTCACGATTGGATAATGAGCTGTAAGCCAGTAAGCGGATAATCGTGCTTTCCAGGTCACGAATACTGGTCTTTATGTGGGTTGCGATAAACTCCACCAGATTGTACGGTAGCTCCAGGCCGTTTTCTTCTGTTTTTTCCATTAAAATGGCAACCCGGGTTTCGAAAGGGGGCGGTTGTACATCAACGGACAAGCCGGATTCAAAGCGTGACAGCAGGCGATCCATCAGGCCCTCAAGCTCTCCAGGATAACGGTCTGCGGTTAAGACGATCTGTTTTCCGCTTTGGTACAAATCGTTGAAGGTGTGAAAAAATTGCTCCTGCGTTTGTTCTTTTCCCTGAAAAAACTGAATATCGTCAATAAGTAAAACATCTGCCTGTCGGTAGGATTTGGCAAACTCAACGGTTTTGTTTTTTCTTATGCTGGAAATGAAATCCCGCGTAAATGTTTCGCTGGCAGCCAATACAATTCTGGCGGCTGGATTTTCGTCCTTCAGTTTGTTGCCAATGGCGTGCAACAGGTGGGTTTTCCCCAATCCAACGCCGCCATACACTACAAGTGGATTAAATTTTTCATGTCCCAGGTTTTCGGCAACGGTAATAGCGGCTGCTTTGGCAAATTGATTGTTTTTTCCTTCGATATAATTGGCAAAAGTATATTTTTTGTTTAGCTGCGATTTTTCGCTGCGCTGTGTCGGTTTTACTTGCGTTTCTTCGGACCAGGGTGCCGTGGGAATATCAGATAGTGTTGATACTGTATATTTAATAGAAACATCCTGTTGAGTCTCTCCCTTTACAATTGCTTCCAGCGTAGATTGGTAATGACTTTTAAGCCATTCAAAAAAGAATTGGTTTGGAACTTCCAAAACCAGTTCACCGCCAGAAAAAGCAATTGCATTTACGGGCTCAAACCAGGTATTGAAAGCGTGATCCGGAAGCGTATTTTTTAGTTTATTTTTGGTCTTAGACCATAAAACATCGTACGTCAACAATGAGTTATCCACAAGTTGTCCACATTTTCCTTTCTGTTTAATTTAGGCTTGTTTTTTAACTGCGCGCCATCCCTTTTACGCGGTTTTTTATTTATTGTGTCAATCTGGGTTGTCGTGCAACAATTTCTTTGGACTTCTTCGTGGGTGGTGTTAGTTTTCCGGGCTAAATTTGGAGTGATTATGAAACGTACGTTTCAACCCAGCAATAGAAAAAGAAAAAACAAGCACGGCTTTCGTTCGCGGATGGCCTCCGTTGGTGGTCGGCGAGTATTGGCTCGTCGTCGGAAAAAAGGGCGCAAGGTCTTATCAGCATAACGACGTGGGTTCTCCATGGCGTTTCTTGAGTGTTTTTGACGCGTTATTACGGAAAATCGTAATAGCGCTTATTCTTATATATAAAAAACTACTGTCACCGCTATTTGGTTCTAATTGCCGTTTTCACCCCACCTGCTCCAGTTATGCGCTTGAAGCTTTTCGTTCAAAACCCTTTTTTAATGCTTTTTATCTAACCGCTATTCGAATAGCAAAATGCCACCCCTACCATGAGGGAGGCTATGATCCGGTGCCTTAATGGATAGAAACACAGTTTTGGGGATGGTATTAATTGCCATCATCATCATATTAACACCCTTTTACATGGAAATGGTTGCTCCCATTCCCGAACCTCAGGAAACACAAGATGCTGTCGCGCCTGCCAAAGATGTCGGCGTACAGCCTCAGTCCGACATGGTTCACGAAGAGAGCCGGTTGCCTTACGATTCACCTCCAGATAACAATAGTAGTTCTATTATCGACGGGGAAGAGCAGCTTGTAGAGGTAGCAAATCCGTTTTACGATGCTGTTATAAGCAATAAGCATGGTGGTTCCATTGTTTCATACAAGCTTAAAAATTATACTTCCTTCGATAGTTCTGCTGTGAATCTTATTGACCAAAACAACCAGAATAATCTGGTGGTTAGCGGGACCACCATTGATGGCGATCCGTTCGTCCTTGACCATCGCTGGGCTTCCGTTAACAAAAAAGCATCGTACTCTGTGGAGCGCAATGATGTGACGCTGGAATACACCGCCCCTTTTCTGGGCTCAACAGTGGTAAAAAGGCTGGTTTTTCATACAGATTCCTATCAAATTGATGTTTCGGTTGATTTTCGTGGGGCAGCGGATAAAATCGCTCAGGGATTTTATCAGATCGGCTGGAACGGCGGGTTGCCGATTACAGAGAAAAACGAGAAGGATGATATTTTCTATTTTAAGGGGTATGCCTTTCAGGGCGATGATTTAAATGATCCAAAGCTGGATAAGGACGAGAATAAAATTGAAGAGTACCGTGGCCAAACCGAATGGGTTGCTGTTCGAGATAAATATTTTGTAGCAGCTATAATACCTGGTTCCCCTGGCGTTGGTGCCAGTATTGGCGGATACTATGAAGATAAAAAGCCAATTTATTCCGTGTCCCTGTACCAACCTGTTTCCGACAAGAATCCTCTCTCGCTTTACCTCGGCCCACTAGAATACAAACGCATCAAGGCGCTCAATGTACAACTTGATCGTGTTATGACCATGGGTTGGTCGTTTATACGGCCCATTAGCCGGGGTGTTCTGCTGTTGTTGACGGCTCTTCATAAATACATACCAAATTATGGTTTTATCCTGATTCTTTTTTCCGTTCTTGTCAAGGTGGTGGTATATCCTCTGACAAAGAAAAGCTATCAGTCCACTCGAAAAATGCAACAGATTCAACCACAGATTACCGCTCTTCGCGAAAAACATAAAAACGACCCGCAGAAGCTGAACAAAGCAACGATGGAATTGTACAAAGAATCTGGTGTGAACCCTATGGGCGGTTGCTTGCCATTGCTTTTGCAGATGCCGCTTTTGTTTGCTTTGTTTCAGGTATTTAGATCCACAATTGAGTTTAGGGGTGCTCCATTTATTTTATGGATTCAAGATTTATCCGCCCCGGACACTTTGTTTGAGATCGGCGGTTTTCCGATCAATGTTTTACCGCTTCTAATGACGGTTACAATGATCCTGCAACAGACCATGATGCCTTCACAGCCGGGACAACAGAAATCGATGATGTACGCAATGAATGTGATGTTTTTGTTTATTTTCTATCGTTTCCCTTCCGGGTTAAACCTTTATTATACGCTGTTCAACCTGTTAACTATTTTGCAGCAAAAATATCTCACGCCCCAATCAGCAGCCGTACCGGTTGCTTCCTCAGCCCGCTCTGCCACATTAGCACGTAAGAAAAAATGAACACTGCCACGACCATCGTGGCTCCCGCTACCCCGCATGGAATTGGCGGCATTGCTGTAATTCGTATTAGTGGTCCACAGTCCCGCAATATAGCGCTAAAACTTTGCGGAAAAACCCTTATGAATAGAGTTGCAACTCATATAATAATCAATGACTTAAGAGGCGCTCCGATTGACCGGGGAGTGGCTACTTTTTTTTCTAACCCGGCTTCCTATACCGGAGAAGATGTGTTAGAGGTTTCTTGTCATGGCAATCCTGTGTTGGTGCAGAAAGTTGTTTCTGCCTGTATCGCCGCTGGCGCCGTCTTGGCTGAGCCGGGAGAATTCACGCGTCGGGCATTTATTCATGGTAAAATGGATCTTATTCAGGCAGAAAGTGTGGGTGCGCTAATCCAGTCTCAATCTGAAGAAAGTGCCAAACTAAACCTGTCCCTTTTGGATGGCGTTTTATCCAATAAATTTATATCTATCCGCAACACGCTGATTGAGCAACTTTCCCGTGTTGAGTTTGAACTTGATATCTCAGAAGAAGATTTACAGCCTGAGCTATTGCGATGGCTTCGCAAGTCCGTCGAAGCCACCACGAACGCTCTCAATGAGCTTCTCGGTTCATACGCTCGAGGGCGTTTATTGACCCAGGGCGCACAGGTCGTGTTGGTGGGCAAACCAAACGTGGGTAAATCCACTTTGCTTAATCGGTTGGTGGGGTTTGATCGTGCTATTACCAGTCCCGATCCGGGTACCACACGCGATGCCATTGATGTTTCGGTTGTGCTTGATGGCGTAACCATTCGATTTGTTGATACTGCCGGGTTGCGGCCCAGCGCGTCTGACGTTGAAAAGGAGGGCATAAGCAGATCCTACAATTATGCTGAAAAATCCGATTGCGTTGTCCTGGTTGTTGATTCTGTAAATGACCATGAGCCAAACGGGGGGTACTGGTTGCCTTCCGCGTCGTTCACTATTTTTAATAAAACGGATTTATTGAGCCCCGAAAACATTAAAACACTTCGCAAGGCGAACCCTGACTGGATTTTTATTTCTGCCTTGAACGGCAATGGAATCGAAGACCTGCAAAATAAAATTAAAGACTTTCTTGGTGTAAACAGGTCGTTAGCGGATACCGTGGCGCTTACCACTGCGCGTCAAACCGCATCTGTAAAAAAAGCTCTGCTTGCGTTGCGGGCCGCACGGTCTCTTCTTGGTGACGCGCCTCAGTATGAGCTGGTGGCCCAGGAGATTCGCGAAAGCATTGACGCTTTAGATAAAATTCTTGGAAAAACAACCCCGGACGACATCCTGAATAATATTTTTGGTTCGTTCTGTGTGGGGAAATAGGTTTCACGTGAAACATTCCAATTATGACGTTATAGTGGTTGGGGGTGGTCATGCCGGTGTGGAGGCTGTGTATGCCGCAGACCGGCTCGGCGTTCGCGTTGGCCTCGTTACCCTCGATAAATTGGCCATTGCTCGCATGTCCTGTAATCCTGCCATCGGGGGACAGGCAAAGGGCCAAATCGTTCGTGAAATGGATGTGCTTGGCGGCTTAATGCCGAGGGTTGCTGATATGGCGGGGATTCAATTTAAAATGCTGAACCAGTCGAAAGGTCGTTCGGTGTGGTCTCCGCGGGCTCAGGTCGATAAGCGACAATATGAGCGTCTGGTTCAGTCAACGATTTCTAATCTTAAAAACACTGATATCATCATTGGTGAATGTGTCGATGTTGTTGATGAAAAAGACCGCGTGTCCGGCGTTGTTTTGCGTGGTGGTGACCGCATACGCTCCACCAGCGTGGTGCTGACTTGCGGTACCTTTTTAAATGGTCTTATTCATATCGGAAACCGAAAAATTCATGCTGGAAGGATGGGGGAGTCAGGGGCAGTCGGTATAACTGAGGCTTTGGTCTCCCGCGGGTTGTCCGCGGGCCGTCTAAAAACGGGAACACCACCTCGCTTGATCCGGGACTCTGTGGACTGGGACAGTACTCGGGTTGTTTTTGGCGATGAAAAACCTGTTCCTTTTTCCTATCAAACCAAAAATTTTAACCCACCAAACGTTGCTTGTCATCAGGTTAAAACGAATGATGATTGTCATGAAATCATTCAATCCAATCTCCATTCGTCTCCCATGTTCTCTGGAGATGTATTTGGGGCTGGTCCTCGGTATTGTCCTTCCATCGAAGACAAGATTCATCGTTTTAGTCACCACTCGTCACATACGCTCTTTCTGGAACCAGAATGGAATCAATCGGATCAAATATATGTAAACGGGTTTTCAACCAGCCTCCCCGAAGAAGTCCAATTGACCGCCTTGCGAAAAATTTCCGGGTTGGAACGTGTTGAATTTTTTCGGCCCGGCTATGCAATCGAATACGACTATTTTCCCCCTTCCCAGCAGAAGGCTACACTGGAGTCAAAGTTTTTGCCGGGGTTGTTCTTTGCGGGACAAATAAATGGTACATCCGGGTATGAGGAGGCCGCGGTGCAGGGGCTGCTGGCCGGGGTCAACGCCGCGTCCAAAACGCTTGGGCAATATCCCCTGGTATTAACACGCGATAATTCCTATTCTGGTGTTCTGGTAGATGATCTGATCACAAAAGACACACATGAGCCCTATCGCATGTTTACTTCAAGAGCAGAATACCGTTTGCTGTTGAGGTATTCGAATGCGGACAGCCGCCTACTAGAAACGTCAAGAAACGCAAATTTGATAGACGAGTCCACATACAATGATTTGCAAAAAAAACTGTCTTTTACCCGCGATCTTTCAACCGCCCTTGCTGAATCGGTAAACCCGGATGAAATCAATCCCAAATTGCTGCTGGTAGATAAGGCGCCAATAAAACAGCGCGTACCTGCCAATATATTATTGAAAAGACCTGAAATTTCTATTTATGATTTGCCTTCACGTCTCTTTGATTGTTCGTTCGCCGATGGCCTGGAGCCGTGGGCGGTTAATGAGGCTTTTTTAGAAGCTGAAACCCTGATTAAATATGATGGTTATATCCAACGGCAATTGCGTCAAATTGAACGGTTAAAGCATCAGGAGTCTTTTACTTTGCCTACAAATTTTAACTATGCAGACATTCCAAGTCTTTCGTTGGAAGGTAGAGAAAAACTAAGCGTAATTCGTCCGGAGACGCTTGGGCAAGCCATGCGCATTTCAGGTGTTACGCCTGCCGATATAGCCGTTTTATCGGTCTTGTTATCAAAAGGATCGTCATGAGCGTTTCACGTGAAACGCTTTCTTTTCCCTCTTTCTTGAACCGCTTCCAAACTATTTGTGATAAAGCGCGGTTGTGGGACGAGGGTTTTGTTGTGGGGCCAAGGCCTTTCCTGGGTCTTTTTTTGCTTGCCCAATATCAGACACGGGATCGAATTCTAGTTCGCTGTTCTACTTCTCAACTGGCAGAAGATTGTTATCGATTTTGTTTTAATTTTTTGGAATCCGGTGTATGCTGGTTCCCGGAGAACCAGAAAGAAGAGAACGATGTAATTGGGTTTATGGCAGAGCAGGAGCGATTTCAATCTGAAGCATATAATCTGGCTGCAAGGAAAGAAAAATACCTCTTGTTCAGCACGCCTTCTGCCCTTGAATCTGCCGTGTCTGCTCCGTCAGGCGGATTGCCTTCCGGTTTTCGCCTAGCAGCAGATGCGCAGGTGTCAAAAGAACGTTTGATTGGGTCTCTAATCAACTGGGGTTATGATCACCAGGATCGTGTTCTTTTTCCAAAAACTTTTTCCTCCCGTGGTGGAATTTTAGATGTGTTCTTGCCTTATTCAACTTATCCGGTTCGCCTGGAGTTCTTCGGTAATACAATTGAATCCATTCGCACATTCAGTCCACTAACACAACGAAAGGTTTCTTCGTTGGATTTTGTTGAAATCCTTCCACCGCCAGAGCCAGAACCAGACAAAAACAAAATGTCCTTTGGTTCTCTTCTCGGTGATTCGTTGTCTCTTTGTTTGGAGCCTGCCGATGAAAACAAATTTCTTCTTTATTCACAAGACGTTAACAAAGATGATGTTTTATATAAGTCTAATTATAACATAAGTTTATATGTCGATAGGGGTGAGCCTGTTTCTGGTTTTCCACCGTCCCGGTTGTTCGCTTTTTCTGACGATCCATATTCCGATGACCGATTTTTGGAGAAATCCGGTTTTGCTGGTTCCATCGTATCTGGTATTCTTGAAGAAGGCTTCTATTCAAAGGATATTGGGGTGTGTTGTCTCTCTGTTGCTCAAATGCTTCATCAACAATCACGTACCAATTATCGCTGGTCTCTGGACAGTTATTCCTATACGCCTCAAGAAACGTTATCGACTATAGACGATATTTCCTGGGGTGACTTTTTGGTGCATCAGGACTTTGGTGTCGGTCTTTATCGCGGTCTGGAAACAATTAAACAGAATGACTCTGAGCAGGAATGCATTAAAATTGAATATGCCGACAACGGTGTTGTTTATGTTCCGGTGGACAAATTTAGCAAGGTTCATAAACTGATTGCGTCGGGCAAAAGCACACCTGTTTTATCTTCGCTCGGAAGTCGAAAATGGTCACAGCAAAAAGAGCGCGTAAAAAAATCCGCGCAGGTTGTGGTTCAGGATTTAATTCAGCTCTATGCAAACCGTAACCGTCCTCGCGGGTTTGTGTATGAGACAAACGATGATTTCTATCGTGCGGTTGTTGCGTCTTTTCCATACGATGAAACACCAGACCAACAGCAGGCAATCCGTGACGTTCTTATGGATATGGAAAAAGATCGGCCCGTGGATCGCCTGGTTTGTGGCGATGTCGGTTTTGGAAAAACAGAGGTTGCGATTCGTGCAGCAGTTAAAGCCGTGTCCAGTGGTAAAAAAGTCTTGCTGTTAACACCCACAACCATTTTAGCAGATCAACACTTTATTTCTTTTTCTTCCCGGCTGGATCCGTTGGGCATTCACGTGGCGCTGTTATCGAGATTCAGAACAAAAAAAGAGCAAACAGAGATTCTTGAAAAAATGTTTATTGGTGCTGTTGATGTGGTTGTGGGAACCCATCGATTGCTTTCTCAAGATATTCATTTTCCAGAGCTTGGCTTATTGATTATTGATGAAGAACACCGGTTTGGGGTTAAACATAAAGAGCGCTTAAAACAATTAAAACAAGCGGTTGACGTCATCGCGCTCACAGCCACTCCAATCCCAAGAACATTACAACAGTCGTTGGTTGGGTTGCGAGAAATAAGTAAAATTCAAACACCGCCAAAAACCAGAAAACCAATTCATACTTATGTAAAGTTTTTTGATTGGTCGCTTGTGGAGCGGGTTCTTTCCACAGAGCTCCAGCGTAGAGGGCAGGTGTATTTTTTACACAATGATATTGATTCTCTCCCTTTTTACTACCGCGAGCTGGTTTCCCGCTTTCCATCTGCGTCGATTGCGATAGCCCACGGAAAAATGAACAGCAAGGAGCTGGAAAAAGTTGTTCTTGCTTTCTTTAAAAAAGAAATTGATGTACTCCTTTGCACAACGATTATCGAATCTGGTTTGGACGTATCCAACGCCAACACGATTATTATTAATCAGGCTCATCGTTTTGGGCTGGCGCAATTATATCAAATACGCGGCAGGGTGGGCCGAAGCTATCGGCAGGCGTACTGTTATCTCTTATTGCCAAAAGATATTACACTGGGTGAAGAAGCATACCAGCGCCTGAAGGCCATTGAACAGTATACCTCACTTGGATCGGGGTTCGATATCGCAATGAAAGATCTGGAAATTCGTGGAGCCGGAAACCTGTTTGGGTATAAACAAAGTGGAAATATTGCCACGGTTGGTTTTGAGATGTATTGTCGGATTTTAAAAGAGGCTATTGACGAAAAAATGGTTAACGCATCTGAGCCAATTCAACAGGCGAAAATAATTGCCCGCCAAACAACGCTGATCGACAATGTATATGTACCCCATGCCCACGATCGGCTTTTCTTTTACAAGCGTTTTTCGGAAGCCGGTTCTCTTGGTGAGGTTGATGATATCTCTGATGAGCTTGCGGACCGCTTTGGACCGCTGCCTAAAACAGCACATGATTTGATTCAGATCGCCAAGCTTCGTGTGTTGTTTACTGGCACTTCTATTGGTCGGGTACATCTCAATAAACAATTACGCTTGGCGTTAAACAGTTTTGCGCCATTTAATTCTGCTGCTGAAATGCTGGAGAACGTGTCAAATCGGCTCAGCCTGGAAAAGCATCCTTATCGCGTGATACCTGATGGGAAAAAAAATACCATGGAAATAGTGGTCGAGACGGGGAACTTTGATGCTGCGGTAAACGTTGCCACCATTTTAGGACGGTTGTTTTCGTCTCACAATCCGTAATTTATTTCATGAAATCATTACCATCTCTTTTCTGCTTGTTGCTTGTTTTCTTTTCCTGCAGCCAAAAGGAAACAAAAACCTCTCCTATCGTTGCGAGAGTAAATGGTGCCGACTTAACTTTGGATAATTATCGTACGTTGCGTCAACATTATGCCGATCCCTTTATGTCTCCTGATCATATTGTATCCCAGTGGGTACAAAGTGAATTATTATACCAGGCGGCGTTATCCAAAGATTTCCATAAAGACAAATCGTTGGTGAATTCGGTGAACGAATACCGTAGGAAATTGTTGGGGGACATGTATCTTGAGGCAATGATTAAAGAGGCAAAACCCATTTCCAACGCTGATATCAAGCGCTATTATGAACAAAACAAATCTTCCTTTGTACGGCTGGTAGATGAGGCTAGGATCTACCATTTTGTTGCTCCAACTGAAAATGAAGCCCGTAATATTGTTCGGGCGTTGAAACGAAAAAAATCTGGTGGGGAACTGCGAACCATTTTTCTTGATTATAATGTGGATGCTGATATCATAAAGAAGGGGTTTCTCCTGCCAGAGCTGGATGAGCTGATATTTCTATCAACCTCTGAAGCGGTCTTGGATCCAAAGGAAATTGATGGTAAATATCATATTATAGAAATACTGGAAAAATTTCCGGCGAATTCTATCATTAGCCTGGATGAAGCCTACGATGAGGTGTATCAGCGTCTTATTCAACGACAAATTATTCTATCATCGAAAACCCTTTTAGACAGTTTATATAATTCAAATGACATTGAAACCTTTTTGGAGACTATTAACGAATGAAGAAGAAACGTATTCTCTTGCTTTTATGCTCGATAACGGCATCCCTGTTTTCCCAATCTGAACCAACTTTTGTGGATGGAATTGCCGCCATTGTGAACGACAATATTATATTGAAAAGTGATTTGGCGCAGGTGGTGAATATGACGGCGGTTCAACGAAATATATATCCTGAGGAAAACCCAGATCAGTTCCAGCGGCTACAGTCAGATGTGCTACAATCCCTTATTGATCAAAAAATTATTCTTGAAATGGCTCAGTTGGATTCTATCGATGTAAAGGAAAAAGAGGTTGATGCTGCACTGGAGCAGCAAATCCAGAGCATGATATCCCGGGCAGGCAGTGAGGAGCGTGTAGAAGAATTGCTGGGTCAATCCTTGAAAGATTATCGTCGAGAAAGTTGGTATGATGCCCAGGAAGCTCTTATTTCTGAGCAATACCAGCAGACAATTATTGGGGATGTGCAAGTAAATCGCGAGGAGGTTATATCTTTTTATAATACTTATAAGGATAGTTTACCTGTAATGCCCACTTTGACAAAAATGCGTCACCTTCTTCTTCCTGTTTTACCAAATGAAACCAACCGCAATAGAACCATTGACCAGTTGAAGGAGATAAAAAAACAAATCCTGAACGGTGAAGATTTTTCAACCATGGCAAAAAAATATTCACAGGATCCCGGCACAAAAGATCGCGGAGGTGATTTGGGGTTTGTCCGTCGTGGATCTCTGGTGCAGGAATTCGAAGAAGTTGCGTTTACCCTGCCCGAGAATGAAATTAGTGATCCCGTTAAAACCGTTTTTGGCTACCATCTGATTCAGCCGATGGAGAGACAGGGAGATAGGGTTCATGTCCGCCACATTTTGATTTCACCTCAGATTACAGAAGAAGACGAATCCTTGACCTATGAAGCTGCAATTACTATAAAAGATTCCGCAACCACATTGGACGAATTCAAAGCACTGGTTTCCCGCCATTCAAAAGACGATCAAACCAAGGCAATTGGTGGTGATTTGGGCTGGATTAACCCGGACGAATACCCTATTCCTGAATTTTCCCAGGTTGTACCCTATTTAACAAAAAATGAATGCAGCCCACCGGTAAAAACATCTTTTGGCTATCATCTTCTCTGGCTTGAAGACATAAAACCAGGTGGTCGACCAACCCTGGAAAGCCACTGGACAGAAATAGAAATGATGGCGCTGAATCATAAAAAAATGGGTAAATATGAAACATGGCTGAAGGGTGCCCGCGATAAGTTCTTTGTAAAAATTATGAACTAATTATTCACATAGTATTTGAATATATTTTTAGTTATAATTCTTTGATTATTATATCTTTATCAATCCATAAACTTTTCGTTATCACCGATTTGTGAATATCTTTTTCCACAATGAATCAAAACAATGGTTGTCAACAGAGAATCAGGCACAGTGTTGTGGATTGGGTCGCATTTACAAACAACAGATTAATGGTTTCCCACATAAAGTACCGCTTTAACTAAAACGACAAACTGATTTAATATGAAAAATTCTCACATTATATTTTTTAAAACTGATTACTTTTCCACATTATTACTATTATTATTCTTTATTATATTATCTTTTTATTAATAAATATTAGACACTCTAAATAATTTGAAATTCAACATACATCATTCATTTTTCATGGAGATAACCATTGTTTAAAAACATAAACATCTCTGCTACCGCATATTTACGATATTTTGGATTTACAAAAATCCCTCTGCTTTTTTACATTCGTCCCTCAGTCGTTCGACTCAATAAGCAATACGTCATTGTAAAAGTACCGTTACGGAGACGAACACAAAATCACCTGAAATCCATGTATTTTGGAGTTTTGGCTGCGGGAGCCGACTGTGCAGCAGGGTTGATAGCGATGGAGACCATACGGAAAAGCGGAAAAAAAATAGCCCTTATTTTTAAAGATATGTCCGCCAGTTTTTTAAAAAGAGCAGAAGGAGATGTTCATTTTTACTGTGATCAGGGTGACGAAATTCGTTCCCTGGTTGAAAGAGCAATTCAGACCGGTGAGCGAGTCGAGCAATCCATAAAGATTATTGCCACTGTCCCCAGCATATCTGATGATGTGGTAGCTGAATTCAAATTAACACTTTCACTTAAGGAAAAAACAGCAGTCTAAGAAAAAAGCAATTGGTTATGGGCCAACACAGGAATCATTGCGATCACAAAAGCAACACCGATTACGACCGGCACTAAAGGACAAAAACACTCATTTTGGATTGCTTGATCACGGTTCAAAGCTTAATAGACTGTTTAAGGCGTTTAAAAACCGCCATTTGAGCACATTATTAAAATTTTAACATCAATTTTAGATAAATATAAAAACGTCCAAATAAGGGCCGTTATCGACATAAAACTGCTTGTGAAAAGTGGTTGTAAGCGGTAACATCATTGGCATTTTTATCTTGAAAAATATACAGAAAAAGATAGGTCTTTATGAAACTGTCCACATCCAAAAATGAATTAAGGCTGGCACTACAAAAATTATCAAAAGCGACACCTACTCGATCCACATTACCCATTTTAAGCTGCGCCCTTTTTCAGGTTGAAGAAGAAAAGACGATTCTTCGAGCCACAGATCTGGAAATCACGATTGTGGTACAGCTTCCTGCAAGCGTCGAGGAAGTTGGTTCAGCAGCGGTCCCTCTACACACTTTATTGGAAATTACAAACGAGTTGCCCGATAGCCGTATTACAATATCCGTAAATGAGCAAAACAAGGTCGAATTAATAACCGATACGGGTGTTTATGATCTTATGGGAAAACCCCCGGAGGAATTTCCAGCGCTGCCAGAAGTGGATAATTCAAAAACGGTAGACATAAAATCCGATACACTGAAAGAAATTTTCGAAAACACCAGTTTTGCAGTTAGCCATGATGATTTAAAACCGGCACTTACGGGCGTATTTATGAAGTTTTCACCAGAAGCGCTTACTGCCGTAGCCACGGATGGTCATCGGCTGGTGAGATACATTGTAAACGATTTTAGCTCTGAAGGTTTTGAGGGAGACGTAATTGTACCGAGAAAATTTATTAATCTGTTTCAGGCGACTGTAAACAATGGAGAAGATGTTCATGTATGGATAGGTGAAAATCACCTCACCGCAGCAATTGGAAACGATCGGTTCTATACTCGAATAATAGACGAAGTGTTTCCAAACTATGAAGGAGTTTTGCCCACCAACAACGATAAATCGTTGACCGTATCCAGAGATGAACTGTTAGGCTCTGTCCGCAGGGTATCAATTTTTTCAAATAAATCAACCAATCAAATTGCACTGCAGCTTGATGGAGAAGGATCTTCCATTTCAACCGAGGACCCTGAAAAAGCATCCAAAGCCAAAGAAAAGATTGAGGGTGAATTTATAGGTGAAGCATTAACGATCGGATATAACGCAGCTTATTTGAAGGACATACTTTCTCACGTTCAAAACGAAGGCGTTGTCGTAAAGCTAAATACGCCTATCAGCGCAGCCCTTTTTTATCCCGAGAAACAGGCGGAAAACAGGGATGTTACCATGCTGCTTATGCCGATTCGGTTGAATGATTAATCAGCGTTGGCTACAACAGACGTAATAATAAAATTGCCTGCCGTATTGTATGTCGATCCAGGGGATTGAATTGATATCTTTTCGCAATCACGATCATTTAAAAGTCGAGTTTTCTTCTGGTTTAAATGTTATTTGGGGAGAAAACGGCTCAGGAAAAACATCTATCCTCGAAGGGTTATATACACTTTCTATGGGGCGCAGTTTTCGGACAGCAAATCGACGACAAATGATACAAAAAGGGAAAGAACATTTTCGACTGGTAGGAACCTTTGAATCAGGCTCGAAAGCAAACACTGTCGCAATGAGCCAATTGTCAGACGGCAGAATGAAAACAACCATTAACGACAAAAGTATTACAGGTTTTAAAGAGCTGGTAGGGCTCAATCCGGTGGTCTTGTTATCGCCTGAAGAACAAGGAATTACAAAAGGAAACCCGGCACAACGTCGCCAGTTTTTCGATCGGTTGTTTTCGGTCGCTTCCACAGAATATCTTATGGCGCTCACCGAATTTTCCCGAGTTTATAAACAGCGAAATGCTGCATTGGCGTCAGTAAAAGAACATGCCCAGCCGGTCTTCGCGATAATCCCCTGGAACGAACCATTTGCTGAAGCTGCCGAAGCGGTTTGGGCGCAAAGAAGAAAGCTCTGGGGTGAATTCAAGCAGGCCCTGGAAAAGGTTATTGGAAAGCTGGATGTGGAAGATGTTCGCGTCACCGGTGAATATGATCAGACAACCCACCTGCCCGTGGAAGATTTATTAAAAGCATTGGTAAAAAACGAAAGAAAAGACATTGCTTTACAGAGAACGACAATTGGACCACAAAAGGACAATTATTCTTTCCTGTATAACCGGGAAGATTTACGACAATTTGGTTCACAGGGGGAACACAAACTGGCTCTTGTTTTGATAAAACTTGCTGAATTTGGGTTTTTGAACAACCAAAATGACACGGCCCCGATTATTCTTCTAGACGATGTTCTGGCAAAGCTTGATTTCCAGCGCAGTGAATTGGTAATGGCCTTGTTGGAAAAAAATGTGCAAACCATTATTACCACCACCAACCTTGTGAACGTTGAATCGCACGGCGTCAACATTCAAAACGATAAAAACATGAGTCTCTATCTGGAACGTCAATGCAACGACTAAAAACAGCACTAAACAATATGCTGAAAGAAGTGGGTCTCGACAAAGCGATGGCACAACATTCCGCCCTGTGGATATGGAACGAAGTTGTTGGAGAAGCCGTGGCAAAAAGAACACACCCGGAAACGGTAAAGCACCACATCCTGACGGTAAATGTGGACTCACCGGTTTGGCGCCAGGAACTAACTTTCCAGAAAAGCGACATAGTAAAAAAATTAAATCAAAAACTAGGCTCAGGCACAATTAAGGATATTCGATTTTTATGACAGAAACGCAAAAAAATCAGTACAGCGCTGAAAAGATTCAGGTTTTAAAAGGCCTTGAAGCAGTAAGAAAACGCCCCGCCATGTATATCGGTGACGTGGGAAAACGCGGTCTTCATCATTTGGTATATGAAGTTGTAGACAACAGTGTCGATGAAGCCCTCGCCGGTTATTGCTCATTCATACGCGTCACCATTCATGAAGATAATTCTGTTAGTGTAGACGACGACGGTCGCGGAATTCCAGTAGACATGCACAAAGTGGAGAAAAAACCAGCACTGGAAGTGGTGATGACGGTCCTTCACGCAGGCGGAAAATTCGATAAAGGCAGTTATAAGGTATCAGGCGGATTGCACGGCGTCGGCGTATCTGTAGTTAATGCACTTTCAGCTTCCCTGGTAGCCGAAGTAAAACGCGATGGTAAAATCTACCGCCAGCGTTACGAGCGCGGTAAAACAAAATCAAAACTGGAAGTGATTGGAAAGTCGAAAAAAACCGGCACTAAAATCACGTTTGTTCCCGATCCGGAAATGTTTATAGTCAGAAAGATTGAATACGATGTGATTGCGGATCGCCTGAGAGAACTGGCCTATCTCAACCGCAATCTTGAAATTTCAATTATTGACGAGCGCGAAGAAGAAAAAAGAGAAGACACGTTTAAATACAAAGGCGGGATAAGTGATTTTGTAAAATATTTGGACGAAAACAACCAACCGCTTCACGATAAAGTCATTACCGTTCTTAAAGAAGAGAGCGATGTACCCGTAGATGTCGCTTTTCGCTATTCTGCCAACTACAACGACAACGTGCTGTCTTTTGTGAACAATATTAATACCGTTGAAGGCGGCACCCATTTGTCAGGGTTTAAATCAGCGCTGACGCGCGGACTTAACAATTATGCCACCAAAAACAACCTTATTAAGACGACCAAAAATGAAAAAATAACGCTCACCGGGGAAGATTACCGCGAAGGCCTAACAGCCATTGTATCTGTGAAGGTAGCCGAACCCCAATTCGAAGGACAAACCAAAACCAAACTTGGTAACGGTGATGTCAAAGGAATTGTTGACGCCATTGTTTACGAAGGAATTCTCGAATTTCTTGAGCAAAACCCTTCGGTGGGAAAGCGCATTATTGAAAAAGCGCTCCTGGCGGCCCGGAGCCGCAACGCGGCAAGAAAAGCGCGTGAACTTATCCGTCGAAAAACAGCCCTTGGAAATACGTCACTGCCAGGGAAATTGGCCGACTGCTCCACCAGCGATCCGGCACTATGTGAGTTGTATCTGGTAGAGGGTGATTCAGCGGGAGGCTCTGCGAAACAGGGTCGTGACCGTCGGTTTCAGGCTATTTTACCGCTTCGCGGAAAAGTAATAAACGCCGAAAAAGCCCGAATTGACAAATTGCTGAACAACAACGAAATCCAATCCATTATTACGGCCCTGGGCGCCGGCTTTGGCGGAAACGATGAGGAAGACGACACCAAAAGCCCCAATGATTTCGACCTGGAAAAACTACGTTATCACAAAATTATCATCATGACCGATGCCGATGTTGACGGGAGCCATATTCGCACCCTGCTTTTAACCTTTTTCTACAGGAAAATGCAGGGTTTGATCACCAATGGATTTATCTATTTGGCGCTCCCACCCCTGTATCGCATTAAACAGGGTAAAAAGGAGCTCTATGCCTACGATGATAATGAACGAGATCTGCTCACGGAAAGATTGCGGAAAGAAAGCAAAACCAAAAAAGTGGACTTTCAACGGTACAAAGGTCTTGGTGAAATGAACCCGGAACAGCTTTGGTCCACCACCATGGACCCCGACCGGAGAACGTTGATTCGGGTCACCATCGATGATGCAATGGAAGCATCCAAAAACTTTCAGGATTTAATGGGCAGTGATGTAGAAGCCCGGAGACTGTTTATTGAAACAAATGCCAAGTTCGTTGTGAACCTGGATATTTAAATAAGATTAGACCTATGGACATTGCTAGAGAAAATACAATTAATAAAGATATCGTTGAGGAGCTTCGTGAAAGTTATCTCAATTATTCCATGTCAGTTATTGTGGCCCGCGCCCTACCCGACGTTCGCGACGGACTAAAGCCGGTCCACAGACGAATTCTATTTGGAATGAATGAATTGGGCACCGGCTGGAATCGACCCTATAAAAAATCAGCCAGAATTGTCGGTGACGTGCTAGGAAAATACCATCCTCACGGTGATTCTTCCGTGTACGATGCCCTGGTTCGTATGGCACAGGACTTTTCCATGCGCTATGAACTGGTGGACGGGCAAGGAAACTTCGGTTCTGTTGATGGAGACCGGGCGGCGGCCATGCGTTATACCGAATCACGAATGACGCGCATTGGTAGCGAAATGCTCCGCGACCTGGACAAAGAAACCGTCGATTGGATACCAAATTTTGACGAAACCCTAAACGAGCCTTCCGTGTTGCCCACGGTTGTCCCGGCCCTGTTAATAAACGGATCAGAGGGAATTGCCGTTGGAATGGCGACAAAAATCCCACCGCATAATCTTATAGAAGTGATTAATGGGTTGATTGCGTTGATTGACAATCCCGAAATCACGTTGGAAGAGATTATGGCGCACATTAAAGGACCGGATTTTCCAACCGGCGCCATGGTGCTCGGCATGGACGGATTAAAACAAGCATACGAAACGGGCCGCGGAAAAATAACTGTTCGCGCCAAAGCGTTTGTGGAAACCACCAATCAGGGTAAAGAATCCATAGTTATCAATGAACTGCCCTATCAGGTAAACAAAGCCAATTTAATCGAAAAAATAGCCGAACTGGTTCGGGATAAAAAAATTGAGGGCATTTCCGATTTAAGAGACGAATCCGATAAAGATGGAATACGTGTGGTAATCGAGATTAAACGGGATGCTGTACCAGACGTAATCTTAAACCAGCTTTATTCACACACCCAGCTTCAGGACACGTTTGGAATTATCCTTTTGGCTCTGGACCGCGGTATACCAAAAGTTATGTCGTTGAAGCATGTGATGCAGTCCTTTGTGGACTTTCGTCACAATGTGATCGTAAGACGGACGTCGTATGAACTGGCAGAAGCGGAGGCACGTGCACACATTCTGGAAGGATTAAAAATTGCTTTAGACAACATTGACGAAGTCATTGCAATTATTCGCGGCAGCAAAGATCCGGTTCATGCCAAAGAAGGACTAATGAGCAATTTCGATTTATCCGAAAAGCAGTCCCAGGCGATTTTAGATATGCGCTTACAGCGCCTGACCGGGCTTGAAGTTGATAAAATTGTGGAAGAATACCGCGAGGTTATAAAATTGATTGCCCAACTACGGGGGATATTGGATAGTCGCTCTCAGCGTATGGATATTATCAAACACGAACTAAACGAAGTGCGTGATCAATACGGAGATGAACGGCGGACGGAAATATTGGCCGTGGACGCTAATTTTTCCATGGAAGACATCATCGCACAGGAAGACATGGTTATTACCATTACCCATAACGGGTATATTAAGCGGACAGCAGTGAGCACCTACCGGAGTCAACGACGAGGAGGAAGAGGAATTCAGGGCGCCACATCAAAAGACGAAGATTTTATCGAGCATTTGTTTATTGCCAATACCCACAATTATATGCTCTTCTTCACAGACCGGGGTAAATGTTACTGGTTGAAAGTATATGATATTCCACAAGGCGGAAGAGCGGCGCGCGGTCGGGCAGTTGTCAACCTGATTGGCTGTGAAGCGGGCGAACGCGTAGAAGCCTTCGTAAGCGTGAAAGAGTTTACCGATGATCAATACATCGTGATGGCGACCAAAAACGGGATTGTGAAAAAGACAATTCTATCAGCCTATGGGCATCCGCGAAAAGGTGGGATATATGCCATAGAAATCCGTGAAAACGACCAGCTGATAGAGGCACGCATTACCGATGGGGACAACGACATCCTTTTGGGAACCCGCGATGGAAAATCAATCCGTTTCTCGGAAAAAGGCATACGACCCAGCGGCCGTAAAACAATGGGCGTCAAAGGCATTACCCTCAGCTCTTCCAGCGATGAAGTCGTGGGGATGTTGGTGGTTAAACGCGAAGGAACCATCCTGGTGGCAACGGAAAAGGGATATGGCAAACGTACCGACGTGATCCAATACCGAATCCAATCCCGCGGCGGAAAAGGTGTTATGACAATGCGCACGACGGATAAAACCGGAAAAATGGTTTCAATTATGGAAGTAGTGGACACCGACGACCTCATCATTATTACTGACAAAGGTGTTTTAATGCGTCAGTCCGTTGGGGACATCCGCACAATTGGTCGAGTAACACAAGGTGTTCGTCTTGTCAAACTGGATGACGGCACTGCTATTTCTTCCATATCCCGAGTTAGCGGCACCGAAGATGAGGACGATGACACAAGCGAAACCGCAGAGGAATCGGTCGTAGACGGCGAATAATTCTTTGTTTGCACAAAACCTAGCAGCCCTGCAGGAAAAAATTATAAAAGCGGTTGACCGCAGTGGCGTGCCGCGCAAAGTGGAACTAATCGCGGTTACGAAAACACACCCGGCGGAAACCATCCGCTTGGCATATGAAGCAGGAATCAAATCAATTGGTGAAAACCGTATTCAGGAAGCCATGGTGAAGTTTCCGCATATTACCGACCTGACAGGCGTAACACGCCGCATGATTGGGCACCTCCAATCAAATAAAGTAAAAAAATGTCTGAATCTGTTTGACAGCGTTGACAGTGTTGATTCCTTGCGTCTTGCAAAAAAAATGAACCTGCACGCGAAAAAGGAACACCGGGAATTACCCGTTCTTTTAGAGGTGAACACCAGTGGAGAGTCAAGCAAAAGCGGATTTTTTCCAGAGGATGTCGATGCCATGCTTCAATGCATTGCCGAACCGGAACTAAGGGTCGAAGGACTTATGACGGTTGGACCGCTGACGAAAGACGAAAAAACGGTAAGAAAAGCTTTCCAACGGCTCACAACCTTGCGAGAAGTAATTAATACCCAGCTGGACCAGGAAACAAAACTCAGCGAGTTGTCCATGGGCATGAGTGGCGACTTTGAATGGGCCATTGAAGAAGGATCTACTATGATCCGGGTTGGAACAGCGCTTTTTGGCGACAGGAACCCCTATTAAAGCGAACTTGATGGACCACTATTACATAATAGACCCAATCCCCTGGAATATATCCGTCAAACACCCAGAGCTGGTCGCCGACCATTTTGTTGTTTCACATGAAGGAGCCAAGTGGTTATACCCAAAAATTTTTAATACAGAAACGATAACCCCTAAAAAATTTCATGAACTAAAAAAGAAATTGGATTGCAACAAAATAATAATTCTAGATCGCTGGACAGGCGAAGAAATAGTTTCGGTAATTGACCATGTAAACCGTTCCGGAATTTCAGGCTTGCGTGGAAATACACCGTTCCAAGAAATGCCCCAATTTCCAGACGTTTCAAATGTATATACACCTTTTTCAGGATACCGAAAAGCGACGGTAATGACGGTAGGGCCAAAAAGGTTTCCGCCCGTTGAAAAGGAAAAAAGGGTGAGCGAGATATGTGGAATTGTCGCGCCGGTCTGGTTCTATGTGGGCGTTTCCGTGAAAGCATTGTGTGTTCCAAATCAAAACACAAAATATTTTAGCCAACCTTAAGCCGAGGTGACAATGAAGAACAGAACCCAAATACGAATAACTCTATATGCAGCAATGGCGCTGTTGGCCGCATGTTCACAGGTAGCAAACAAAAGTTTTACCTATCCAGAAACGCGCAGAGACGATGTTGTAGATGATTACCATGGCGTAAAAATTGCCGATCCATATCGTTGGCTGGAAGACGACAATTCTTCAGAGACAGCTGAATGGGTAAAAGCACAGAATGCTGTGACCAATTCCTATCTGGAGAAGATTCCTTTTCGACAGGAAATCAGGCAACGGCTGGAAGAGCTGTGGAACTACCCGCGTTATTCTGCACCTCGCAAAGAGGGCAACAACTACTATTTTTACAAGAACAATGGACTTCAAAACCAATCCGTGCTGTATATACAGAAATCTCTGACAGAAGAACCGGAAGTTCTCCTTGATCCCAACATACTATCTGATGACGGTACCGTTGCCCTTTCCGGCATATATTTTTCTCCAAATGGCCGCTATATGGGATACAGCTTGAGCAAAGCCGGATCTGATTGGCGAGAGTTTTATGTCCTGGATGTGGAAACGCGCGAAAAACTTGATGACCATATCCAATGGGTAAAGTTTTCAGAGTTGGCTTGGACTGACAATGGCTTCTACTACACGCGCTTTCCAAAGCCTAATGATGGTGGAGAAAAGTCCTCTCTCAACCAAAACGAGAAAGTTTTCTTTCATGTTTTAGGGACAATGCAGAATGAGGACAGACTGGTTTTTGAAGACATCGACAATCCTAAAATTGGCAACTATATGGATGTAACCGATGATGGGCACTATGGAATACTATATCGGTACCTTGGTACCCACGGGACAGCCATTAAAATATTGGATCGGCAAAAAGAGAAAGCCGAATGGAAGGATGTCATAATAGACTTTACCTACGACCACACGGTCATTGGTAACACAGAAAACCAGCTGATTTTATTGACCAACCAGAATGCGCCGAAGCAGAAAGTCGTTTTAGTTGATGTAAACAACCCAGCCCCCGAGAACTGGAATACAATTATTCCCGAAAGCGAGCACACTCTACGTAGCGCAACAGCGGTTGGGAACAAGCTGGTTGCCAATTATATGCAGGATGCCAGCACTCGAATTAAAGTGTTCTCAAGAAAAGGAGCTTTTGACAAAGAAATAACGCTTCCTGGAATTGGTACGGCCAGCGGGTTTGGCGGTAAACAGGATCAGGAAGAAACCTTTTATACCTTTTCCTCTTATACGACACCACCAACCATATATAGATATAACTTTTTAACAGGCCGGTCGACGACTTTTAGAGAAACAAAGATTAGCTTTGAAACAAAGGACTATGAAACCCGACAAGTTTCTTTCACCAGCAAAGACGGTTCAAAAGTCCCCATGTTTATTGTGCATAAAAAAGGAATGGAAAAAAATGGCGAAAACCCCGCTCTTTTGTATGGATATGGTGGATTTAATATAAGCATAACTCCAAGATTTAGCGCCAGTACACTGGTTTTTTTAGAAAGGGGCGGTATTTATGCCGTGGCAAATATTCGTGGCGGCGGCGAATACGGAGAAGATTGGCATCGCGGCGGTATGCTGTTTAACAAACAGAATGTATTTGATGATTTCACAGCAGCCGCAGAATACTTGATTGATCAGAACTATACCTCTGAAAAACATTTGGCGATCCGCGGTGGTTCGAATGGCGGGCTGCTTATCGGAGCAGTTGTCAATCAACGGCCCGAATTGTTTAGCGCTGCAATTCCGCAGGTAGGCGTTATGGATATGCTGCGGTATCATACGTTTACAATTGGGTACGCGTGGGCCGTTGAGTATGGATCCAGCGAAGAAAAAGAGCATTTTGAGAATCTTATAACGTTTTCACCGCTACATAATATTCGCAATGATGTCCCGTACCCGGCCGTTCTAATCACGACGGCAGATCACGATGACCGAGTGGTTCCAGCCCACTCTTTCAAGTATGCTGCTGAACTGCAACGCAACCAGGCGCGATTTAACAGGCCGGCCCTAATCCGGATAGAAACAAATGCTGGGCACGGAGCCGGAAAACCAACATCCAAAGCCATTGATGAACAGGCGGATATCTGGTCTTTTGTTCTTTTCAACACGAAATGAAAAGACTGACGATGAAACGCTGAAGAAATACATACCATCAAAGCTAAAAGTTTGCTAACTTACCACGTTTTTAAGAATTCACGGTAATACGATGTAGAGACAGATAGGGGATTGTCTCACATCAAGATAATTGGCATCGGTCAATTGTTGTTTATACAAGGAGAGAGCACCAATAGAAAAGCCAAAAATACTAGTGGTTGAGGACGACCAAATTAGTCAACAACTCATGTTTCATTTTCTCAAGGATTATGAAGTGTTGTACGCCGAAACGGTTAAAGACGCCATCGATCAGATCGATACCAACCCCATTAATTGTGTTCTCCTGGACATTTCTTTACATGGCAACGAAGACGGCCTCCAGATTTCGCAATATATCAAACAAGACACCCGGAAAAACAGAATCCCCGTAATTGCCACAACCGCTCACGCGTTCACCCGCGATAGGGATCGATGCTTCAAAGCAGGCTGTGATGAATATCTAACAAAACCAATTCGGAAGGCACGGCTTCTAGAAACGGTCAAACAGCATCTAAACGCTAAAAATTAGCCGA
The DNA here is from genome assembly GCA_964654545.1 of uncultured bacterium. Taxonomy (GTDB): domain Bacteria; phylum Fidelibacterota; class Marinisomatia; order Marinisomatales; family JABMOV01; genus JABMOV01. Next base: position 24,441 of record CAZZIU010000011.1, read on the forward strand.
TCCGCTTCTCTTTTTCAGCAGAATAGCTAATTCAGCCCCAACCTTTACATTGTTTATAGCCAGAGCAATATTTGCACCCAGGCTTCGCCCACCGGTCATTTGAACAATTGATTGTAAAAGAAACGGAGTCACAGCTTTACCACTAATTCTCCTTTTCTGACTCTCCCGTATTGCCGTATCGATAATGTTGCTCATTTCTTGCCTGGGGATTTCATTTTCTTTAGGAATCGGATTGGCAACCAGAACCGCTGTCCCAATTCCCAGCTTTCGGTGTGTCCAAAAAAGATCGGCGATTTTTTCTGAGTCCATCAAAGAAAGAGAAGAAGCAAGACCGGAACTTCGAGAGTAAAAGGCGGGAAATTCGGAGCAATTATACGATACAACCGGAACGCCAGCAGTTTCAAGAACCTCCAATGTTTTTGGTATATCCAAAACAGCCTTAACCCCGGCACAAACAACCAATAGCGGATAATTAGACAGGGCCAGCATGTCTTGCGATATATCAAAATGCTCAACCACATTTCGATGAATGCCCCCAATTCCTCCAGTGGCAAACACATTAATTCCGGCGGCGTGGGCTAAGGCCATTGTGGCAGAAACCGTTGTCGCCCCCGAGGCTTTTTCTGAGATGACATGTGCCAAGTCGCGCAACGTCGTTTTGTGAGAAGGTCGGGAAGCCAGCTGCTCACATTCATCTTCGGTTAACCCTATTTTTATCTTTCCATTGAGTATGCCAATGGTGGCGGGTACGGCGCCCGCCTGGCGCGCAACATCTTCAGCTTTTTGAGCAAACGAAAGGTTTTCAGGGTAAGGCATGCCGTGTGCAATAATTGTGGATTCAAGCGCCAACACGGGCGTCCCCGAATGTAACGCAGTTGCCACATCAGGGTGCATTGAGAGCATATCAATGGGAATTTTCATTGTGAAAATTAGGTGATGGATACGTCGATTAATAAAAAAATCCCGACAAAACTGCCGGGATTTAATCTGGAGGTAATATGATTAAAGTAAAAATTACGCTGCTGCCAGAAACCCGTATTCTTTTGCCAGCTTATGTAACGCTTCGATCAGGGAGTCTTTTTGGATAGAGTCAATAAATACAACACTATGCGTAAGAACTGTTCCGTCCAAGAGGTTTCTATCTCGATTTTCTAGAAACCGCATGATGTCTTTTTCCGTTTGCGTTAAATGTTTCATGGTTATCCCCATTTCTCTCACATATAATTTTTACAAAGATCATGCCAAATTGAAAAAAGGTTTCCTCCCGACTGAACCCCTAATACCGGCAGCCCCCAATTTGTTTCAAATTGTATCACCCAAAACAATTAATTGTTTCACTAGGCGAGAAAACAGTCGGTCGGCTTTTTTAATTATTCTAGATTCACTGGTGAGGACATTTATATTTCAACATAAAGACCGCTGAGAGAATGAAGTATTTTATTGACAATGTAGAGACACCAACCATTCACCCGCCAGAGATAAAGACAACCGAACGTAAAAACATTGGTTTAAGCTACGACGGTACGGCGATAATTCTTCTAAACCGAAAAAGTCGGATCATCATGAAAGATTTCCCCCAAATAATGTCTTTATCGAACAAATTAAAAAAGTTGGGCTACAAAAAGATTGCACTGGCGTCAACGGCACCGGTTTGCAGCAAAACCGCCAGACGGCTGAATGAAGAAAATATCGCCGTGAAGCAATTGGTCGCAGTACACAAAAAATGAAACTAATAATTAATCCGTTTAAACCGCGAAACCGAGAGCTGTCTCACCAGATCATCGTACTTGCTCTACCTGTGATTATGAGCAACCTGAGTAGAACATTTATGAATCTTGCTGATGTGGCGATGGTTGGCCATCTGGGCGCAAATGCATTAGCGGCAACAGGCATGGGTGCAATGCTGGTATGGATAATTTTAAGTTTTGCAATAAGCCTGCGCACCGCAACCCAAACCATGGCATCACGTCGATTAGGACAAAAAAAATACAACGAATGCGGGGTGGCCTTACATAACGGACACTTACTGGCAATGTTGATTGGAATACCTGTGTCACTTCTAGGGTATTTTTTTGCTGATAAAATTGTACCACTTTTCATAAAAGATGCCGATGTCATCGCCCTCTGTATCAATTATATTTCAATCGCCTTTTTAAGCGTTTTTGTTTCCATGGTTGGGTTTGTGTTTCAGGGTTTTTACACGGGGATTGAGCGAACCAGAATTCACATGAATGTAACCATAACATCCAATATACTTAATATCTACTTAAACGCAGGATTTATTTATGGCAGCGAAGGACTCCGGAACATTTTTGCATCCACACCACTCGAATTTTTCGGCAAAATCTGGACGGTTTTACCCTTTCCTGCTTTAGGTGTAAAAGGAGCAGCGATTGCCACCTTGATAGCGTCCCTTTGGATGGGGCTTCACTACTCGTATTATCTGTTTAAGCCGGACATTAGAAGCCGCTACCATGTGTTTAGTTTTACTTTGAATAAAACAATGCTCTGGAGACAAGTAAAATTGGCCTTTCCCCAGGGATCGCAGGAGATGTTGGTGATGGCCGGCTTTTCAACCTTCTATAAGATTGTAGGTGTGATAGGCGTTATTGAACTGGCTGCGACACAGGTCGTTTTTACCATTCTCCAAACCTCTTTTATGCCCGCTGCTGGAATAGGACAGGCCTGTGCTACACTTGTTGGGAAATACATGGGTGAAGAAAAAATTGAAAGAGCGGAAGAAAGTATTTCAGAAAGTGTTCGGTGGTCGATATTGGTCATGGGAACGCTTGGTATAATTTTTCTTACGCTTCCACATAGAATACTCCCCTTTTTTACTGAAGATCCGGAAGTGATTCGACTTGGAAGCGTTGGATTACGCATTCTTGGGCTAGTACAATTTGCAGATGCTATTGGAATGACGCTTTGGTTTGCTCTTTCGGGAGCCGGTAATACAACCTATCCCGCCGTGGTTGAATCGCTGATGGTTTGGGGCTTTTTCCTTCCTGCTGTTTATTTTTTTGGCGTTCACTTAGGGTTTGGATTTATTGGCGCGTGGGGGTCTTTGGCAGCCTATATTGTACTGTTTGCCCTGGCGATGATCAGAAAAATAAAAACTGGCGACTGGAAAACTATCGAAGTGTAGCTCCCTCTTTGCACAATTAAAAAATCCATAGAATGAAATTGGATACCCATATCCTTTTTTATGTAATTTTTAGTCTGTTCTTTTTGAACAATTACCCGATTAAATGAGGAGGACGTTTCATGTCCAGGAAAATGGTCACCATAGATGGAAATGAGGCGGCGGCGTACGTTGCCCATAAAACCAACGAAGTTATAGCAATTTATCCTATTACCCCGTCGTCGCCCATGGGAGAGCAATCAGACACTTGGTCAGCCTTGGGCAAGAAAAATATCTGGGGCACAGTACCATCGGTTGTTGAAATGCAAAGCGAGGGAGGAGCCGCTGGAGCCGTGCACGGGGCTTTGCAAACAGGTGCGTTAACCACCACCTTTACCGCCTCCCAGGGATTGCTCCTCATGATCCCCAATATGTATAAAATTGCCGGGGAATTAACATCGACGGTCTTCCATGTTTCTGCCAGGACGATTGCCACCCATGCCCTTTCAATCTTTGGCGATCACAGCGATGTCATGGCTACGCGATCTACAGGGTTTGGGTTATTGGCTTCTAATAGCGTTCAGGAAGTAATGGATTTCGCCTTGATCGCTCAAGCCGCGACGCTGAAATGTCGCGTTCCATTCGTCCACTTCTTTGATGGTTTCAGAACGTCCCACGAGGTAATGAAAATTGAACAACTCGATGAAGATGATATTCGTAAAATGATAGACGATCAGTTGGTTTTTGAGCACAGAAAAAGAGGCTTGAGTCCGAACTATCCCGTCTTGCGGGGAACGGCACAAAACCCAGATACATTTTTCCAGGCTCGCGAAGCCTGTAATGCTTTTTACGATGCAGCGCCGGATATGGTACAAGACGCCATGGATGCATTTGCTAACATTGTTGGGCGCCAATACCATCTGTTTGATTATGTTGGCGACCCAAAAGCTGATCGGGTAATTATACTCATGGGATCGGGCGCAGAAACCGTGGATGAGACAGTTAAACATATGGTGTCACAGGGTGAAAAGGTTGGCACGCTTAAGGTGCGCCTGTACCGTCCTTTTTCCATTGAACATTTCCTCAATTCTCTACCACAGACGGTAAAGAAAATTGCTGTTCTGGATCGCACCAAAGAACCAGGCGCTGTTGGCGAACCGCTGTATCAGGATATTGTTACAGCATTCGCAGAAGGAACACAGGCCGGACAAGCGCCAACGATTGTGGGTGGACGATATGGCTTATCATCGAAAGAATTTACCCCCGGAATGGTAAAAGGCATCTTTGATGAACTAGAAAAAGATTCACCAAAAAACCATTTTACCATTGGAATCAACGACAATGTGACAAAGACCAGCCTGGACTATGACCCGGATTATGTTACAACCGCCGAAAATATTTTTAAAGGCATGTTCTTTGGTTTGGGCGCGGATGGTACCGTCGGAGCAAACAAAAACTCAATAAAAATTATTGGCGGAGAGACGGACAATTTTGCTCAGGGATATTTTGTTTACGACTCAAAAAAATCCGGCAGCATGACCATTTCCCACCTTCGTTTTGGTGAGGAAGAAATACAATCAACGTATCTCATAAGACATGCCAATTTTGTTGCCTGCCATAATTTTGAATTTTTAAAAACCGTGGACATTTTAAAATACGTTATTCCAGGCGGCACGTTTCTCCTAAACAGTCCCTTTGAACATGAGACCGTTTGGCAACAATTACCGCGCAAAGCGCAAAAGCAGATTTTGGACAAAAAAGTAAAATTATATCATATCAACGCGCTAAAAGTATCACTCGAGACGGGCATGGGACAGAGGATCAATACGATCATGCAAACCTGCTTTTTTGCGATATCAGGAATCCTACCAAAAGACGAAGCGATTGCAAAAATAAAAGGCGCCATTGAAAAAACATATGGCAAAAAGGGAGCCGAGATTGTAAAGAAAAATTTCAATGCCGTCGACCAAACGCTGGCAAATCTAGAACAAATCTCCCTTCCTAATATTGTGACAGGAACGGAGATTAACGACAACCCGATTCCTGACCATGCACCAGATTTTGTGAAAAATGTTACGGCCGCAATGATTGCCGGTTTGGGCGACGATATACCTGTTAGTGCCATGCCAGCGGACGGGACCTGGCCAACCAACACAACGCAGTGGGAAAAACGGAACATCGCAAACGAAATCCCGGTCTGGAATGCGGATATATGCATACAATGCAATAAATGTGCGCTGGTGTGTCCCCATGCCGTCATACGACCAAAAGTATATGACAAATCCCTCTTGGCCAATGCGCCAGAAACATTCAAATCCGTACCGCCCAAAGGGCGCGAATGGGAAACATCAGAAGTGTATACATTGCAGGTTGCCCCAGAGGATTGTACCGGTTGTGCACTTTGCATTGAGGCCTGTCCGGTGAAGGACAAAACCAACGTGAGCCGGAAAGCTATTAACATGGAACCTCAGGCACCATTACGTGTACCTGAAAAAGAAAATTGGAATTTTTTCCTTGAATTACCTGAAGTAGATCGCGGTCGAGTAAAGCAGAACACTGTAAAAGGCTCTCAGATATTAAAACCCCTGTTTGAATTTTCCGGAGCCTGCTCCGGTTGTGGTGAAACGCCCTATGTAAAATTGGCGTCACAAATGTTTGGCGATCGCATGGTGGTTGCAAATGCAACGGGATGTTCATCAATCTACGGCGGAAATCTTCCCACAACACCCTGGGCAAAAAATGCAGAGAATAGAGGACCGGCCTGGTCAAACTCATTGTTTGAAGATAACGCTGAATTTGGACTTGGTTTTAGAATGACCATTGACAAGCAACGTGAGCACGCACTAGAACTGGCGGAAATGCTGAAAGATGAAATTGGTAACGCACTCTTTCGCGAAATCAGAGACGCCGATCAATCCGATGAACCAGGCATCTATGAACAACGACTGCGGGTTACGAAGATGAACGAAACCCTGGAAAAAAGCAAAAACCCGCTAGCGAAACAGCTCCTGACTGTATCGGAAAACCTGGTTAAAAAAAGCGTTTGGATTATGGGCGGCGACGGTTGGGCTTATGATATCGGCTTTGGCGGTCTTGATCACGTTATGGCTTCGGGAAAAGATGTGAACATTCTTGTACTGGACACGGAAGTGTATTCCAACACCGGGGGCCAGGCCTCCAAAGCAACACCAATTGGCGCGGTAGCAAAGTTCGCATCTTCCGGAAAGGAAACGGGAAAGAAAGACCTTGGAATGATTGCAATGAGTTACGGCAACGTGTATGTAGCAAAAATTGCCATGGGTGCAAACGACGCTCAAACCGTAAAAGCCTTCATGGAAGCAGAGGCGTATCCCGGCGTATCCATAATCATTGCATATAGCCATTGCATCGCTCACGGAATTAATATGGAAAAAGGAATGGAACAGCACAAGCTGGCGGTAGAAAGCGGTCATTGGCCATTGTTCCGCTACAATCCACTGGCAGTACAAAATGGCAAGAATCCACTTTCGATGGATTCAAAAGCGCCATCAATTCATATTAAAGAATATCTATACCGTGAAAACAGATTCAAGATGTTAACCAAGAGCATGCCCGAACGGGCAGCTCAACTGCTGGAAAAAGCGGATAAGCACGCCAAAGATCAATTTGATTATTACCATAAACTGGCGCAGTTAGAGCCTGCACACGGTGAAGAATAGGAGTCGATGATGAAATTTAACACAACCTATATGGGAATGGATTTAAAAAATCCGCTGGTGGCATCAGCCTCACCCCTGTCACGCAACCTAGATATGGCAAAAAGACTCGAAGACGCTGGCGCATCTGCTATTGTGATGTATTCTCTTTTTGAGGAAGAAATCTATCACGAAGACAGTGAACTGGAGCATTATTTATCCCACGGCAGCTACAGCTTTGCCGAGGCCATGTCCTATTTTCCCGATCACCACGACTTTTCCATGGGCCCGGATGAATATTTACGTCAGCTGCGTTCTCTCAAAGAAACATTGGATATTCCCGTAATGGGAAGCTTAAATGGCGTATCGGAAGGCGGATGGATTGAAAAAGCCCACCTGATTGAAGAAGCCGGCGCCGATGCTATTGAGTTGAACGTTTATCATCTGCCAACAGATAGCCACGAAACAGGAACCGAAGTAAAGCAAAACCATATTGACATACTGTCCAGCATAAAAAGCAAAGTAAAGATACCGGTGGCAGTAAAGTTGGGTCATTATTTCAGCGCCCTGCCCTCCTTTGCTTGCAGACTTGAAGAGGCCGGCGCCGATGCCCTTGTAATGTTTAATCGGTTTTATCAACCCGATATTGATCTGGAAAACCTTGAGGTAAAATCAGCGTTACATTTAAGTACCTCCGATGAGGTTTTGCTACCGCTTCGATGGATCGCAGTTCTAAGAGGACAAATACACCTTTCTCTGGCTGCCACGTCCGGCGTGCATTCAGCGGCAGATGCCCTTAAGCTCACGATGGCCGGAGCAGACGTTACCATGATGGCTTCAGCATTGCTGAAACACGGACCAGAACACGTACGCAACGTATTGACGGATATTGAGGTGTGGATGGATGAGCACGAATACGAAAGCCTTACACAGATGCGCGGCTCCATGAGTATGCAAAACATACCAGATCCAGGCGCCTTTATGCGTGCCAATTATGTGAAAATGTTAAACGAATATCAGGTTACGATTTAATACCACAAGAAAACCAAGACGCCTCTTATCGCAGAACAGAGGATCTACGGGCTACGAATCCGCGCAATATATTCAAGATAAAAAGGTCTTTATTTATAATATGTTACGCAGTGTAATATTGCGTTTTTATTAACCCTCGTTTGACTATCCTTTGTAATTTTTCGTTTGTGAATTCAACGGATTGAAAATTTTACAGGAATTTTATGATTGACGAAAAATTTAGAGAGGATATAGACCCTCAAGAGACACAGGAATGGCTGGACTCTCTCCAGGCCGTTCTGGAGTCGGGAGGACCGGATCGTGCCCATTTCCTGGTTGAAAAACTAATAGATCGTGCCCGCCGTAGTGGCGTACGGCTGCCCTACAGCCCCAACACGGCTTTTCAGAATACCATTCCACCAAACCAACAGGCACCGTATCCCGGCGATCGCGCCATTGAACGACGAATAAAATCACTCATCCGCTGGAACGCTATGGCAATGGTGGTAAAGGCAAACAAAGAAAGCCATGGCATTGGCGGTCATATTTCAACCTTTGCTTCTTCGGCAACTCTTCTGGAAGTAGCACAAAACCATTTTCTTCGCGGTCATGACCACGATTCGGGAGGAGACCTGGTCTTTTTTCAAGGACATGCGTCACCGGGAATGTATGCCCGTGCATTTTTAGAGGGCAGATTGACAGAAGAAAAACTTACAAATTTTCGTCGCGAAAGCGCCAAAGAAGGGGGTCTGAGCTCCTACCCCCACCCATATCTCATGCCGGACTTCTGGCAATTTGCAACCGTATCCATGGGACTAGGCCCAATCACGGCAATTTACCAGGCGCGCTTTATGCGCTATATGGTTGACCGTGGGTTTTTACGGGACTCTGGTCGGAAGGTATGGGCGTTTCTTGGTGATGGGGAAATGGATGAACCGGAATCTCTTGGTGCATTAACACTTGCCAGTCGCGAAAAACTGGACAATCTGATTTTTGTCGTGAATTGTAATTTGCAACGACTGGACGGCCCCGTTCGCGGCAACAGCAAAGTTATACAGGAGCTGGAAGGCGCTTTCCGCGGCGCTGGATGGAATGTAATAAAAGTGGTATGGGGATCCGACTGGGATCCGCTTCTGGATAAAGATAAAGACGGTTTACTTGCGCAACGCATGGAAGAGGTTGTAGACGGCGATTTATTGAAATACGTGGTTGAGGGCGGGGCATATGTCCGGGAACATTTCTGGGGCAAAAACCCAAAACTGGCCGCGATGGTTGAACATTTATCGGACGATGAATTGTGGAATATCCGAGTTGGAGGCCATGACCCGGCAAAGGTATATGCAGCATATAACGAGGCGGTGAATCACAAGGAACAACCAACGGTCATTTTAGCGCGCACAATCAAGGGTTATGGACTGGGAGAAGCGGGCGAGGGTCGCAATATCACCCATTCGCAGAAAAAACTTAATGAAGAAGAATTGCTACATTTTCGCTCCCGTTTCGACATTCCATTTACGGACGAAGCAGCAAAAAAGACACCCTTTTATCGCCCACCGGACGATAGCGAGGAAATTCAATATCTCCAATCGCGCAGGAAACAGTTTGGCGGATACCTTCCGCTCAGAAAGCATGCCATTGACCCTGTTTCGGTTCCACAACAGGAAATATTTAAAGAATTATTGGGCGGGTCTGGTGAACGTGAAATCTCAACCACGATGGCATTTGTTCGATTATTAACAATCATTACCAAGAACAAAGAAATTGGAAAAAACGTGGTCCCAATTATCCCCGATGAAGCGAGAACGTTCGGAATTGATCCGCTGTTTCGCCAACTTGGCATTTACAGCCACAGCGGACAAAACTATGATCCGGTAGACGCGGATCAGTTTCTTTATTATAAAGAAGCAACAGACGGGCAAATTCTGGAAGAAGGCATAACTGAAGCAGGGGCTATTTCATCGTTTATTTCAGCGGGGATGTCCTACAGCACCCACGGCATTCACATGATTCCGTTTTACATGTATTATTCCATGTTTGGTTTTCAACGCGTGGGAGACTCAATTTGGGCAGCCGCTGATATGCGGACACGCGGATTTCTTTTGGGAGCAACAGCGGGGCGGACAACGCTGGCGGGCGAAGGTTTGCAGCACCAGGATGGTCACAGCCATTTGGCTGCGTCCGTCGTTCCAAATATCCGGGCATACGATCCGGCGTTTGCATATGAAATGGCTGTTATCGTTCATGACGGATTGACAGCAATGGTTGAAAACAATGAAGATGTTATTTATTACTTGACGCTGTATAACGAAAACTACCAGCAACCTCAATTACCGGAACACGTTGAAGAAGGTATTATTCGTGGAATGTATAAATATCAGGAAGGCGATGTACGCTACAATCCACGCGTACAACTGCTGGGAAGCGGACCAATATTAAATGAAGTATTGGCCGCAGCTGAAATATTGGAAAAAGAGTGGTCTGTTGATGTGGACGTTTGGAGTGTTACCAGCTACAGCGAACTGCGCAAGGACGGCGAAGATAAAAAACGCTGGAACATTCTCCATCCCGATGAAGAATTTAAAATGCCTTATGTAACAAAATGTTTAGAGCATAATCGCGGACCCGTGATTGCGGCGTCTGATTATGTGAAGTTAGTAGCAGAACAAATAGCGCCGTTTGTGCAACACAATTTTACCGCCCTTGGAACGGATGGTTTTGGGCGTAGTGAAGCGCGGGAAGAATTACGCAATTTTTTCGAGGTGAGCAGGCATTACATCGTTCTGGCAGCATTAAACAGTCTCGGGGGAGAAGGGCAGATTGAACCCGAGCAAATAAAAAAGGCGATGAAAAAATATGGATTGGATCCGGAAAAGCCCAATCCGCGCACAGTATAGAAAGACACATGATGAAAGAGGTAAAACTACCCGATTTGGGAGAAGGCATCGATAGCGTAGAGGTAAGTGAAATCCTTGTAAATGTTGGTGACCAGATCGCAATTGATGATGCCATTTTAATACTCGAGTCCGAAAAAGCATCCATGGAAATTCCCACAACGGAAGCGGGGACAATTGCGGAAATTAACGTAAATGCTGGCGATGAAATTGGCCCCGGCGCGTTATTGTTAAAGCTGGAAGGTGAAAGCAAAAGCGGGGTTGATAAATCATCGGAAAAAACCACAGAAAAAACCGTTGATAAACAACCTGAACCTTCGAATTTACAAACAACGAAAAAGGCAGAAATGGATCCGGGTCAACCAACCAAGAACAGAAAAACGGGAGTATCTCCCCTTGCCTCGCCGGCTGTACGCAGGTTTGCACGTGAACTGGGCGCTGAATTGGCTGGGATTGCAGGATCAGGTGAAAAAGGCCGTATCACAAAAGAGGATGTACAAAATTATATTAAATCAGCGTTAACCAATCTTTCTTCCGGCCCAAACACGAAACCGGCTATGCCAAAAATTGACTTTTCTCAATGGGGCGAAGTCGAAACTGTAAAACTATCCAAAATAAAGAGGATAACCGGAGAACGATTACAACAGGCCTGGCAAACCATACCACATGTTACGCAATACGATGAAGCGGACATCACGGACCTAGAGATATTTCGCAAGTCGCTTAAAGCATTGAACGCCAACAAGAAAACACGAGTTACGCTCCTGCCCTTTATTATGAAAGCAGTAGCACAATGCATGGACGAAATGCCGGAGTTTAACGCATCCCTGGATCACACAGGTCAAAACCTGGTATACAAAAAATACATTCATTTGGGTGTTGCGGTAGATACGCCAGACGGTCTGGTCGTGCCGGTTGTGAGAAATGTTGATCAAAAGAACTTTCGTGAACTATCGGAAGAATTAGCGACAACCAGCGAAAAGGCTCGAAACAAAAAGCTCTTGCCGGAGGATATGAAAGGCGGCTGTTTCACGATTTCAAGCCTGGGCGGGATAAGCGGCACAGGATTCTCCCCAATTGTTAACCCGCCGGAAGTCGCTATTCTTGGTGTGTCACGCGCTAAAACCAAGCCTGTTTTCAAAGATGAAAGTTTTGGTCCAAGGATTATTTTACCCTTTTCATTATCCTATGATCACCGCGTAATCGATGGTGCACAAGCTGCCCGCTTCACCAGACGCATCAACGAACTGCTTACTGATTTTAAAGAGCTGAAAGGTTTGGGTTTAACCTAATGGGTAGGAGCACATTACAAACCGAGGTTGTGATTATTGGGGCCGGCCCCGGTGGCTATGCCGCTGCATTTCGAGCAGCCGATTTAGGTCTGCACGTTACGCTCATTGATAAAAATGCGGAACTGGGAGGCGTCTGTTTAAACCGAGGCTGTATTCCATCAAAAGCCCTTCTGCACCTGGCAAAAGTAATTGATGAGGCAGCGCAGATAAAAAAACAGGGAATTGTATTTGAGACGCCAAAAATCGAGCTTGAAGGTGTGCGCACCTTTAAAGAAAAAGTAGTGGCGCAATTAAGCCGCGGTATCGCTCAGATGGCCAAAGCCCGCGGTGTTCAGGTGATACAAGGCATTGCTACGTTTGCATCAGACAAGCAACTTGTCATTGCGGGAGAAGATAAAGACACAAATTTCAAATTTGACAAAGCAATCATTGCCACCGGATCCCGCCCGGCGACTATACCGGGCATTTCCATGGAAATGAAAAACGTTTTTACTTCAACCGGTGCATTGAAATTGGATTCAATACCCCCCCAAATGCTGGTAATTGGTGGTGGTTATATTGGGCTGGAAATGGGTACGGTATATAGCGCCCTTGGCGCCAACGTTTCCGTGGTTGAATTTATGCCAAACCTGTTACCTGGTGCCGACCAGGACATGGTAAAACCACTGGAAAGAAAACTGAAGAAAGAGTTTCAACAGATATATTTATCTACTAAGGTAGTAAAAGTAGAACAGAATGCCGATGAATCACTGAAATGCACTTTCGAGACCTCGGACGGAAAAGATTTTACAGAAACATATAATGCAATACTGGTGTCCGTAGGAAGAATACCAAACACCGACAAGTTAGAGTTACATAAGACGGGAATAAAGCCTACAGACAAGGGCTTTATTACAGTAAATACAAAGCAACAGACACAAAAACCACACATTTTTGCCATCGGCGACGTAACGGGTGATCCCATGCTGGCACATAAAGCAACCCATGAAGGAAAGATAGCTGCAGAAGTCATCGCAGGATTACCAGCAGCCTTTGACAGCAAAGCGATTCCGGCCGTGATTTTTACCGACCCTGAAATTGCCTGGGCGGGGTTGACAGAAACAGAGGCGAAAGCAAAAAATATTGCCTATGAAAAAGGGGAATTTCCCTGGGCCGCAAGTGGGCGCTCACTGGCAATGGGCCGCAACGAAGGGCGTACAAAAATATTATTTGATCCTGATACAAAAAGAACACTTGGCGTTGGAATCGTAGGCCCAAACGCAGGCGATCTTATCGGAGAAGCCGTACTGGCCATTGAAATGGGGGCCGACGCGGAAGACATCAGCCTGACCGTTCATCCTCACCCAACGCTGACGGAAACATTTGCTAACGCTGCTGAGGTTTTTGAGGGTACCGTCACAGATTTATATATACCAAAGAAAAAATAAAGTTGGCGTTTTCAGCAAAGAGACGGTTAGGAGTAACAATCCCCGGATTGCTTGCCACTTTCCTCGTTTGGACGGCGTGTATAGTTATAGACGGCCTGGAAATTCTTCCCGCCATGTCTATTGCATCATGGCTTCGATGGATGCTGATAGGAATGTTTTCGGTTGACATCCTTTATTTGCTGATTGGCAGCATCTCACAGCTCAAAAAATCAGACTGGGGCAGACAATTAAGCCAGACCGGTCCGTATCAATTTGTGCGCCACCCGCTGTACAGTGGGGTAATTTATTCCACGACAGGATTAATTTCAATTATGCAACAATCATGGTCTTTGCTGGTTTCGGTTTTGCCATTATCAATACTATGGTCATGGCTGGTACAAAGAGAAGAAGCAGAGTTAATTCGCCGGTTTGGGAAAAAATATACGGATTACATGGAATACACCGGCCAATTCTTCCCCACGAAGAAAGGCATGAAACGAGTCGCAGAGATTGATGATGAATGAGGAGATGTTTCACAGAATTGGTTAAGAATAAACGCGCTCAGAAAAGATTGCAAATAAACAAATACAGCATAAACTTTAACGCTTGTTTGAGCGCTATAAACAAGAAAAACATTTCTGGGACTGCGCTGACACAAAGACAACCAAACGGATAAATACCAGTCTATTGTGAGCGCGAGAGCACCTAGAACCAAGCAAAGAGAAGAAACATGAAAAAATCACTATTTGTCTTATTAGGCATCCTTGTAATAACAGGCGGTATTATGGCAAAAACACAAGTTGACGGATACGAATACATTAAATCTTCCGGCGGTATTGATGAATACAAATTAACATCGAATGGGTTAACAGTATTATTAATGGAAGATCATTCCGCCCCCGTGGCAACCTTTATGGTCACCTACCATGTTGGGTCACGAAATGAGGCCATTGGATATACCGGATCAACGCATGTATTAGAGCACCTGATGTTCAAAGGATCAAAAGAATTCAACAAAGAAGATGGCACACCAATTTGGACGGTGCTGCAAAATGTTGGGGCACAAATAAATGCCACCACCTGGATGGACCGCACCAACTACTTTGAATTACTCCCAAGTGAACATTTGGAGCGAGCAATCAGGATTGAAGCAGATCGCATGCGCAACGCTTTTATTCGGGAGGAAGATCGTCAATCAGAAATGACAGTGGTACGAAACGAATTTGAACGCGGTGAAAATGACCCATTCGGCGTTCTCGATAAAAACATTTGGGCAACGGCATACCAGGCACACCCCTATCATCACTCTACGATAGGCTGGAAAGAAGACATCGAAAATGTACCGATTGAAAGACTAAAAGAATTTTATGACACATTTTATTGGCCCAATAATTCTACTGTAACGATCATCGGCGACATTGAATCGGCAGAAGCGTTAAATATGGTGAAAGAACATTTCGGTAAATATGGGGCCAGTCCTCACGAAATCCCGGAAATGTATACACAGGAACCGGAGCAGGAAGGCCCTCGTCGGATTTTGATAAAAAGATCGGGACAGAATGCTATCCTGGGGATTGCATACAAAACACCGGAAGGAACCCACGAGGATACATATCCAATTCAAATCATGTCCAGTATCCTGGGCAATGGCAAGTCCAGCAGACTATACAAAAGTATAGTGGACAAAGGTTTGGCGACATCGCTGTTCATGTGGGATTTTCCGTTCCATGACAATGGTTTGTTTATTGCGTATGCATTCCTGACCCCCAATACGGATCCAGATGAAGCTGAGGTGATTATCCTGGATGAGCTCGAAAATTTGAAACAAAATGGCGTCACAAAAGAAGAAGTGGCCCGCGCCCAGGCACAAATCCGTGCGGATGCTGCCTTTAGTCGGGATGGTTCCTACTCTGTTGCTAGCGAATTAAACGAATCCATAGCCATGGGCGATTGGACGCACTACACCACCTTTGTGGAAAACATCGAAAAAGTAACAGCAACAGATGTGAAAAAGGTCGCAAACACATACCTTGTGGAAGACCAAAGCACGACAGGAATCTTTATTCCCGTAGCAAACGATGCGCAAACAGATGCGGGTTCGGGCGGTGAAAGAAGCGTCGGGGCAAAAGCTGTTCACCAGCCACTAAATTGGCGCCCAGATAACGCTCAGGTCGGCCAGCTGGCACTTGCGCCGGCATCAGGTGGAGCAGGAGCCTCGATGGCAGATCAAATAAAGGTAGATGAAGTCGTTGATGGTCTGACTCTGATGACAATGGAAACACCGGTAAAAGATGTTGTGACCATTGCGGGAAGCTTGCTTGGAGGAGACGAATTTAGTCCCGCCAGCAATGGGAAAATTGCAGACTTAACCGCAGCAATGCTTGACCAGGGAACAACCAAACACAACAAATTTGAAATCAGCGAGATGCTTGAATCGGTTGGTGCTGAATTGAACTTCAGCAGCAGCCAATATCGTGTTGAGTTTGACATTCGATGCCTTAAAGAAAACGTACCGCTGGTGATAGAATTGCTTGCTGAGCAGTTAAAAGAACCGGCCTTTAATGAGGAAGATCTGGCTACTACTAAAAAACGTTATATGGGGAATTTACAACGAGCTAAGGAAAGTACTCGCGGGCAAGCTTACCGTGAATTTATGCGCACGCTATACCCGGAAGGACACCCCAACTACTCGTATACAGTGGATGAAGAAATTGATATGGTGGAGAAGGCAACGGTAGAAGATCTAAAAGCCTATCATGAAAAGAATTATGGCCTTGGGAATATGATCATTGCTGCCGTTGGCGACATTGATGAAAAGAAACTGTCAAAAACAATTAAAAAACAGTTTAAAAAATGGCATAAATCGCCCCTTAAAATGGTAGCGACCGAGAAAAAAGCAGAACAGAGTAGGGCGGTAGTTTCCTATGTTACACTGCAGGACAAAACCAGCACCGACACCTATTTTGGACAGGCCGTTGGTATTGATAGAAATCACCCGGATTACTACCCTCTGTTTCTTGGCATTTATGTGTTGGGCGGCAATTTTTCTGCACGTCTGATGCAAACAGTAAGGGATCAACAGGGCTTAACGTACGGAATCGGATCCTCTCTGCGCGGCGTAGACAACGGGAACGATGGTTATTGGTACACCTGGGGAACGTTTGCCCCAGCATTATTAGATCAGGGGAAATCAGCATCTCTTGAACAAATAGAAAAGTGGGTATCCGATGGAATCACAGCAGAAGAATTAGATGCGAAAAAAACCACAATCACCGGATCGTATAAGGTTGGTTTGGCAACCACTCGCGGAAAAGCCAATCAAATCTTAACAAATGCGGAACGGGGCAGATCCAATGAATATTTGGATGACTATCCCGATATGATTAATGCTGTAACCCTGGATCTGGTTAACGGGGCAATTAAAAAATATATCGACCCTAAAAAACTGGCCATTGTGACAGCCGGTACAATTGATGAACACGGTAAACCGATAGAAGAGTAATAGAGGTATTCAAATTCTATAGCGGGCACATTTTAATGTGCCCGTTTTGTATTAAATGGATATCATCTTAATTGCCGCCATTACCCTTGATGGCTTCATTGCGAAAAGCCATGAAGACACGCTGGAATGGACAGTAGATAAGGCGGAGTTTAAAAAGAGAACCATGGGACACCAGGTCGTTATTGGATCTACAACGGCAGAGTTAATTTCGAAACCGCTAGCGGGCCGGGAATTAATTACAGTACACAGGGAAGATGAGCCGCAAAAAATTCTAGCATCGATACAATCTGAAAAATGCTACATTGCTGGCGGGGCCAAAACAAACGCAAGGTTTGCGCCCTATTTAACACACATAATCATTACCGTTCATCCAATCATTTTTGGTACAGGAATACCGCTCTTCCAGAATGTGAACCACCCCATCAAACTACGACTTGAAAACAGATGGGAATTGGGAACGCGCAGGAACGTTTTTCAAGAACAATATTGTATAATAAAAGAGTGAAAAAGTTTTTTCAAAAATAACCGAAAATCAGTGAAATTCATCACAAACGCTGATCACAAAGCATCGTATTTTTGGACTCTCCAATTCCGACAATCCCTTATTCAAGCCCCGATTTTTTCGGGGCTTTCTTTTTCTGGCATTTAGGACAAAAATGCGTTCCCCGTTGTGACGCGCGAATTTTCTTGATAATTGTTCTGCAGCGGGGGCACGTTTTTCCCTGGCGACCAAACACGTTCAACTCATTTTTAAAATTACCGCTGGAGCCCTCACTGAAATAAAAATTAATAATAGTGGTACCCTGCGCTTTTATCGCAGCCGTTAACACCATTCGAATAGCCTCATACAACCAACGTATTTTAATACCGCTTATACAATTGGCAGGGGTTTCTGGATGTATTCTGGCCCGCCAAAGGGATTCGTCAACGTAAATATTTCCGAGACCCGCTATGAAAGATTGATTAAGAAGCAGGCTTTTTATCTGCCCTTTTTTCTGTTTAAGATTGTGGGAAAATAGACGTAGAGTGAATAAATCAGAGAGCGGTTCGGGTCCAAGTTTTTCGTCAAGTTTTGCAAGCGATGACAAATATTGGATCCGACCGAATTTTCGATAGTCCTTGAAATACAATGTTGAGCCATCGTCAAATTGAAAAAGGGCGGTGATATGTTTTGGGTTTTCATCCGGTGAAAGGCTCTGAATCAGGCGACCGGTCATACGTAAATGTATCGTTAAATATCCTTCACCCAAATCGAGGACGATATACTTTGCACGCCTAAAAACAGAAGTGACCGCTTTGTTTGTTACCCGGCTTTGTATAATTGCCGGCGTCTGAGGCGCAAAAACACGAGCGTAATCATTTTGTTCTATTAACGAAAGTATTGTTTTCCCGATTATAATTGGACGCAAACTGCGAACAACCGTTTCCACTTCCGGTAATTCAGGCATATCAATCGATCCTTATACTGTGTTACATTCTTGTAGGTGCGAACAGTCCAAATTTAAAGCATTACACACAGATTGATGACAAAACCTTTAACAGTAATTGCGGGAATTATTCTTTGTCAATCCGCATTGGCGGGCTTTGATGCCACACCCTACCCTTCCGGTGGCGAAATTAGCAAGCTACAAGCATCCTACGACCTCAACCATGTTGCAATCCATTTAACAATAAATCCGGTGGATAAAACCATAGCCGGCTATGCAGATTTGCAAATTCTTCCACTTTCAAACCGGCTTCAGACGCTGGAACTTGATTTGATAGATGTATATCACGTCAAGAAAGCATGGATAAACGATGTTGAGGCAACCTTTAAACACAATAAACACAAACTTTTTATTACTATTCCTGCTTCGGCGCAAACTGAGACAAAAATCCTTACCAGAATAGAATACGATGGAAAACCGCCGGAAGCGAAAAATCCGCCATGGGAAGGGGGTTTTAACTGGAGCCATGATAAACAGGGAAATCCCTGGATAGGAGTCTCATGCCAGGGAGAAGGCGGAAAACTATGGTGGCCGAGCAAAGATCATTTGTCAGATAAGCCCGATAGCGCCGACATGTATTTCACGGTACCGAAACCGCTAATAGCCGTTTCCAATGGGACGCTGGAAGGGATCATAGAGGACAGAGGTGAACAAACTTATCACTGGAAAACGCGCTATCCCATCAACAACTATAACATTACCCTAAATGTTGGCGCATTTAAAGAAAGGAAAAAGTCCTTTCATAGCCTGGACAGCCTAACGGCCGTTTATTACGTTTTACCTGAATCAGAGCACGGGGCGGATTCCTTATTAAACGAAGCGGAATCCATGTTATTGTTTTACACAAAACATTTCGGTCAGTATCCATATGCAAAAGAGAAATTTGGTCTAGTTCAAACGAATTATTGGGGCATGGAACACCAAACCATCATATCCTATGGCAATCAATATGCGCACACCAATCTTGGCTATGACTTTTTGTTGTTACATGAAATGGCACACGAATGGTGGGGTAACTATTTAACGGCGAACGAATGGTCAGATTTATGGCTGCACGAGGGTATATCAGTATATGCTGAAGGCTTGTTTATTGAAGACAATCATGGGCATGACGATTATTTACAGTTTTTCCCCCAATCCGTATTGCCAAGAATAGAGAATGACCAGGCAATTGTACCAATGCGCAATGCAACGTCTTCGGATGTGTATACATCGGATGTTTATTTCAAAGGTGCTTACGTAATACACATGTTGCGTTACTTAATGGGCAAAGACGCAATCGACACATTGCTTTTTAGATTGATCCACGATCAAAAACCGTTACCCGGTAACCACATTAATACTGCTGACTTCAAAAACATGGTGAGTGAGTATTATTCTTCTAATCTACGATGGTTTTATGATCAATATTTATATTCAAAAGAGCTACCAATACTTAGTTATGGCAATGTTTTAACGCCAGAGGGGTTACAGATCAAGCTACAATGGAAACCAAAAGGGTTTCGGATGCCGGTAGAAATATTGTTGCACGGTAAAAATGGAACCAGTTTACACAAACTGGCGATAACAGACACACCACAGACTTTTATATTTCCCGACGCAGAATCAGCAACAATTGACCCTGATCGATGGCTTCTTTTTAGGTTGAACAGCGAACACCCTGCGAACAAAAAACGTACAATCGTTACTGGTATTCTGATTGCCGGTTTACTTGCTCTCATGTTATAAGTTATTATAAATCGTTTGCCAAAGCATACTGTACGAGTCCTGCCACATCATGTATTCCCAATTTATTCATGATGTTTTCTCTATGCTTGTCCACCGTCCGATTACTGATATAAAGTCTATCACTAATCTCTTTTGACGTCATTCGTTTGGCAATAAGATGTATTATTTCTCTCTCGCGAACAGTCAACTCCGGTTCGGGAATGTTTCCCATCGCATCTGGAAACTCCTGCAAATCGGCAACCGTTTCCCGTAGCGAAGTGGAAAAAAACTGATCTCCACCCGCCACTTTCTGGACAGCTTCAATTAGCTGGCTGGCAGCAGAATGCTTCAGCAGATAGCCGGACACTCCGGCCAAAAGGGACTGATGGATATACTCACGACTGGAATACATGGAAAGAATGATAATTTTAATGTTTGGACATTTGGCGTTCAATGCACGGGCGATGTGAATCCCATTCATTTCAGGCATGGATATATCAAGTAGCGCCACATCGGGCTGCTGTGAACAAATTTCTAGCAGGGCGGAGTTACCATTATCGGCCCAACCGATTACGTCAATTTCCTTGTTGGTCGAAAGTAGCATAATAAGGCCCTCGCGAACAATGGCATGGTCATCGGCGACAAAAACGCGTATCATTAGATAAAGTACACCCTTTCTTACAGGAAAAAAATTAAACGTTTACAAATGCATAAAAAACATCAAAAAATACGTATTTCTACGTATTGACGGTATTTACAAAAGCGGATTAGATTATTCGCGTGTCTTGCTAAGTCAAGTGTGCCTTATAAATGGAGAGTGGCTTATATAAGCCCCGGTGGGAACCGGGGCTTTTGACTTTTTGAGAGATTTGTTTCCTTCCCCTGGCTCTGTAAATTTACCTGACCCCCATAAAGCAGAATAATGGCACACCAAACGCAACAATATGACTATCTTTTTTCAAACATAAAGCCAAACGCAATTGGTGGTATAAAAATTTTAGGTCGCAGCGATCAATTCATAAAGCCGCAATTGTACGATGAAATAACGAATCTGGAGAATAAAATATGGGCGGGTTTATACCAGAACCAGGAGCAATTGCTTGACCAATATGCATCTCGGGAATATTTATTGGGAACGAAAGCACTTCCAATACCGCGTGATAGATTTCCAAATTTTGAAGAAATTTCACCATTGATTGAAAATGCAACCGGTTGGTCACTGGTGCCTGTAGCTGGTTTTCTAGACGAAGAATTATTCTTCGATTTAAATGCCAACCGTCAGTTTCCCGTTACAGATATAATTCGTCAATCTCCCCGCTTTGAGGAAAAATACGCGGGGAAGTCCATTCAGAACGATGAAGACTATACACCAGAACCAGACATATTTCATGATATACAGGGACATGTCCCCTTTTTAATGAATAAAGAATATGCTCGATTTTTAGCGGATATGGGTATGCTTGGGTACGAAATCCTTCAGGACAAACGAGAGCTGGGCACAGAGTTGATTGCACACAACCTGAAACGCCTGCAAAACTTTGCCTGGTGGACGTATGAATTCGGCTTAGTAAGGAAACAGCAAGAAACAGATCGATTCCGGCGAAACCCAAATGACATTGATGTTGAAATTTATGGTGCCGGTATTATTTCATCTCACGAGGAAACCTTGAATGTAATTCACTGTGCCAAAGGTGAGTCACAGCGATCGCGATTTCTTCCTTTTGATATAAAATCCATCATCATGACGCGATTCGATTACAGCAACCTTCAGGATCGTTATTATGTTGTCGATTCGATGCAGGTTTTATACGAGTCTTTTTACAATAATCAGGAGCTGTTTTGGTTTGATGGAAAAAAATAATGCCCACATAAGAGACATCCGACAAAACATGTCCAAACACGTCGTAAAAACACTATTTTTGCTCCTGTTATTTATGGTGGGGTGTTTAACAATCAAGCCGAGCCTAAAAACGCTCTCAGAGGAAAACCCGGCCTATGTGGTAGCCCACCGGGATTCACTATTGCCCGTTATCGCCAAACATCCTGAAAAGAAAGCACATCTTATACAGGCATATCTTAACCTTGCCGATCAGGCGCTTGCCCGGGAGGCGTTTTCTACCGCGGAAAAGTACCTGTCGAGTGCATTAATAATTGATGAAGGCAATCCGGACGTCAAATATTATCTGGCCATGGCCAATGGATTACAATTATATAAAAAGGGCAGTCAGAGCCAATTGTGGGATGCCATTGAACAGTTTAGCCGAGCCTCCGTTATAAAACCTGAAGATGGCCTGGCCATTTATTGGATGGCAAAGGGATACTATAAAAAGGACGACACTGACTACGAAAATATCATTGATTTATATACAAAATCGCTGGAACTGGGATTACCTGCAACAGAAAAGGCCGATGCGGAGGAACGGGTTGATAAAGTAAAAAAAGAAAAAGAATTAATGGAATCATTTTGGAATTAAAACATTCAGGAGAAAGAATGGAAGCACTTGAAAAGCTAAAGAAAGAATTACGTGTCATCGCCAATTTCCACGGAGCGGCGTCATTGCTGCACTGGGATCAGGAAACCTTTATGCCCCCCGGAGGTGGTGATGCCCGCGCAGAACAGATAGCGCTTTTAGAAACATTGGCGCACGAACATTTGGTTGGAGAAAAAATCACATCATCTTTAGGCGAACTGGTCAACCTGAGCAACGGAAAACCCAACCCATCATTGTCGACAGAAAATCAACGATTGGCAGCTGAAACGTGGCGGACTTACCATCGAGCGGCCGCTCTGCCACCGGATTTTGTAGAAGACCTATCGAAGACAACATCACGCGCTCAGCAAATTTGGGCCGATGCGCGCAAGAAAAATGATTTCCAGGCTTTTGCACCATGGCTGGAAAAAATCATACAACTCAAGCACAAAGAAATTGAATATATTGGCGCAAAAGAAACGCCCTATGACACACTCCTTGATGGGTTTGAACCAGAGATGACATCAGCCGAGGTAACGCGGTTATTTAACGATGTCCGGGATCGCCTAATCCCGCTCGTGAAAAAAATAAAAATTGCCAATGTTGATACCGGGCAGGAAGTGTTAAAGCGAAAATACGATCTGGATAAACAGTGGGCTTTTGGTTTGGACATATTAAAGGATATGGGTTATGATCTCAATTGTGGGCGACAGGATCGTTCCGCCCATCCATTTACAATCAGTTTTCATCCCAGCGACGTGAGAATCACCACACGAATCGATGAGCATGATTTCTTATCTGGCTTTTCAAGCACCGTGCATGAGGGTGGACATGGGCTTTATGAGCAGGGTTTAAGCGCAGACTGGTTTGGTACCCCATTTGGGGAAGCAATTTCATATGGTATTCACGAAAGCCAGTCGAGACTTTGGGAAAACCTAGTAGGATTAAGTCGGCCTTTCTGGGAACACTACTATCCAAAACTTCAAAAGCTGTTTCCGGAAAACCTGTCAGAGACATCATTAGATCAATTCTATAGAGCTATCAACACCGTTAAGCCATCCCTGATTCGCGTCGACGCCGATGAAGCGACATACAATCTCCATATCATGTTACGTTTTGAGATTGAAAAGCAGATCATTAACGAAGGTATTCCCGTATCAGAGCTTCCAACACTTTGGGATGATACCATGGAAGAATATCTTGGGATACGTCCTGACAAAGATGCGAATGGAGTATTGCAGGATGTACACTGGTCGTTCGGCGGCTTTGGATACTTCCCAACCTATGCCCTGGGAAACCTTTACAATGTTCCCATTCTAAATCAGGCCAAAAAGGAAATATCGGACCTGGAAAATAATATTGCGAATGGAAACCTATTAGAATTACGCGAATGGCTTCGAAAAAACGTGCATGAAATTGGTCGCCGAAAAACGGCAGCTGAATTAATTCTAAGCCTTACCGGACAACCCCTGTCGGCCGAACCCTTCATGGATTATCTTGAAAACAAGTATACAGAAGTATATAATTTGTCATAGACGTTGCTTTCAGATAAATAAAAACGAAAGGTTAAAATTCCAGAAAAGGGCTGTAAAATAGGCCTTTAGAAGGTGAAATTGATGTGATGGATTAATTCTTGACTGGTTAAATTTTTCACGGTAATATTTACTGTCTTGGTGTTTTAGAACGCCAAGAGCTGCAAATCCGAGGTAGTATAATGAAATTTGAGGCGCACATGAAAAGGCTCATCATAGCTGTAATAGTGCTATGCGCCCTCTCTTCCTTTGTGATCCCTGCCGACACATATTCCATTGAAGGAGTAGTGTTGGATGTGAAAGGGGAAAAAGCGGTAACCACGTTATTGCTGCAAACGGAAGATGGCGTTGAGGTTCAGAGAACCGAAACGAAAAAGCGCATGGGCAAAGGCAAGTTTAAGTTTAAAAAAGTTTTGCCTGGTGAATATGTAATTGATATAAATGCGGGACCATTGGGACAGGCTTCTGTGCCGGTTTCCATTATTGCGGACGATCTTGAAGATCTGGAAATCCACCTTTCTTCCGCACCAAAAACACCAGTAAAAAGTGCAACCGAACCGGTGGCCTCAACGCCCACCAGCTCTGGCGGCCAGGATCAATCATATATCATAAACGAACTTAGCTTTGAAATCAAAAAAATGGTTGCCGAAATAAAAAACCTGAACTCTGAAGTGGAAGATTTGAAAGCCATGAGCAAAATGTGGGTTAATCCACTGGCGATCTACACCAAAGAAATCATTTTGAAAAACGGCAGTACCGTTTTTGGAAAAATAGTATATCAGGATGATAAGACCATGAAAGTGGAAACGCTGGTTGGTTATTTAATCATTGAGCGCGACAACATTGTGCGCGTTGTCGACAACATCATCACTGAGGAGCAACAGGAATATATTCCAGAGCAAGTACGGGATAGCTATTCTCCGCCCCCAATGCCCAAATTAGCGCAACCTCAATACACTTCTGCAGATCCCATGGATCGTGCCGCCTCAAAGCAATATTCTGCAAATTGTGTATTGGTGGGTAATATTGCCGAGAAAAAGGATAAACAGGGCAATTTAATTTTTACCGGTGAGATTAAAAATATCGGCGGTCGCCGAGCAGACTTCGTAAAAGTTGATTTCGTTTTTAGAAAAAACTGGAGCGGCGAAACAAAAACACTGACCTCCTTTGTTCGTGGAGCCTACCATACGTTTGATTCTGGCATTACAACAGATGCTTCTCTCTTGCCTGGGGCGGTCGGAACCTTTGAGCTGTACGTTCCCCATTCTTTTGGATCCTTTATTGGCTACTCCTATGTTATTGATTGGGAAGAATACGAATAATTAGTACAATGAATCGTAAGCAGTCATCCATACAAAGGGTTTTGTTGCTTTCCGTGGTTATTGTACTTTGTCCAATAGTGGCCCAACAGGAAACCCCCGTTTCAACAGCTGACATTTTTTTCCTTGATCTTGGTATCGTAATCGAACCAACCACTGGAAATGAAAAATATTCGCGACTTGTTGAAAACACCTCTGATGAGATCAAACTAAAAATAAAGAAGGTGGAAAGTGGGTCTGTCTACATGGCGGCCTCCAAAGAAATGTTAACCGCATTGCAGCGGATTCAAACGCGGATGGATGAACTGGAGACCACCTTTCAAAATGAAATACATTCCCTTAAAGACGAAAACAAAGAGCTAAGGGGAATGTTGGCCGAATACACCCGACCACCGCTACAAGAACCATCGCGCCCATCCATTGATATTGCTTCCGTTGAGGAAGATCTTACAATCCTAAACGAAGTTACGACCAAATCTGAAACACCCATGATGAAAACCGTTCCAAAAATGGAAGCACCAAAACAGAAAAAAGAAGCGACGAAAAAACCTGCTTTCAGCGCGGCTGTCTACATGAACGGTGTTATGGCATATCAAAAGGAAGATTATCAGGAAGCAATTCATCAATTTATGGATTTGGATTTATCCAAAACGGACCGAACGACAGCATCAAACATTTTATATTGGATTGCCGATGCACACCAACAGCTTGGGGATTATCAGACCGCCATTGGTATTCTGGACCAACTTTTGCGCATTCCAAAATCAGACCGAACGGATGATGCGTTGATTCAAAAAGGCTTATTATACAGAAAAACCGGACAGGAAAACTTGGCACTGGAAACATTTAGTATGGTCGTAAATCAATTTCCGGAAAGCGATTATCTGCGGTTAGCTCAATTGGAATTAAAAAAGGCGGAACTTATCCCATGAAAATGAAAAGATATTTATTGTTTTTGCTATGGATATCCACCGTCGGATATTCAGCAACGCGGGTAGCTTATACCAGACCCGGCGTCATGATGAAAATCCCTACCAGTCTACCGGAGAGAAGCCCCTACCTATTCCAAACAGGCTTTGGAATAGAAATCCACAATTTTGCAAAACTCAATACAGCCAAGGGCGTGCGTTTCGAAGCGGAACTTGGAAAAAACTTTTTGATGGGATTTTCTTCTGCTATCGGCGGTGATACGACCGCTGTAGCAAACCTGGCATCGTCTCAGGTTAATGCACCGGTAGAATTTGGGTTTCATTTGCAACAACGGATTTATTCTTACAATGATATATCAGTCTCCGTTGGCTTGCAGGATATAGTTTTTGAAAACCAGAACAACAAGGGCTTGAGTCTTGATCCGAAACAATTGTCGTTTTTTGTTGTGATCGGAAGCAACAAGCCGTTGGGCAATTACACCATGAATACCTTTTTGGGCTTTGGTAGTGGCGGTTTCGCTGCCGCAGATTCTGTGGCGCCACCAGACACTGCAGGTATGAGCTACGGTGTATTTGCCGGATTTTTACTTAATACACCCTATTTTGAAAAATGGGGCGGAATGGATTTCGTGGGTGAATTCGATGGAACAGGCGTCAATGTGGGACTCCGCATCCCCCTTACCTCGGATTATCGCTTAAGCCTTGGATTCACCCACATTGAAAAATTACCAACGATGAAAGATCGTTATTGGAAGGGGCATCCGGCTGTTACCTTTGGATTAGAGATGGCAGTACCAAGGGCTCCTTCGGGAAGTCGCGCTGGCGGCGGACCCTCTCCGGCGGTATCCGGTCAAATGAAATTACCAGGAACGGAAGAGCAGTTTACCCAAATTGACTCCACCTTACAAATGGCAGATTATACCGTACACTCTCTTAGAGATTCGATGGATATGATGAACAATGAAATGAGAAACCTAATTATTCGGTTGTCTGCCATGGAGCAACATGCAAAAGCGATGGAAGATTCGCTCATGGGGATGGTGCTTAAATCAAACGTATCCGAAAACAATATGAATGAGGCCATGCGTCATTTGTCAAGATCCTTGCGCTATTTTTACTCCGGTAACTATCGCCGCGCCTTGCAGGAAGTAGAATCATCTCTGGAGCTGAATCCAAACCTGGCGCTGGCATACGCAAGGCGTGGTTCTATCTATTACAAGCTGGGCGATATCCAGCGCGCAACCATCGACTGGAACCTAGCCCTTCGATTGGATCCGGAATACGAAGACGTGCGCAACATTTTGAAGGCGTTACATGAAAACCGTCTAAAATCAACCAGTTTACTAGAGGAATAACGGAGCACTTATGGATCTAGCAACTATCATTGGAATTATTGTAGGCCTTGGCTCAATCGTAAGCGGAATTTGGCTAGCAGCTTCAGCTGCAGGAGCCAGCATGGCAGGATTCCTGTCCACGTCAAGTTTTGCCATTGTGTTCGGCGGGATGGTCGCATCTGTCTCGGTGGCATTTCCTTTATCGGAAGTGATGAAGCTGGGTTCCGCAATGGGAGCTGTTTTTAAAGGAAGTAAAGCAAAATTAGGCGATTATGTTGATATGGCCGTGGGCGTAGCGGAAGTTTCGCGTAAGGGCGCTGCGGATCTGGAAAAAGAAATTCAATCAATCCGATATCCCTTTTTTAGAGATGGTGTACAAATGGTTGTTGATGGGTATTCTCTGGAAGAATTAACAGAAATTTTGGTTACGCGAATAGATTATCGGGAAATCAGAGAAAAAAGCCAGGCTGATTTGTTTAAAACGATGGGTAACATGGCCCCGGCCTGGGGAATGATTGGAACGTTGATCGGTTTGGTTATTATGTTGGCCGGATTTGGAGGCGACGAAGGGGGCGGCACTGCTGCATTGGGCTCAGGAATGTCGGCGGCTCTCATCACCACCTTTTACGGTGCGGTATTCGCCAATTTGTTTTTCCTCCCAATGTCGGCAAAATTATCTATGCGCATCACATTTACCAATACCATGCAATCCATGTTGGTAGAGGCAACCCGTCTGGTGCACCAGAAAAAGCACCCGCTTATCGTCAGGGAAAAATTGAATTCGTACATTCCTCCTAAAGAATGGAAATCTGAAGCGTAAAGATTATGGCGCAGCTCGAAAGTCAAATAAAAAAGAAATACATGCAAATGGGGCGCGATCAGGTGGAAGAGGGCCTGCCTGGCTGGTTTGGCACTTTTGCAGATATGATGACGCTATTGTTCGCCTTTTTTGTCCTTCTTGCTGCCATATCTACCATTGATCCGGTTAAGCTACAGGAAATGGCCGATGCCATGGGAAAATCGGTGGGAAAAAAGATTAAAAAACAAAGTCAGGCAATGTCGCTGGCGGATATTAAAAAAGCTGTTGATAAAATGGTGAAAGACATGCAGGTTGACCCACGTACCGGAGAAAAACCTGTAGAGGTTACAACCAGCCCAAAAGGTGTTACTATTGGAATTTCTTCCGATGTGAGTTTTCCTTCTGGGTCGGCCGATTTAAAACCGGAAATAGTCCCCATTTTACAAAGTTTTGTACCAACCATAAAAAGTTCATATTTCATGGTAGCGATAGAAGGACACACCGATTCTGATCCGCTACCAGAAAAAATTCAGAATAAATACCCGACAAACTGGGAGCTTTCCGGTGCCCGTGCGGCGGCTGTTGTGAGAGAGTTAATTAATCTGGGAATTAATCCAACACGCCTCCAATCAGTGGGGTATGCCGAGTATGTGCCGCGCGACCGTCCAACGGACAGGGTAATTGATGCGGAATTGATTAGACGTCAAAACGCAACACTTGAACAAAAGGCCCGTAACCGACGGGTTGAAATAACATTTTTGGCTCCGGCTGGATCAATCAGCAGACCATCGACTGGGGGAAAGCCAACGCCAGGTAAAAAAAATTGAAAGTTTTATTTAGGAGCGGTTATGAGGAATAGGTATATCAAACCATTCATGCTTTTATTCACCATGATTTTTGTTGCCACATTGATGGTGGGTCAGGAGTCCACTTACCTGACGCAGAAATTGATGGTTGAAAACGATCTGCGCAAACGGATCAAAGATGCACTTTCTAAAATATTGGATCCGTCACAATTTGTGGTGGATATTAATATTACGCTGGAATTGAGCGATGCAATGGAAGAGCAGGTCACCTATGGACCAACAAAAAAATCTTCACCAGAGAAATCGCTTGAATCACAGGTCGATGCATTGCTTCAAAATGCAGAAGAAAACACAGCTCCCGCAGAAACAATGGTAGGGCTTCCTATTCCCGGATTTGAATTTGAAGTGGAGTCACAGGGCTCCGACGTTGACATTGTTGAAGATGAAAAACCTGAAGGCACTGTCATTGAAAAGAAATCAGACAACAGCGACAATATTGTTTCACGAACAGCATCAGTAAAACGACCTTCCATGGCGAAGGTACAAAAAATGGAAATCAGCGTTATTTTACAGGAAGGGTTTGCCCCTGAACTCATTGAAAATGTGCGACAGATTGTAATGGTCGCATCACGCTATGATCGGGCTCGTGGAGACGTACTCAGTATAATGACCGCTAGTTTTAAGGAACGCAGAGACGACAAAACAGCTGAGCAGATTTTATTGAAAAACATAGCTCAAAAATTAGATGTGCTAGAAACGGCCAGAAGAGATGAAGACGAAAGCCGGAGTGAAGACTGGAAGAAAGAATTAGAAGATTATAAAGCACAGGAAGCAAAACGCCGGGAAGCGGATCGCGATTTTTTTGCATCCCAGCTGACGACCTTGGAAGCGGCCGCAAAAGAGCGTTCTTTTCGCGACGAAAAACGCGAAATTCTTCGGCAGGATTCACTCAAGCTGCTTGCACTCAACACAGAAATTCAACAGCTAAGGCAATTGCTTGACTCCCAGACGGTGACTGATTCCCAAGCCACTCAGGCTGCATCAGCCGTTCAGGAAAAGGAACAGGAGAAAGCAAATTTGGATTCTCGAATTGAAAAGAAAATTTCTGAGCTCGAAGCAGTACAGGCAGATTTGGACCGTTTACAAAAAGATTCTGGACTCCCGCTTTATGTGACAATTCTGCTATCGGTTTTGGGAGCTCTGTTATTGGTATTGCTGGCAGGATTATTGATTATGGCTTTCCGCGGACAACGACAACCGATGTATCCTCCGCCATATGCCTATCCCCCACGCAGACGCAAAAAAAAAAGAAAGCAGGAATCAACAGCAGTAGCCCAGAGTGAGCCACCTGTGCAACCAGTGGCTGCTCCACCACAGAATGGTCAACCAGCTACAACAGCAGCGGCACCAGTGGATGAAGACCCAGCCGTCTTACAGAGCGAAATTGGGGACATTAGAAAATCGATTGTATCCATGAGCGTGGGTCAACCGGAGACAACAACGCGAATTGTAAAAGAGTGGATGCAGGAAGAAGCGCCGCCACCGCCGGCTGAACCTGAAGCAGCTCCGGAAGAACCAGAAGCGGAAGAAAAAAATGACAAGAAAAAACGGAAGAAAAAATAGGGAGACGCATCATGATCACTGATTATTACCGTCTATCCGGGCTACAAAAAGTAGCAATATTGTTTTCCGTTTTAGGAGAGAGTCTTGCGCTGACTCTGGTTACTGGTTTGACCAAAACGGAAATCCGGAAAATCCGTGCAGCGATACGTGAAATGGAAAGTGTTTCTTTTACGGTTAAAAAACGCGTAATTGAAGAATTTTACTTCAATTTTGTGAGCGAAAAATTCCAGGCTGCAGATGATAAAAACGAACCAAAACGCCCGTTTGAGTTTTTAGAAACATTGACGGACGAACAACTGATTGCCTTGCTGGCACCGGAAGAAGCTCGCGTGGTGGCAATCATCATGGCCCAGGTTCCAGCAGAGCGACGAATAAAGATTATGGACAGAATGCAGCCGGAAGACAAGGGACGCGCCCTTATCGAAATGGGCAACCTGAAAAATGTGCCTTTGGAGGCAGTCGTCAATGTTGCGACAGACCTGAAGGAAAAAGCACACTTTCTTCCACGCACAGTGGAATTTTCACGTGGGGGCGGGAAGGATATCGCCGACATTCTTGGTGAAATGAATCCTGCTGACGAAGAAAAATATTTTGAAGCAATCAGTCGCGAAAGCCCAGAACTTGCAAAAGAAATTCAAAAATATCATCTTACGTTTGAGAATATATTTGAATTTTTCCCCGATAATCTTCTTCGCGATTTAATGAATTCCGTGGAACTGGATAGCGTTGCTATGGCACTAAAGGGAATGCCGGAAGAAGTGGAAAAACGCGTTCTAGAGAATTTGCCACAAAAGAAACAGGCTATGTACGAACCCGTTGAAGGAGCAGTGGTGAAACGGGATGTGGATGCAGCGCGGAAGGAGATTGTGAAAGCTGCCCGGCAAATGGAAAAAGATGGTGTATTCCAGCTGGCCGATTTTATTGAGGGCGGAGATATGGTAGAATAACAGCACCATAAACAATGATTAAACCCCGCAGTTGCGGGGTTTTTTGTTTCCATCCGACTCAGAGAACAGAAAATATCTGAGTAAATTAATGGTATAAAATTGAGGGAATGATGTCCTCCGAACAAAACAAATTCCGTACGGTTATTGAACCATTTACTATCAAAACAGTAGAACCATTACGTCTGACCACCAGAGACGAGCGTAGCCAAATTCTTGAAAAAGCTACATACAATCTTTTCAAAATAAAATCGCAGGATGTAATTATAGATTTACTTACAGATAGTGGTACCGGTGCTATGAGTTCTGAACAGTGGGCAGCTATCATGCGAGGCGATGAGTCGTATGCCGGCAGTAAAAGTTTTCAGCGATTTGAATCCGCCGTAAAAGACCTTTTTGGTTTTAAAAACGTCATTCCGACCCACCAGGGACGGGCCGCAGAACGCATTTTATTCTCAGTAATGTGTAAACCGGGGAACGTGGTGTTGAACAACACCCATTTCGATACAACGCGTGCCAATGTCGAGTTTCAGGGGGCAGAAGCCCTTGATCTGGTTATCAGCGAAGGATTAAATCCAGCGTCGACTCACCCCTTTAAAGGAAACATGGATACAAACAAACTGGACGAGGCCATCAAGAAGGTTGGTGTAGATAAAATTCCCCTTTGTATGCTTACAATTACCAACAATTCAGGTGGTGGACAACCAGTATCTATGGAAAACATAAAGAGCGTAAAAGCTATACTGGAAAGATATGATATACCGCTGTATTTCGATGCGGCGCGATTCGCTGAAAATGCGTATTTCATTAAGCTACGAGAACCAGGATATGAAAATACATCAGTAAAGGAAATTGTGCGAGAAATGATGGGTTACGCTGACGGGTGTACCATGAGCGCTAAAAAGGATGGAATGGTTAATATTGGTGGATTTCTATGCACAAACAGTGACGTTCTGGCACAACAGGAAAAAGACTTACTGATTCTTACCGAAGGCTACCCTACCTATGGTGGTTTGGCCGGCCGGGATCTGGATGCAATTGCAGTAGGACTCCAGGAAGTTGTGGATGAGGATTATCTGGAATATCGACTTGCTGAGGCACGTTATCTTGGTGAACATCTGTCTGCCATTGGTTTGCCAATAGTTCAACCCCCTGGCGGCCATGCAGTATATCTCGACGCAAAGACGCTTCTACCCCACATTCCGCCATTAGAATATCCAGGGCAGAGTCTGTCAATAGCGCTCTATCTGGAAGGCGGAATTAGAACGGTTGAAATCGGTTCAGTCATGTTTGGAAAAGTTGATGAAACATCAGGGAAAGAAACGCCCGGCAAAATGGAATTGGTACGCCTTGCCCTACCGAGAAGAACGCACACCCAAAGCCATATAGATTATGTAATAGAAGTTGCTCGTGAGGTCTATCGAAAGCGGGATACGCTTAAGGGGCTTTCCATCACCCGGCAACCAAAATTTCTACGTCATTTCACCGCAGAATTTTTCCCATTATAAATCAGTGAGCCGGCACAGAAAGTCCGGCTCACATCAAAAACCGTTAATTGTTCAACGCAGCATGGGCAGCTGCAAGGCGTGCAACGGGCACGCGGAAAGGCGAACAACTCACGTAATCCAAACCCTTCTGGTGACAGAATTCAATGGATGCCGGATCACCACCATGCTCACCACAGATACCAACCTTTAAGTCGCTACGAACACCGCGACCCCTTTTCACACCCATTTGAACCAACTGACCAACGCCAGCGGTATCAAGACTTTCAAATGGATCGTGTTCCAGGATACCCTCTTTCAAATAGTAAGGAAGAAAACCGCCAATATCATCCCTGCTGAAGCCATAAGTTGTTTGCGTCAGATCATTGGTACCAAAACTGAAGAACTCAGCGTGCTCTGCAATTTGATCCGCAGTTAACGCAGCGCGAGGTAATTCAATCATTGTACCAACCAGATAATCAAATTCGATATTTGTTTCATCCATAACTTTTCTGGCATTGGTGCGAACTACTTTTTCCTGGTTAACATATTCCGTGTAAGTTCCAACGAGCGGAATCATTACTTCAGGATATACTTTTTTCCCTTCTTTTGTTAGCTGTGCGGTGGCTTCAAAAATGGCTCGGGATTGCATTTCTGTTATTTCAGGATATGCAACACCAAGACGACAGCCGCGGTGTCCCAGCATGGGATTAAACTCATGAAGGTTTGCAATCCTTGAGCGAATCAGATCCGGGGTGATGTTCAATTCTTTTGCCAGTTCATTGATTTGCTCATCGGTTTGAGGCATGAATTCATGCAAAGGAGGATCAAGCAATCGCACGGTTACTGGTAAGTTTTCCATGGCGGCGAAAATACCGTAAAAGTCATCACGCTGATAGGGAAGCAATTCCATAACAGCGCTGCGTCGTTCTTCTTTCGATCCCGCCAGAATCATTTTTCTTACGGCTAGAATCCGAGCAGGATCAAAAAACATATGTTCTGTTCTGCACAGACCGATACCCTGCGCCCCAAAACTCCTCGCCTGTGCCGCATCTTCCGGGCGATCGGCATTGGTACGAACACCAAGAGTACGGGCTTCATCTGCCCATGACATAAGTAATGCATATTCTTTATTATTCTCCGGATTGGCATCCAGCAAGGGAAGTTCACCGGCATAAACTTTACCGGCGGTACCATTTAACGTAAACCAATCACCCTCTTTAAAGGTCTGCCCATTTACATGAACTTCTTTTTTCTTGGTGCCGATCTGCAATGCACCGCATCCAACAATGCAGCATTTCCCCCAACCGCGCGCCACCAGGGCAGCATGGCTGGTCATTCCGCCTTTTGCCGTTAGAATCGCTGCAGCTGCGTGCATACCATGTACATCTTCCGGTGACGTTTCTTCCCGAACCAGCACCACTTCTTTGCCATTGTTTGCCCAGGCTTCTGCGTCATCGGCCGTAAATACAATTTGTCCTTTCGCCCCACCGGGTCCAGCCGGTAACCCTTTGGCTAAAACAGCTATGTTTTTTTCTTCTACCGGATCAACCATGGGGTGGAGTAATTCATCCAATTGGGACGGCTTCACACGTAACACCGCATCGTTTTTGGTAATCAAACCCTCGTTTTCCATTTGTACAGCCATTTGAATAGCAGCTGGGCCATTACGTTTTCCGCTACGGGTTTGCAGCATCCATAAGCGACCCTCTTCAATGGTAAACTCAACATCCTGCATATCGCGATAATGGGTCTCCAGCTTGGTACGAATTTTATCCAGAGCGCCATACACATCGGGTAAAAATTCTTCGAGGCTCAAAGACTCTTTATTATCATCTGTTTTGGTAGAAATGTTCAGCGGGTTAGGTGTGCGTGTCCCCGCCACCACATCTTCGCCCTGCGCGTTCTGTAACCATTCACCATAAAAAAGATTCTCTCCGGTTGCCGGATTTCGAGTAAAGGCCACGCCTGTGGCAGAACTATTTCCAGTATTACCAAACACCATTGTTTGCACATTTACAGCTGTACCCCATTCATCCGGAATATTTTCGATGCGCCGATAGCTGATGGCTCGCTTACCATTCCAACTGGAGAAAACAGCTTTGATTCCCCCCCACAACTGATCAAAGGGATCGTCTGGAAATTCTTTGCCGAGCACTGACTTAATTTCCACTTTAAATTGGTCAGAAATCGTCTTCCAGTCAGCGGCACTCAGGTCTACATCAGAAGCATAACCCTTGGATTCTTTATAACCATCCAATATTTTTTCCAGACGATGACGGATACCGTGACCATCCTTTGGCTCGACGCCGGCTGCTTTTTCCATCACCACATCTGAGTACATCATAATAAGGCGACGATAGGCATCATAAACGAAACGAGGATTATTTGTTTTGGCAATCAAGCCGGGTATTGTTTTTGAGGTAAGTCCCACGTTTAAAACCGTCTCCATCATCCCGGGCATGGACATTCTGGCGCCGGATCGCACAGAAAACAACAATGGATTTTCCGTGTCGCCAAACTTTTTTTCCATGATTGCTTCCGTCTGCAGTATTGCGTCATTTACTTGGGCTTTAAGCTCATCTGGCAATTGCCCATTGTTATCATAATAAACGGTGCAGACTTCGGTAGTAATCGTGAATCCCGGGGGAACAGGAATTCCAAGGCTGGTCATTTCAGCCAGGTTGGCGCCCTTACCGCCCAATAAATTTTTCATGTCGGCTCGGCCATCCGCCTTGCCATTACCAAAGAAAAATACATATTTCATTAAAACCTCCCAGAATGAAGAAAATTCAGCCCGGAAGTTACTGTTATCACCAATACAATGCAGGTGGTAATCCAATGCCGATAGAACCATGCCGCCAGAGAAACAACGACGAAGGATTAAATTGTCACCTGAATGGAATACCTTGAATTTCCATTGTAATTTTCCCGCTATGCTGCCTGTTCATAAATCAAAAATCTGGATTCTTTTACCTGCATTATTTTTATTAGCTGCCTGTTCTGAAAATAAAAGAGACGCCGACACATTGATCCTTGCTTACCCGGCAGATATTCGAGGATTTGATCCAGCCACAGCAACCGATTTTCGCAGCGGACGAACCATGTCGTTTGTCTATGATAATCTGGTGCGCTTTGATATGGGTACAGAGCTGGTTCCCTGCCTGGCAAAAACGTGGGACATTTCAGACGACGGTACCGTTTTTACCTTTCATCTTCGCAAAGACGCTGAATTTTATGACGGGAATAAAATAACAGCGGGCGATGTGATATATTCATTCACCCGCATACTGAGGCCGGAAACCGCCTCTCCCCAATCGTGGCTATTTGATCGCATTTCCGGCTCAGATGAAGTTCTACACGGCGAAGCAGAAACACCATCGGGCATGACTGCACCCAACGACAGCACGGTTATTATTCGCATTGATGAGCCCTTTGCACCATTCATTCAATATTTGGCGATGCCTTCTGCCGCCGTCGTGAATTATCGACAAATCAAACACATCATTACTGAACCGGCAGGTAGCGGTCCCTGGCGATTGGATCATTGGGAGCGGGATGGAGAAATCGTGTTTGTCCGCAATGAAGATTATTGGGGACAAAAAACAAAAATGCAACAATTTCGAATAAGAATATTATCTGAACCCATGACAAGAAGCGCCGAATTCGAGGCAGGAAATTTGGATTTACTGGATGTGCCCAATGTGGAAGTCCGCGCCTGGAAGAAGCACCCAAAATGGGGTAACTATTTTTACAAGGAGGATGATTTAAGCCTGTACTATGTAGGCATGAATTGTTCCCGACCACCCTTTGATAATGTTCAGGTACGTAAAGCCATGAATATGGCTGTTGATAGAGAAAAAATTATTGAAGTCATTCGCTTTGGTGTGGGCATTCCAGCCTCAGGCCCGGTGCCCCCAAGTTTAGTTAGTGGAGACCGGCTTTCCCCTTATCCATACAATCCGGAACATGCATTAGAATTATTGAAAGAGGCCGGGTATCCGGATGGGTTTGATACAAAACT
This sequence comes from uncultured bacterium, assembly GCA_964654545.1. Classification (GTDB taxonomy): domain Bacteria; phylum Fidelibacterota; class Marinisomatia; order Marinisomatales; family JABMOV01; genus JABMOV01. The sequence continues at coordinate 61,797 of CAZZIU010000011.1, forward strand.
TTGGGTGGCCGGTGACACAGAAATGTACCATGTGCTGGAAGCCATGCAGTCCTATTGGCAGGCAATCGGTATACGAGTTGAAATCTTATTAAGCGATTGGAATGTTTTTCGCACGGCCGTTAAGGAGGGTAAGCCAGACCTTTATTATTTGAGCTGGTTTGCCGATTATCCGGATGGAGAAAATTTCCTCTATCCGCTCTTTCACTCCAAGGAATCCATGGTAAAACGTAACCGCTTCAGCAACGCTGAAATTGATACGTTAATTGAAAAGATACAGGCATTACCCGCTTCCCCACAACGAGAGAACCTCATTGCAAGAGCCAACCGCAGGGTTTTCGAAGAAGCGCCCTGGGTGTTTCTCTGGTATCCTGAAAGCAACGTGGTCATTCAACCATGGTTAAAAGGTTTTTCTTCCAAGTTGATATTTAATGCCCAGCGTTACAACGAATGGTACAAGGAATTCTGATGGGCCGATATGTTTTAAAGCGAATTTTGCAGACGATTCCGGTTTTACTGGGCGTGGTCGTTATTACCTTTATTTTGATGTATATCGTACCCGGCGACCCGGTGCAGTCTATGGTTGGCGAGCGATATGACGAGGCAACGGTTCAACGCCTTCGGGAAGAATTGCATATGGACGATCCCATGTGGATGCAATTTTTCCGTTACTTGTGGAATGTATTGCACGGCGATTTTGGCACATCTTTCTATTCGGGAGAAACCGTTGCATCACAGATTCTGGATAAATTTCCCAATACCATGGTTCTCGCTTTGACGGCAATGGTAATCGCGGTTTTTGTTGGTCTAACAATTGGCATTATTTCCTCGCTCAAACCACGATCGCTACTGGATAAAGGGACCATGTTTTTCGCATTGATAGGCATTTCTGCGCCTGTATTTTGGGTCGGGCTTATGTTGGTTCTTTTTGTGGGCGTCTACCTGCGATGGTTGCCACCCACAGGGTTTGGCGGCATTGAATATGTCATTTTACCGGCGATTACCCTGGGTTTACGCTCCGCGGCTTATTTGGCGCGACTTACACGAGCATCCATGCTGGAAATACTGGATCAGCATTACATCCGCACCGCGCGCATGAAAGGTCTCCCGGAATGGAAGGTAATATTGAAGCATGCCTTTCCCAATACGTTGGTCCCGGTTATTACCGTCATTGGTACGGATTTCGGCAGTTATTTATCAGGAGCCGTTCTTACCGAATCCATATTTGGGTGGCCAGGGCTTGGCCGATTAGCATTGGATGCCATTTTAAAGCGAGATTTCCCGGTAATACAGGGCACCGTTCTTTTTATGGCAGTCATTTTTATTTTGGCCAACCTGATCGTTGACATTCTTTACGGTATAGTAGACCCACGAATTCGAATGAAACGCCAGTCGCGAGGTCACCATGAAGAATAACATCCAATCCCCATGGACGGTTGCCAGAAAACGACTGGCAAAAGATAAAGCTGCTGTTATTGGATTAGCTCTGGTGCTGCTGGTTGTGGTTGCCGGATTGTTTGCGCCCTTTATCGCCCCAATGGACCCCAACGCGCAGGTACTGGAATTCATGAATCAACCACCGGGGTTTCAGGGGGAGGTCATTCGCTATCGCCTGCAACCGCATTTACCGCTTCAAATGGTAGCGGTTAAAGCCTTTACTGAAACAGACAGGCAGGTCGAATATCTGGACTACCTGGATAGAAAATTTGTGCTAGATCGTGCGCAGTTGGAGGGGATAGAAAAATCAGAGTGGCACAGCGTAAATCGCTACTGGTTGGGAACAGATAATTTTGGTCGAGACGTGCTTTCGAGACTTGTACATGGCGCGCGAATATCACTCGTTGTTGGAATCAGTGCATCAACACTTTCTTTGATTGTTGGCCTATTGCTGGGAGCTGTCGCCGGATACTACGGCGGCTGGCTTGAAACAATAATAATGCGATTTACAGATATCATGTTTGGTTTTCCCACGCTTTTATTTCTCATTGGAATTACAGCTGCTTTTGAACCGAGTTTAATGGTTGTCTTTATGGCAATAGGATTTGTTACGTGGCCCGGTATGGCTCGTCTTATGCGCGGGCAGGTTATGGCTGTAAAAGAACGGGAATACGTGAAAGCGGCGACAGTGCTGGGTTTTGGCAAATGGCATATTTTATGGCGACATGTGGTACCCAATTGCCTGGCCCCGGTTATTGTAGCCTATACATTGGGAATAGCAGGATCAATCATGGCTGAAGCGAGTCTGTCGTTTCTGGGGCTTGGTGCTCAGCCACCGCTGGCTTCCTGGGGTGCCATGATCAATTCCGGAAAGGATTTTCTACGACTTGCCCCATGGATTTCCATGTCACCTGGGTTTGCAATTGCACTTACAGTTCTGGGCTTTAATCTGCTGGGAGATGGATTGCGCGATGCCCTGGACCCGACCATGAAAGAGTAGAAAAATGTGCATCCTATCACAATTATGATGAATTATAATCGTTAATATTTGTTGTTTGTTTGGCTGTTCAGAAAAGATTGTACATGAAATTAAAAATGATACCCCTATTTTCTTTTGTTTCTATCCTGTTCTGTCAATCCACCATAGCCGTTATCGACTTTGAAGCCAACGGCGTTTCTCAGGTAGAAAACAAAGCACTTTCCAATCGTCTGCGAAATGAATTGGTCAAACTTGGTATATATCAGGTGGTGGAAAGAGAGCTCATGGATGAAATTCTGCAGGAACAAGGATTTCAACAAACTGGCTGTGTATCAGACGAATGCCTGGTAACCGTAGGCAAAATGATCGGTGTCACAAAAATTGTAGGTGGCAGCATCAGCCTTGTCGGACGTATAACCACCGCATCCATGCGCATGATTGACGTTGAAACGGGTGAATTGTTGAAAGTGACCGACTACGATAGCAATGAAGGCGTTGAAGATTTACTTACCAGAGGAATGGAGAATGTAGCCGCCAATTTGTCTGGAGGTAAAAACGGAAAGAAATCCAATGCCATTATTGAGACCACGCAAAAAATTGGCAATTCAACAGCCGGTATTCTTCGCTCATCCCACGGAATATTTCCGGGAATTATAAGAGGTGCTCAAACCTATTTCACTTCCCACAAACTGATTTTATCTACCTGGCGGGTGAGCGTGGGGGCGATCCCGTACCAACGTTACGGATCAGCTGAGATTTCTTACATGATTCCGCTTAGCCTAAAGCCCTTGAGCCCTTATTCTGGAGGCACGTGCCTGACAGCTGCCTATTACCGTTACCATGACCCAACGAGGGAACCACTTGAAACATCAGGATTGGCAATAAACGGTGAATCCTTTTTTGGCTTTAAAATCATAAAAGCACATGTTAAATATGGTATGGTCTATTACAATAACTTTTTCTATGACGGCGATAATTTGGTAACGGATATACGACCGTTTCTCGGCGGGGGAATCACGCTGGAGCCGTATTATCTTCTTGATATGTTTTCGCTTGGGATTGAAATAAACTCCACGGAAGGCAAACCGGCAGTTGTATTGCAATATACCTTCTAAAAAGTAACAATTTACTTTTCTGGTGAGCAGCAGATTCTGTAATCTCACCCGCTATGACACTAACTGAGCGCATCCTTTCCTCCATTCTCGCAGAAAAGAAGAAAAAAAACGACTGGCGCATTGGCGTTGAGATAGAAAATATATTTTATAACAAGGATATTCGCCGTCTTCCGGTCAATCGCGGTGAAGAATTTTCTTCCATTGATTTCATGGAAGAACTTGAACGCTGTTTTGCGACAGAACAGAACCAGCCCACCTTATCTATTGAGCCTGGTGGACAGCTGGAGTGGGCATCGGCACCCTTCAAAACACTTTTCGAAATCAATGAGGCATTTCAACAATACAATGCTCACGTGGATAGGATAGTTGACAGAGAGGAATTGATCCA
>CAZZIU010000011.1:65812-86788 GCA_964654545.1 uncultured bacterium
GGGCAGGAAAACCTCCGCTATCGGATTTGGGACAACACGGATAGCGAACGCTGCGGCAGCCTCATGGATTTCGGTATTGTGGAGAAAAAAGGATTGTTGGAAGGTGTAAGCCGGCTGGTACAAATGGCTCCCGCAATCTTTATCCGTGGCACCGATGATGAACTGCTTCCCTTTGACGGACCAATGGGAAAATGGCTGCAAATTTTGGACGATTCAAATGTTCTGTCTGATGACAATATCCAGCTTTCATTGCACCAGATGTTTACCCACGTTCGTTTTAAAAAAATGTTGGAGTTGCGAAGCACAGACCGCCCACCGCTCGGCTCAGAGCTCGCACCGGTGGCCTTTTGGGTTGGGTTGTTGTATTCGGATGCGGTGAGAAGACAGGTATATGATATTGTAAAAGCATGGTCGAAAGAGGACAGAACGCATCTTCAGCGCCTTACGAGACAATTGGGTCTGGATGTGGATGGCCCTGAAAACAAATCTATTCGCGAGTGGATAGAAGAGCTGTGCGCACTTTCTTTTCAGGGATTGAGTGAACGGCAGGGTGATCAACCCGAATCAGAAGGGGTCTTTCTTGAGCGCTATCTCGATACGTTGCTCAAGGGAGGATCCCCGTCCATTCAAGTGCAAGATCAATATTGGCGCCGGGGCTTACCGATAAAAGAATTTCTCCTTGAACGCTACGCAGGTATATTTTAAAACCTCCCATGGAAAGCACAATTATTCAAAACCCGTTTGGTCTTTTGGCAATATTATTTGCAATTCCAGCGCTAATATTCCTCGCAGCGAACCACCCCAGGACGGGTAGAATTTTTAAAGTAATCCCCACACTGGTATTTGCATATTTTATTCCATCGCTCTTATCATCGCTTCATATTATTCCTCAAAATGCTCCTGTTTATTCCGCTATCAAAACCTTTGTTTTGCCGGCCAGTTTGCTGCTTTTAACACTGGCTGTGGATATTGTGGGTATTGTGCGATTGGGGCCAAAGGCTGTCATCATGTTTTTATCCGGGACAGTTGGTGTAATTCTGGGAGGTCCCATTGCATTAATCCTTTTTCGTTCTCAACTGCCACCGGATGTCTGGAAAGGCATGGCTGCACTAGCAGGATCCTGGATTGGAGGAGGCGCGAATTTCATAGCCATTGGTAAATCCGTTGGTGCCACCGATGCCCTGTTAGGCACAATGGTCATTGTTGATGTACTGGTTGCCAATATTTGGACGGGTATATTGCTTTTTTTGGCCGGACGTTATGAGGTGCTTGACGCGTGGTTACAAGCAGATAATTCAGCAATCGAGGAACTAAAACAGAAAGTAGTTGCCTTTCAGGAGAAGACCAATCGAGTTTCTTCTACAACCGATTTGATGACCATAATGATGTTGGCCATTGGAGGATCCTGGCTGGCCTATCTGGCGGGACAAGCCTTACCACCCATTGGAGAAATTATATCCCATACAACCTGGACGGTTATTTTAATTACTTCGGCCGGCGTTGTTCTATCCTTTACGAAAGTTAAAAATCTGGAGGGAGCCGGAGCCTCAAAAGTGGGAACCGTAATGCTGTATCTGTTAATTGGCGTCATTGGTGCGCACGCCGACCTGGCAGCGATAATAGAATATCCCATGCTGTTTGGAATGGGTATAGCCTGGATTAGTGTACATATTGCTATCATGTTGTTTGTCATGAAGCGGATCAAAGCGCCCCTGTTTTTTATGGCGGTCGGCAGCCAGGCAAATATTGGTGGAGCAGCGTCAGCCCCTATTGTGGCTGCTGCTTTTCACCCGGCGCTGGCGACGGTCGGTGTTATGTTGGGAATTGCGGGGTATGTACTCGGAACCTATGCCGCACTGATCTGCGCTTCGCTATTAAAATTAGTGGCGTAAAGAGTTATTGCAGCCAAATGTACGTCACAGCCCGGTTGTTTTTCCCCAGATCGTGATCCCGGGGATGTCCGCAAGCCGCGCGCATGTCAGCCGTATCTTTGTGAAATAAATCATAATCCTCTCCATAGATAACAGCCAAAAAACGCCCCGATTGGTATTCACACCATTCACGCACCGCATTCCTCAGGGCGCCTTTTCCATGGCCATGTATAACCTTAATTGCACGAATATTCCCACCGTAAATTGCGTCACTTACTGTGGTTTCCAGTATGGACATGGCCGTATCGACAGAATGATTGCGATGCCCAATATCCAGGATTTTCATTAAAGATTGCATAAGTTGAGGCTGTGAGTTTATGATGTAAGCACGCTAATTTTAGAAAAATTTCTTGAAAGAAGTGATATGCGAAAACCCTTGATTGGAATTAACCCGTATTTTTTTCATCATAATGACACCAACTGGAACGGAACAAAAGAACGTTATTATCAATCCGTTGCGAGGGGGGGAGGAATCCCGGTTACACTTCATTATCCCACAAAGGAGCATTCGGTAGCAGAAATCGCCGCACACCTTGATGGATTGATGATGGTGGGTGGAGACGATTTGGCACCCGATCTGTATGGCAGTAAAAATACAGAGCTTGTATTAAAACCCTATATCACAAGCGAAAGGGAGCGCTTTGATCGCGCTATTTTTGAATCAATGCTGGAGGCCGGGAAACCGGTGCTTGCAATCTGTGTTGGTATGCAGCATATCAATGTAATTCTGGGTGGCGATTTGATAGAAGATATTAACACGTTAATGCCAAACCATATTGATCACGGTGTTTTTAACGGACCGTGGGCAGAGCACGAAGTTACCCTTTATAATGATTCTCAATTTGCGAAAATAATGGGAACGATAAATCCCACGGTTGCCAGCACCCATCATCAGGGTATTCGTTCATTGGGCAACGGACTTAAAGCCGAAGGTGAATCAGCGGATGGGTTGATTGAGGCAATAACCCTTCAGGATTATCCAGATCAAGTAATTGCCGTCCAGTGGCACCCGGAATTATTAAACGACAGACCGGAACAGATTGCTTTGTTTAAATGGCTATCCAACCGGGCGAGGGCCAATAAATCAAAACGTACATTATGATTTCTCGACTGTTTCAACAGAGACGAGGCGGAGCAGGAGTAAATTCAATCCACCGAAAATGAACGGAGCGGTTAGATTAAAAATATGCCCGCGCCAGACAAATCCGAAGAATCCAAGTACCCATCCAAGAACGAAGCCATTGTTTTCCATAAAAAACAATTTCGCTGACGAAGAAAAGAGTGTACGGGAAATCACAAAAAACCGACCGGCAAGCATACCTGCCAACCCAATACAGACCCCATACAATGGCAACAAAAGGCGCTGATCGGGAAACAGTTGCAATAGTACAATAACCAGGTAATACGCACCAAGACTAATCAGCAACCATACCGCAAGAGGAATGGCTTTTCCCCTGGGTGTCGTGTCGAAACGCAAGCCAACAATATTGCCCATTAACCAACCGAGTGTGATAGTTAAAAACGCAGGATATGCTGCAGTAAGCCATATTTCCAGTTGAAAAAAGTAGCTGGTCTGCAATAACGCAAAGAAAACGCCAAACAGGGTAACATACAAACCTTTGGTAAATGCCTTAAACACGGTTAGTCCCCAGAAGAAAAATAGGACAGTCGTATCCTTCGGATGCTGCGCTTTAAAGGATAGGACAAGTTGGAATAGGTAATTGGTGGAAGTCCGTCAATTATATTCAGGGCCTGATTTTTATTGAATATGGCGATTTCCTCTGCTCCCAGGTTGCGGGCCTCTTTTTCTAAATCGGCTTTTGTAAAAGGGAGCGATTTTCCCGCAATGGCAAACGAACGTCCGGCGATATCGGGGGTATGGATGAAAACATCCTCAAAGACGGTTGTCAGTGCAGCTGCAACAGTGCGGGGAGTAAAATTCCGATGTTTGAAATTCCCGCTTAGGGAAATGGAGACGGCGCCGTGAGGGGAAAGATGCTCTTTAATTAATTCGTAAAACTCCACCGAATGGAGCAGCCCCGTCTGGATTTGTAATGGAGCGGGAATATCCACGGTAATCAGGTCAAACAATTCGTCAGTGGAGCGCAAAAAACTTTTGGCATCGTCAATAGTAAGGGTCCAGTTATCATACTCATCAATATGGTTGGTGTATTTAAAAAATTGGCGACTGCCATTTGGCACTGCTTCGTCTAAATCAACAACCCGTAATTTTTTGGCAACACTCCCAATGTACTTGACGGATTCCATGGATCCGGCTCCCAACGCCAGGGCGTTATCCGGTTTTAATAAACGGGCCGGAAACTGGGAAAGAAAAATATTGAACATTTTTAAACTGGTGTTGCCATAATTTTTTCGGCCATCAAGATAGATATAGCGATTTCCTTCTCCTGACTCCACAATATCTACCTTTTGATATGGGCTGTATACGCTGTATAGAATCCGAGCTCCAGGCAAATGGTGAAAATGAGTATAATGATATGACAAGCTCTGCAAATGCAGTGTTTTAAATAAGGCAGCATATATTACGGCAACGGTCAACACCAGGGCCCACGTACGCCGATCCTGAAAAATGAAGGCGACTACGGTCGCTAACGCAAACTGATACATTACGGGCTGAATCCAGGAAATGGATCCCAGCATAAACACAACGATAATACCAACAACGGCACCGCTTAATTCCGTGGCATAATAACGTGCCAGCGATCCTGATTTTCCGGGAGACCGATCAATAAATCGCGGCAATAAAAGACTGTAAAACGACGTAAGTGCGAATGCCGTGAAAAACAGCATGGCAACGAAAGCAGTACCTGGGAAACGGTCTACCATAGATCCCATCCAATAACGCAATGAAAACGGGAGGGTAACGTGGATACCCCAAAAGACCAGGGCAAACAACCGGACCACCCGCGGTGACAGTACGGGCGCAAGGGCATAACCCACCGAGTAACCGAGAAAATATGCGACAGCCACTAAAAAGATCACCAATTCTGTCCCAGTAAGAAGTGCCGTAATTTCACGGATCATGAAAAACTGGAGCAGTATAAGACAGAATCCAGAAAAAAAGAGTATCGGTGTCCACCGGTGGTTAGAATATGAGCGTATTGGCGGTTCTGTTAAATTCACAATGAAAGATTTTAGGAACAATTTTCCATTCGCAGGACACCTTTTTTACTGTTGCGCTATACATTTTCATTCCATCGTAATTTTATATTGATAAAAAGCAAAGCAGAAAAGGATTTGAGACACCGATGAAAAAAGTAATATTAGGCCGCACCCAAGAAAGTGTATCCTCTATCAGCCTGGGCACCTGGTCATATGGAGGTGGAAACAAGTCAGGAAACGCCTCTGTCGGTTGGGCGGGGCAAAACGACGATGATTCCGTTGCTGCTCTTAAAAAAGCCTATGAAGTTGGCATTAGCCATTGGGATACGGCAGATGTGTATGGGAACGGTCGTTCGGAAAAAATAATTGGTACAATGTGGAAATCCATACCACGCAACGATATATTTTTAGCAACAAAAGTAGGTTGGAATAAGGGGGGGTACAGCAATTGGTATCACCCTAAAATGATGCAACAGCATCTGGAAGCGTCACTGGCAAACCTGAAAACCGACATTGTTGACCTGTATTATCTTCACCATTGCAATTTTGATAGCGACACAGTTTTTGAGGATGCGGTAAATATGTTATATAGGTTTCGCGAACAGGGTAAAATACGGTTCATTGGTTTGTCCGACTGGAATCTATCAAAAATAATGAAATATATAGAACGTGCCAATCCGGACGTTATACAACCGTATCGCAGTCTCTATGATGACACGTATGCGAGTAGCGGATTAAAGAATTGGATTGACGAACATACTCTGGGTGTTTGCTTTTTTTCCCCCCTTAAACACGGTTTACTCACGGGCAAGTATAACGAACCCCAAACCTTTCCTGACGGCGATTTCCGTCGTGGCGTAGACGAATTTGGTGACCCAGATGTGATTGCAAAAATGAAGCAGAATAAGAGGATTCTTGAGGAAAAATTCAGGGATCACGCACAGCCCGTCATGCACGGTGTTGTAGATGCGCTATTAACAGATGCCCCCACGGGATGCGTCCTGCTGGGGCAACGAGACGAAAAGCAGGTTTTGGCAGCGGCAGAATTGGGAGATGCCCTTTCTCAGGCAGAAGCTGATTTTGTTTTGAAATTATACGGAAAACAGAACTGAAATCTAAAGTGTAGCTGATCCGCGGTAATCAGACGTGTCTTCTGGCGGAAGCGGTGGCTCCGGTTCTTCTGTTTCGATGCTGCTTCGATATGCCGGTTCAAGCTCTAATCTCGATGTAAGATCTTTGTCAAACAACTTGTTGCCCAACCGGTTAATTATCATCCTTAAATCGCTGCCACAATAGATGGCCGATGGAAGCAACAGCAGGGTTATTCCAGTACCGAAAATTAGACCTGCCGCTACCGATAGCGCCATGGGTACCAGCCATTGTCCCTGCTGGCTCCTCTGTAGAATCAACGGGGCTAGCCCAACTGCCGTGGTGACAGTCGTGAGCATGATCGGTCTGAAACGGGTTTTTCCCGCCTCCCATACAGCATCTTTGACATCGATTCCACGACGAATCAGATTGTTGTAGCGGTCGATTAGCACGACCGAGTCGTTGATAATAATACCTGCCAGCGCTACGATCCCAAGGAACGACAGAATGGATACAGGTATACCTTTCAAATAGTGACCAACAACCGCTCCGATAATTCCAAGAGGTATGAGAGACATGATCAACAACGTTTGAAAATAGGATTTCAATAAAAACATGAGAATGGTAAAAATGACTACAGCAGCAATCGACATGGAATAAGTAATCGAGCCCATCATCTTTTGCATGTATTCCTGCTGTCCACCGGCACTCTTACTTACGCCGTCAACCTGAGATAAAACGCGAGGTAAGAGTTCTTTTTCAATGTCTTCCAGAACAACGGCAAGATTGTTTTTATCGTGATCAAGGTTTGCAAACACCCGCACGGAGCGATATCCGTTTTCATGGCGAATCTGGCGCAGGCCGCGTTCAATATGAAAATTAGCCAGCTCTTTAAACGGTACATAAGCGCCACTTTGTGTGCGAATTTTCAGGTTTTCAATCTGGCTGATGGAAACGCGGTCTTCCTTTTTAAATCGAACCCAAACTCGTAATTCGTCTCGCCCTTTTTGTAATCGCATTACTTCTTGTCCATAGAAGCCCTGTCGTAATTGGGTGGTTATATCCGCCAACGTGAAACCCAATGCCTTGGCCTGTGGCTTTAACTCTATGACAAATTCATTGGCCCCGAGTGGTGTGTCATCTTGTATGTCCTTCACACCGTCAATTTTTTTCAATTCTTCCTTTAGGAGGTCTTTTGCGATTAACAATTGAGAATAATCAGAGCTGAGTAATTTTACTGAGATTGGACGACCACCAAAAGTGGCTGTACCAATGTCAATATTGTCCGCTTCGGGTACCGATCCAATAAAACCGCTTAGTTCCTCCATAAACTGATTTACAGACCAGTCCCGTTTCGTCGCAGGAATTAAATCCAGAAAAATATTAATGTTTCCGCCACGCCAGGAAGTGTAATTCTCAATTGGATTGATTCCTTCTTTAGCTTCTTTAATTTTACCAAACTCGAGTGCTTTTTCAATCACACGGTAGCGTACGTCGCTGGCAACTTCCGCCGATGCGCCGGCAGGCATTTCTATGGCAATACGCGCAAAGGGGAACTCCATCTCTGGGAAAAACTGAGCCCGCACATGGGTACCGCCAAAGAGGCCGACAATCACAAGAATTACCGCAAACATTGCCGCCGTTACACCCCAGCGATTCCGAATACAAAACCGTAAAAACTTGCTGTACACCTTGTCAAAAGATGTAATCAAAATAGTATTGATAGTGGACCGCATGGTCTCAAAGAGAGGAACATTATTTTTACGCCGATGCTGAGCATCCGCCAGGGCTTTGGAATGTTTTATATGAGCAGGCAGGATGATAATGGCCTCTACCAAAGAAAAGAGCAGGCTGATAATCACGATGGCACCTATTTGCCAGACGAAATCACCAAGACGACCATAGAAATAAAAATACGGTATGAATGCCACAATGGTTGTAAAAACGGCTATCATGACCGGTTTTATAACATCCAATGCTCCATCAATAGCAGCTTCCAGCTTTCGTTTCCCCTTTTCGGCCTGGGAATAAATGCTTTCCCCAATGATGATACCATCATCAACCAGGATACCCACAACCAATATCATTCCGAAAAGGGACATTTCATTGATGGTAATTCCCAGGGCCCAAATAACAAAAAACATTCCAAGAAATGAAATCGGGATTCCAAGCGAAACCCAGAAGGCTAAGCGTACATTGAGAAAAATTCCCAGCAAAACAACAATCAGCGATAATCCCAACAGACCATTTTGAATAAGCAGGTTCATCCGTTCTTGCAGATCATCTGTTTCCTTGATAAAGGTATCAAAGGTTACCAGCCCGGCATATTTTTCATTGAACTCGGCCTGGATTAATTCCACCATCTCTACAATCTCTACCACATCATCATTGTTATTATACATCACATTGAAAGAGACGGAGCGATTTCCATTGAACTCAGAATAAAAGCGGTTTTCGGGCCATTGTTCTTTTACCGTACATATATCCGCCAATCGAATTTTTTGTCCATCGATCGATGAAACAACCTCAATATCATAAAATTCTTTTTGTTCGTATTTCCTGCCGTAGGAGCGAATCATGATTTCTTCCTGTTCTGTCAACACAGATCCAGATGAAATATTCAGATTGGAATTGCGGATAGCCTGCGCAATATCATTTATTGTTAGCTTATAACGCTCTAGAGTAGTTGGAGACACTTCGATGGAGATTTCCCGGTTCGGCAACCCCCAAATCATAATATTGGATATTTTTCCGGTTTTTAATAAGGCGTCACGAAACTCATCCACCACTTTTTTCGTCACATACAAATCGTCAGGGCCATAAATGCTGAGCATAATGGCACGATTCCAGGTTGTTTGCTGGTATACAACCGGTTTTTCCGCCCCAACCGGATAAGAATTGATAGAATTCACCGCATTTTTAATATTCTGGATGGACTTATTCATGTCATAGCCGTCCTCAATCTCTACGGTTACCGATCCATAGTTGTTGGAGGATCTTGCCCAAACATCAGAAATACCTTCCAATCCGCGAAGCGATTCCTCAATTTTGACTACAATCCCCTCTTCGACTTCGGTCGGCGATGCTCCGGGGAACGGCACATCAATGGAAACTTCCCGCAGTTCGAACTTTGGGTCGATGCGTTTTTGCAGATTAAATAAGGCAAATACACCCGCCAGACAAATGACCAGCATAATCCAATTTGTGATTTTAGCATGACGGATAAAATAATGGATGAAAGACCGCATGGACTATTCCTTATCCACCAGATCGGTCACTGAATCTTCTTTATCGGTGTCCATATCCTGGACAAGCATACCCAGAAGCGGTTTTTGCAAAATGGTCGTAATTATACGAATTCCTTCCGGTAAAGATCGGCCAATGAAAACGTCATCACCTTCAACGGCAAGAACATCGGCATCGTGTTGCATAAGTTTCCCATCGGATACATAGAAGATGCGATTATCGTTGTCCAAAATATACCGGGGAATTTTCGCCACATTATGCAGCAGGATGCCGTTTATGCTAACAGATACATAATTCCCGGGAAAAAGTCCCGGTATCAAGGTATCATTGGTAAAATCAATGTGAACATTCATTGATTGGGAAGAGCGCTCTATGCGCGCATCCTTGCGCACAAGTTTTCCCCAGACAATTTGATTTTCATTCTTCCCGTAATGGATTGCCACTTCTGGCGTCACATTAAAATCAATCCATTGGGCATCCTCTAGGAGCAGCGGTACGGATACTTCAAGGTTTCGCGCATCTTGAACCGTTGCAATGGTTTGTCCCACATTAACGAAACTGTTTTCCAGCACTCCATCGCCTGAGATAAAGCCATCAAAGGGTGCCACAATCTGGTGTTTTGAATACGTGATTTCAGCGTTTTTGACAAGATAGTATTGGGATAACACCTTGTGGTTGCTGATTTGAATTTTTTCCCGAGGGTCGGTGATCTCCGGGATGTCTGGAACCTCTTTATTGATATCCAATTGGGAAAAGTAGTCATACCATTTTGTGTAATAAGTATCGTCTTCGAGGCGTGCATAAGAAAGAAACGCGGTAAGAACACGCATGAACTCTGACCGCATTGAGTGCAAATTATTCTCTGCTTCACGTTCATCTATTTTGCAGATTACCTCACCGGCCTTTACAAAGGTTCCACTTTTTAGATTGCCCTTCGAATACGTTATGAGTCCACGGACTTCAGCGATTAGCTGCAATGTTTGCCGTGCCTCAACGAGCCCGTTTCCCTGAACGGTTACCACCCGGTCTTTGTACTCCAATGGCATCGTTCTCACCAAACGTGCTTCGGGAGCCACTTCGCGTCGTATACTGGCTTTTTTTGTGTTCATTAAGACGACCATGATAATGGCGCCAATACTGACGATTACACCAAAAACAACAGCGCGGATAATGATGCGCTTCTTTTCACCCATGAAATTCTCCGAAATAAGCCTTAAACATAAGCACGTTTGAGATTCAAATCTGTCGAAAGTTGTCACGGATAAGGTGTTCTTCAAAAACACCGTTTCTGTCATGGTATAGGGGAATGTGAATTGAGTTGAAATTTCATTTTGAAACCCCCAAACTAGAGCATGTTGTTTCAGCGGTTATTGCTCTTGTTTATCCTGGTTCCTTTAGCAGAGGTGCTGCTATTGATCCAACTGGGCGATGTGATGGGTTTTTGGTTTACAGTGTTTCTGGTAATCGGAACAGGAATAATTGGAGCCTGGTTGGCCCGACTGTACGGGTGGTCCCTTTGGTTAGACGTTCAGCGCGAGTTACAACAGGGCCGTATGCCAACCGATAAAATGATGGATGGTTTGCTTGTTCTGATTGGTGGCATTGTGCTGTTAACACCGGGATTATTGACCGACATAGCTGGAATTTTATTGCTTATCCCTACCGGTCGCGCATTAGTGAAAAAGTGGCTGCAAAGGAAATTTGAGACACACATTATTTCTAGTGTACCGAAAGATAAAAACGAAATATATAGAGGATAATCCCAGATTTCGTTGTACAATTAATTTTATGTAATAACCTCAAATCACGTTAGATTCCCGGCATGTCCATCGAAAGTAGAAAATCACGAGCAGTTGAGGAATATTCACGTCATGTATCTAGTGGCAAAGCGGCCTTTTTTAAAAAATACGGTATGGATTTCATCATGGGCGACAGAAAGGGCAACTGGCTAATGGACGTTGATGGAGAAAAACGACTCTTTAATCTGCATTGCAACGGTGGCGTTTTTAATCTTGGGCATCGAAATAATGAAATAATTGAGGCACTGCAATCCGCGCTTACGGAAATTGATATCGGCAACCATCATCTGATGAGTCACTATCGAGCAAAAACCGCAAAACAATTGGCGGATCTCATGCCGGAAGAGCTCACATATACCGTTTTTGGTGTGAGCGGCGGTGAAGCAGTAGATCTTGCCATAAAAGTAGCCCGCTCCTACTCAGGAAAAACAAAAATTATATCTGCTCGAGGTGGATACCACGGTCATACCGGTCTTGCACTGGCAGCCGGAGACGAAAAATACAGAGCGCCGTTTGGCCCGTCCGCACCAGGGTTTGTACAGGTTCCGTTTGGCAACGCCGATGCCCTAAACAGAGAAATGGACGATAATACGGCAGCAGTCATTCTTGAAACGATACCGGCAACACTGGGAATGGTCATACCCAGCAAACAGTATATGCAGGAAGCACGAAAAATTTGCGATCACTGGGGCGCACAACTGATCCTGGACGAAGTGCAATCGGGATTGGGACGCACGGGGAAAATGTGGGCCTTTGAACACTTTGACATTGTACCCGATATTGTTGTGCTGGGAAAAGGCCTTTCAGGTGGAATCTATCCAATAACGGCTACGGTAATACGGAAAAAACTAGAGTCCATTTTTCATGAGGATCCGTTTATTCATGTCTCCACTTTTGGCGGCGCTGAATTGGGTTGTGTTGTGGCCAGCAAAGTATTAGAGATATCATCAAGACCTGAATTTTTGGAACAGGTGAGTGACATGGCCCACCAGATTGGAATTAAACTGGAAATGCTTACAACCAAGCACCGACCCTTTTTCGGCGGGTATCGGCAATTGGGACTCATGATTGGGTTGCTCTTGCAGGATGACGTTAGCGGACCAGTGCTTACAAAAGCTGCCTACGAAAATGACCTCCTGCTTATTTACGCCAACAATGATACATCCATTTGCCAGTTTTTGCCACCTCTTACAATAGGGAAAGGGGATATTGAGCTTGTTACAACATCACTCGATAAAGCCTTAACAAAAGGCAGACATTTGAGAAAACTAGTGAAAGCAAGATCCGCCCTGTCGTTTATGACAAAAATAATTAAAAAGAAGGCATAAACATTAAACCGGATACTACATTTTTAATCAATTTTGAAGAGAGCCTGAAGCCTTGGGCGCCTGCGGAATCCGCGTTTCATGTAGAAATATTGGGGTACGGTGAAATATCAACGGTCTTTCGCTTAAACAATGACACAAACTGGGCATATAAACGGATGCCGCTATTTAAGAATGTTGCAAGCGCTGAAACGTATCTTGAAAAATACAATGAATACTGTTCTCGTTTGCAATTCGCGGGACTGAACCTCCCGGCATCCCATACAACGATAATTGACACTCCAAAGCGTCCTGTGGTTCTATACATCATTCAAGAGGCCTATCCGGCTATAGAATTCTGCCATAACCGCGTTCACCAAGATGCGCGGGAAGATTGTGAAATAATGATTCAGGAAATCGTGGAAAATCTGGCCAAAGTTTGGACATTCAACGACGAGAACAACCCACACATTACACTGGCAATTGACGGTCAATTGTCTAATTGGGTTTGGCGCGAAAACGACCAGGGAACCCGATCGCTGATGTATATTGATACCAGCACGCCCCTGTATAAAATAGACGGTATTGAGCAGCTGGACCCGGAATTGTTTTTAAAAAGTGCCCCTGGGTTTCTGCGATGGGTCATCCGCTGGCTGTTTTTGGAAGATGTGATGAATCGGTACTACGACCAACGGGAAGTATACAAGGATCTGGCGGCGAATTGTATTAAAGAACAGGCAAGAGAATACATTGAGCCAATTTTGAATACTGCCAACCAGCACCTGATTACACCCTTGCTGGTGGATGAAGTGGAATCTTATTACAATAGCGATAAGACCATTTGGAAACTGTTCCTGGCTTTTCGGAAATTTGACCGGTTTATCCAAAGAAAACTGTTTAACTCAAGGTATGAATTTATTTTACCGGAAATCATCCAACGCTAATCATGTGTGATACGTTCGTTGCGCTCAATTCTCTGACAAAAGACGCTTCTATTATTTTAGCCAAAAACAGCGACAGAGAACCCAATGAGGCCCAATTATTGGAATATTTCCCAGCTCAAGAGTTCAACCAACATGATACTGTAAAATGTACGTACATTTCCGTTCCCCAGGCTCCATCAACTCAAGCGGTCCTAATCAGTCGTCCATTCTGGATGTGGGGCGCTGAAATGGGTGTGAATAGCGCAGGGGTTGCTATAGGGAATGAAGCCGTATTCACAAAGGAATCCATGTCCAAAGATGAAGCGCTGTTGGGCATGGATTTATTGCGACTTGCGTTGGAAAGAGCCACGTCTGCAGAAAGGGCTGTTGAAGTCATAACCGAATTGCTGGCAGAACACGGACAAGGCGGTCCGTGCGGTTTCAAGGACAAAAAATTGACCTATCACAATAGTTTTCTTATTGCCGACGCATCAACGGCATGGGTTTTGGAAACAGCTGGAGAATATTGGGTCGCCAAACAGGTAACGGATTACTATGCTATAAGTAACGGATTAACCATTGGTGAAGATTACGACCTTTCCCATACAGACGTTATACGTCACGCCCAAAAGAAGGGTTGGTTGAAAAAAGGAACCAATTTTCACTTTACCCATTGTTATTCCGATTGGTTTTATACCACCTTTTCAAGTAGCCGGCAAAGAAAGACCTGCTCCTTAAATAATGTCAAGGAAGACTTCACCATCGCTGATGCCATGATTGCATTGCGCGACCATGGGGAAAAACAATACAGCCCATCACAACATGTATTCATGAATAAAGTTTGCGCCCATTCAGCTTATCCGGTAACACGCCATGCGTCACAGAGTACCGGGTCAATGATAGCTCATCTACAGGCAAACGATCCTTCTGCCTGGATAACCGGCACATCAGCGCCATGCACCTCTCTGTTTAAACCGGTTTGGCTGTCCGAAGTGAGATTACCTGAGAGTTCTCAACATGGCGGTGGCGATTACAGCGATGATTCGCTTTGGTGGCGTCATGAAAGGCTGCATCGGCAGATGTTGCGGAATTTTGCATCTGCAATGGCGGATATTGAGGGGGATCGCAATGGCATTGAAGCAGATTGGATAAACACAGCCGCACACGTCATGTCGGAGGAGCGTGGCGCATTAACGGAATATACCTTCCAACAGGCAGAACAGAAACAGGCAGATTGGCTGGCAGCGCTGAAGAAGGGAAAAACCAGAAGGGTGAATAATTTTTTGTATCAATGGTATTGGGGCCGACAAAATAAATCGGCCAGAATGCCAATATAACAGGGGGACAATATTGGGTGAAACATTTGACAGGGGCGACTTTCAAGAGAGGCTTGATCGTCTGTGGGAAGCACTGACAGCCAAACGTGCACAAATTAATCGTTCCGCATATCGAGAGCGCAGAACAAAACTTCTGGCATTACATGAATGGGTGGAAACGAATCAAAAACGAATACATCAAGCTGCCACAGCAGATTTTAAAAAACCGCCCGAAGAGTTGGACCTGACCGAAATCTGGCCGGTTCTAACTGAAATAAAACATGCTGTCAGACATTTACGTCGATGGATGGCCCCGCAATCAGTACAACGCACGTTGCCCACATTATTTGCCAAATCATGGGTACAATATGAGCCCAAGGGAATTGCCCTGATTATATCACCCTGGAATTATTCCTTTTCACTGGCCACAGGGCCGCTTATCTATGCCATTGCAGCGGGCAATTGTGCAATACTGAAGCCGTCCGAATTCACGCCCAACATGAGCCGCTTATTGGAAGAAATGGTCACAGAATTATATCCCGAAGACGAGGTTGCAGTGATTTCAGGGGATTATCGAGTAGCGGAAGCCTTACAGGATAAACCCTTTAACCATGTGTTCTTCACCGGTAGTCCAGCTGTGGGTCGAAAAGTGATGAAAGCAGCCGCTAAACATCTGGCATCTGTCACACTGGAATTAGGAGGAAAATCGCCGGCGGTTGTGGATATCTCCGCCGACGTAGCTGATACGGCAAAAAAAATTGTGTACGGTAAATTCATTAATTGTGGCCAAACCTGCATTGCACCAGATTATGTATTGGTCCACGAAGATATTCAAGAAAAACTGGTAACCGAATTACAACAAGAAGTGAAACGCGTTTTTGGTACAGACGCCCGCGAACAGGAACAATCCAATTCGTATGGGCGCCTCGTTCATGATAGGCATTTTCAATCAATCAAAGCAGGATTTGAAAAGGCAACAAATGCAGGCGCGGCGGTTGCTATCGGAGGAGAATTCAACGATGAGAAAAGATGGTTCGCGCCTACAGTATTAAACAATGTTGTCCCCAATTCACCGATCATGGAATATGAAATATTTGGCCCACTATTACCAATTATCCCTTACCATAATATTGATCTGGCTATAGATATTATTGAATCAAATCCCAAACCATTGGCACTCTATATTTTTAGTCAGGACGGCGGAACAACCCAGCGCCTATTGCAGGAAACCAGCGCAGGAGGCACATGCATAAATGATACAATAGTGCAATATATTCAGACCAACTTACCTTTTGGCGGGACCAACAACAGCGGAATCGGAAAATCGCACGGCAGATTTGGGTTTCAAACGTTTTCAAATGCCCGGGCAGTGCTGAGGCAGTCAAAAATTAATCCGGTTCAACTGGTTACACCGCCATATACCGCAATTAAAAGAGGATTAATTAAACTAATCCTCAAATATTTATAATGATTGTGCAGACACAAAAAAGTGAAAAACAGATAAACACGTGAAACGCACATATTATTTCGTTTGTCTATCCCTGGGGCTGTTTACATCCTTGTATTCCCAAGCGTCAACAATCCGCTTTAACAACCTGACCGTTGGTGATGGATTATCACAAAATACGGTGGAACAAATTATTCAGGATCGCCAGGGGTTTCTCTGGTTTGGCACCAAGGACGGTCTAAACAAATACAATGGCTATACGTTCGAGATTATAAAACATTCCCCTGATAATGCTAATTCGATTTCCGATAACTACATCACAACACTGCATGAGGATTCAAAAGGTTATATCTGGATTGGTACGGCCAATGGAGGATTGAATCGCTATGATCCGTTAACAGATATGTTTGAACAGTATCCCACCACGGAAGATGGAACAGGATCCCTCACAAGTGATAACATCACGGACGTTGTTGAAACAGCTGACTATCACTTATGGATTGGAACAGATCAAGGTTTAAATGAGCTGGATTTAATCTCCGGGAAGGTAACACAATACTACTCAGACCCAGAAGACGAAAACAGTCTTTGCGACAACGCAATTAATAAATTGTTCGTAGACAAAAAAGGAATAATCTGGATAGGTACCAACACAAAAGGTTTGTGTACACTTAATCCCTGGCGGAAAACATTTAAAAGATATCCATTTGGTCTGAACACGAACAAGGCCTCAGACAGTTATCGTGTACAGGATATTTATCAAGACAGTTTTGGAACGATCTGGTTTGCGACGAAACAGGGATTGGTTAAATATATCCATGAATCAAATCAGTTTGAAATTTTACTCCTAAATAAATCCCTTGATAATAATGAATGCCTGTCGTTGGCAGAAGACAATGACAGCAATCTGTGGGTAGGAACTCTTACACAAGGTGTTTACCGTATTTCTCTGTTGACCGATGAACGCACACAGTTTGCGGAAAACCCTAAAAATTTGGGAAATATTATTCTCAGTGGTGTTCTGGAATTGCACAAGGATGAGGAGGGTAGTTTCTGGGCCGGTATGAACGGAACCGGAATTATTCATTTTGATCCAAATCCGGTTTTTAAATACGTAACGAAGCGAGACGACGACCAGGGTATAAGCGAAAAAAGCGTGCGGGCATTTCTGGTTGATGCGGATAGTTCTTTTTGGGTCGGCTCGTATGGCGGATTGGACTATTTCAACCGAAAACACAATCAACATAAACGATATTATTATAATCCGCCGGATCCGGTTTCACTCCCGAGTAACAATGTCTACTCCCTGTTGCAGGACAACCAATTAAACCTCTGGATTGGAACAGAAGGAACGGGCCTGGTAATTCTTAATCGCGATAAAAACCACATGGAAAATGTGCGTTCAAAATCAGGAGGCGACCCCACAGCGCTGCCAGGTGATTTTATTTTCTGTATGGAAAAAGACGACCAGGACAATATCTGGCTGGGGACGGATAACGGATTGGCACGCTATCACCAAACTGATAATTCTGACTTTTACTTTAAAACCTATTTTAGACAAAATGGAAATTCCATCAAGGCCATTGAAGCATCAGAAAACCATATGGTTTGGGTTGGGACAGAAAAATCCGGATTAATATTATTAAATGCAAAAACTGATGAATATACTGCTTTTAAGCACGACTTAACAGACCCCAAAAGTATCAGAAGTAACAACATTTTATCACTGTATGAAGATTCCACCGGGACATTATGGATTGGAACCCATGGTGGCGGATTGAATCGATATGACAAAAGCGCAGGAACCTTCACATCGTTTACCACGGCTGATGGAATGTCAAACGATATTATTTATGGGATTCTACCAGATGACGATAACAACCTGTGGTTAAGCACCAATAAAGGTTTGTCCGTTCTGTCGCTGGATGATTACTTCATCCGGAATTATGATGTGCACGATGGGTTGCAAAGCAATGAATTCAATACGGGGGCACACTACAAAAGTCCTTCCGGCCAGATGTATTTTGGCGGTATATCCGGGATCACAATTTTTAATCCGAAAGAGGTTCTGGCTATAAAGCGAGACCCAAAGGTGCTAATTACCGATTTCCAAATCTTTAACGAAAGCGTTGCGCCGACTACGTTTGACGCCAATACGGGTATGCGAGACATATCGTTCAAGGACAAACTGGCAATCAAATACTCGGATCGAGTCATTTCATTTGAGTTTGCCGGACTGTATTACCGCAATCCTGAAAAAATTACCTATGCCTATCAACTGGAAGGTGTTAATACGGATTGGGTTGTATCGCCAGCTTCAAAGCGTTTTGTATCCTACACCAACCTGGAGGCAGGTCATTATGTGTTCCGTGTACGAGCCTTTATCGATAAAAAACTGACCGACGCCGAGGAAACATCACTGGACATAATAGTAAGAGCGGCACCCTGGAAAACGCCAACCGCCTACGTTTTGTATATCGCCGGAACATTATTACTATTTTATTTCATTCGGCTCTATGAGCTAAAAAGAATTGAGCTTCGCAATCAGCTTCGGGAAGAACGCATTGAGGTGAAGAAACGGGAAGAGGTGGACAAAGCAAAATCGGAGTTTTTTGCCAATATATCACATGAATTCCGCACACCCCTAACGCTAATAAAAGGAAGATTGACTGATATTAAAAATGTCCTTTCTTCCTCACAACAAAAGAACCTGGAAAAGCACTTCGTTGTTACCAGTCGCAATATTGATCGGCTGGAAGAGTTGATGAACCAGCTCTTGGAATTATCAAAACTAGAGGCGGGCACCCTGAAACTAAAAGCACAGGCCCGCGATTTTTCAAAATTTCTAAAGCGCGTAAAAAGCGCCTTTGATTCAGTGACCGATCAAAAAGGCATCCACCTGGGCCTGATCCTGCCAGAAGATCCGGTCGGTCTTTATTTTGACGATATTAAAATGGAAAGAGTTATTAACAACCTGCTATCCAATGCCATTGAATTCACACCTTCAGACGGCTCCATAACCTGTCGCTTAACAAATGAGGATGGTGGCGATTTAAAAGGTTTTGGTTCGTTTGCGGTGTTGGAAATAACAGACACCGGAGAAGGGATTCCCAGTGAGTCGCTTGACAAAATTTTCGATCGTTTTTATCAGGCCGATACGACAATTACACGATCCCACGAAGGAACGGGTATTGGACTGGCGTTGGTGAAGGAATTAACGGAACTGCACGGTGGAACCGTCTCGGTTGAGAGCAAAGTTGGAAAAGGAACCACATTTACGATCCGGTTGCCGAAAGGGGCAGAACACTTGCTGGCTGAAGAATTGGTGGAAAGCGATGGTGATATCGTCAGTGAAGAAATCACCACCGAAGCAACCAATAAAACATTCCAAGTTCAAAAAGGGATAGAACATGCCATCAATATTCTTATAGTTGAAGATAATCAAGATATGGCGGATTATATCAATGACCAGCTGACGGAGACATATAATACGGATATTGCGTACGATGGTGAAGCCGGATTACAGAGGGCTATTGATGGCCTACCTGATTTAATTATTAGTGATGTCATGATGCCCAAGAAAGATGGCTATGCACTGGCAAAAGACATCAGAAACAACGAAGTACTATCGCACGTTCCGATTATTTTACTCACAGCAAAAGCCGGTAAAGACGACCGCATCGCCGGCCACAAATCTCTGGCGGACGCCTATGTTACCAAACCTTTTCAACCTGACGAATTGTTGGCGCAGGTAAGCAACCTGCTGGAATCACGCCGACGATTATATAGAAAATTCTCTGAAACCTGGATGGTAAAAACGCAAACAAATGCTTTGGAAGGACCCGATCAAACCTTTATGGAAAAGGTACAAAAAAGCATCACTTCCCGCTTAGACGACTCGAGTTTTACCGTTGATGACCTTGCCCGGGCAACATATTTAAGCCGTCGTCAGCTGGAGCGTCGCTTGGTTGACCTAGCGGGACTAACCCCCGGACAGTTGATCAGAAAAACACGGCTGCACCATGCTAAACAGTTGTTATCTACAAATGCGTTACTCTCAGTGACGGAAGCAGCCCAGCGAATAGGGTTTGAGGACACAAAATACTTTTCACGCCTCTTTCAAAAGGAATTTAATATAAGCCCAAGTGAAATAATTTCACGTCAGGGGTGACATTTGCGTCATTAGTAGGTGACATTTGCGACAATAGTACCCCGTATCGTTTTTTTCTCATATATATATAAATAATCTCTCCCGTTCCGAAAGCCAATTGGGGAATGTTAAACAAATGGGGATTGTATGGCAATCGGGCGTTGAAAGAAACAAATCAGGTATTTTAACGAGGAGAGAACGATGCCGAACCAATTAAATAAAACAGCACTCTTTGCGCTATTCATCTCAATATTTTCTATTGCATTTGCACAGGTAAGCCCTGGCGATAATATCACAACAAATTTAACCTTAACGAGCGACCTGGATGCTTCCGGCCATGCTGGAACCGCATTAATCGTCGCCGCAAATAACATTACCATCGATGGCGCCGGGTTTACCATAACGGTGAATGGTAACCAATCGGCTTTCGATTTATATGGTCGGTCCGGCGTGACGATCAAGAATGTCACGGTGGTGTCTTCTGTTGCAGGTCAGGGTCGTGGTGTCAGTATGAGCAATTCCAATGATTGCAGGATAGCAGGGAATACATTCTCAGGACTATACAACGCAATCTACTCAGGAGGAACAAACTACAGAGACACCCTGTCAAGCAATGACATGAGCGGATCTGCCCATTATGGTATGTGG
>CAZZIU010000011.1:86888-89985 GCA_964654545.1 uncultured bacterium
GCCAGCGGACCCAACAAGAATACATTTGGTAACCATACAGCACAGGCTTTGAGCTTTAACAATGTTCGCTACATCAATGTAAGCGGGTGGGATTTTACCGGTTTATTAGAGGCCAGCATAGATCGTATGACAAAGCGCGGACTTGAATTAAATACCGTGAGTTATTCTAATTTCTCCAGTAATAACCTGAGCGGTTTCGGAACCGGCATCTTTGCCGGTGGTACCGGATACCAAAACACAATTCATGCAAACGATTTAAGCAGTTGCAACACCGCAATGGAAATATATATCCATGGTGGAAACGGTGTCCAGTGGACGGTTACAGATAACAACATGACAAACTCTAATTACACTGCTCTGAGTTATGTTGGTGTTCCAGCAGATATCAGTGGCAATGACTTTACCGGTTCCGGTGGAGGTATCTCATTCTCCAGTGCAAACGGTGGTTCGCTGTTAGGTAGCGCCAACACATGGGATCTCATTGATGGCGCCACGGCTGTGGCAGTAAATTGGACAAACGGTTTTGCGATTAACGATTTACTGGTGATTGGAAATGGTGGACGCGCCGTCCAGATCAGCAACAGTCACAATGTAACCGTAGACGGACTTGAAACATGTGGCAAAAACGAAGGGGTCTATCTGCAGGGAACGGGTCATGTAGTACAAAACAGCAGTTTTTCTGAAGCAACCGCAGCAGTAACCGTTTACAATGGATCCACCGTCACTCTTTCCGGTAATACATTACACAATGTTGGCAATGAAGTTTCATATGATCCCACCTATTCAACCGTTACAGGTGAAGGATCATCTCAGACTGTGTCAAGTGCAGCATGGTGTCCTGCACCACCCAACATTGCCCCGATTGCAGATGCCGGCGTAGATCAAACAGTTACCCTTTCGGGAAGTTCTATTGGTGTAACGCTTGATGGTTCTGCCTCCGGTGATGTTGATGGTGATCCATTGACATACACATGGGACGGCTCTTTTGGAACAGCTTCGGGTGTAGCACCAACTGTCACATTAGGCTGGGGTTATCATTCTATTGTTTTAACTGTTAGCGATGGTATCGACTCCGATACGGACACTGTTTTAGTTTCTGTCCTTAACGGTTTGGCGCAGAATGAAATAGGAAGAACATTCTGGGAAATGCATTCAGGGTTGGAATCCGATCCATCAAATTCACTTGGAGTCGTGCCCTATTATGACTACATACCCGGTGATCCACACGGAGACCCAAAAGAGTACAACCTCTCCTCTATTCCTGATGCTGTAGATGCAGGATGGGGTCCTGCTCCCAATGGAGAAACGATTGGATTTGGCAGTGGAAGCGCATCTATTATTGATGATGCTGGATTCGGCTGTTTTGCTGCACTGGACTTTACATATTTCCAAACTATTGTAAATATACCGGCTGGTGCTTCGGTTACTCAATTCACCATTGATTTCTCAGGAATGGATGATGGCAGTCGTATTACTATTTTCAACGCCACATATCCCGATGGTATAGTTGATCCTGGTAGTTATGTCTATTTAGGCGCTACCGCAACTGCAGATTTATCCGGTTATGTAGCGGAAGGTGAAAATCGTGTTGTAGTTACCCAGGTAGATGATTGTCCTGTAGGTAATAATCTACAGGTTGCTCAGGTGGTCTTAAATGGACAAACATTAAGCTTAAACGATCCTCCTGTGGCTGATGCTGGCGTAGATCAATCGTATGGTTGTGTCGTTGGCACAATGGATGTGACATTGGATGGATCCGGTTCAAGCGATCCGAACGGTGATCCTTTATCCTATACTTGGACAGGATCCTTCGGAACAGCAAGCGGCGTTTCACCCACACTGTCCTTGAGCGCTGGAAGTTATGACATTGTATTAACCGTTGACGACGGTACGGATACGGATACGGATACAGTAAACGTAACCATTGATAGCCCAACACAACAAACGCTCACCATCCTAGGTGGAAATGGCAACGTTGGCGATATTGATCCATACGTAGATGTTTCTCTGGATGGTGGACAAACATGGGGACCGGCATACCTTACCGGATCACATATTTTTGACACTTGGTTTTTTGGTGGCGTTCCAATTGAAGGCACAAATTCCTGGATAAACTATCAAACGGACATGACATCACCACCCGGCACCAGCGAACAAAATCCATTTTTCGCTGATTTTAGAATTAGGTTTAATGTCCCCGCGGACTTTACAAACCCAACAATGGATCTTCAGGTCCGTGTTGATAATTTTGCTGACGTTAAATTGAACGGAACATTGATCGCAGATATCAGCGATACTGGCTCAGCGATCATTCCGGCTGCGACTGTGAGCCAATCTCTTCAACCGGGCGTAAATGAAATTACACTGACCCTGGAAGATTGGGGCGGTTTGATAGCCATGGCGTACAGAATCGACATTTCGATGTCATCCTGTGAAATATTGGCTGCCAATCCAGAGCCTAGCGCAACATCACAGAATCAAGCACCATCTGCCGTTGCAGGCCCGGATCAATCCTTTAGTTGCATAGTCGGCTCAGCAGATGTGACTCTTGATGGTTCAGGATCAAGCGATACTGATGGCAGCGTGCAATCATATAGCTGGAGCGAAAACGGAAATGAATTAGCCGCGGGTGTTAATCCTACCATTAACTTAAGTGGAGGAACCCATAGTATTGTCCTAACCGTCACGGATGATCTAAGCGGGACGGATACCGACACCTTAAGCGTTGAAGTCGGTCTGGATGAAACGGCTCCAGTCATAACATTGTTGGGCGATAGCCCACACGTACAACCTCGTGGTTTGTATGTTGACGCCGGAGCAGATGTCTCCGATTTGTGTGATAATTCTCCGACATTATCCGTAACAAGCGATGTGGATTCTACGACCATCGGCTCCTATACCGTGACCTACACAGCAACCGATGCAGCCGGTAACAGCTCCTCTGCAACAAGAGAAGTTCAGATAGTGAATCAGGATCCGATTGCTGCAGCTGGCACAGATCAATCCTTCAGTTGTATCATAAGCGCAGCTGACGTGTCTTTTGACGGTTCCGGTTCATCCGATCCGGATGGTGATGCATTAAACTACACATGGGCTT
>CAZZIU010000012.1:0-6838 GCA_964654545.1 uncultured bacterium
CACTAAACCAATAAACCAGGTAATTTACCAGCAACTTTAAATGACAGAAGTACACTGGACTTAGTATAAAAAAGTGTAATAGTAGTTAAGCAACTTTTTTATCAAATCCTGTCTATTCCTGCGTTTTTTATCCTATTCTGGCGAAGTTCAAAAGGCATTTAAAAAGCCTCATCCCGATCTAATCGGGATGAGGCTTATCGTCGTGTACGCCCACAAGGACTCGAACCTTGAACCAATGGCTTAAGAGGCCACTGCTCTACCATTGAGCTATGGGCGCAAAATGATGTCCACTAGTTGAGAAAAATTACAACTGATTTGGTATCGATTAAAACATCACGTTCGTTTAGTTTATTATAAATATGTTGTTGCATAGAATTTCTTTTTTGAATAATATCAATATTAAATAATTAAATATTAAACTAATAATGAGTACACATTACAATGGAACAACAGAAGAACAGGTCGCTTTAGATACGTTTATCAAATTAACTCGCGCCATTAATACTATTGGTCGACTAACTCGAGCGTCAATCGAATCAAATGACCTCACTGTAAGTCAATTTGGTGTATTAGAAATGTTATTTCATGTCGGACCGCTTTGTCAGAAAGACATCAGTGAAAAGTTATTACTTACAGGCGGAAATATGGTTACGGTGATCGATAATCTGGAGCGAGATGAATTGGTTGAGCGCCGTGTAGATCCCCGCGATAGAAGATCGAAACGTGTGTTTCTTTCAAAGAAGGGTGAAACGCTTATCGCCAGCATATTCCCTGCACATGTAAATGAGATTGTACGAGTACTTTCTGTATTGTCAGCCAAGGAGCAACAACAATTAGGTAATCTTTTAAAAAAACTTGGAACATGTAATCAATAAGGAGAAAAAATGAACAATCTAAATAAAATCGGACAAATACTATTTGCACTACCTTTTGGCATATTTGGACTATTTCATTTCATGATGGGAAGTCAAATGGCAGGGATGGTACCAAGCTGGGTGCCGGGTGGTGTCTTTTGGGTCTATGTAACGGGACTGGCACTTGTTGCAGCTGCGGTATCACTTATTATTAAAAAGTATGCTTTTTATGCTGCCCTTGGTCTTGCACTGTTAATGTACGTCTTTGTACTGACAATACATCTACCATCTCTAATGGGTGGTGACCAAATGGCCATGACAATGGTACTAAAAGATTTTGGTTTAGGAAGTGCCGCACTATTAGTTGCTCACCTAAATCCAAAAGACTAAACTAAAAACTGAAATGATTCAAAAATATCCCTACTCAGAATTGGGTGAAGCGCGTCATGGCTGGCTCCATGCGCGATATCATTTCAGTTTTGCACGATATGTGGATCAATCAAAGATGGGTTTTCCACCGATACGAGTCTGGAACGATGATATTATCCAGCCGCAGACAGGTTTTCCCATGCATCCACACCAAAACATGGAAATCATTACTTACATAAAAGAAGGTGCAATTACCCATGAAGACAGCATGGGGAATAAAGGAAGAACGGAAGCAGGACAGATTCAAATCATGTCTGCCGGAACCGGAATCATCCATAGCGAATTCAACCATGAAGAGATAGAAACTAAATTATTTCAAATATGGATTGAACCGGTGGTCATGGATGTACCGCCAAGGTGGGAAACACTGTCCGTTAGTGATAACAAAAACAGCTCGTCTCTAAAATTATTAGCCTCGGGGCGGAAGAGCCAGCAGGAAAAAGCAGAGATTGAAATTTATCAGGATACGGCTGTGTACGTGGTTTCGCTCGATGAAAATGAATCTGTCCACCTCCCGTTGGAATCCGATCGCCATGGTTACGCGGTTGTCTCCTCCGGTTCGATTACTATCGGTAACCAAAAGGTGGCAAAAGGTGATGGGATTTATATAGATCAGGAAGATCAGCCGGAAATGATGGGTGTGGATGGAAAAGCAGAGTTGGTGTTTGTCGATCTTCCTCACTTATAATTAAGTTTGTTCCAATTTTATCACCGTCTTATCTGAAGGAGGATTCAATGCAATTCAGACCAAAGACGTATGCACCATTACTTGTTCTTTTAGCAACGATGCAGTTATCAGCCCAGACCAATCGATTTGCCATTGCCATTCACGGCGGCGCCGGCACCATTGAAAAAAGCAATATGACACCCGCTCTGGAGAAGCAATATCGAAAGGAATTGGAAAGTGCCCTGCAAACCGGGTACGGACTTTTGGAAGCCGGGGGATCTGCGCTGGATGCCGTTGTATCGGTGATTGCTACCCTGGAGGATTCGCCCTTGTTTAATGCAGGGAAGGGAGCTGTATTTACTAGTGACGGGCACCATGAATTGGACGCCGCCATCATGGACGGGAAAACCCTGAATGCGGGGGCGGTTGCAGCCGTTAAACGGATAAAAAACCCAATTCTTTTGGCCCGTGCAGTCATGGATAAATCTCCCCATGTAATGCTTATGGGTAATGGCGCCGAAACATTTGCCAGAGAGCAGGGGTTTTCTTTTGTTGAAAATGATTATTTCTACACTGAAAAACGATTTAAGTACTGGCAAAAAGTAAAAGAAGGCGCCACCGGAGAAGCGGAAAAACACGGTACAGTAGGCTGTGTGGCGCTGGATAAAAATGGCAATCTGGCCGCAGGAACATCCACCGGAGGCACGACCAATAAGCGTTTTGGTCGGGTTGGAGATTCACCAATCATCGGTGCCGGTACGTATGCCAGCAATGCAACCTGTGCCGTGTCAGCCACGGGACATGGGGAGGACTTCATTCGCGCCGTGGTGGCTTACCAGATCGGAGCCAGGATGGCCTGGCAGGGACAATCACTGGAAAAAGCTGCAACCACAACTATACAGGAAGACTTAACCAAAATTGGTGGATCGGGAGGCGTAATTGCCATGGATAATAATGGTACTATCGCCATGCCATTTAATACATCCGGTATGTATCGTGGTTATGTGAATACCGACGGAAAAATGGAAATACTTATTTATAAGGATGAATAATTTCAATTTTTTTACTTTAAATCTTGCGCAAAAAAATTTGGGCTTGTAGCTTTATCCTGCTCTTAAAAAACAGAATCGCAAAAATGCGATTTTTGCTTAGGAGGTTGGCAAGTGAAATCGCCTTCCCGAGTGGCATTGGGTTGGCAACGAGACTAAGGCTCCGGGTTGGCGTTCGGAGCCTTTTCTTTTTTCAATCTATACGGGAACATCATCCAAATTGACGTGTAAATTGTAACAGTTTTTTGACAATGGGGGCGACCGGTTTCGACGGGATAGAGGATTCGTTAAATGGCATGCCGAGGCCCAGGCATCTCGTTAATCACCTGGAACAACAATAAGTGCCGATTACGGCTACATGGCCGCTGCTTAAGTAAGTGGTCCGTCCTGGGTGAGATGCGCCTATGGTCCCACCACAGGGCGTCATGTACATAGGCTGGCCGATGATGATGTCCATGCATCAGAGGCGAGAAAGTTATGGACTGGTTTTGTTTGCCGGGGTTACTAGCGGCGATCAAAATGAGAACAATCTAGGAAACTAAGCATGTAGATGTTTCTCGGGACACTATTTCGGACGGGAGTTCGACTCTCCCCGCCTCCACATAATTTATAGGACTATTATGATTACTGCATATGTATTACAGAGCGTAGAGAATCAAAAAAGATATGTTGGTATCACAAACAATTTGAATCGCAGACTTAAGGAACATGGATCAAAGGAGTCAACTGTCTATAAAATATTGGGTGATTTTGAAGTTATTTATATTGAGAAATGCAGGGATTATAAGTTAGCGCGAATCCGTGAAAAGTATTTAAAAAGCGGGAAAGGTCGTGAATGGCTGAACAGCAACACAATACGGGACCAGCCATAGGCAGGTTAAGTTCGACTTTTATCCGCCTTAGGCGGACTCCCCGCCTCCACATAATTTATAGGACTATTATGATTACTGCATATGTATTACAGAGCGTAGAGAATCAAAAAAGATATGTTGGTATCACAAACAATTTGAATCGCAGACTTAAGGAACATGGATCAAAGGAGTCAACTGTCTATAAAATATTGGGTGATTTTGAAGTTATTTATATTGAGAAATGCAGGGATTATAAGTTAGCGCGAATCCGTGAAAAGTATTTAAAAAGCGGGAAAGGTCGTGAATGGCTGAACAGCAACACAATACGGGACCAGCCATAGGCAGGTTAAGTTCGACTTTTATCCGCCTTAGGCGGACTCCCCGCCTCCACACGATTTAGAAGGCAACGATTAGCATGACATTTTTTATTCGATAATTCACCTCTAACTTCACGCCCTGCATTTTTGACCAATTAAACGTATCAATGAAACAAGTAGAACTATTACTTCCTGCCGGCGATTTTCAAAAAATGAAATTTGCCTATGCCTTTGGTGCCGATGCAACCTACCTGGGCATTCCTCGGTTTTCTCTCCGCGCACGGGAAAATGGATTTAAAAAAGGAACGGAAATTGAAGCTATTGAGTACGCCCACGAGCTTGGGAAAAAGGTATATCTCACCGCCAACATTATTCCCCACAACCATAAAGTGGAACCATTCATGCATTACGTGGATGATCTGTTGACCCAGTCGAAACCGGATGCCTGGATTATGTCCGATCCCGGCATGATCATGATGATGAAGGAAAAACACCCGGAACAGGAAATACATTTGTCGGTACAGGCCAATAGTGTGAATTATGCCTCAGCCCACTTCTGGGAATCCATGGGTGTGAACAGAATAATTCTATCACGGGAAATTTCCTTAAAAGAAATCAGACAGATACGTGAGCACTGTCCCGATCTGGAGTTGGAAGCATTTGTCCATGGGTCCATTTGCATTGCTTATTCCGGACGCTGCCTGATATCCAATTATATGTCCTATCGCGACCCCAATCAGGGAACCTGCTCCCATTCCTGCCGCTGGGAATATAAAATGTATGAGAAAGAACCGTTGCAACCGGAGGAATGGCTGGCAGAGGTTCAACCAGCCGATATTGCAAGTACGCAACATGGCGATCCATACGTGCCTTTAAAAAATGATTATTATCTTGAGGAAACGGAGCGCCCTGGTGAATTCATGCAAATTGATGAAGACGAGAACGGTACGTACCTGATGAATGCGCGCGATCTATGTGCCATTGAGCATCTGGAGGCCCTCATGGAGGCAGGCGTGGATAGCCTGAAAGTAGAAGGACGTTCAAAGTCAGTGTATTATACTGCAGTAATTGCCCGTGCCTATCGAAACGCATTAGATGATGCGAATAACAATCGCCCATTCAACCAGGATCACCTTGATGAAGTGTTTAGCACATCCCATCGAGGATTAATCGCAGGATTTCTTTTTGGAAACCCGGGAAAATCAGCACAGAAATTTGATCAGGCCAGGCCGGAAGCTTCCACCCATCAGTTTGCTGGCATCATACACGGATATGATGAAAAAAGAAAGTTATTAAAAGTGGAACCACGCAATCCCATTAAAAAGGGGATGGAGCTGGAATTAATGTTGCCAGGGGATACAAAAAAGATAAGGGTGGAAAAATTATTTAATGTAGAAATGGAGTTAATTGAGGTCATCCATGGTGGGTTGCATTACTGCTACATCCCATACCATGAGCCCCCCGGGGAATTTGCTTTATTACGGGAAAGATTTACAGCATCCCCGGAGTAGTTATATTAGTACGAAGGGAGAAAGGATAAGCAGTAAAACGACGACCAATGCAATCCAATCTGAAATGTTGTTGTCTTTTTGTTTTCGCATGATTGTTTCCTAAAGTAAGATAATGGGTGAAAGGGTTAACATGAGTAACACAACCAGTGATACCCAATCTAAAATGTTTTGTGATTTGCTATTAAAGCGTTCCATGGGATAATCCTTGTTTATATCATCACCAGCGGTGATACGGTTAACAGGATGACGATCGAAAATGCGACCCAGTCAATTAAAGTGTTTGTGTACTGTTTCATTTTTTCTCCATTTTTCAAGTTCACTTATAAAGAGGCAAACCCTGTGCCAAAACCACCACATATCCCCTATATGTACATATAGCGTAGGATAAGGATTGGTTGTCATAAAGGTTAAACGCGCGATTATATACTATTGATATGGAAAATCCCAGAACGATATAAAACCGATCCGGTGATTGGGTATGAGGAACAATGCCAGATTCGACAGATGGTAGTTATTAAATAAATCAGTATGTAAGAAAATCGTAAGAGCTAGGAAAATATCCTTCGTAAGACCACTTCAACTCCGTTGATTACAAACTGGACAGCAATAACCAAAAGCAATAATCCCATGATGCGTTGGATGATGCGCATACCCGTAAATCCAATGGCCTGAACAATTTTATCTCCATTCCTGATAATCAGATAAACGACCGACAATACCACTAAAATGGCAACCACAAGAGAAGCATAGCTGTAAATCTCCGGTGTTTGGCTGGAAAGCAATAATGCCGCCGTTATGGCACCGGGACCGGCTATCATTGGAATACCAATGGGACTAATAGCAATATCATCATGGGATTGGGACTCTTCCTGTTCTTTTGGTGTGGTTCTGGTTCGGCTTACTTTTGCTTCAATGATCCGCAATCCGCTACGAAAGAACAGAATTCCACCCATGATCTGGAAAGCCTCCACTGTAATTCCAAAAAAATCAAAAACGAATGATCCAATAAATGAAAAGACGATCAATGCTCCCGTTGCTGTCAGGGTTCCTTTGAGAGCAATATCGGCTTTCTCCTCTTTTGAAAAACGCTGGGTCATAACAATTAATAAAGGTGATATTCCCAACGGGTTGATAAGCGTGAAAAATGTGGTTAAACACAG
>CAZZIU010000012.1:6938-84644 GCA_964654545.1 uncultured bacterium
CGGGCATGGGCGTACTGCAGGTAATAAACCGGATTTTTCTCCGATTGATCCTGGGCAAGATCCAAATCAAAATTGAGATGACTATTCATGCCGCGCATAATAAAAAAGTATCGCACCACATCTTTTCCCGCCAATTCTATCAGTTCTTCCAGGCTGACGAAATTGGCCTTTCGAGTGGACATTTTTACAACTTCACCACCACGGATAAGGGTAACGAATTGATGAATCAAAACCCGAATAGTACTCACATCATAACCCAGCACTTTCAATGCGGCCAATACATCTGGATACGTATCCTGATGATCAGCACCAAAGAGATCAATGATAAGATCAAAATGCCGATCCAGCTTATTCTTGTGATAGGCAATGTCCGGCAATCGATAGGTGGGCTCACCTGAACTCTTAATGAGAACACGATCCTGTTCCTTCCCCAACTCCGAGGTTCTAAACCAGGTTGCGCCGTCAGATTCGTAGACCAGATTATTTTGCTTTAACGCATCAATGACGTCTGTGATAGCACCACTATCATAAAATGTTTTTTCGTTGCTGAATTGTTTGTGGTGAATTCCTAATCGCTTCAGCGTATTTCGAATGTCGTTAAATATAATTTCCTCCGCCTCACGTCTGAACAACGGACTTGAATCGGAAAGCTGATCGCCATGCTTTGATAGAATAGATTTTGCGATGTCCACAATGTATTGTCCCTGATACCCGTCTTCGGGCAGGGGAAGGTCATTTCCCAATTCCTGAAAATATCGTGCCGCCACCGATTGCCCAAGGATGCGCATTTGTCGTCCTGCATCATTGTAATAGTATTCGCGGGTTACATCGTATCCATGCCATTCAAGAATATTGGCGACCGTATCACCCAGCACCGCCTGACGACCGTGTCCGACGGTCAGAGGACCGGTTGGATTTGCACTTACAAATTCCACGTTCGCTCTTTGATCGGATCCCCTGTGACTTCTTCCGTAGTTTGCACCATTTGCAAGGACGGTGCGGAGTTCCCTATGCAGGTATGGTTCGCTGATGGAAAAATTGATGAAGCCCGGTGGGGTAACAGTTATACCATGCACGAATTCTGTATCCGGATCAAATTGCGCAACCAGCTTTTCAGCCAGATGAATGGGATTGGATTTAGCGTGTTTTGCTAATAGGAGCGCGATATTTGTGGACAGATCACCAAACGATGAATTTTTTGGCGGTGACAGTTGGTATTCTACAACCGGAAGATCAAGCTTGGTTAGCGCTTGATTCAGAAGTTGATTGAGATAAGCTTTCAGTGTCATCTTCAAATACTTTGGTTGGTGCATCCGACCATAATTTTTCTATGTTGTAATAATTCCGTTCACTTGTTTTAAATACATGGACTACAATATCAATGTAATCCAATAATACCCAGTGCAGGTTTTCGTACCCTTCCACATGAACCGGTTTGTGCGGAGTCCCTCGACGAATTGCATCGGCAATTGCCTTTACCTGTATATCGGTGTCTGCCGAGCAGACCAAAAAACAATCTGTAATCCCCGAAAGCCCACGCACATCCAATGCAACCACATTTTCAGCTTTTTTTGAAAGGGCTAATTGACCAATAATATCCGCCAGGGAGGCTGGTGATTCAGCAGATGAATTTGTCAAATGTTATTCTTGGTTAAATAGAGTTTGGGTAGACTTAAGATTTGCATAATCTTTTCCGATTATCACGGAAAGAGCAACATCTGATGCTGGGTCCGGTTGTACCAAAACACGCGTGCGATCATTGATATCGAAACCCAGCGCCTGTGCTACGGTTTGTAGAGCACCAATATTTTCATTTTTTTGTACGATTAAGGTCTCATTATATTCAAAATGATCGGCATTTTCAGACCGTACTACGTCCAATTGATACTCTCTTAAAAAATCGGATATTTTTCCCGCAACACCACTGACGCCACAACCGTTTAGCACTTCAATTTTAATATCCGTAATAGGATTCTGCTCATAAATCTCCGCTGCCAGTTTCGGGGTGTCAGGAGTCTCCGGAAAAGTCACATCCATGTCCAATCCTGTGCGAGGATATTGTCGGGAAAATGAAAAAATAAAGGCAAAAATAACCAGCGATAAAACGGCTATTGCAGAATTGATAATCGTATCTTGCCAACCGGATCGAGACTTTTTTGCCTTGGATACGGGAAACAGATTTGGTAAAAGTGATTTACGTTTTTTCTTTGCCACGCTATTAGAAAGCCCGGAGTTGGAGCGGGGAGTAAATTTTATGCATGGAATAAGGATTGTTGCCTATGGAAAAACTAATAATGGAATTTTCCGTTGGACGATAGGTAAGGGATGTGTTCAGCAAAATATTTGGGGAAAATCCAGTACCATTTTGCATCAATGGATTTGATGCCATGGGCTGCATGAGGGTGATATCTGTATCGAGACGTAAATTATCTTTTATCCAATAAGACATTTGATTGGTATAACTTCCCACACTGAACGATAAACCACCGGAAGAAATCATGGACATGGAAAAATTATGATGCATATCAAACCGGGCTGGATCAAACAAGGATAGACCACTGCTCTGATTCAAGTTCATATGCATGGTTTCCGGTTTTTCCAGTGATGGCAAGTCGGACCGCAGCTGTCCCCACCCCAGCGAAAACAGGAAAGCACTCAAAATGATGATGTTAATTTTACCCTTCATATCCTACCCATAATGTTACAATGATTTTCGGAAAATTGCTTAGGGGTATTTACAACACTGATTCCAAAATGATCCCACACAATTGCTTTTTTTAGAAAGCATCCTCAATAACCGCACCGCCAAGACACTCACTGCCATTGTAGAAGACAATTGATTGTCCAGGTGTTACCGCGAATTGAGGTGACGCAAAACGTACAGTGATACGATTTCCAGTGGATTTGGATATTTCACACGGTACATCTTGGTGTCGGTAACGAATTTTAGCGGTGCAGGTAAAGGGTATCGAGTCAGGAGGAGAGAGAGTCCAGGATAGTTGTCCGGCATGTAATTCTTGCTTGTAAAGATCGGGATGCTCACGGGTTTGCACCACCACAAGCTGATTGGATTCCAGGTTTTTTTGTGCCACATACCAGGGTGCTTCCAAATCACCGTGTCCACCACCGATGCCAATGCCTTTTCGTTGACCAATCGTATAATACATAAGACCATTATGCTTCCCGATGACCGTTCCTGCCTCATCAACAATTTCACCAGGTTTGGCAGGAAGGTATTGTTGCAAAAAGTATTGAAAATTTCGTTCTCCAATAAAACAAATCCCCGTGCTGTCCTTTTTTAAACTATTGATAAAACCAGCTTCACTGGCCAGTGAACGCACCTGTTTTTTTTCATATTCTCCAATGGGAAAAATGCTGCGACTTAATGCTTCCTGCTGTAACGTGTATAGAAAATAGGATTGATCCTTATTGCTATCGATCCCGCGGTGCAAATGGGTTCCCTGTGCATCTGATTTCAGTCGGGCATAATGGCCCGTTGCAATACGACTGGCACCCAAATCAAGTGCGTAGTCTAGAAACACCTTAAACTTTATTTCCTTATTGCACAAAATATCCGGATTTGGCGTACGACCGGCCTGGTACTCAAGTAAGAAATGCTGAAAAACTCGTTCCCAGTATTCTTTGGAAAAGTTGACGCTGTGCAACGGAATATTTAATTGATCACAGATAGCCAGGGCATCTTTGTAATCCTCTTCCGCTGTACAAAATTCATCATCATCACCTTCCCAATTTTTCATGAACAGGCATTCAACCTGATACCCCTGCTCGATAAGCAATAATGCGGCAACGGCGCTATCAACACCACCGCTCATCCCTAAAACAACTCGCTCAGCCACGGCGATGTTGGGATTTTTTAATAACACCAACCATAGCATTTACCAGCGTAGAGACATCCTCCATCGTGTTGTCTTTCCCAAAACTTATGCGCAATGTTTTCAGATTATCATTGTTGCTCATTCCCAGCGCAGATAGAATTCGGGATGGTTTTACAGTACCAGAAGAGCAGGCACTTCCACTGGATATTGAGATATTTTGCAGATCCAAATTAATGATCATGAAATCGCTGGGAGCATCGGGAAGAGTAACGCTCACCAGTCCCGGCAAATGACAATCGGGATGGCCGTTAAAAACAGCTCGCTGGTAATTCGCCATCAGTTCAGTCTTAAAAAGCTGTTCTAACGATGAAAGATGTTGAACAAGATCCGGGTATTGATCATTTGCTAGTTCGGCTGCTAATCCGGTGGCTGCAATGGACGGAATATTTTCTGTTCCTGAACGAAGTCCGTGTTCCTGTCCGCCGCCACCAATGAGTGGTTGTAATTTCAATCCACGTCTACAATACAATACTCCCAGTCCTTTTGGACCATAAAATTTGTGCGCTGAAAGACTAAGCATATCCACACCCAGCGCTGATACATCAACGGACATTTTGCCTAGCGTTTGTACAGCGTCGGTATGCATTTCTATTTCATATTCATGGGCAATGGCACTTATTTCCTGTATGGGTTCAATAGTGCCCACTTCATTGTTGGCCAGCATAACGGTGATTAAAGCCGTATCTTCGCGGATAGCCGATTTAACCGATTCAGGATTTACCAAACCAAATTTATCCACGGGTAAGATGGTGGAAGAGATACCAAATTTTTCTAATTGTTTAACTACATTGAGAATTGCAGGATGCTCGATAGTGGATGTTATGACATGTTTCTTATTTTTATACAGCAGATTCCACAGAACCAGATTATTGCTTTCTGACCCGCCTCCTGTAAATACAATTTCACTGGGTTTTGCATGGATGGCATTGGCAACTTGTCGTCGCGCCTGCTCAAGTAGTACACGACTCTTTTGGCCTTGTTGATGGGTGCTGGAGGGATTTCCGAAATTTTCCGACTGGATTTTTTGTAGTAGATCCAGAACCTCGCTTCGGATGGGTGTGGTTGCACTGTGGTCAAAGTATAACATTATTGGAATGGGAAATTACTGGATTGCAGGAGGAAGAAAAAGAGACGAGCGCTGATCAAACGTCGTTGCGAATTGCAGCGTATTTCAACGTCTTCTTTAGATTTTCATAAAATGGCGGTTTATGGTTTTCAAGTTTTTCAAGCGAAGCATTCAGGTCATAGTCATAACGGACAACATTCCAGTTAAAAGAATCCCCCACCGTTAAAAATGCCACCGCACCACGAGTGTCTTCGTCAAAAGGCATACCAGTTGCCCCCTGACATAAGATAGTCAAATTACCACGCTCTTCATATCGCGGAATATGCACATGGCCATGGATGAAGATAAATTTATCAATTTCCGGCTGGGCATTTGCAACATGATTTCGCCAGTGCACAGCCTCATCCATGGATGGCGGTCGATCATCCCGCTGGTACCATGCGTGCGTGAATTCCACCAGGGTAGAATTCACAATATCACGGTATGATACGTGCATACTGGTTAGAAATTCCACACCTGCGTTCCCAATTTGTTCAAATGTCCATTTTTCATTTGCGACAATTGCCTGACAAATAGGATCATCCGGGTCCATACCTTCCAGCGATGGTCGTTCGTCCTCCCAGAGTTTTTCAATGATGTAGCGGTCATGATTGCCTCGAATGAATATGGCATTTTCCAGATTTTTGAGTGCCTTAAAGGTTGCCTTGGGATCAGGACCGATAGCGAAACAATCACCTAGACAAATAATTTGATCAACGGATGGATTTTTTTCAATTAAACGCAGCGCTTCCCGAAAGGAATCGATGTTGGAATGTATATCGGTAATAATTGCGTAAGTTTTTGAAGACATAAGATTAAATATAGCCCATCCGTTGTTTTCATTACAAGGATTATGCAGAGATTATAAAATGATGTGCATTTATCACAACTAGTTATTGGTAGCTCTGGTAAAGAGGCAATAAACTTTTCCCATGCATACAAACACAATTTTATTGGTTGGATCTATTGCTCTGGATACGATAGAAACACCGGTTACACGGAGAAATGAATTGCTTGGTGGATCGGTTTCTTATGCCCTTGTGTCCGCAGGTAGCACTTCGCCCGTGTCTGTGGTGGGTATCGTCGGTGATGATTTTCCAGAATATGGACACAAGCATTATCAAAAATACGCTGCTGATTTATCTGATTTTAAGGTGCAGCACGGAACCACGTTTCGCTGGGGAGGCAAGTACCACGCGAATGGTGACGTTCGCGATACGTTATTTACCGATTTGGGTGTTTTTGAAAGATTCAATCCCACGCTTAATCAAAAAAATAAAAATCACCCGTGGGTATTTTTAGCAAATATTCATCCTGCATTGCAATTATCGGTAATGAATCAATGTTCGGCGAATTCAAAATTTGTGGTGGATACAATGAATCTCTGGATAGAAACCACACGGCAGGAATTGGATCACGTAATACAGCAAACCGATATACTGCTCCTGAATGAATCGGAAGCAGAATTGCTCACCGGTTTAAAAGAGCCAGCCCAGGCAGCACAAGCGATTTTAAAATCCGGACCCCAGGTTGTTGTTATCAAACTGGGTAGCAGGGGAGCCAGCGTATACCATAACAATCAAACGCATTCAGTAGGCGTATATCCGGTTGAGGATGTGACTGACCCTACCGGCGCCGGTGATACTTTTGGCGGCGGATTTATCGCGGCATTAGCGCGGGGTGAAAGCTGCGCGCAAGCAGTGATTGAAG
Organism: uncultured bacterium; assembly: GCA_964654545.1. Classification (GTDB taxonomy): domain Bacteria; phylum Fidelibacterota; class Marinisomatia; order Marinisomatales; family JABMOV01; genus JABMOV01. The sequence goes on from CAZZIU010000012.1 coordinate 13,650, forward strand.
GATCGGCCTGGGCGTCCTTTTGTGTGGAAGCATTTGGAGTAGAAAGATTAACCGAAGTAAAAAGTGAAGAATTAATGGTCAGAATAAGGGGAATAGCAAAGACCCTTACATCTTGATCTCTCCCATGGCGTCTTCTAATTTTAAACTTCACATTTATAAACAATATCGAGGATACGATGTTTACGAAAATTGATAAAGCATTTTGGCTGTTAACCCTGTTAGCTCTGGCACTGTTTGGTTGTACCAGTCAGGAACTCACTTCTGCCAAATTATACATTCAACAACAGAATTATGAGAAAGCGGAAGAATTTCTGGTGGCAGCCATGAAAGTTGAACCGCAAAATCCCGAAGTACCCTACCTGCTTGGAAAAGAGATTTATTATCGAAATCAGGATTGGGAAAACATGAATGAAATGTTTGATCTGGCGATGGAATTAGGTGCTGATAACACAATCTTGCAGGGAGCGACGGTAAAAGAATATGTTGAAAATACCCGCGGTCAAGCATGGGCCGATATTTATAACAATGGGGTGAAGGTGTTTAACAGTGTTCGTGGAAAAGAAGGCGACGATAGAGACCAAACACTTACTATGGCAATAGAAGCTTTTGAAGAAGCCAGTGCCATAAATCCTAAGAATCCACAAAACTATCCAATTTTAAGTCTGGTATATCTGGAAAGCGGAGATAACGACAAAGCACTGGCTGCACTTGAAAAGGCAAACGCACTAACCATTGAGAACGAAACACTGTATATCACCATGGGCCAGGTCTATCTAAAGCTTGATCATCTCAGTGAAGCTGCTGATGCCCTGAACAATGCATTGAAACTGGCACCGTCGAACCTGGATGCCACAAAATTATTGGCACAGATTTATTATGATCTGGATAACATTGAAGATGCGGTGGACACCTACGAAAAAGCCATTGTTTTAGAAGAAAACGATCAAGGCAAAGCCGATCTGCATTTTAATCTAGGCGTGTTGTACATGAAAATGGGGAATTTTGAAGGAGCGGAAGAGCACTTTATGAGTTCCTATGATCTTAATTCTGAAGATGTGGAGGCTATTGTTGGTATGGCCCAGACTTTCGAAAGCGCTGAAAAATGGGAGTTAGCGGAAAAATGGTACCGGGAGGCAATCTATCTAGCTCCGGAAAATGCCAGCCACTATCGAGCCATGGCACGAGTATTGATTAAGCAGGGAAAAACAGACGAGGCACAGCGCTTTTTTGATAAATCAAAGCGGTATGAATAAAAAATCAAAAGCATTGGATAAAGCTCCTTTTCGAAGGGGCTTTTTTTATCCCAATTTTTGTCGTTTTCGTAAATATTCATTGAGAGCGATATCCAGATTCTGATCCGTAAACAAAGGAATATAATCGATGTGGCGTTCCCGACACCTTTTTCTATAGGTATCTTGAAACGATTGAATTAAATGTTGGTAATCTTTTCGGATATGCCACGGTTCAGTTGTAATGGTTTCTCCCGATTCCATATCGCGAAAACGTGTACGCACATTGAAATCAAACAAATGCTCCTGTCGATCCAAAATGTGAAAAACAATCACCTCCTGCTTGTTATGCCGGAAATGCTTTAATCCATCCAATACAGATTCCGGGTCATCCAATAAATCGGAAATAACAATAACCAATCCACGTTTCTTAATCCGTTCAGCCATTTCGTGGAGTGTACCACCCAAATTGGTATCCGATCCTGTTTTGATTTGTTCCAGCCGTGATAAAATGGTGTTTAAATGGCTGGGAGTGGAGCGTGGTGGGATAAACTGACGAATCTGATTATCAAAGGTCACCAGTCCAATACCATCCTGCTGGTTCAGCATTAAAAATGAAAAGGCAGCCGAAAGATATTCCCCATATTCCAGTTTTGTTACAAGTCCATGACTGGAATAATTCATGGAATCACTGGTATCCAGAATGAGATAAGAGCGCAGATTGGTTTCCTCTTCAAAACGCTTTACGTAGTAACGGTCAGTTTTTCCGTAGAGTTTCCAATCCACATGTCGAATTTCGTCTCCGGGACCGTAAGCGCGATGTTCGGCGAATTCCACACTAAAGCCATGATAAGGACTTTTGTGCTGACCAATGATATAGCCTTCGACTACCAGCCGTGCCCGCAGGGACATGTTTCCCAGCTTGGCTACTGTTTCAGGTTTGAGGTATTTACGTTTATCCATATCAAGGTAAGAGATCTGTGGTAGACTAAACGGGCGATCTATTCTTTTCTGTCCAAAAGTTTTAATAATATATCATCCACGTTCAGTCCATCCGCCTCGGCATTAAAATTGGTAAGTACACGATGTCTGAGAACAGGAAGAACGAGATCCTTAATGTCTTGGATATCCGGGGAAGGTCTTCCACTCAAAATCGCTTTGGCTTTTGCTCCAAGAATCAAATATTGTGATGCGCGCGGACCGGCACCCCAGTCTATCCAGTCATTGATAAAACCTGGAGCAGTATCTGAATTGGGTCGTGTGGAAGCGACAAAATCCACGGCAAATTCCACAACGTTTTGTGCAACAGGTACACGGCGCACCAGATCCTGAAAAGATAATAATTCATTCTGCTTTATCACTTTGGAAAGAGTGCTGTCCACAGTTCCGGTTGTGGTTTGTACAATCGCTACCTCTTCATCTCGGGAGGGGTAATCAATTTTCAAATCGAACATGAAACGGTCCAATTGTGCTTCTGGCAATGGATACGTTCCTTCCTGCTCAATGGGATTTTGTGTGGCAAGCACGAAAAAAGGCTCCTCTAATGTATAGGTCGTACCGGCTGCGGTTACCTTGTGCTCCTGCATAGCCTCCAGCAAAGCGGCCTGAGTTTTCGGAGGTGTCCGGTTAATTTCATCTGCCAAAATGATGTTACCGAAAACGGGGCCCTTAAAGAAGCGAAATTCACGTTTCCCCGTGGCATGATCTTCCTCGATAACTTCCGTTCCAGTAATATCGCTGGGCATGAGATCCGGTGTAAACTGGATGCGGCTAAATTGTAGATCCAGTAGATCTGCCATGGATTTAATCAGGAGCGTTTTTGCTAATCCGGGTACACCCACGAGCAGGGTGTGTCCTTTGCAAAGCAGGGAAATAAGTATATGATCTAAAATATCAGTTTGTCCTACAATGACTTTGCCGATTTCCTCGAGAAATTGTGATTTCTTTTCAACCAGCAAGTGCAACAATTGTGTATCAGTTGGTTTATTCATGCGTTAATCCGATCTTTCATTCGCCAAATGTCTTAAACAGGGAAGTGTTCCAAAAATACTTCACGTGATATTGGAGGGGGAAATTAACCTGCGTCTTCTCGGGTATCAATTTAATATATACACTGTGATGTAATCTCATACCCCCTAATTTTACACATGCCACAGGATAAAAAAGGGCCGACACTGGTTGGTATGACTGAAGGTGATTTGGTCACATTCCTTGAACAATTTGGTGAACCGCCATTCCGGGCTCGTCAAATCTATCACTGGATATACGGTCGACACATTGCCTCAATTGGTGATATGAAAAACATACCCATCTCATTAAGAGAACAATTAGCGGGCATGGCAAATCTTCATCCATTGACAAGGGTGACCGTGACCGGAGCGGAGTCAGCCAGTTCACGCAAATATCTTTTTGCTCTCTCCACCGGAGAAACGGTGGAATCGGTTCTTATCCATGAAAAAGATCGGATTACGGTATGTGTATCCACACAGGTAGGATGTGCTGTTGATTGTGCATTTTGTGCTACGGCAAAAATGGGATTTAATAAAAACCTAACTGCTGGTGAAATTGTAGATCAGGGTCTCCAAATCCAACAGGATTTAAAGAAGAGAATAACCAATATTGTATTTATGGGAATGGGTGAACCTTTTCTTAATTACGAGCAGGTAATCAAAGCTGCGGAACTGCTGAACGATTCCAATGGACCAAATATCGGAGCCAGAAAAATTACTATTTCCACCGCCGGTATTATCCCGAAAATCAAACGCTATTCGGAAGAAGGACATAAATACAAATTAGCCATCAGCCTCAATGCCGCATCTCAGGAACAACGCCTGGCAATCATGCCCATTACCAATCCATACCCACTAAAAGACCTCCTAAGAGCGGCACAAAGCTATTATGAGGAAACGAGGAATTTTATTACATTCGAATACGTTTTGTTAGATCGAACCAATGATACCCCGGGGGATGCACGCAGGCTTATTCGCCTGATCGGGTCACTACCATGTAAATTAAACATTATACCCTATAATGAAATTGACAGTGACTATAAACGCCCTTCGCAGGAAAGAATCGCATCGTTTTTGACATACTTGAAAGAGGCACCGTTTACTGTCACGGTTCGATGGAGTAAGGGCATTGATATCAATGCCGGCTGTGGCCAGTTAGCGACGAGCGAAGCATGAATTCAATCCAATTAATGACCGAATATGTGTATGATAAAACACAGATTACAGGTGGTACGGCGATTGTTCTAGGGTCAGGTTTAGGTGAGTTTGCAGACCAACTAGAAGAGAAACGTTCTATTCCATATAACGCCATCCCCGGATATCCACAACCCACCGTTGAAGGACACAGCGGAGAATTCATTTTTGGGTTGTATAATGAATACCCCATTCTGGCAGCAAAGGGGCGCTTTCATTATTATGAAGGGTATGATTTTCATACGATTACAATCCCGATCCATCTCTTTCACCAACTTGGTTTGGATCAGGTAATAATAACCAATGCGGCCGGATCTGTAAATTCGGAAAATCCTCCCGGAAATCTGATGCTGGTAACCGGTCATCTGGATTGCACATTTCGTCACGGCTGGGAACGCCCAGAAGTGCAAAACGGTCCACCATATTATATAAAAAACAGGTTAGATAGAATCAGGGAGATCGCGACAAAGACAGGCATTAACCTGAAAGAAGGTGTTTATTGCTGGAGCCAGGGGCCTGCATATGAAACACCGGCGGAGGTTGAATTATTTCGCGACTGGGGTGCAGACGCGGTTGGCATGAGTACCGTACCCGAAATCATAACAGCCGGTGAACTAGGATTACCCATGACAACACTTTCCACGCTGACAAACTTTGCTGCCGGTATCACAACGCAGCCATTGACCCATGCGGAAGTCATAGAGACAGCAGAAAAGGTAAAACCTCAATTCAAAAAATTATTAGAAGCGCTTATTTCCGGATGTAATCAAGATTAAGGGATTCAAACGCTTATCCACAGAATTTTTACAGGAATATGACATGAGTGAAAAGTTGAATATTCATCCAGGTATCAAAAACATAGAGAAAGAAATGGTTGCGATACGCCGTGATTTCCATCAGTATCCCGAGCTGGGATTTGATGTGCATCGTACGGCTGGTATAGTGGCCGAAAAGCTTGAATCCTATGGAATCACAGTGCAAACAGGTATTGGCAAAACCGGCGTGATTGGGGATCTTCAGGGAGATAATCCGGGACCGACTATTGCATTGCGCGCTGATATGGATGCATTACCATTACAGGAGACTGGGGATGTGCCATATAAGTCGATTCATGATGGTAAAATGCATGCCTGTGGCCATGATGGGCATATGGCTATGTTGTTGGGTGCTGCCAAAGTAATTGCTGAAAACAAATCGGGATTGGAAGGAAAGATTCGCTTCATATTTCAACCCGCCGAAGAAGGCGAGGGCGGTGCCCGGTATATGATTCAGGATGGTTGCCTGGAGGGTGTAGATGCAATCTACGGCATCCATCTATGGAACTACCAGGCACTTGGTACGGTTGGTGTCAAATCCGGACCCATATTGGCATCAGCGGATATATTTTCCATCACCATTAAAGGTATTGGCGGTCATGGAGCCACACCACAGGGAACAGTGGATTGTGTGGTAGTTGCCGGCCAATTGATTAATGCCATCCAAACAATCGTGTCTCGAAACACCAATCCACTGGAAAGTACGGTGGTAACCCTTGGTAAAATTCAGGGAGGTGACAATTTTAATATTATCGCCGATTCCCTTACCTTGAATGGAACCGCACGTGCTTTTACAGAAGAAAATCGACAGATGATCAAAAAACGACTAAAAGAAATTTGCGCTGGCGTAGGTCAGACAAACAATGCGACCATCATGCTGGATTATGAAGACGGTTATCCTCCGACGGTCAACCATGATCTACCCAGTAAAAAAGTTCTGGCTGTAGCAAAGAAGGTGGTTGGTGATGGAGCCGAATTGCCATACATGTCCATGGGAGGCGAAGATTTTGCCTATTATTTACAAAAGATACCAGGCTGTTTTTTCTTTGTGGGATCAGCGCCATCTGATGGTGAACCTAGAAGCGTTCCCCATCATTGTTCACATTTTGATATTGATGAGCGTTCGTTGCTGGTGGGTGCATCCATATTCATTGAGTTAGCTTTGGGAAATGAGGGATAAATAAAAGATGGTTTTACCAGCGCCATCTATCTAAATCTAGATTTCCACCGGATAGAACAATCCCAATTTGCCTATAATCTTTAAGGAACTTATGTTCTAAGCAGGCTGCCAATGGTACTGCTCCGGAGGGTTCAACAACCAACTTTACCTGATCCCATAACAAGCGCATTGCCGACACGATTCCTTCTTCTGTAACTGTCAAAATATCATCCACATACCGTAGTATGGAAGCAAAGGGCTTTTCACCGGGCATGGTGGTACGCAATCCATCAGCGATGGTGTCCGGGTCCGATATACCTATGCGTTTTTTTGCCCGAAAAGAAAGCTGTTGGTCATTCCCCATCTCCGGTTCGATGCCATAAACATTGATGGTAGAATTATTGAATTTGGCAATGGTAGCCGATCCACTCAGTAGTCCGCCGCCTCCAATGGGTGTAAGAATACAGTCCAGATCTGGACATTCCCCAATCAATTCCATGACAGCGGTGCCCTGGCCGGCCATGATACGAAAATCATCAAAGGGATGAATCAATTCCGCACCCGTGTCAGCAATTACCTTTTCCACCGACTCTTGTCGTGATTCCATGGTAGGCTCGCAAAACACAATTTTAGCACCATATTGTTTTACATTGGCCTGCTTGGCTTTCGGTGCGGACGCGGGCATGACAATGGCAGCAGAGAACCCCATCATTTGTGACGCACACGCTAGAGCGGCACCGTGATTTCCCGAGGAATGGGTGACAACATGACCATTTATCATACCGGCCTCCTTTAGAGAAAGGATGGCATTGGTCGCACCACGAAATTTGAATGATCCGGTTTTTTGCAGGTTCTCGCATTTGAATACAAGTGGTGTACCCACCATTGCATTTATGTGATCATTGGTAAGGCAGGGAGTGTGCACTACCGTTTTTTCAATCCGCGAATAGGCGCGTTGGACATCACCTGGAGATAACAACTGCATTACCATAAGATAATTTACCAATCTCACGGTATTGAACATGCGGGGAAAAATTGATAGTAAATTCATAGCCCTTTCATATTTTATTTAGGAGATGGTTATGTACCGCAAAGAGATTATCAGAAACGGTGTTACTTTTGGGTCAGCCCTGGCAATGACAATTTCATTTGTGACCCACAAATCGGTGGGGTGGGCGATCTTCCATGGATTACTTTCATGGTTCTATGTGATTTATTATGCTCTTTTCAGGTAAGCGGATATGAAATCACACACCAAAGAACTCTGGGTAAATGTACCCGCCAGAATGGATTTTGTCAATATCACCGGCGACGTTGAAGAAGCAGTACGCGAAAGTAAAATTGAAGAAGGTCTGTGTCTTGTAAATGCCATGCATATTACCGCATCCGTTTTTATCAATGATGATGAATCCGGTTTACACCGTGATTATAAAAAATGGCTGGAAGAGCTGGCCCCCCACGAACCACTAAACCATTACGATCATAACCGCACAGGTGAAGACAATGGGGACGCGCACCATAAACGTCAGATAATGGGCCGGGATGTAACGGTTGCAATCACCAATGGTGCATTACACCTTGGTCCATGGGAACAAATATTTTATGGGGAGTTTGATGGCAGACGACGCAAACGAATTCTGGTTAAAATAATAGGCGAATAATCCAATTGGTTGATCCGAAAATCAAATTATCTCTTACACAACTTCTTACAAAAGTGTTTTTGGAGAATTTCCAGCCACAACAATTGGTGGTAGAACATTCTTATCGTGACGGATATTTTTGCCATGAAGCTTCCTGGGACGAATTTTCCCCTGAGGATATTCAGCTATTAGAGCAGGGCATGCGGGAATGGCTTGCAGGTCCTGAAAATATTACGCTTGGTACCAGGACAAGGGATCAGGTTTTACAATACATGCTTTTACGTTCATCGGTGAGCAAATCGGCGAATACTCGGAAATGGCCTTCCAATGTCATCCCGGTTATTCAATTTGGGAACAGTTATTGGGACTACCTCATGGAAGAAGCTGAGCTGGATAAAGCAAAATTGCACAACTTCCGCCTTGAGAAATTCAATGATGGGTTTTTAATTCGGTTCTTTCCCGATAAAGAAACCACACTAAACCGCAAACCGTTACACGCCGGATCACGCTTGTTCCAAATCATTGCTGAAATTGAACAAATGGGCGACGTCCTTAACCTGGCGACCATTCACGATGTGAATACGCTGGTAACAACCGATGAAATCAGACATATCCTATGGGTAGCGGAAGGCTTTCATGAAAAGCGTATAAGTCAAATTGCTGATCATATTGTAAAAGATTTTCCTGCCAAAAGGGTAATTTCAATCGCCGGACCCTCTTCATCCGGGAAAACAACATTTGCCAAGCGTCTTGGAATTCAACTGCGGGTAAACGGATTCAAAACTTTACCCATATCCATGGATGATTTCTTCATTGATAGGGAGCAAATAGCTAATGGGCCCAACGGGGACAAGGATTTTGAAACCATTGATGCCATGAATATTGAATTGCTGGCACAGCGTCTTCAGACATTGCTGGGCGGGGGTTCAATACCAAGACGCAGTTATGATTTTAAGACTGGCGTGGGAAATGATCTGACAGGAACAATAAACCTTGGAGAGTGGGATTTAATTGTATTGGAAGGGATTCACGGGCTAAATCCAAAATTAACCGAAGCTATGGGACACGCCGGACTGCATCACATTTATGTCAGTGCTATCACCCAGTTAAACATTGATTCCAATCATCGATTTTCCACATCCGACAACCGTCTATTGCGGAGAATGGTCAGGGATCATTTATTTCGCGGCTACAGCCCGGAAGATACACTAGCACGCTGGGAATCCGTTCGCCACGGTGAAGAGAGAAATATTTTTCCGTTTCAGGAAGAGGCGGATTTTATGTTTAATTCATCCCTGTTATATGAATTATCCGTACTGGCAAAATTTGCCCTGCCATTATTGAAAAATATCCCAAATACATCACAGGTTAAAACAGAGGCAAATCGATTGGAATTGTTGTTGTCACTGGTAGAACCCATGGATGAAAATCTGGTTCCGGGCGTTTCAATATTGCGTGAATTTATCGGTAAAAGCGATTTTCAGTACTAGTAACCAACTGCCGAATTATCTCCACGATCATCTGCTCCACCGTACAATTTTCCATCGTTAATAACAATGCCATTTGCTTGACCGATATTTCCCCATCGATAGGGCACCACAGTATGTCCCAGGGCGGTTAAATTATCTTCAGTATCTTTTGCAATACCGTATGGTTCGGTCATAATGACATCCGGTAGCCATTGGGAGTGCACCCGTGGTACAGACACCGCTTCCTGAACATCCATATCAAATTCAACGACATTTAATATGCATTGCATAGTGGTGGTTATAATGGTGGAACCACCAGGCGAACCAATAATCATAAAGGGTTTATTGTCTTTGAGTAGGATTGTGGGAGTCATAGAGCTCAATGGTCGCTTGCCCGGCTGGATGGCATTGGCTTCTTTGCCAACCAACCCGAATATATTTGGGACCCCCGGTTTTACTGAAAAATCATCCATCTCGTTGTTCAGAAAAAACCCGGCATCTTCCACCAAAACCCCACATCCGTAACTGGTATTCAGCGTTGTGGTAACACTGACGGCATTTCCTTCCGCATCAACTACGGAATAATGTGTGGTTTCCCGACTTTCGTATCCGGTGGCGTCACCGGCATAGATATTGGCACTTGGGGTTGCATGCTCTGTGGAGATCAATGCAAGCCTATTGCGAGCATATTCTTTGTCCATTAGCATACCAAGCGGAACGTCCCAGAAGTCCGAATCACCCATATGTTCTGCGCGATCGGCGTAGGCCAACCGCTCACATTCTGTAAGAACATGGATATATGCGGATGAATTCCAACCCAACGTATCCAGATCAAAGTTTTCCAGCATATTGAACAATTGAATAAGTAATGCACCGCCGGAACTGGGCGGTCCCATGGATACAAGTTGATATTCTTGGTAGGTGCCCATAACCGGTTGTCTAATTTTTGACTGATAGGCAGCCAAGTCATCACGTGTTATTATGCCATGGCCTTCCTGCATTTCCGCCTCAATAAGCTGGGCGGTTTTACCTGTATAAAATCCGTCACTGCCATGTTGGGCAATCCTTTTAAGTGTCCTGGCTAAATCTTTTTGTATCAGGCGATCATCCGTTTTCCACGGCAAACTGTCTCCACGGACGAAAACCGACGATGCCCCATCATCCCGAAGGAAAAAAGGTTTAAAATAATTAAGTGTACGTGCCCCGCGAGGTGATAGTTTGAACCCTTGCTGGGCCAATCGAATTGCCGGGCGTAGTAGCTGTTGTCGCGAAATATTTCCAGATCCGTAGTGCTCCCAGGCTGCAAGAAGACCATGCACACTCCCCGGTACACCGGCGGCCAAATGGGAATACAGCGAAAGATTTTCAATAACATTACTACTGTCATCAAGATACATGTCCCGGTGGGCTTTGGCTGGTGCTTTTTCCCGGTAATCAATCGTAATTGATTCGCCATCTTTGGTATGGATAACCATAAATCCGCCGCCTCCAATATTTCCAGCTTGCGGATAGGTGACGGCAAGGGCGAATCCTGCGGCTACGGCTGCATCAATGGCATTTCCTCCCTTTTTCATGATGTCCACGCCGATCTGGGATGCCAAATCCGAAGCGGATACCACCATTCCATTCTCAGCTACAACCGGGCTCCTGTGAGCCGCAGAAAGAATCCCATTGATAAAAATGCCGGCAACGATACCGGCAATAACAAATTGTTTAGTTATACTGCTCATCTTCTTGAATTTAGTTTGGCTAATAAACGAATAATTTCCAGGTACAACCAGATAAGGGTTACCAGTAATCCAAAAGCACCATACCACTCCATATATTTGGGTGCTCCTTTTTCTGCGCCTTCCTCTATAAAATCAAAATCAAGGACCAGATTCAAGGCTGCAATACCAATAACAACAACACTAAAAATAATGCTCATGTTTGAGTTGCCATAGATAACGGGCATATGCACACCGAAAAATCCTAATATCCAGCTGGCTAAGTAGACAAAAAACACTCCACCTGTGGCTGCGGCAACACCCAATTTGAAATTTTCAGTGGGTTTAATCAAACCTGACTTATAGGCCAACAACAGCGCACCAAGAATTCCGAATGTAAGAAATATTGCCTGGTTGGCGATACCGGGATACTGGCTGTCCAAAATTTTTGAAATCCCACCCAGAACCAATCCTTCCAACAACGCATAAACCGGTACAGTTTTTGGTGCCAAATGGGGTTTGAAAGCGGTAATTAATCCGGCGATCAAACCACCAATCATCCCTGCAAACATCAGTGTCATTATATTCGGATTGCCTACCGGCAAATTCCACACGTAGAGTGCTGTGGTCATAAGTAAGAGCAGAGATAGCGCCGTTTTATTCACCGTTCCGTTGATTGTCATGGTTGAAGAAGCATCACTGATTCTCAATCCCCTGAAAGTATTGGCATTCAACGCAGGATTCGCAGAGCGCATGGTTAAATGACGATTCATACGGTTTCTCCTATGATCCGTTAATACGAGTTTTTAATTCATCCAGAATGGACGTGATTGGTATTCGGTCCTGTGCCATGGTATCCCGATCACGGAGTGTGACTGTGTCGTCTTCCATCGTTTGATGGTCAACTGTTATTCCATAGGGCGTCCCTGCTTCATCCTGCCGGCGGTAACGTTTCCCAATTGAACCACCCTTGTCAATAAAGCCACTGAATTCTGATCGGATATTCTGAACGAGTATTTCCGCTTTCTCTACCTGTTCGCCTTTGTTCATTAAAGGAAAGACAGCACAGGTAATGGGGGCAAGTTTTGGAGCTAATTTCAGCACAATCCGGTTTTCACCGTTGACTTCCTCTTCATGATACGCATCCACCAAAAGGGTCAAAAAGGCTCTGTCAACTCCGGAGGAAGATTCCACAACGGCGGGAACAATATGCTGATTCGATTGGGGATCAAAATAGGTCTGTTTTTTCTCCGCATGGGCGTTATGTTGATCCAGATCAAAGGTGCCACGATCGGCAATACCTTCCAACTCCGACCAGCCAAAGGGGAATTCATATTCCACATCGTAACAGGCGGAAGAATAATGGGCTAACTCGTCATCACCATGGGGTCGTAATCGTAGTTTGTCTTCTGTAATTCCAAGCGATTTGAACCAGTTTAATCGTTCCTGTGACCAGTACTCCAGCCATTTTCCAGTTTCCTCCGGATGAACAAAAAATTCCATTTCCATTTGTTCAAATTCACGGGTGCGAAACAGAAAATTACCCGTGGTGATTTCATTGCGGAAAGATTTTCCCATCTGGGCGATCCCAAACGGCAATTTTTGCCTGGACGTGGTCTGTACATTGGAAAAGTTGACAAAAATCCCCTGGGCTGTTTCGGGACGGAGATAGGCGACGGAAGAACTATCCAGTGTTGGACCGATATGGGTTTGAAACATAAGGTTAAATTGTCGTGGATTTGTCCAGTTGCCAACGGTACCACTATGGGGATCCCTGACACCGGAATTTTTTAATATATCAGCTGCTAATTCACCAATGTTATTCAGAGCCTGGGTTACTGCAACAATCTGTTCTTCCCTCGAGGGGAAATTGGGCATCTCATTTTTAAATAGTGCTTTGGTGATTTTGGTAATTATTTCTTCTTTTTGTCCTTCCAGGAGATGATCCAGACGATAACGTTTTTTGGTATCTTTGTTATCAACCAGCGGATCATGAAAATTTTCCACATGGCCACTGGCTACCCACGCTTTGGGATGCATTAGAATTGCTGCATCCATACCCACCACATTATCACGTGCCGTGACAATATTATGCCACCAGTCATTTTTTAATTTGCGCTTTAGTTCAACGCCCAAGTGTCCATAATCCCAGGTGCTGGCCAATCCACCATACACTTCAGAACTTTGAAAAATAAAACCGCGACGCTTGCAAAGGGAAACAATTTTATCTATGGATTTAATATCCATCCTAGCAACACCCATTCGTTATTGTAATAATTCGTACCATCAATCCATTTCCGCCAATTCTTTTTCAATTTCGTCATTAAAGGGCACGTTGCTCTCCTGCACTACTGTTTTTGGTTCTGCTTCTTTTGGGGTTTTTATGAACATAATCAAAATGAAAATACCGATTCCGCCAATTACTATCGGTGCAATCCAGGCGAACAAGTTAAATCCGCTTGCGACCGGAATCGCAAGGATGCGCTCACCATACAATCCCACATAATAATTCAGGATTTGATCTTTGGTTTTACCCTGTGCAACAAACTCTTCAATTTCTGTCTCCATTTGGCTGTGCCCATGGTCATAGACAGTGCCACCCCAGCAACAGGGCGCCATAAGGCTCTGTTTTATGTCTTTGATAAGCGCGTCATTATCCGATTTTGCCAGTAATAATCCTACACATAGGATCATAAAAAATAACTTTTTCATTTTTTTCTCCGCCGCCGTTTTTTGCTCGGTCCGGCTGCCCGTTTTTTATTAATTAATTCTACTGCGTCCTCCAAGGAGATTTCCTCAGCGGAAAGTGTTTTGGGCAAGGATGCATTTACATTTCCGTCAGTCACATAGGGTCCGTAACGGCCCTCTTTGACGGTCAACGCTTCACCAGTTTCGGGGTGCTTGCCCAGTGCTTTAAGTTCGACTGATCTCCGTTGTTGTCGGGAAAATATTTGAATTGCCTCATCCAGGGATACGCTGACGGGATCCAGTTCCGGTGGCAGTTTGGCATTGGTTTTACCCATCTTGAGGTACGGTCCGTAACGACCATAATCCGCGAAAATAGACTCACCTAATTCTGGATGTTTCCCTAGGTCTCTTGGCAAAGACAGTAATTGTAAAGCGTATTCAAGTGTAACAGAATCGATATCTCTGCTTTTTGGAATGGATTTTCGGGTTTTGGTTTCTCCCACCTCAACATAATACCCGTAAGGACCGTGCTTTAGGAAAATGGGATCTCCAGACTTGGGATGATTACCAAGGGGGGTATCCGATTCTCCACCTGATTTAAGAATCTCTAATGCTTTTTCCAGCGTAACATCTCCCATAGCCAGATCAGCCGGGATGCTGCGGCGTTCATCGTTCCAGGAGATAAAGGGCCCATAATTCCCAATACGTGTTTCCATGGGGAGATCTTCAAACTCACCCATGGGAATGGAACAGGCTTTTCCAATATCCACTTTGGTATTTAGCATGGGTTCAAGACCCAAAAAAGTTTCATCGCCAAAATAAAAGGATTTCATGAGCGGAACGACTGCCTCCTCACCACGGGATATGGCATCCAGATTATCTTCCATGCGGGCAGTAAAGCCAGCATCCACCAGCGGCGAAAAGTGATTTTCAAGCAACTGGGTAACGGCCACTGCCAGATAGGTGGGAATCAAAGTACCTTTTTTATTTGTGACGTATTCACGTCGCTGTATTGTTTCAATAATGGAGGCATACGTGGATGGCCGTCCGATACCCTTGGCCTCCAGTTCTTTTACAATTGAAGCTTCTGTAAATCGTGCAGGGGGTTTGGTTTCATGGTCCAGCACTTTTAATGAGGCGCATAGGAGCGAGTCTCCGGGTTTCATTGCCGGTAGAACAGTTTCCTGATCAAGTAACGCGTTCTCAGGATTATCGCTACCCTCAACATATACCCGCATATACCCTGGGAAAACGATCACTTTTCCGCGAGCTTCAAAAGTGGATTTCTGACTGACAATGGTTACGATGGTTTGCTTTAACTGAGCTGATTTCATTTGACTTGCGACGGATCGTTTCCAGATCAAATCATACAGTTTTGCTGCGTCCGGATTGACCGTATTGGATACTTCGGACATGGATGACCAGGCATTACCGGAAGGTCGGATGGCTTCATGGGCTTCCTGGGCATTTTTTACTTTGGTGACGTATTGAATCGGATTGGTAGGTAAATATTCTTTCCCAAATTGAGATTCGATAACGGATCGTGCGGTGGTTAAAGCTTCCTGTGATAGATGCGTGGAATCAGTACGCATATAGGTGATAAATCCCGCTTCATACAATTGCTGTGCCGTTCGCATGGTTCTCCTGGCTGAGAATCTTAGTTTCCGGGATGCCTCCTGTTGAAGTGTTGATGTAGTAAAGGGCGGTCTTGGTTTGGATGTTTGTGGTTTTTCCTCAATGTTTTGAACCGTCCAGGGTCCTGGATTTATTTCTTCGACCAGTGCTTCAGCCTGCGATTTGGAAAGAAGCATTACATTTTCTTTTGTCAGTTTTCCCGTTTTCTTATCGAAATCCTTACCCTGAGCTACCCGTTTTCCATTTACTTCCATCAGACGGGCAGAAAACGATTGGTTTGCTTGTGTTTCTAGCAACGTCTCAAGATCAAAATAGGAGGCGGATGTAAAAACCGCCCGTTGACGTTCCCGGTCTACCAGAATTTTTACAGCTGCGGATTGGACCCGACCGGCGGACAGCGGCGTGGTAACAAACCGCATATTTTTTTGTAGAGTATTCCAGAGAATCGGAGAAATTTTATAGCCAACCAATCGATCAATAATGCGCCGTGCTTTTTGGGCATCAATCAGATTGGTATCCAATGGATGGCTGTGGCTTATACCTTCAGCCACACCTTCTTTGGTGATTTCTGTGAATTGTACCCGTTCAAGATTTTGGGTTTTTATTTCGCTGGCGAGATGATCGGCAATCGCTTCCCCTTCACGATCTGGGTCTGTAGCGAGCAGTACCCGGGGCGCATTTTTTGCTTTTGTTTTTAATTCTTTAATAAAGGCTTTTCGATCAGGAAGAACCTGTAGCGTTATGCTAAAATCATTATCAACGTCCACACCCAATTCTTTTTTCGGCAAATCCTTTACGTGCCCTACACAGGCCAGTACGTCGTATTCACCTGAGGTATATTTGGAAATAGTACGTGCTTTGGTTGGTGATTCGACGATCAGTAGTGGTTTTGTCATATAAGATATTTTGTTAATTGTTCATGTAATTCGGTCATGTTAATAGTCTCTTGATCACCGCTTTGCAAATTTTTGATTTGGATTTTCTTCCCGGCCAGTTCCTGATCACCAAGAACCAACATAAGGTGCGCACCCGATTTATTGGCATCGCGCATTTGGGCTTTCATACTTCGTCTCGCCAGATCAAATTGAACGGAGAAACCTCTCGCACGCAATGTGTTACACAGGGATATTCCTTCTTTTCTAGCCCGATCACCCAATGTAACCAAATAGACCACGGGCGTTGGGGCCATGCTATTATCATTTTCCGTCAGGGCTATCAGCAAGCGTTCCACACCTGCAGCAAACCCAACAGCAGGAGTGTCAGCTCCCCCAAGGGTTTCGACCAATTGATCGTATCGACCTCCGCCACAAAGGGCATCCTGCGAACCCAATGCTGCAGATGTAATTTCGAAAGTTGTACGCGAATAATAGTCTAAGCCTCTGACCATGTGCTTGTCCAGGATATAGGGAATATTCATACCATCCAAAAGTTCCCGAACCTCGTCAAAATGCTCCTTATCCTGGGATGTGAGAAAATCAGTGATATCCGGTGCGTCAACAAGCAGGTTGATTTCATGCTCAATTTTAGTATCGAGAATACGTAATGGATTTTTTTCAAAGCGGGTGCGACTGGTCTCGGATAATTGGTTCACGTGGGGGGCTAAAAATTCTTTAAGTGCCTTTTTGTAATTCACCCGGCAATCATTCGAGCCAATACTATTCAGTTTTAAAGTAATGTTTTCTAAGCCGACTGACGTAAAAAAAGTGAAAGCCGCTGAGATAACTTCAACATCTGCTTCCGGATAGGGTGATCCGAGAATTTCAGCCCCAAACTGGTAGAATTGACGCTGCCGTCCTTTTTGGGGTCGCTCCCGGCGAAAAAGGGCATCCCAGTAATACAATTTTGTAACAGGTGAAAGAGCTTTAAGATTATGTTGAATATATGCTCTGACCACCGGTGCAGTGAGTTCCGGTTTAAGCGTGAGACTCGTTTTGCCCCCATCCAGCCAGGTAAACATTTCCTTGGATACAATGTCGGTTTCTTCGCCCACTCCTCGCGCAAACAACTCAGTTTTTTCAAACGCGGGGGTCTTAATCAGGTCGAACCCATGTACCGACATAAACTGATGCAGCGCTTCCTCGAGGATTCGCCATCGCCAGGATTCGGCGGGCAATACGTCATAGGCACCTTTGATAGACCGTATCATGAATTAGCCAAGAATATCGTGTAGTATTTGTTGAGCATCTTCTTTGAATTTTTCCGGAACAAAAAGCTTCACTGTCATTCCAGCCATCCGAACGGCTTCAATATTAAAAGCTGATTCAGCCCAATCGGATTTGATATAGTTTGGTATATTTGCATTATCCAGCGCTTCGGAGACCATGTCCGCGTAGACCTTTCCATCCAGTGCTTCCAATGCAACCCAGGTAATCTCCTTTAGCGGGATTTCCAGTGGCTTTGCATCCACAAGCGACACCTTGCAATCCGCACAGATTTTGGTTCCGTCAACATATTCGGTTAAGCATTCGGGACAAATCATGTTCGTTCCTTTTTTATTATAAGAATTTCAGACCATACGAAGGGAGAAAAAAAGATTTTATTTCTGAAAATTGCCAACCCAGCCAATAATACGAGAATTCATTAAAAATGATACTTTAATGAATAACTAGAAAATGTTAGTACACGCCCCTTTTTTTATTTACCCATCCGTGAAAAGAATGTAGTGAAAATCCAGAGGTTAAATACATGACAGCGCATGTACCATGATAAACCTGTGCACCATGTTCTTTGGCATAATTAATTGCCTGTTCTGAGGCGCATTTTTGATGAAACCAAACCCGCGAAATTCCCCTTTCAATTGCTTGTTTTGCCACGGCCAGAGATTCGTCAACCGGTACCTCACTGATAATCCCATCGATGTCATCAGGCAACTGGGAAATTGCAGAGAAAGTTTTATCACCAGTGATATCATCAATCGAAGCATCAACAGGAAAGACAACCTTGCCCAATTCCTTTAATTTGCTATAAGTGATTTTTGGAAAAGGTTTTACAGCCGTATGTCCAACCACGGCATAGCGTTTGTGATTCCAAAAGGATTGATAATCCATAAATGTACCCCCGTTGGTGAACTAAAAATTACTACGATGAAATACTAAAACCCGGAACGGATTCCTTGAATGCCACCCCGTTCTTCTAATTTGATGTCACGAAGGTTTGGTGATTTGACATTAATACGCATATAATAGCCAGCACCGGGACCCGTGGGTGTCCAGTCAAATGACAATTCCCAACAGTGCAAATCTTTTTTAATACTGAATCGTTGGGAAATCAATCTCAAGTCAACCATGTCAAATCGGGTGGAATAGCTAACCCGCCAGGATCTGGATACATTGAAATTAGTGGAGGATGAAATCCAAAAAGTTTTTTTATCGTCAGGGATGGATTTAACAAGTGAATAATTCACAGTAAACTGGGTCGACCAAAATTGACCTATCCCGGATAGTCCACTTGGTTGACTATTGGAAACAGGATTTTCCCCAAACAGATCTGATTCAGATAAGTCAATGGAATCGTTAGCGGCTGTATCTGCTTCGGTAAATTCAGCTTGTGACCATCGCCCACCGCTGAATTTGAAACCGGTTCCAAGGTTAATTGACTGTAATCTGGGCGCAAGAATATTACCCATGACTTTTCCGGTAAAGGGAAGAGTAAAGGGAGCCTTTCGAATTGTTGTCAGCCGTGTATTGGTTGTCTTGTCTAATTCATAAAAATCATGTGTCATGGACAAATCCAATTTGAGGATATTTCCAAGTTGGGTTGTCATGTTTGTGGACAAATTACTCAGCTTGAATTCTTCTGCGGCAAAATTATAACCGGTTCTCATATTCCAGTTTAACAGTTTAATAACCTTCTCTTTTCCTTCTTCCCCCCATTTGGCTTCCAAAATATTTCTCAACGAAAGATTCATGGACTGCTGCTCTTGTCTCGGAGTTCCACCAAAGCGGTCGCTTAGAATTTGCTTCCCGGCTGTATCGGCCAATGTTTCAAAGTATTGAAGATTCCGTCCAAAAACAGGTTTTGAGAAATCCGGCTGATAGCTATAACCTATTGTTGGTGTAATGACATGATGCAACGGACCAAAATTTCCAATGCGAATTGGGAAAAGACCATAAATGTTGGTGTTAAGATTCATGGAAAATGACCCTGTGGTTCGTTGAGCAAACCCCATCACTTCAGTCCGAACCACTTTATTGGTGGCAGAATCAAGCGATGCAGTATACGATCTGTCGAACCATTTGGTTGCCATGGAAACACGTGGATTCACCGATATGTAGCGAAAAATTTTGAAGGGGGAAGAGACGCCATATGAATGAGAAATTTTACTTTCCTCTTCAGAATGCACAATTCCACTCCCGTCGGAATAGGTTTGCCAGCGAACTCCAATTGTTGAATCATTCACAGCATATTCTTCTGCTTGATAAAACGTTTTCAATTTTCTATTGAGTGTGGTGGAATAGTTGGCGGAGATATTATTATACCAACGGTTGCTTCTACCTTTTGATTTGAACGGATTGATATTTCCAAAGCGAAGGGTTGCATTGGGTAGACCGGCGGATATGATACTGAGTCTTTTGTCCGCAGTGGTCGGCTCTTCGTAAAAAACGGAAGTACTGTCAATTTTTTGATTCACCATCAGATCCTGATCGGCTGAGGCATTCAACGAAAGGGATGCACCCGATTTCCATCTTTTACTGTAAGAAATATTCGATTTTGCGGTTTGTCTCAAGCGCTCATTTATATCCCGTCCCGTCTGATAGTTATATTCTCCGTTACTGTAATAATCCACGCTGGCCCGAAATGTTTGATTGTGACGTAATGTGTGTGAATGACGCCATTTGGCGACAATGTCCTGTTTGTAATTATCCTGTATATCACCAATATTATTTCCTTGGGATAGGAGCCATTTGCCTTCCAGATGCAGACTGCCATTGTACCAGTATCTTTTTTTATAGCGAGTCAGGTTTTGGACACGTAATCCCTGCTTGTCCGCAAATCCAAATAACAATTTTGTATCCCAGTAGTCATTGGGTGCTATAAAATATCCCCCACCATCCAGGTATTGACCGCGGTGTTTTGAATCTCCATACGAAGGCATAATCCAACCTGAATGTCTCCGACCTCCTTTGTTAGGTAGAATCACAAAGGGTAAGCCGATGATCGGAATATGACTAATCTGAAATACCATTGGGCGTGTGATAATTTTATCCTTCTGTATCATTTTGGTGTTGCTTCCAACAAAATGAAAATGGGGATCTTCCAGGTCACAGGAAGTAAAATAACTGTTCCGTATATAAAATTCTTTTCGACCTTCGTTGCGAATCAAATCACCGGAGTAATAACTGTCATCCATTTTGGTTCGCCCGTTTTGAATCCGACCTTTCCTGGTTTTTAAGTTGTACACCATGGATTCACCTATCATAGGCTCATCGCCTTTTTCAGTGATGGTGGGTTTTATGGGTATGGAAACCGTATCACCGGGAGGAGTTGGAATGGCCTGAAGCATATTGGTTGTCCAATCCACCGTAATATAGCCGGCGGTCAAATCTGTAGTGGCATGATGAATTTTGGCCTGTTTTTCCAATTGTGTGGATTCATTGGTAACATTGTATGCTATCCGGTCCGATTCGTATGTGATATCGGATTCCAGATCGCCATTTGTGGAGTCTGGCGAATAGGTTCCTCGGGCACCTCCCAGTATATGAATAGTGTTCAAATCCTGTTGGTTAAACATTAATACAACCGTATCGCCGGAAGCAGAATTATTTCCCTGATAGACCGAATCTTCAAAAATATGATACAAAGTAGTTGCCATGCCCTCCAGGCGTAATGAATCCAGCTTCCCATCCGTGAAAAAGCCTAACAATGTATTTCCAGCCATATCATCATCGAAGGCAGCTACCGATCTTATGATAAGTGAATCGTTGAACACGTGCTCCCGCCAACCTTCATTTGATGATACAATATGGGATTGAGAAGGAATCCACAATTTTTCCAAAACGTCGTTGTTATAGTAAAGATGAATGGTTTTTCCAGTAAGCTGGCGGGAATCATTTATGACTTTTGGATTCTCCGATAAAATGGTATTCTGTTCACTGCGATTATAAATCGCCTGTCCGCATTCTGCTCTTCGATCCTGATCGGTCTCTATAATAATCACATTCCCACTGGCAGTGTAGGATACGGCATCATCCATTGGTTTTTTTATATAGGTCATTCGTTGGGCATTAATATCCTGGGATTTTTGCAGCAGGTGCACATTACCAAGGGCATCCCCGCTGTCTTTTTCCGAATAAAATATCAGTGAATCTGCTTCCAAATCATAGTCCGTATCCCAAACACGAGTGCGCCCATATGTTTTCATCAAATCCAGTTTTGAATTGTAATACAATGAATCACAGGTCAATGTTCGATCATCTTTAATAATTTTTACATTCCCTGCAAGCGTTCCTTCCTTAACTTTATCCTTCCAGCGTGCACGATCGCTTTGCATGATCATGTTTTCTTTTGTAAAAATAACGTTACCTGAAAGCATCTGAATCGCCTCACCATCAATAGTGCGGTTTTGCAGAATATCCGCTTGCTTCAGACGCAGGCGTTTGTCCTGAGCCTGGCCGGAAGCGGAGAAAACCAGAAGAATTGGCAGAACAAAATAATATATGTTAGTCTTTGTCGTAACGGTTTTTCCACAGTGATTTTAAATGGGTACGTATAAAAGCTTCATGGCCTAAATGAGTTGGCTGATAAAAAGTTTCCTGCACACCTGCCGGAAAATAATTGGATATTACAAAATGTTCCGAATGATTGTGTGGGTAATCATAGTCTTTACCGTATCCCCCTTTTTTCATCAGGCTGGTTGGAGCATTCCGCAAAGGCAATGGTACGCCGGGCGTTGGATTATCTTTGACTACTTGTTGCGCTGCTTTGATGGCCAGATACGATGCATTGGATTTTGGAGCACTTGCAAGATACGTGGTTATCTGGGCAAGAATGATACTGCTTTCAGGCATACCAATCATGTGGACAGCCTGAAACCCGGCGGTTGCCATCACCAGCGCCTGGGGATCAGCATTCCCCACATCTTCTGATGCCAGGATGATTAACCGACGTGCGATAAATTCCGGTTTTTCTCCTCCTTCAATCATAATAGCCAACCAATATATAGCAGCATCAGGATCGCTTCCGCGAACCGATTTGATAAACGCACTAATCGTGTCGTAATGGTAGTCACCGGACTTATCATACAGTTGGGTGGTACATTGGAGAGCTTCCTTTAATTGCTCATCCGTGATGGATCCGCTTTCTCCAGCCAAATGAATGCAGACATCCAGCGTGTTGAGCATCTTTCTGGCATCTCCACCACTGGCCTGAATCAGATTTGATTTTACTGTGTCAGGCAGACGTACCTGACCAGAAAGCAATTTGATGTCTTTAGTAAAGGCTTGCTGTAGAATAGTATTAAGATGGTCATCGTCCAAAGGTTTCAGCGTCAAAACCCGACAACGGGATAGAAGTGGGCTGATAACTTCGAAAGATGGATTCTCGGTTGTGGCGCCAATCAGTATTATTATTCCTACTTCAACTGCGTGCAGCAAGGCATCCTGCTGTGATTTACTAAACCGATGTATTTCATCGATGAAGAGAATGGTACGCCGTCCCAGTTCTTTCCTCTTTTTTGCACGAGAAATTACAGCGCGCAAATCCTTTACTCCGCTGTCGACAGCCGATAACTCATCCCAATCAGCATCAACTGATTTTGCAAGGATGCGTGCCAAGGTTGTCTTTCCCGAGCCCGGTGGCCCCCAAAAGATCATGGAAAACAGGGTTTGGGTATTGGGAATGCGGGAAAGGATTTTTCCTTCGTCCAGCAAATGGGATTGACCCACAAAGTCTTCCAACGATTTTGGACGTACTCGGTCAGCCAGTGGTGGTAAATGGTTATCAAAGAGTGAAGGAGTGTTAGACATGGTCAAAATGGTTGATAATAATTTGGCAAAATTAGCCCCTATTATCCAGTGAATACAATCGCAGTAAATTGATTGACAGTTTCTGGTTGTTCATTGCGTGAGAATTCTCACGGAGATACGATTGAGGGCAAACTCTATTTTGCGCCGTATGTTTTAAAGTGGTATCTTTTCATCTGACTAAACTTTGCAAAAACCATGCCTGATAAGAAAACAGACGATATTATCTTCGGCAATGATTCACTCCCATTGCTGGCCGGTCCTTGCGTAATTGAAAGTCGGGATCATTGCCTGATGATGGCTGAAGAGATTCTGAAAATCACCAATAAATTAACTATACCCTTCATATTCAAATCATCGTTTGATAAAGCCAATCGAACATCGATTCAATCATACCGTGGTCCAGGGCTTGAAGAGGGATTGCGCATATTGGAAGAGGCGAAGAAATCACTAGGAATAAAAGTGGTTACTGATATCCATACTCCTGACCAGGCGCAACGTGTTGCTGATGTGGTAGATGTAATTCAAATTCCCGCATTTCTTTGTCGACAGACGGATTTGTTGGTAGCCGCTGCAAAAACGGGTAAGCCAGTAAATGTAAAGCGCGGGCAATTCCTGTCGCCGCTGAAGATGAAGCATGTGGTTCGCAAACTGGAAGAATCAGGCGCGGAAATTATTTTTCTAACTGAACGAGGAAGCACTTTTGGCTATGATGAACTGGTGACTGATTTACGCGCCATACCTATGATGCAGGAAACGGGACATCCTGTAATTTATGATGCGACCCACAGTGCCCAACTTCCGGGAGATGGAAAGGATAAGACAGGTGGAATGCGCGAATATATACCAACGATGGTACGCGCAGCCGTGGCAGCCGGATGTGACGGATTATTTATGGAAGTTCACGACGAACCGGAAAAGGCAATGTCAGATGCAGCCACGCAATGGCCACTTTATCAATTGGAAGATATCTTAAGAGAAGCTATAAAATTGCGAAAGACGTATCGTGAACTATACGACTGAAATAAAAGAAAAATTGTCAAAAATAAAAATGATCATCACGGATGTGGATGGTGTACTAACCGATGGAGCAATCTACAAAGGGAATAACGGTACGGAAATGAAACGCTTTTCCGTAGAAGACGGGGCCGGAGTTGCCGTCGCCAGGGCGGCGGGACTGGGTATTGCGCTTATATCTGGTCGTTATAGCGAAGCGACTGAAAGTCGTGCGCAAGAATTGCGCATCGAAGATGTTTACAATGGCACGATTAATAAACTAGCCCCTTACCTGGAGCTACTGAAAAAATATGGGCTTAAGGATGACGAAGTGGCGTACATCGGAGACGGATTGATTGATATCGTGTTGCTTGAAAAAGTGGGCATACCCATTTCTGTAAACAATGCCTATCCGCTGGTAAAAGAATTAGCCCTGTATGTGACGGAATCAAGCGGTGGCTGGGGTGCTTTTCGTGAAGCCGTTGACTGGATAATAAAAGGGCAGGGCCGCTATACCGAGACGCTTGAAAAATTAAAGCAGCAAATACAACAAATCCCTTAACCATGACCATATTTGTCAGAGTATTTCGTCTGGCGTGGTTTTTGACTCCGCTATTGTTATGGACAGCCTGTTCTTCACCAGATACCAATGGTGCGGGTATCACTCGACAAGGGCGCCCGGACATGGAAAGTTGGAATGTTACAATTACTTTCACTGAATCGGGAAAAGTGAGGGCGCACGTGAACGCCAATCATTTACAAAAATACAATGATCGACAATTTGTACAGATTGACGGCAATGTTCATATCGATTTTTACGATCAACTGGAAAAACACACATCCTTGCTCACATCCGAATACGCAGAGGTGGAGGAATCTTCCAATTACATGGTAGCATTTGGACAGGTCGTCGTTGTTTCTGATAGTGGTGTGACGCTATTTACGGATACATTAGCAATGGACCATGAAGCGGAATTAATCTTCACCGATGATTCGGTTATGGTTACCACCAGTGAAATGGACACCCTCTACGGTGTAGGTTTCGAATCCGATTTGCAAATGGAGGAATGGAAAATTATTAAACCATCAGGAGTGACCGGGAGAAATGCAAATTAGTCATCAGGTACTAAGAGCACAAGGGTTGCACAAGCAGTATGGTAAACGATGGGTCGTGCGCGATGTGGATTTGGAAGTTCATAAAGGTGAAATTGTTGGTCTTTTGGGCCCAAACGGGGCAGGAAAAACAACTTCCTTTTATATGATAACGGGAATGATAAAACCTACCAAAGGTCACATTTATCTCGATGATGACGACATTTCCGGCGATGCCATGTATCGGCGGGCTAGAAAAGGAATTGGGTATCTTTCTCAAGAACCATCCATTTTCGGAAAACTGACGGTGGAAGAGAACCTAAAACTGGTTCTTGAGATGACAAAACTATCGCCAAAGGAACAACAGGAAAAAATTGAACAACTCCTGGATGATTTGTCTATCCAACATATCCGAAAAAATAAGGGAATGCGGTTGTCAGGTGGCGAACGCCGGCGGGTAGAAATTTGCCGTTGTCTTGCAATGAACCCTGACTTTATTCTTCTGGATGAGCCATTTGCCGGAGTTGATCCCATCGCAGTGGAGGATATTCAATCCATTGTGGCATCATTGAAAGAGCGTGATATTGGTGTTTTAATAACCGATCACAATGTACGCGAGACGCTGTCAATAACAGATCGATCTTACCTATTATTTGATGGGAAAATCTTACTTTCTGGTTCCTCCGAATCATTGGCGAACGATCCGGAAGCGCGTCGACTTTACCTGGGAGAGCGATTTAGATTGGATTAACGCATGCGTCTGGAACAAATACTCGCGCAAAAACAAATCCTGGCTCCTCAGCAGATACTTCAGGCATCGCTATTACAGTTAAATACGATTAATCTGGAGCAGAAGATACTGAATGAATTGGAATCAAATCCGGTATTGGAGCAGGCCGAACCCAATACCAGCGAAGAGGATATTGCGGAGAAGGAAAACGGTGAATTGGATAGGGATGTGGATTCACCGGATGATTTTGATGAGTATGAACCACCGAATGTGTATTCCAAGCCGGAAGATAAATTTAATTCACCAATTGTTGAACGAGTGGATTTTGTTGAATTATTGGTAAAACAGCTGGATGATACCAATTTGGAGGAGGGCGAAAAATTAATCGGCGAGGAAATTCTTTGGAATCTTGATGACCGAGGGTATCTGGCCACCGAATTAATTTTAATTGCAGATCGGTTTGGAATGGATGAATCGGAAATTGAGCATATATTGAAAGTGGTGCAGCATCTGGATCCAATTGGAATTGCTGCACGCGATTTACAGGAATGTTTATTGATTCAACTGGACAATGATACGGAAAGCCCCGCATACAACATTGTGAAAGACCATTTTGATGATTTTGCAAACCGTCGTTTTGAGGTAGTGCAATCGAAAAGCGGTCTGACATCGGATGAATTGTCTGATGCCATTCAACAAATTTCCAGTTTAAATCCACGACCTGGTGAGACCAGTACGATGGCAAAAGACGAAGTGGTAATTCCCGATGTTATTGTCCGTGAACAAAATGGGGAGTTCGTCATTCAGGTAAACGATGGTGGTCTACCGGAATTACGAATTAATAACGATTATTTGTCTATGATGGATGCAAAAGCAGGGTTACCATCAGATGCCAGATCGTATCTGAGAAAGAAAATTGATGCCGGTCATTGGTTTATACAGGCCATTGAGCAACGTCGCCAGACTATGACCGCAGTGACGCACGCAATTATTAAGCGACAACGAGAATTTTTTATGGGCAATATCCAGCACTTAAACCCAATGAAGCTGCAGGACATTGCTGATGAAATCGAGATGGATATATCCACTATTTCTCGATCAACACGTGGAAAATACGTTGATACAATTTTTGGCGTGTTTGAACTCAAATCCTTTTTTACGGAGGGTATGGTGAAAGATGATGGCAGTATGGTCAGCACCAATGAGATCAAGCAGGCACTGAAGGAAATCATTGACAGTGAAAATAAATCAAAACCTTTAAATGATGAAAAATTGGCAAAAGCATTGAACGAAAAAGGCTATCCGGTGGCCAGAAGGACAATAGCAAAATACCGGGAACAACTACACTTACCTGTAGCGCGACTGCGTCGCGTTATGAAAAGTTAGACCTGAAAGGATAATCTGATGGCAAAAAGAAAGATCATTATTGGTGATCAGGAAATTAATATTCCAAGTACTCTGGTCACGTTAGGCGTGGTCCCAATCATCTTAATACTCTTGGGACTCTGGTTATTTACCGGTGTGTACAAGGTTGGACCCGATGAAGTGGGTGTTGTACGTACGTTTGGCAATGTTTCCAGAACCGTGGGGCCGGGATTGCGTTTTCACTTCCCTTATCCCATTGAAACGGTGGATACACCAAAAGTAACTGAAGTGAAGCGGATTGAAATTGGATTTCGATCGCTTGGAAAACAATACCGCAAAGTGGACAACGAAAGTCTCATGCTCACCGGCGATGAAAACATTGTAGATGCGGAATTAATAGTACAGTACAAGATTAAAGATGCGGTGAACTATTTATTCAGATTTGTTGAACCGGAAATTACAGTGCGAGAAGCTGCAGAAGCTGCACTTCGAACCGTAATTGGCCGGCATACAATCGACGAAGCATTAACCGATGGAAAGTTTGTAATCCAGGAAGAGACTAAAAGTTTGCTGCAGGAAATCCTGGACAATTATGAAACTGGAATATTGGTAGTGGCGGTCCAATTACAGGCCGTATCTCCACCGACCCAGGTGGTTGCTGCATTTAAAGATGTGGCGTCTGCAAAAGAAGATAAAAACCGCATGATTAATCAGGCGGAAGGATACCGGAATGATGTGATTCCAAAAGCGCGAGGAGAAGCGGAAGCCCGCATTAGCGAATCACAAGGTTTTCGTGAGGCACGTATTAAAAGGGCAGAAGGAGATGTGGCAAAATTCAAATCCATTCTGGCGGAATACAAAAAGGCCAAAGAAATTACCAGAAAGCGATTGTACCTTGAAGCGCTTGAGGAAATCCTGCCGGATGTCAAAAAATATGTTGTACCCAAGGGAGGGGATGGGAATGTTCTTAATCTCCTAAATCTCACATCAGATGAGAACGGAGGTTCAAAATGAGAAAAGTTATATTAGCATTAATCCTATTGGCAGCTGTGGTTGTTTGGACGACAGTATTTATAGTTGATATTACCGAACAGGTTGTAATTCTACAGTTCGGAAAACCTATTCGTACAATCAAGGACCCGGGGTTGCATATGAAATTACCGGCCCCATTCCAGAATGCAATCTCTATTGATAAGCGTTTGCTGGAGTACGACGTACCACCAGAAGAAATTCTTAGTAACGATAAGAAAACACTGATTGTGGACAATTATGTTCGTTATCGGATTATTGATCCGTTGCTCTTCCTGCAGACTGTCCAGGCGATTCCGAATGCGGTAACCAGATTGGATGATATTGTTTATTCGGAACTTCGCCGTGAATTGGGTACCCATGATATGGCGGAAATCATTACGGAAAACCGTGAATTGATCATGGAAAAGGTAACCCATTTGAGTAACGAAGCTGCCAAAGAGTATGGCATTGAAGTGGTTGATGTTCGAATTCGTCGTGTTGATTTGCCGGAAGAAAATGAAGCTTCTATTTACGCTCGAATGGATGCGGAAAGAAAACGCCAGGCGAATCGTTTCCGTAGTGAAGGTGAAGAAGAAGCAAAAAAAATCCGCGCTACGACAGATCGAGATCAGACGGTATTGCTGGCAGATTCTTACAAGCGATCAGAAGAAATTCGAGGTGAGGGAGATGCTAGAGCTGCAGAAATTTATGCAAACGCCTATTCTTCCGATCCGGAATTTTATGATTTCGTACGGACCCTTGCTGCTTATCGAAAAATAATTGATAAAAAGACTACATTGGTCCTGCCAGCGGATGCAGAAATTTTTAAACTGTTAACCGATGAATAAAAATTATTGGAGAATTACCAGTGGGTAAAACAACAATCAGATCTACCACGATCCTTGGAGTGAGGCGTGGTAAAAATATTGCGATGGGCGGTGATGGACAGGTCACTTTTGGTGATATGTCATTCAAGCAGAAAGCGGTAAAAGTTCGCGAATTTGAGACGGAAAAAAGCAAGGTCCTTGGGGGCTTTGCCGGAGCAGCAGCTGATGCCTTGACCCTGTTTGAAAAGTTCGAGCAGAAACTGGAAGAATATGAGGGTGATTTACGGCGTGCAGTGGTGGAACTTGCCAAAGAATGGCGCACAGATAAATACTTGCGTCATCTTGAGGCTATGCTGGCTTTAATGGATAAAAGCGGTAGTTACATTGTGTCCGGTGATGGAAATGTTATAGAGCCTGATGGGCATGTGATTGCCATTGGTTCCGGTGGTGGTTTTGCGCAAGCAGCGGCGACGGCATTTCTTGAAAACAAATCGTTGTCTGCCACCGATATAGTGAACAAATCTCTCAGGATCGCAGCAGAATTATGTATTTACACTAACGATAACATCACGGTACTTGAGGGATAGATGGAAGACATAACTCCTAGGCAAATTGTACGTGAATTAAACAAGTTTATAGTCGGACAATCAAGGGCAAAGCGGGCTGTAGCGATTGCATTGCGAAATCGCTGGCGGCGTCAACAGGTTCCTGAGAATATGCGGGATGAGATTGTTCCAAACAACATCATCTTGATTGGGCCGACGGGCGTTGGAAAAACAGAAATTTCTCGCCGTCTGGCGCACTTGGCAAATGCCCCATTCTTAAAAGTAGAGGCCAGTAAATTCACAGAAGTGGGATATGTGGGTCGTGATGTGGAATCTATCATACGCGACCTCACAGAAATTGCGGTTACCCAGGTTAGACTTGAAATGGAAGAGGCGGTAACGGAGAAAGCAGCAGAGCTTGCACAAATGCGACTTCTCGATTTATTGTTTCCACCGGATACACTGTCGGCCGAGCGAAAGAAAAATCCAGAAGCTGAAGAACGTTATATCCGCAACCGTGATCGTCTCCGTAAAAAACTTGATCGTGGTGATTTTGAAGACAAAACAGTTGACATTGAAGTGCGTGAAGATTCCATGCCCCCCTTACAGGTTTTTGGACCACTGGGAATGGAAGACATAGGAAACAACATCAAAGATATGCTGTCAAATGTCATGCCCGGATCCAAGAAAAAGCGTCGGATGAAGGTTACGGAAGCCCGTGAAATTTTGATTGAACAGGAAGCGTTTAATCTGATTGATCAGGATGAAGTTCTGCGGATTGCCAAAGAGCGTGTTGAAGACAATGGAATCGTATTTTTGGATGAAATCGATAAAATTGTCGGAGATGGCAATGGCGCCGGTCCGGACGTGAGCCGCGAAGGTGTGCAACGGGATTTATTACCCATTATTGAAGGAAGTACTGTACATACAAAGTACGGTATGGTGAGAACGGATCATATTTTGTTTATTTCGGCCGGGGCGTTCCATGTCTCCACACCATCGGATATGATTCCTGAATTACAGGGCAGATTCCCAATCCGGGTAGAGATGGACAAACTTTCTACCTCTGATTTTGTTAAAATCCTTACCCATCCCAAATCTGCGTTAATTAAACAATACAAAGCGCTTCTAGAGGCTGAAGGCGTGACCCTTGATTTTGACAGATCGGCCATACGGGCAATCGCCAAATTTGCTACTGATGTAAACAACAAAACGGAGAATATCGGAGCTCGGCGGTTGCATACCATCATGACTACATTACTGGATGAATACATGTTTGATTCAACGGGGAGATCAGGTGAGACGATTACGATCACCAAATCTACAGTAGAAGACAAGCTGGCAACCATTGCAGAGGACCAGGATTTAAGCCGTTACATACTATAAAGCCATTTGAATAACCCATACACATTTGAAAGGAATACATGACAAAGGATTTTGTTCACATTCGGGATTTTTCAAAAGATGAAATCCTTGCCACTTTGGATTTGGCTCAGGAAATAAAAGAGAAATTTCATCGGAAAGAAAAGTACAAACCTTTTGATGATCGTTCACTGGCAATGATATTTGCCAAACCATCAGCCAGAACACGTGTGTCGTTCGAAACCGGTTTTAAATGGATGGGTGGACATGCCTTATACCTGGGACCTACTGATATAGGCATAGGCAAACGAGAGGCTGTAAAAGATATTGCGCGAGTTTTAAGTCGATACAATGATATGATTATGGCACGTTTATTTGAACACAGGCACATGCTTGAATTGGCTGAACATGCAACAATTCCCGTCGTAAATGGATTGACCGATTACAATCATCCCTGTCAGATTATGGCTGACATTCTAACTATAAAAGAACATCGAAAAACGTTGGACGATCTCAAGGTTGTGTATGTGGGGGACGGTAATAATATTGTACACTCATGGCTACAACTTGCGTCGCGTCTTCCGATGGAATTTGTGTGCGCCTGCCCTGAGGGTTTTGAACCGGACCATGATACAGTTGCCATGGCCACCTCCAGTGGGTTTTCGAGTGTGCAAATTTCACATAATCTGCAATCTGCTGTCACCGATGCGGATGTGATTTACACAGATGTTTGGGCATCAATGGGACAAAAAGATGAGGCGGATTCGCGCTCCAAAATATTTGCCAATTTTCAAGTGAATGAACGAGTTATGAAATCCACAGGCAAAAAAACACTGTTCATGCACTGCTTACCGGCCGAACGTGGTCGTGAAGTAACCGATAGGGTAATGGAGGCGGACTATTCCATCGTATTTGATGAAGCTGAAAATCGCATGCATGCGCAAAATGCCATCATGGTTCAGCTGTTTTGAATTAATCAGGAAGACTATTTATTTGGTTTCTAACCATCGGATGTCATAAGTCCGGTATGAAACCATTTTTTCATCCGGTATTGCAACCGTGATGGTCACCGCGGCTGTCTGTCCCGGTTCTAGCATTGTGTCGGAAATGACACCGCTTTCATATTTATATTCTTTCCCATCGACAAAGGCTGAATCAACCCCTGTTTCTTCTGTGGTACTGGTCCATAAATGGGCAATAATACGCACAAAATCTGCCCGAACCTGGCCGGTGTTTTTTACCCTGCCTTTGATTATTTCTTTTGTAGGATAAGCCTGAATTGACGGTTCGCCAACCCATTCAACTTTTGCTTCGTATGAAGCTTCCTCTTCAATCTTTGTAACATGCTGTGCATCGATCACCAGCTTTCCAAGTTGGGTGCGAACAATAATTTCTTTATCCGACCTCTGAATAATTTCACCGAGTACCACCGTACCATTTTCAAGCATTATTCGGTGCTGCATCTCCGGTTTTTGAATTAATTCTAATAGTCTGGGATCTATCTCTGGAATTGCTTTTCTTTTCTGGTATACCTGGATGACCTGTTTTAGAGAATCGATCTCATTTTTTAACGCATCAAGCTCGTATTTGTAAGGGAAAAAGGGCTCCCCTTTTTGTAGCATCGCGGTTGTGTCAGAATCTTCCCGAAGTGATGGTAGCGAATCAGTATCCTGTCCAAAGGAAAGGGTCATCACGAAAAGAACAACTACAAGACGATTCATGATTGTTTTATCCGGTGTGCATAAAATGTACGACGTCTGATATTTTCTTTATAATCAGCGCTTTTCTTGAGTTTGGCTACCATAGTTATAATCGCCGGATACAATGCATAGTTATCGGCATTATCCAGCAATGGTAAAATTCTGTCAATTACAGACGGATCGCCGTATTCACCAAGTTTTGTAATCGCCTTGATCCGTAAATCGCGCGGGTAGTCTTTACCGGAAGTAATTTCTATTACCGTTTTAATTACTTCCGGTTCATTAAAATCACCCAGGGCATCTAACAGTGTATTAAGTAAGCTAAAATATTCTTTTTTTCCTGTATTGTACGTATCCAAAAGAGTGAGGATTAATTTTTCTTCTTTCACGCCAGCCATTGAATTCAAAGCAAAATCTCTAACTTCTACATTGGTCGCAGGGTCGCCAAGCAGTTCCGTAAAGGCACTCACAACTTCGGTTGCTTCCTTTTTCCCAAGGATTTCGACGGCACGATTCCGTACAGAAAAACTGATATTTGGATCCTTGGCAATCATCATGAGTACTGGAATTGCTTCGTTATCACCGATGGCACCCAGTGTTTCTGCCAGCAGTTTTTCTGTGCGAGATAAGTTTGCTTTTGAAACTTCGTATAAATCAAGCAGGGTAAGAATTTGATCTTTTGTTCGGACTTTATTCAGGTTTTGAACCAATACCATATGGAGTTCATGTGATTTTTCCTCAATACGATGCATGGATTGAACCATCGCTTCAGGCGCTTTTGGGTTATCACGGAATTCAGCAAGTAGTTCGATGGAAGCAATCATGAAGGTCATATCAAGCGCATCTGCTTCGGCCACCACTTCAGCCAGTGCATTAAGTGCCGTTGGATGGTGCGTTTCGGCGAGTGCTTCTCCAGCGGACAATCTCACGTCAAGCGGCTGATTGGAATCCTGGTAGATAGCAAT
The DNA here is from genome assembly GCA_964654545.1 of uncultured bacterium. Taxonomy (GTDB): domain Bacteria; phylum Fidelibacterota; class Marinisomatia; order Marinisomatales; family JABMOV01; genus JABMOV01. The sequence continues at coordinate 47,748 of CAZZIU010000012.1, forward strand.
TAATTCTTCCAGTGCCTGAATACGACCATCCTGATACGCGTTTCTTAATTTTTCAATATCGCTGGGTTGAACAAGACCATATTTTTCTTTCTTACCTCCAAAAAGTTTCATGCGACGCAGTCGTGAGCATCCTGGAAGCACCAAAAGCACCGATAGTATCAGAATGATTAATCTAGTCTTCATATTCAAATGGAATTAAGGTTAATTCAGACCCGTCAAAATACCCGTAACCAGGGGCATGAATCCAGTCCCCAAGAATAAGAAGTTTGCCGGAATGGATTTCTTTTTCTATTCGCTGGTGGTAATGACCTGATATTACGTAGTCAGCACCCGCGTTGATTTTTTCTTCTGCAAAGTCAGATAATTCGTCTTGAACACGTTTGTTGTAGGCCTCACTATGGCCATTGGAATAACCGCGTTTTGAAACCCAAAGGGCGAAACCATAACCTATTGTTGAATGAACCATACGGTACAAAGCAATAAAAAGCCGATTTCGAATGACAGCTTTCAAAATGCGGTAACCGCGATCCCAGGATAAGATTCCATCGCCGTGCGTGATATGAAAATACTTTCCATTGATTTTAACCCCAACGTCATCAAAATAAACCCTGCTCATTAACGTGTCAGTCATAAAATCACGCACCCAATAATCATGATTACCCAAAACATAATAAACCTGTACGTTTGAAGAGCGCAGTGCGTGTATTTGGTTGTAAAGCTCAAAATACATTTTTGGTATTGTATGTGGATATTCGAAGTAGAAATCAAATAGATCCCCTACAATAAATAGGGTACCGCCAGTAGTTTTTACTTTTTCGAGAAATCGAAAGAAATGATTCTGACGCCGCTGAGATACCTCTGATTGGGTCATCATCAAATGGATATCAGAAACAAAATAGACGGGTAAATCCATAGATAACTAACTTAGTATGTAATGGGAAAGTTGACAAACGCAATTTTAACCACTTTCTGCAAAATGCATCCAATTATAATTGATGGAGTTTTCCTAGATCAAAATTTACGACGAGAGCACTATGGATGTAAATTTTGTGTCCACATTAATTGACATTGCTCTGAAATTCTCTTAATCTTAACAGGAACAGAGCAATCGTTGATACGTAATCAGAGTAATGAAAATTAAAACCATAGCCATGCTGTTAGTCTTGGGCCAAACAGTGTTTGCCCAATTTGGCCAGAACAAAGTTCAATACAGGTCCTTTGACTGGGAATATATTAAATCCACGCACTTTGATATCTACTATTACAATGATTCCTATGAATTGGCCACCTTTACGGCGGAAGTGGCAGAAGAAGCGTACGAACAGATTTCTACCCATCTCCGGTGGGTTTTACGAAAACCGGTTTCGATTATAGTATATGATTCGCACAATGATTTTCAACAAACCAATGTGACCTCAGGCTATATGACGGAAGGAATTGGTGGTGTAACAGAATTATTTAAAAACCGAGTGGTCTTGCCTTTTGAGGGTAATTATGAGCAGTTCCGTCATGTGATTCACCATGAATTGGTACATGCTGTAATCAATGATATGGTGTACGGGGGTAATATTCAGAGTATTATTTCCGGAAGACAGCGGTTGCGTATACCACTTTGGACAAATGAAGGTTTATCTGAATATCTATCGGAAAACTGGGATACAAAAGCAGACATGATCATCCGCGATATTGCAATTAATGAGTACATCCCGGATGTAGAAGAGCTTGACTATTACATGGCCTACAAAGGTGGTCAATCGGTTTGGCGTTTCATTGCGGAAACATATGGGCGGGAGAAAATCGGAGAAATTTTTATTGCCATGAAAAAATCCCAAAACGCCGAAAAGGGTTTCTCCCAGGCCCTCGGCATGGATTTTGATGACTTAACATCGAAATGGCACAAATATCTGAAAAAGGAATACTGGCCGGATATTGCCGGAAGAGATGAAATAGGTGATATTGCCAAACAGATAACCGATCATAAAAAGCGAAGGAATTATTACAATATTTCACCATCAATTTCGCCGGACGGAAGTCAGATTGCAATCCTTTCGGATCGATCTGGATATGCCGATATATATTTGATTGATGCGCTAACGGGAGAAGAAATAACCCGGCTTGTGAAAGGGAATCGTTCCATTGATTTCGAGGAACTAAAATGGCTACAACCAGGCATATCCTGGTCACCGGATGGTCAAAAAATTGCATTGGCAGCAAAAGCGGGGAAAAGAGATGCCCTCCATCTTATTGATGTGAAAACAAAAAAATCACAAAAAATTCAAATTGAGTTTGACGGTATCTTTACTGCCAGTTGGTCACCAAACGGTAAGCAATTGGCATTTGTAGGAAATCAGGGGAAATCCAGTGACATTTATGTGTACGATTTGGAAAAAGAAACCATTTTGAACCTCACCGATGATATTTTTTCTGATTCAGAACCGATCTGGAACAGCACTGGCACACAATTGGCCTTCATATCCGATCGGGGTCCTTATGTGAAAAATAACAAACACGAAAAGACGGGCGAGATTTTTGAAGGAAATATCTATGATCACAACTATCGCCAAAGTGATATTTATTTAATCAACGTTGGATCAGGTGAAATAGAAAGAATAACCCGAACGGCATACAATGAAAATTATCCAGTTTGGGCTCATACTGAACCGACCATATTTTATACTGCTGATAGCAACGGTGTCTGGAATGTACATCGTTATGATCTCGACATGAAAAAATCATTTCCCATCACGAATGTACTTACAGGAATTCAGCAATTAAGTATATCTAGCGATGATAAGGTACTCGCGTTTGCAGGATATGCGAACACTGGCTGGGACATATATTCGTTATCTTATCCACTTGAGATGTCGGAAGCAAGTATTGCCCCATCTCAGTATATCATTAAAAAGGATAAAATTGATGATTCTCTTGTGGATTTACGCCAAGATAAGAAACGAGGAAGTATTGCGAACACCCAATCAGCAGGGAATTATACCCAATACATATTCGCGCCTCAGTACAGTAGATTTAATCAAGGTTATATTGAAGACAATGCTGATCAGGATTTGATAGGGGGAGACTCCACCCGTCAAAGCGATGACTTTATTCCGAGGACTTACAAGACAAGGTTTACGCTGGATATGGTCAGCGGAAATCTTTCAATTAATTCGCTATTTGGTGCCCAGGGGATGACCTATTTTGCCTGGAGCGATATTATGGGGGACCATCAGATTACCCTGGGTACAGAGATGGTTTTAACATTGGAAAACAGCGATTATTTTTTCTCCTATGCTTACCTTAAAAATCGAATTAACTGGTATTTCCAGGTATTTCAAACCGCAGATTTTTTCACGAATTATACAGGAAGTCTTGCGCGTCTGCGGCATTACGGTGCCGCGCTTTATTTTTCTGCCCCTTTTAATAGATTTACACGATTTGATATTGGATTGTCCCATCACACCATCAATTATCAACAATGGATGCAGAACATTTATGGGGAATACACTGTTGTCGATGAAGATGGATTTAGTGCGTTGCTTCCCATGGCCAGTTGGGTCTATGATAATTCTGTGTATGGATACACAGGACCAATCGATGGCACCCGTCAAAACGTAACGCTTTTTACGAGTCCTAAGATCAACAACAGCGGGGTAGAGTTTTACACGCTTTCTTGGGATTACCGCAAATACTGGCTGGTGGGAAGAGATTACACTTTTGCATTTCGCTTTATGGCCGGTAAAAGTATCGGACCAAACGCACAAAAATATTTCCTGGGCGGGCTTCCTTACTGGATTTTTGGACATGGCGAAACAGAGGGGAAGGAAGATGACAGTAATTACCGGGAAGTAATTTTAAATACAGATAATGAATCGTTGCTGGAAGACATTTACTTTGCCAATTATGCATCACCCGTTAGAGGATCCAGGTATTACGAACGGTATGGTACCAATGTGGTGTTGTCAAATTTTGAATTTCGTTTTCCTTTTATACGATATTTGGCTTTAGGATTTCCGCTAAAAGCAATCTTCGGAAATATTCGCGGACACACATTCTTTGATATAGGAGCCGCCTGGGATGATACAGATGAATTTTCCAAGAACACCCTAATGCAGGCTAAATACTCTTCAATTTCAAAACATGCAACTCCCACAATAATGGGTTTTGGATTGGGAATGAAAATCAATCTGGGATATTTCCTGCTCCGCATTGATACCGCCTGGGATGTGAACGCTGGTGGAGGCTATTCCAAGCCGCAGTACTATTTCTCACTGGGCCCAGACTTTTAAGTTCGCCTAACTTTTTTATACATTTTCACATGTGTTTCTGTTATCTCTACAGGTAATTTAATCGTTCATTATGTCTAAAAAAGCATCAAAAATAGTATTTCTCTGTTCTGCCTGTGGAATGGATTTCCCCAAGTGGCATGGGCAATGCCCATCTTGCGATGAGTGGGGTACACTGAACGAATTTAATGTGTCTGCCAAGGGATCAAACCCGTTAAGTACAAGGGCTAGAAATCTTAAACCCATCCAGGCCATTTCAGACACCGCCGACTCAAGCCGGATTAGCACAAAATCAACTGAAATCGACCGGGTTTTAGGTGGGGGATTGCTTCCAGGATCCATGGTGCTGCTGGCGGGGAATCCAGGGATTGGGAAGTCCACACTTGCGCTTCAAATTCTTGGAAGGGTGACAGGGAAAACCTTATATATATCCGCAGAAGAAAGTGAAGAGCAAATTGCGATGCGTGCCCGCAGGCTTGGGATCAGTAACCGAAAATTATCACTGTCCGGTGAAAATAGAATATCATCAATCCTGGATATCGTAGAGCGCGAAAAAATTGAAATTCTGGTTATTGATTCAATCCAGACTGTATATAATGAAGCAGCAGATAACCTGCCGGGATCCATAACCCAAATCCGAGATTGCTCGCAACAGTTACTGCAATTCGGAAAGCAGAACAATATTACAATTATTATAATTGGTCATGTTACAAAGGAGGGTGTGGTTGCCGGTCCCAAAATGCTTGAGCATATGGTAGATACAGTCCTATATCTTGAAGGAGATCAGAAATATGATCACCGCATTTTGCGATCAGAGAAAAATCGTTTTGGGGCAACCCATGAGGTAGGCATTTTTACCATGGTAGAGAATGGTTTGCAGGAAGTGACCAATCCGAGTGAACTGTTTTTAGCAGAGCGCTCACGAGGTATTGCAGGGACGGCGATTTACCCATCACTGGAAGGCACTCGACCGATCATGATAGAAGTGCAGGCGTTGGTATCACCTGCCAATTTTGGGACACCTCAACGAAATGTAAATGGTATGGATTATCGCCGATTATCCATGTTGCTGGCAGTATTGGAAAAACGAATGAATCTGGTTATGGGGATGCGGGATGTTTTTGTAAATCTGGTGGGTGGTTTACGCGTAGATGATCCGGCAATGGATCTGGCTGTGTTGGCTGCAATTGCTTCCAGCGCAATGGATAAACCATTACCTGACGACTGTGTGTTTTTCGGAGAAGTGGGATTGGCGGGTGAGGTTCGCTCAGTTCTACATCTTGAAAAACGCTTACAGGAAGCACAGGCCCTGGGCTTTGTCCGCGGGATTGTTCCAGATGCAATGGGAAAAAGTCAAAGCAAATTTTCTTTGGATCTTATTCGTGTACGATATGTGAGAGACATGTTCAATAAAATATTACAAAAATGAAATATACCATTAGTCACAAGGATCCAAATACACATGCCCGCGCCGGTAAATTGCATACCGATCATGGTATTATTGAAACCCCTGCTTTTATGCCGGTGGGTACATATGGTGCAGTTAAAACGTTAACACCGGATGAATTACGCCATACCCATTCTCAAATTATTTTAGGAAATACATACCATCTATATTTGCGGCCAGGGATGGATATAATTAGCGCTGCCGGCGGACTTCACCGCTTTAACAGTTGGGACGGCCCAATTCTGACCGATAGTGGCGGCTTTCAGGTTTTTTCTCTGGCGAGATTATCAAAAATCTCTGATGAGGGGGTTGTATTCCAATCGCATCTTGACGGGAGTGAGCACCATTTTACGCCCCATTTGTCCATGATGATTCAACGAATTCTGGGATCCGATATTGTCATGGCTTTTGATGAGTGTCCACCGGGCGATGCAGATAGCGATACCGTTTCCAGGGCCGTAGACAGAACAACTATGTGGCTGGCTGCATGCGACAAAGCGTTAGGTGATATTTCTCCCATGTATTCATGGGAGCAAACAATATTTCCGATTGTACAGGGTGGAGTTTATCCGCAGTTACGGAAAAAAAGCGCAGAAGCAATCATTCCGTATGCTTGCTGTGGAATTGCAATTGGAGGATTGGCAGTTGGGGAGGAAAAATCTGCTATGTTTGATATTATTGATCTCATGGATGAAGTATTACCACCAGTTCAACCACGTTATTTAATGGGCGTGGGGAAACCTACCGATATCATTCGTGCAGTGCGGTCCGGGGTGGATATGTTTGACTGTGTAATGCCCACGCGCAATGCCCGAAATGGTCAACTGTTTACATCGCAGGGAATCGTGAACATTCGGAATGCAAAATACAAATCCGATTTTTCCCCAATTGATCGGAATTGCAGTTGTGTATGTTGTCAAAAATTCAGTCGCAGTTACATAAAACATTTATTAAATGTAAATGAGGTTTTGGGATTAAGATTGGCATCCGTTCACAATGTTACATTTTATCAAAATATGATGCGGTCAATCCGACAAGAAATTGGCAACGGGACATTTTACAGGTGGTCTGAGGTGACACTGACCAACTGGGGAGATATGTAAATGGCAAAAATGAAAATACGTGTGATTGATGCGTACATTTATCGTAACACGGAAAAAGGAATCAAATTTTTACTGCTGAAAAGGGCAAAAACAAAAATATACGAGCATCTTTGGCAAGGGGTGGCGGGTAAAATCGAAGCGGGTGAAACATCCTGGGAGGCCGCCGTTCGGGAGCTGAAGGAAGAAACTGGTTTGCGCCCAAAAACGATGTTTTCAGCTGATCATGTGAGCATGTTTTATGAAGCACATAAAGATCGCATTAATCTGGTTCCGGTTTTTGGAATTGAGGTGGAAAAGGAATCAATTACACTCTCCGACGAGCATTGTGATTATAAATGGGTTTCAATTGATGATGCCTTGAAAACATTGGTTTGGAGGGGGCAAAAAGCTGGTATATCCGCCGTGAATGAAATGGTTACATCCAATGATGACAGATTGCGGTGGTCAGAAATAAATTTGTAGGGATGCAAAAACATACAATGAAGGAGATCATATGCTAAGAATTGGTGCTAAAGCTCCAGATTTCACCCTGCCGGACGCCTATGGCAATATAGTTCGACTGAGTGATTTTCTTGGGAAAAAGGTAATCCTGTGGTTTTTCCCAAAGGCCAGTACACCGGGATGTACGATGGAAGGTCAGAGCTTCCGTGATGAATATACCACGTTCGAAAAAAAAGGAATTCAGATTCTTGGTGTAAGCGGAGATTCACCTAAGGCTCAACGAAATTTCTCGGAAAAACATGGTTTTCAATTTCCTATGCTTTGTGATGAGAGCAAAGAAATGCTAAAGCAGTATCAAGCCTGGGGCAGGAAAAAATTATATGGTCGCGAATATGATGGTATTCTACGAATATCCTACATTATCGACGAGCAAGGGAACATAGAGGAGTCTTTTCAAAAAGTAAAAACAAAAACACATGCCATGGACGTTCTACAGATAATGGACGCTGAAAACTAATGCCCATTCAGTAACGAGTGGGATGAATCTGTTATTACAGGGTAACTGAGTCTGTGATAAAAAGAATAGTTTCCGGGAGGCCTATTCTCCGTCCAACGGTTTAAATTTTTTATTCATGTATTCTTTGATTTTCCGTTCTTCCCAGTCCCCAATGAAAAGTGTATTCAAAATGTAGACAAACAAAGCATGGATCGCCAAAACCAAAGCCCATCCCAGAAACACCAAGCCATAAAGAATCCAATCATTTCCCGTGATTAGATTGAATAGAAAGAAAAAGACGGCTAAAATTGCATATGTAATCAGATGCCGATAAAAATTCATCAAGTCCTGCACTCTCCGGCGCGCTCTCCGATAAATTAATCGTTCACGTTTACCCATGGGTCCTCCTAATCATGTTTTTCAATATTCAATTCTTTTATCTTTCGTGACAAATTGGGTTGATGCATTCCCAACTTATCAGCAACAACACTTATATTCCAATTATGCCGTTTTAGTTGTTCGGAAATATAATACGATTCGAATTCGAGTTTGGCATCCTTGAGTGATTTTGATTTCAAAAATGCAAAAGATTGCTCCCCTTTTCCCTGGATTAAATGAGGCAGTAAATCGCTTTCTGTTATCGTGTCTCCTATTGTAAGGATGCATAAACGCTCTATCAGGTTTTTTAATTCCCGTACATTTCCCGGGAATTCATAGGATACTAATGTTGCTTGCGCTTTAGGATCAAAAGATTTATTTGTTAATTTTAATTCCTGTATAAAGAAATGCAAAAAGTGCTTGGCAAGAATTGCAATATCACCTGTCCGCTCCCGCAATGGTGGCAGTGTGATTGGAATAACATTCAGGCGAAAAAATAAATCTTCCCGAAAATGTCCCTGCTTGATCATGTCTTCCAGATTTTTGTGTGTAGCTGCAAGTATTCTGGTATCAATTTCCAAAGTGTTGTGTCCACCCACGCGCTCAAACGTTCCTTCTTGGATGACACGTAGAACTTTGGCTTGCGCTGATAAACTCATATCGCCGATTTCATCCAGAAAAAGTGTACCGCCATGAGCCAATTCCAGTTTTCCAATTTTGCGGTCGTCGGCACCGGTAAAAGCGCCTTTCTCATGCCCAAACAATTCACTTTCGACCAACTCATTAGGAATAGCAGCGGAATTAAACCGAATGAAGGGGGCTCCTGACCGCTGGCTTTGTTTGTGAATAGCATAGGCGACCAATTCCTTGCCGGTTCCACTTTCACCGCGTATCAACACCTTTGAATCTGTCGGTGCAACTCGCGAAATAATGCTTTTTATTTGATCTACTTCGGGTGAATCACCGATGAGGCGGTATTTATCTGATAATTCTTCAAATCCCTGTTCGGCGCAAATTTTAAGGCAGCGCTTTTCATCAATATTACGTGCGGCAGTTAAAATTTTCTCCATGGAAAGGGGTTTTTCCAGAAAATCATAAGCGCCGAGCTTGACGGCCTCAACGGCTGTCTCAATTCCTGAATGACCGGAAATCATGAGAACATCCACGCCCAAATTCAATGCATTGATTTTTTTGAACATGTCAATACCAGACATGTTGGGGAGCTTTACATCTAATATGGCCAGGTCAATTTTTTCATCTTTGAGAACTCTAAGTCCCGCTTCTCCAGATTCAGCAAGAAAAATTGAATAACCTTCATCCTCAAGGATATCCCTGAGCGTCAGGCGTATATTGCGCTCATCATCAACGACGAGAATATTCATGGACCCCCATCTTGTATCAGGGGAAAAGTTAGGGTAAAAGTAGTGCCCTTGCCCACAGTACTTTCAACCTCAATGGTTCCATCGTGGTTTTCTACAATACGCTTTACGATGGCAAGACCCAATCCGGTTCCCTTTTCCCGCCGGGTAAAATATGGTTCAAAAATTTTACCAACATTTTTTTCTGGAATCCCTTTTCCATTATCTGCAAAAATTAGGCGCCAATTGTTGGCAATAGCACAGGAAATATTAATGGTTGTTGATCCAGCCTGTATTGCATTTTGTATAAGATTCACAAACACTTGTTTTAATTGCATGCGATCACCATAAAATTCGGGCGCATCTGAATTTTTGTGAAGGTTAATCTCTGCTTGTGTGACGTAGGGTTCAATAATATCCTCCATTTGCTCGGCCAGATTAAAGCGGCGTAGGCTGGCTTTTGGCAAGCGCGCAAATTGGGAAAATTCAGATGCCAGTTCCTGAAGATTATTGATTTCTTCATGCAACACTTCAGATACACGGGAAAAAATGGCTGCAAAATCAGGTGATTGATTTTTGTATTTCCTCTCCAAACGCTCTAAGGACAAGCGCATAGGTGTGAGAGGGTTTTTTATTTCATGTGCCAGTACACGGGCCATTTCACGCCATGCTGATTCTTTCTCTGCTTGTATAAGTTTTCGGCGATTATCATCCAATTCCCGAGTCATACGGTTAAAGGAAACAATTAAATCATTCAAGGGAGAAAATCGACTTTCCTGAACCTGAATTGACCAGTTTCCGCCTGAAAGTTCATCTGTAGCAGATTGCAATCTCATTAAGGGACGTGTAACCAGATTGAAGCTGAAAAGAAAGAGGATGAGAACGGCAATGGAAAGAAAAGCAAAAATGAAGGCACTGTAAAGCCGCAATTCATCCCGAAACAAGGTTCGAAATAAATCCGACTGTTTTTCGGTAGACAACAATGCTTCCACGTCATTTCGGAAGTCGTTCTTGGATTGTTCACTCAAATTATCAGAATATTTTTGGTAGAGCTCAGTAATACGGTCATCCATGTGCAAATCGGTAACTTGTTTGGAATAGTTGGAAAAACTATCCAGAAAATAATTTCTATAAAAAAGAACCGAATTGATGAGAAAAAACAAGACAAGTAAAATTATTTGAATCCTAAATGAAGGTAATGGTATTCTCATAGATTCAACGCATCGAGGGTGAATGGACGTGAAATTATTTCTGGCCGGATACTATTCCAGTAAAACATAAGGTTTAACGGTTCTTCCATACCTTCGAGTTTGATTCGATCTAACCATGCTGAAATTTTAACCAGATATATTTTTTCCCCATCCAGATATTCCAAAGATAAAACGGGAACATCCGGTAAGCTTGCTAACAAAAATTTAGCGCGACGGATCTGAAGATTAGATGTCAATGTTTCTTGGTGAGATCGGTATACTTCATAAATATTATCTAGATGCGAATAGCTGATGGCATTAAACAGTTCTTTGCTTTGGACAATGGAATTATCAGCCGCATCAATAATATCTATTCGATAGTGAAAATATATTCGTTTTCCAGAGCTGAAAAGACGGTCAAAGTCGTCGGTAAAGCAATTTTCCAGATAGGTGGTAACAAGCACTTGTTTTCCATCGGAATGGACATCAACACCGCCGAAATTAGCATGAACACCATCGATGGTAGAATAAAACATGGATCCCACCGTAATAACACCAGTGACAATTTGTTTAAATATTCCTGAGAGTAATGAGGGTTCCATGTCTTTCTGATTTTAGTGAGTTGTAGGTTAAAATTACAGGAAATACTTTGAGTCATAAAGAAAGCGGTCAGTAGCAAGGAGGCTCCACTGACCGCAAGCGGTTAATCTGAGCTTAGAAACCGAACCAAATGCCAAGATTGTAGGAGAGAGCATCCTTGAGGCTTGGAGATTTACCTTTAACAGTAAAGTCGAATTCAGTATCGGTCCAATTGTCATTAGGTGAAATCATTCCCAGATAACCAACACTTCCATGTAATGCAACCCAATTCTGGATTCTAACCATCATCCCGAGGGATGGTTGCACTACTAAGAAATCTTTTTTGTATTTAACGAGGTTAGAGTTCATGTCTTCAATTTGGTTGTCCCATAAATATTCACCATCGGTTTGTCCAACGGTGACAATCATGCTTCCACCACCAACCAGGGTTGTGAAATCCAAAACAAGACGCTTGGTGAATAGTGCATATTTTTTGGATATAGTAACACCACCATAGCCCAATTCTACTTTTGCATTTCGATAGCCAGTAAGGGCATTTGTTGCACTATCTCTTGTCGCGATCTGCTGGGTATGTTTAAATCCACTACCGGCTCCACCAATGAACCAATGATTACCAATTGTTCCCATTCCAAATCCACCAAAAGCAAGCATTTCATTTTTTCCAATAGGATCAAATCCGTTGGTTGTTAAGAACGCATTTAGATTGGTATTATCAAGATCGATGACAGTAGCCATTGGGCCACCACCGCCATAACCAACACTGAGGCCCATGTGTTTTTTCATCTTCATTTTCTCTTTATCTGAAAGAGGGGCACCGTATTCATCGAATTCAGGAGATTGTTGGGCAAAAGAAAGAGTTGTAAATATTTCTTTTTCGTTACGGAATATTTTTACCTGGACAGAATCACCGTAGTCTTTGCTATCACGGAGGTTTATTAAATGTTCCTCAAACCGCACCTTTTCACCATCAAATTCCATGACGATATCATTCTTGATAAATCCGGCGCGATCTGCATTCCCACCACTTACAACACCTGTTACCAGGACACCGTAGTTATAGGGATAGTGTCTTTCATACACTTCTTCAAAATCCAAATCTTCCAGATACAATCCAAGTTTTGGTGAACCGTTTTTATAGTCATGACCAAAATCAATCCGCACATCGCCAATGTCATTGAGTTCCATTTCAACTTCTTGTAATGCTTCTTCGATTTCTTTTTGGACCTCTTCCGTTTCCTCGTCAAGGTCAATTTGTGCGAACAATCCGCTTCCAGCTGTTAACCATACCAGTAAGGCAATCGTGGTAGTCCAGTGTAGTGTAGTATTCTTCATTTTTAACTCCTTCATCAATTTTCAATTTTTATACATATTTTTGGTGTGCTTGCTTACTTGAAGGCAAGAGCCATGCCAAAATAATTAAAAATATTGTAACCATAGCAATGTTAGTATATAGAGGTTATTGTACGAATCGGTATGTGCGGAAAATATATACTAATTATGAGATTTATATCATAATGATATGATGAGTTTGTTCTCTTTGAAAACTTTATCGTTTAGCACATCGTCTGTATAACCCATCATGACACCATGACCATTTATTGTAAGGACATGGTCTTTGTATAATACGTTCATTAGGTGGATAGGTTTTTCTCCTGCTAATAGAATGCCACCGGCCTCTGGTAAGACAAAACAGTCATTTGATTTGAAAGTATTTTTCCATTGGCTGGTAAGGATGTAAGTAGAGTCTTCATCCTTGTCTGCATAGCCAATTGTAAGCGTCGGGGAATCGGGGGAGAAAACGGAACCGGTGAAAAATGGAATCAAGGCTTCGCAAATGAGCCAGGTCAATGTTCCCGGTAAAAGGCGTGTATAATAAGTCATATGATCATGAATATTTAACCCCCGGGATACTCCATTTGCGTTAACAAGACATTGATAATGACTCAACCTGATTTGGCACCCAGGTAATGCGACCAGGCATGCTTCATCCATTAGCGAAGCTCTAAATGTTGGATTATATTTTTCGGGAAATGCAATTAAAAGCGTCTCAAATTCTAGCTCATTGGCATTCAGGCTCATTTTAATGTTATCCGGAATAAGCCGGTTTGAATCATTCCCTTCACAAAGGACAACAGATGCGCCTAAATACCATGTGGCATATACTAAAATGCGGAAATCGCGGGTGGGAAAATTTTCAAAATATATTCGGTCAAAAGGTTTGATTTCAAGACTTTTCAACCAGTGGGCAGCCTGTTGTACTTTTGTATAAAACATTCCATTTGTTAATCCAGTTTCCGGAAAAAGTTGTCGCTTAGAAAACTTTATCGTTTCTCCTTCAACAAGAGCCGGGAGATTGGGATAGGGCACCATATGTTCGATAGGCTCAACATTCCCATAGCATTGAGCACTGTAAATCCGATCAGCCAGAGACATACTATTCCGGATTTATTTTTCTAATAATTGAAAAGGTGTCATTTATACGACAGTAAGCATTCCCGGCAAGACGTCCCACAGGCTGGAGCTTATCGAGAAGAATTCTGCCATCATTGTATACATCATCGGCGACATGGAATAAAACAATGGTACCCAATACTAAAAATCCGCTACCAGCCGACCCATCACCAATTTCAATAATTTGATTTAATGTGCATTCAAAACTGACCCTGGCCTCTTTTACAAGCGGTGCAGACACAATTTTAGCTGGCTTTTGGGTGAGTCCGGATATTGAGAACTCATCCACATCAGGATTAAAATCTGTCGCTGTTTTAACCATTTTTTCCACAAAGGATTCACTGGGAATATTTACCACAAATTCTTTTTGCTCCCGGATGTTGATCAGCGTGTCCTTTGGCTGGGCATCGAGGGCTCTTCGGACAGGTGCAAATGCAATTGTCGGAGGATTTGAGCACACGCCGTTGAAAAAAGAGAATGGTGCCAAATTGGGAATACCCGCTGAAGAAACCGTGGAGACAAACGCAATTGGACGAGGGACGATTGAGCCGATGAGAAGTTTATAATTTTCTCTAAATGTTTGTTCTCCTGGATCAATAATCATGACGCAATCCATGAAAATGGATAAGTATCATCATCAATGTCTTGCAAACTGGCGCAAGGCTGTAATGGGGCAAACGTGTCAATCATAACCGCCAATTCTGTTGTATCCTTTACGCCAATGGATTGTTCAATTTTACCCGGTTGCGGTCCGTGTGGCAATCCCATTGGGTGATATGTTATAGATTCTTCTTCAATCCCTTCTCTGCTCATAAAATTACCTTTCACATAAAATAATATTTCATCGCTATCAACGTTGCTATGTGCGTAGGGCGCAGGGATAGCCTGGGGATGGTAATCAAATAAACGAGGTACAAAAGAACAAACAACCAATCCCGGGGCCTGGAAGGTCTGGTGAACCGGCGGAGGTTGGTGAATACGCCCTGTAATCGGTTCAAAATCGTTAATATTAAACACCCATGGGAAATAATAGCCATCCCATCCAATTAGGTCAAAAGGATGATGTTGATATGTATACGTCTGAAACCCTGCCTGGAGCTTTACAATCACATCAACAGAATCTTCCGAATCTATCGGTTGAACGAATTCCGGCGTACGAAGATCGCGTTCACAATAAGGAGCATGTTCCAAAAGTTGTCCGGATTGATTGCGATAGCGTGTTGGAGTTTCAATCGGTCCATTTGTCTCCAACACAAGCATGCGAACGGGAGATTGAATATTCATATCCCAAATGACACCACGAGGAACTACGACATAATCACCAGGCTTAATATCTAAGTTACCAAAATTGCTTTGAAAGGTGCCTTTTCCGGATTGAATAAATAGCAATTCATCACGATGTCCATTTCGGTATAAATATGTCATGGATTCCTTTATGTGTGCCTTGAAAATGATACAATCTGAATTAAAAAAAAGCGGAATCCGGGCAGTAATTGCATCACCACCGGATTTAATTCGATTCGTCATGACATGCATTGCACGATGTTGGTTTTTCCAGGACTCAAGAACGATCGGCCTAAAATCGCCAACAGCCTCAACTGCGGTAGGAGGTTGCAAATGATACACATTGGAATAGATGGAACTGAACCCTTCACGACTAATCAACTCTTCCCAATACAGCTGGTTGCGGCTATCACGAAATTGGGTATGTCGTTTTGGTGGAATTTTTCCGCGTTTTTGATAAAAAGGCATATTGTTTCCTATTGTGAACTAATCGTGTTTTCCAGTTTTCCCAATTGCTCAATTTCACAGACAATTTTGTCGTCAGGCTTTAACCATCCGCCTACATTCTCTGGACGCAATTCAAGTATACAGCCAGTACCAACGGTTCCAGAGCCGAAAATATCTCCCGGTTTTAATTCTGCATTTTGACTGGCATATTCAATCATTTTTGCAAAAGAAAAATACATGTCTGTTGTGTTGCCGTCAGAGAGCTTTTTGTCATTCACGTGACAGGTCATGCGCATATTCATTTTATTCTCGGACCGCATCTGGGTTAAATCATCCGGGGTTACCATATAGGGTCCAAGGGATGTGGCAAAATCTTTTCCCTTGGCCGGACCAAGGTTTAATGTCATTTCTTTCCGTTGGAAATCGCGAGCGGACCAATCATTCATAATTGTGTATCCTGCAATATAGTAATCCGCATCAGCATGGGGAATATTCTTACCGCCGATTGCAATAATAACTGCAATTTCCAATTCGAAATCCAATTCCTGAGTCCCAGACGGATACGGGATAATTGCCCGGTTGCCAAAAAGTGCATTTGGATTTGAGAAATAAAATACAGGCAGGTCATACCAGGCAGGATCCATTTCCAGACCGCGCTGCTGCCGAGCCGACTTGACATGCTGTTCAAATGTATAAAAATCTCGAACGGTTGATGGATTTGGAATTGGCGCATGGAAGATAATATCTGATTCTAATAATGCGATCGGTCGATCATTCGCAGTGTAGGAGGACAGGTTATCCGATGGCACCAGCTCTGATAGCTCCTGCAGTTTGCGGAAATGATGATGCCATTGCTCCAGAGCTCTTTTCAGTGAGGTTGGAATATCTAGAAACTGGTCTTTATTCTGCGATTGTTTTGCCCAAATAGCTGATCGCAATACATCGACGATATACGGTCCTTTTTTAAAACCAAACCGTGGTGGATCGGAGTCAAATTGTGAATAGGTGACAAATTTCATCAGCAGGATCTAGAGATTGCCGCGTTTTTCCTGCTCCAGTTCAATGGACTCAAACAGGGCCTGGAAGTTTCCTTGCCCAAACCCACGGGATCCTTTGCGCTGAATAATTTCAAAAAACAGGGTTGGCCTGTCTTCAACCGGTTTTGTAAATAATTGGAGTAAATAGCCTTCGTCGTCACGATCAATAAGAATGCGCAGTTCTTTCAACACATCCAGGTCCTCATCAATAGGTCCAACCCGATCAAGAATATCATCATAATAGGTATCTGGCACATACAAAAATTCCACCCCGTTTTTTCGGAGTGCTGAAATTGTTTTAACAATATCTCCGGTCAATAATGCGATGTGCTGTACGCCGGGACCTTCATTGAACTCGAGATATTCTTCAATCTGCGATTTTTTTAATCCCACGGCAGGTTCGTTGATAGGAAAAAGTACTTTCCAGTTTTTGGAACGCATAACACGGCTTTTTAATGCTGAGAACCGGGTTGAGATATCGCCCTCGCCAAAATGGATAAAATTTGTAAATCCGAACACACGCTCGTAATATTCTTTCCAGGCATCCATCCGGCCATCCTCAACGTTCCCAACAATATGATCCATAACCAGCAATCCAGGATCCTCGAAGACTACTGGATTCATAGACAATTTCTCAAATCCCGGTTCCCAAATACCACTGTAATTTCCTTTTTCAATAAAAGAATGAATTGTGTCACCGTATGTTTTGATAGCAGCCTTTTTTACCTGTCCCTGTTCATCTGATCTTTTCTTCAAAGGATAGGCTGATTCTGCATTTCTACTTAAACAGGAATCATATGCTTCCTTGGCAGACTCGGTTTTAAATGCGATATCAACAACTCCATCACCGTGCTTTTTTAACCAATCGGTAGCCGGGTGACTTGAGTGCAAAGGGGTTGTGATGACAAAAAATATTTTATTCTGTTTTAATACATAGGAAACTGCTTCTCGTTGACCCGTTTCAGGACCGGCATATGCGTACGGCTCGAATCCAAAAGCAGTCCTGTAAAAGTGGACGGCCTGTTTGGCATTTCCACTATAAAATTCCACGTGATCTAATTCTGAAATGGGGAAATATTCGGTACCTTTCCATTCTTTTGTAATAACGGCCATGATTTCTCCGTAGTGCTTACCCTAATATTTTTTTTAAAGCTGCGATACAGCGTTGATTTTCTATTTGCAGTCCAATTGATATGCGGATACAGTCAGGCCAGCCAAATGCCGTCAAATGACGCACAATGACACCTTCATGAAGTAATTTATCTGTTACCCTTGCGGCTTCATCTCCCGAAGACCAGCAAGTGGTAATAAAATTGGCTGCCGTAGGTAGAAATTTAACATGCAATTGGTTTAGTGCTTTATAGAATAAATTTAAACCACGCTGATTAATTCTGAGTGTTTTTTCAATATACTTTTGATCTTCAAGTGCGGCATATCCTGCAACCTGAGCCAGGTAGGATGGCTCAAAAGGAACTTTTACTTTCATTAGATTGGTTATCAGGTCTTCGTGTGCAAAACCGTATCCAATGCGAATACCGGCAAGTCCATACGCTTTGGAAAAAGTCCTGAGCGTTATCACATTATCGTAGCGGTAAGTCATGGAGTCCGGGTAATTATCCAGCGATTGTGCAAATTCAAAATAGGCTTCATCAAGTATTATGAGAACTCGCTCTGGAACATGGGCGTAGAAATCGTCAAATTCTGATCGAGTAATGTATGTTCCCATTGGATTATCAGGATTTGCGATATAGATAATTTTTGTATAATCATTGATTTTTTTCGCCATTGCAGCCAAGTCACATTTGTGGTTTTTCATTGGCACCCAATGGATTTTCCTCCCCGTTGCATTTGCTATGACACGAAATCCAATGAATGAATCTGCGCTGGTAACTATTTCATCATCGGCAAGGAGAAAAGTGCGCATGATGGTAGACATAATGCCCTCTGATCCAGCTCCAATCACAACATTGTTTAATGTAACTTCGAATTTTTTTGCCAACGCAGATCGCAACATGAACCCGGCTGCATCAGGATAACGATGGGAGTTTTTCATTGCTTGCCGCATGGCAAGCATTGCTCTTGGTGAGGGACCCAATGAATTCTCATTGGAGGCCAGTTTTACGACCTCATCAATTCCCAGTTCTCGGTGAACTTCTTCGATGGGTTTTCCAGGGACATAATTTGCTAAACTTTTGATATAGGAGGGTACCAGTGGCATAATGTTGCTTTCAATTATTTTCTAAAGGATGTTCAAATGTCGATCAGAGCCGTATTGTCAGTTGGCTAAATTTACACATTTCTAATGGTGCGAACGAGGTATGCTGATTGAAAACAGGTAGCTGAAATTGTGCATTTGTTTGCCGGTGCCGGGTAAAATTTAATATTCGAAAAAAAAGAATATAATCGTATATTTGTATCCTGTTATGCCAATTAATACACATAATACAAAGTTTTCAATACGGAAAACATACTATCAAACATAAACCTAAATAGGAGTACATGATCATGAGTATTAGAGGAAAAATATTTGCAACACTAACTGTTGTTGTATTATTGATTTCCACTGGTTGTGATGATAACAAAGCGACTGAGCCTCATTTTGTTGATGACAATTGGACAAGTGCCAACATTAAAGCTGGGGGGCAATTATATGATAAATGGTGGAAAGTAACCGACGCCGCAGAACCTACCGGAGACTTTGATCCAATTTGGTCTGAACAAAGCACAAATACACGCACCGGAGCCGATACCTGGCGTTGCAAAGAATGCCACGGTTGGGATTACATTGGTCTGGACGGTAGATACAGTTCAGGCAGCCATTACACCGGATTTGAAGGCTTAACGGATGCCAGCGCTATGGACCCGGCGGATATATTTGATGCTATCAAAGGTGATGGAAGCCGCCACGATTTTGCATCTGTTCTTGATGATACCAGCATCATGAATCTGGCAAAATTTGTTGCTGATGGACTTACAGATATGTATTTATATATCGACTCAAACGGACTTGCAACCGGCGATGCGACTGCCGGCGCAACACTATATACAGACAATTGTGCAGTCTGCCATGGAGCCGATGGTAATACAATTGATTTTGAGGCTGAGGATGGTAATCAAGGAGTTGGCTGGTTGGCAGTGGATAACCCACAAGAGGTCCTTCATAAGATTTTTTGGGGAAACCCAGGATCACAAATGCCAAGTATGATCAGTGAAGGATTAACCAGAGATCAATGTGGTGATATTCTGGCCTATGCTCAATCACTGGAAATATATGCAACTTTAAATTGGGGGCTAGCTGATATTGTAGCCGGTGGACAGTTGTATGATAAATGGTGGAAAGTAAATGGCGGTACCGAACCTACAACCGACTTTGATCCAATTTGGAGCACACAAACAACCAACGCTCGTACCGGGGCTGATACATGGCGCTGTAAAGAATGCCATGGCTGGGACTACATCGGTTTGGATGGAAGATACAGTTCTGGAAGCCATTATACTGGATTTGATGGTGTGATGACACTGAGTGGTGGCGATCCGGACGCAATCTTCAATTCAATCAAAAGTGCCGGTGGCGACCATGATTTCTCTGCCGTTCTAAGCAATGATGATGTATTGAATTTGACCAAATTTATTGTGGATGGCCTGTTCGATATGTATGATTATATCGACCCCACAACCTATGCCGGAAACGGCGATGCAACCAATGGTGCAACCCTCTATGGTAACAATTGCGCTGTTTGTCATGGTGCAGATGGCAACACAATCGATTTTGATGATGATGATGGTAGTCAAGGTGTGGGTTGGTTAGCAAATGATAACCCGCAGGAAGTCTTCCATAAGATTCGCTGGGGTCACCCGGGGAGCTCTCCAGAAATGCCAAGTATGATCAGTGAAGGATTAACCGATGCAGAAACAGGTGATGTGTTGACATATTGTCAATCGCTGTAACCCACAAATTACATCTAAAAAAAGGGCCGTCATTTAACGGCCCTTTTTTGTTTTCAGCAAGACTATAAGTTAAAACAAACTACTTTTGGTTCGGTCATTTCCTCCAGTGCAAAACGAATTCCTTCGCGCCCAAGACCACTGTTTTTTACTCCACCAAACGGCATAAGATCTACCCGATAGTCCGTTGAGTCATTTACCATAATACCGCCCACGTCCATTCGCTTTATGGCATCGAAAGCCGCATGTAAATTGCTGGTAAAAATAGCTCCATGGAGCCCGAAATCCACAGCATTGGATTTTTCAATTGCTTCATCAAGATTTTCAACGGCGTAAAGTGTGACAACAGGACCAAAAATTTCCTGACAATCCAGTTTTGCACCAGCCGGCATCTTTTCCATGACCGTTGGTTGAACCAGCGAACCAACTCTGGTTCCACCGGTGAGGCAGGTGGCGCCTTGCGATTCTGCTTCTTTCACCCAATCCATTACGCGCTCAGCTTCTGCTAATGTAATCATCGGTCCCATATCCGTATCTTCATCCAACTGATATCCCGTTTTATACTTTTTTGTCCGCTTTACAAAAGCATCCCTGAAAGCAGGGTAGAGGTCCTTTTCAATATAGATGCGCTGGACACCAATGCAGTTTTGTCCCACAGCCCAAAATGCCCCGGAGACACAAGATTCCACAGCTTTCTCGAAATCACAATCCTTAAGTATAATTACCGGCGAATTGGACCCCAGCTCCATACCAATTTTCTTTAGTCCGGCAATTTTAGAAATGTGTTTACCAGCCTCAACACCGCCGGTAAATGAAACCATTCGAATGCGAAGATCCGTGACCAATGCCTCCCCAATCTCAGCTCCCGGACCGGTTATAACACTCAGTATTTCTCCAGGCAAACCGGCGTCAAAAAGGCATTCAGCCAATTTCAGAGCAGAAAGGGGAGTAACCGTCGCCGGCTTGACAATCACCGAATTTCCACCCGCAATGGCAGGACCAACCTTGTGTGCTACCAAATTTAGGGGATCATTAAATGGCGTAATTGCGGCAATAATTCCGATTGGAAAGCGGTAATAATACCCTACACGATTTTCTGATCCGTCCGCGCTGTCAAAAGGAATGGTTTCGCCGTTAATACGCCGCGCTTCTTCTGCAGAAATGGTCATGGTATTGATAGCTCGTCCAACTTCTTTCCGTGCTTCCTTAATGGTTTTTGATCCTTCTGAAGCAATGGTTATTGCCAAATTGTCGAAGCGTTCTTCCATGAGCTGGGCTGCTTTTTTCAAAATGTGTATCCGGCGGTGTGCAGGTAAATCGCGGTTAATCTCATAACCAGTTTGGGCGATATCAATAGCATGCAGTATATCGTTTTTATCTCCTCTTGGGACAGTATCAACCACGGATTGATCGTAGGGATTATGCACATCAATCGTTTCCTTTTTGCTGATCCATTGTCCCCCAATGACCATTTTCATAACAGGTCCCCTTTACGATTTGTTTAAAGCTTGTTCAAAATCGTTAACCAGATCTTCTATATCTTCACATCCCACAGATAGTCGAATCAACCCATCGGTAATGCCCGCAGCAAGACGCTCATCTTTCTGAACGGAAGCATGTGTCATGCTGGCTGGATGTTGTATAAGGGATTCGTAGCCGCCAAGTGAAACGGCAAGCAGGGCGACTGAAACATTATTCATCAGACTTTCTCCTGCAATATACCCACCTTTGAGCTCAAAACTCATGACCGCTCCCGGGCCAGAGGCTTGGCTTTTCGCCAGCTCATATTGTGGGTGAGATTGCAATCCGGGATAGTGTACGGCGCCAACGGCTGAATGATTCTCAAGAAATTCAGCCAGTTTTAACGCATTCTCCTGGGATTTTTCCATACGCAATGCCAATGTCCGCATGCCACGCAGTACCAACCAGGCCTGATGGGGATCCATGGTACCACCAAGGTTTTTTAATACTGACCGTAAACGGCCCGCAATGGTATCTTCATTGCAAACCATGGCACCGGCAACCACATCCGTATGACCATTAATGAATTTGGTCATGCTGTGTATGACAATATCTGCTCCTAGATCCAATGGGTTTTGCAACACGGGACTTAAAAATGTATTGTCCACGGCCAAAACGGCATGGTGCTCATGGGCGAGTTTTGCGCATTCAGTTATATCTGAAACTTTAAGCGTTGGATTTGCAGGCGTTTCAATATAAATCAACTTTGTATTGGGTTTAATTGCCTTTTTTACCGTTTCAAGGTTTGACGTATCAATGAAATCAGAAGCAATATTTTTACGAGAGAATTCAGTTTCCATTACCACGCGTGCGGGACCATACATGCAATCGGAACCAATCATGTGGTCACCCGAATCAAGCAATGCAAAATACATGGTTGTGATAGCTGCCATTCCAGTAGATGTGACCAGGGCATGTTTGCCATTTTCTAATTCTGCCAGCGCCGATTCCAGGGCCTGTATCGTGGGATTGCCGAGACGTGTATAAATAAATCCTGGTTCCTCACCAGAAAATCGTCTGCGACCCTGTTCAGCAGAATCAAATTTAAAGGTGGATGACTGGTAGATAGGTGTAGATACGCTTCCCATTTTATCATCCGGGTTTATCCCGGCATGGATGACTTTGGTGTTTTTACCGTAGTTTTTTTTCATCGCTAAATCCTTGCATTTTTTTGTGGATCTCTAATAGATCCGTTAGAATTGAGAATCCCGTTTCTGTGCGGCCTGCACCAGCCCCAACAATGGTGATATCACCCATCAGATCCGTTTGAAAAGTCACTGCATTTGTGGCTCCCATGATTCCGGCCAATGGATGGCTCAATGGCACCGGCTCAGGGCGAACATAAGCGCTGATTCCATCGGCGGTATTTTCCACGCAACCAATGAGCTTCCAACGAGAGTTTTGCTGCTTCGCGTTTCTGATATCGTCACTATTGATCCTGGTAATGCCTTCACATGCAACATCTCCAATTGCCAGTGATTTTCCCATAACAACATTGGCGAGAATGGTGACTTTTGCACGCGCATCATTGCCCTCCACATCACCGGTCGGATCGGCCTCGGCGTATCCCAATTCCTGTGCTTTTTTCAACGCATCCGCATAGCTCATTCCATTTTCCATTTCCGAGAGAATATAATTGGTCGTCCCGTTCAGTATTCCTCTGGCGGAGATAATGGTGTTACCTGCCAGTGGTCCGGTGAGCAAGTTCAGAATTGGTGTACCACTCATGACGGTACCCTCAATCAAGAAGTCCACATTATGCGCTGTAGCCAATTGATGCAATTCGCTGTAAGCGAGCGCAGCCGGACCTTTGTTACTGGTTACAACATGTTTTCCAGTTTCAAAAGCGGCCTTGCAATGTGCTATTGCCGGCTCACCATCCTTTAGATTGGTATAAGCTAATTCACAAATAACATCCGCATTGCTGTTTCGAATGGTATGCAATGCATCCCACCCTTTATGGCAGCCTGTGCAATCTTTATTACACTGATATTCGTCAAGCGATTTGTCACGTTCCACCAGACTTAATAATTGTGAAATATCCAACCCTTCTTTACAATATACCGATCCTTTTACCGCATCGCTCACCGCCACAATTTGTGGCTGATAGTGAAATTTTTCGGCAAATTCCGATTGCTTTTTTAGAAGTATTTCGGCTAAGCCTTGCCCCACAGTACCAAATCCAATCAGGGCAATATTTTGGGTCATAGTCTTTCCTCGCTTTCGTCAAATTTTGCTTAAAGCATGATCCAGTTCGGTAATAATATCAGATACGTCTTCAATTCCAATGGAGAGGCGTACATAGTTTGGCAGAATGGATGCGAGCTTACGCCCTTCATCCCCTTGTTGCTGATGGGTTGAAATTGCTGGAATTGTGGCTACCGATTTTACACGACCCAAATCGGTTGCCCGCCAGATCATATCAAGATTATTGTAAAATGTTCTGGTGTTTTTGGGCTGGTAGGGGTTTTTTTCTTTTATTTCAAATGTCATCATGTACCCGTAGGCATATTCAGGATCACCGTCATTTTCCGCGCTATCAACCAGCTGAAGATATTTGTTTGCTATTGTTGCTTGGGTATGGGATGATAAACCGGGATAATTGATACTGGCAACCTTGGAATGACTCGCCAGATAGTGTGCTATTTTTAAAGCGGATCGACTGGTGTGTGCAGCCCGGCTTCGAAGGGAGCGTAAATCATTGAGTGTGACGATGGCATTAAAAGGACTTAATGACGGTCCATTATCCCGATAGGGAAGGAGCTTCATCCAGGTTGCGAAATCAGCTTTCATTTCATCGGTTCCCACCCTACTGATTATATGGTTTTTTGCCGTGACTGTCCCTACAATAGAAAACCCACTGGCCCCCATAATTTTGGATGCGGATTGAAGCACAATGTCGGCACCAAATTCCAGTGGACGCAGTAGAGCCGGGGAAGCACAAGTGGCATCCACAATAAGTGGGATTCCGTGTGAATGTGCCAGTGCTGCGGCCTTTTCAATATCGAACAATGCCACGGCAGGATTTGATGGCATTTCACCGTAGAGGAAACGTGTACCCCTATCGATTTTCGATGCCCACTCTTCCATATCCAGGTTATTCGTTACCCACCGTACTTCAATATTTCGATCACCCATTTGTCGCTCCTGGAACTGCTGAAATGTGCCACCGTAAACACGACTGGTACTGACAAAATTGGGAGCTGGTAGAGATTTATCCACAATCAAAAAAGGTTCAATTGCAGAACGGATAGCTGACATTCCACTACTGCATGCCACACAGCCGGCCTCCAGGCCTGTTCCGTAGGATTCCAACAATGCAACCGTTTCCTCCAGAAAAAAGGTGGATGGATTTGCTATGCGAGAATATGTCCAGGACGGCATTTGATAGGCCAATGCCACTTCCATCTCATCGTAACTATGAAAAGCCTGAGCACTGCTTAAAAATATTGGCTCAATGATCGAACCATTATTAAACATTGTTGCCTGTTGTAAATCATATAACCCATGGGTTGCAATAGTATCGAATTTCCAATTTTTTGTACGCGCGATACGCCTTTTACGATCAGAAGCAATGCGCTTGCCCTCATTCACCCAGAATCGAATTGCTTCGGAATGATCAAGATGATTGGCGTTCATGTAATCCCCCATTAATTGGTAGTGTAGTCTCTTCTTTTAAAGTAGAAAGGACAACCAGTGTTTTTAAATGCTGAACGTCAGGTAATCCGGTTAATTTGTGAATAATAAAATCCTCGTAGGAGGGAATATCACCGGTTGCAATTTTCAGGAGAAAATCCGCCTCACCTGTTATATGATGACATTCCAATACTTCTGACATTTCAGTGATGGATTTAGTAAACCGCTGCAACGCATCATTACCGTGACGAACAAGTGTTACCTCAACATAGGAAAAGAAATGGGTACCAACTTTGGTTGGCTCAACCAGGGCGACATATTTTTTAATCACACCATTGCGTTCAAGTTTTTTTACGCGCTCAAGCGTGGGTGATGCTGACATATTTATGAGCTTTGCCAACTCGGAATTGGTTATTCGGCCATTGTGCTGTAGTATTTCAAGAATACGTTTGTCTGTTTCATCGAAATGCGGCATAAAATCCTGTGGATATTGAAATATACAGAAGAAAATACTAAAATATATTTATTGATCAAAATAATATGCGATATACTAATACAAATCTCTAATACAAATTGATATAGTTAATCGCTAGCACTCAAATCCAAACCAGTAAAAAAGAATGGCAGTTTTAATAATTAGGATTTAATCTTAAGTGATACATGGCAAATACTTTATTTCAAAAGGAGAAGCATAATCTTATACGATTCTTCACGGTCACGATTTTTGTGTTGACGGTTGGATTACATGCTTTTGCAAACCAGGTTGATGAAAATATGACGGAAGTAATTTATCCCAATTTCCGCGAACTATGGGATTTTAACAATCCTGCAAAAAGCAGAGAAATTTTCCAGCAATTGCTCGACAAGTTTACTAAACCGGGTGATCGAGCCTTTCGATTGGAAGTGGAAACTCAAATTGCCCGATCCTATGGTCTGGAGCAAGATTTTACATCAGCGCATCGGCTTCTGGATGACATACAATCACGAATGACCGACCATGATACCGTAGTGAATATCCGCTATCAACTGGAACGGGGACGTACGTTTAATTCCGATGGCAAGCAAGAGCATGCACGTGTACAATTTTTATCCGCATATCAATCTGCTGTAGAGGGTAAAAATGATTTTTTGGCAGTGGATGCTGCCCACATGATGGGTATCGTGGAAGAAGGAAAGGCATCATTGGAGTGGAATGAAAAAGCAATCAAGCTGGCTGAAAAATCCAACGACAAGCATGCCAGAAATTGGTTAGGATCGTTGTACAACAATACGGGTTGGACCTACCACGATATGGCCGAATATGGCAAAGCACTAAATGTATTCGAACGAGCACTGGAATATCGGAAGCAGCAGGAAAATCCGGAAGAAATCCGCATTGCAAAATGGTGTGTGGCCAGGACGGAACGCTCCCTTGGCCAAATCGAAAAGGCATTGAACCACCAAATTGATCTGAAAACGGAATTTGAACAAATTGGACAGACAGACGGATATGTTTTTGAGGAAATTGCTGAATGCTATTTTGCGCTTAATCAGAGGAAGAAAGCAAAACCGTATTTTAAATTGGCGTATGATGAATTATCCAAGGACATTTGGTTACAGAAGAATGAAAAGGACCGACTGGATCGACTGAAGCAACTGGGATACGGAACACCTTGACTTTTGTACCCTATCGACCAAATATAATCTTCAAAAGCTCCCATTTTAACACGATCTACCCCACGGTTTTTCGAAAATCTCCGAGCATTGTTTGGGATCGAAAGCGCTTTGAAACACCAGACGGAGATTTTTTTGATGTAGATTTTTCAGCGGGGATTTCAGATAATCTGGTGTTGCTCCTTCATGGTTTAGAGGGCAATTCAAACTCAAATTATATCCGCGGTATGGGAGCTGTTTTTGCGGAAAAGGGCTGGGGTGTTGGTGCTGTCAATTTCAGAGGATGCAGTGGGGAAATGAATCGAACTGCGATTGCCTATCACAGTGGTTTTACAAATGACCTGGCGCAGCTTGTCCTTTGGGCAGAGATGCGGTTCCGTTCAATCGTCATCATTGGATTTAGTCTGGGCGGGAACGTTACGCTGAAATATTTGGGTGAAAGCGGATCGCAAATTTCCTCAAAGGTTGTTGGGGCAGTGGCGATCTCTGTTCCCATGGATTTGCATTCCAGTGCCCGCAGTTTGGAGAAACCGGGAACCTTTATTTATCGAAAACGATTTTTAAGCACGCTCAAAAGGAAAGCGATTGCGCGTATGAAAATGGTTGAATTGAAATTAAATCAGACACGAGTTCGCAAAGCAAAAACGATCAAAGAATTTGATGATGCATATACTGCCCCGGTCTATGGCTTCCACGATGTCCATGACTATTATACCAAATGCAGCTCAAAGCAGTTTATACCTGGAATTGAAGTCCCCACTATGATAATGAATGCCAGGGATGATACGTTTCTTGGCAAAGGGTGTTATCCCAAAAAGGAGTGTTCCCAAAATCCATTTTGTACCTTATTAACGCCCCATTACGGTGGACATGTTGGTTTCGCACAATTTCAGAAGGGACACTACTGGTCAGAAAAAACCGCATTCCAATTTATTACTTCCGTTACGCGTGAAATTTAAATCACCATTAATCCCGGCCCGATTCGTCAACCGACCAAATCGGTTTTTAACCCGTGTGAATATAGATGGCCAAATTGTAGATAGTCATCTACCAGATCCGGGACGGTTACAGGAACTGTTGCTTCCCAATGCTGAGCTCCGTGTCCAGCCTGTTCCAAGGGAATCAAAAAGAAAAACCCGGTATACCACAACCATGGTCAAATCCGGCGATATCTGGGTTTCTCTTATTTCTTCTACGGCCAACAGATTAGCCCAGGAGTGGCTGAGATCAAAAACAATCCCATTTTTTAAAAACGCTCACATTCTTCGCGCAGAAATACCGTACCAACATCACCGTTTTGATTTTCTATTGCAGAAAAATGATAAACCTTATTACCTGGAAGTGAAATCAGTTACTTTTGTAGACAGGGGAGTGGCAAAATTCCCGGATGCGGTCACCGCACGGGGAGCAAGGCACGCAACCATGTTGGCAACCATGAAGCGTCAGGGAATAGATACAGGAATTTTGTTTGTTTGCCAAAGGTCTGACGTTGCTTCATTCACACCAATGTGGAACAGGGATGCCACATTTGCAAAGGCGTTATTTGATGCCTGGAAAACAGGGGTGGAAGTCTGTTGTGTAAGCGCTGAAGTAAGCGAGAAAGGCATCAGGTATTGTAAAGAAATACCAGTATATTTATCCCCGCCTGATCAGCCGGATACTCTTATTACAGTATGAGTCGTACCTCTTCTATAAAATACTCAAAATTGTTGATTACGATTGGTGTTATCAGTGCCATGGTTTTCCAATGGCGTTGTGCTGCTATCGGTCCGCCATCTGGAGGACCAAAAGATGAAACACCTCCGGTCCTGCTTTCCGCATTGCCTGAAACGGGAGCCGTTAATTATGCCGGTGATCCGATCATTTTGCACTTCTCAGAATATCTGGCAGAAGAATCAGTGGAAAAAGCGGTACACGTATACCCAAGATTACCTGATCCGGTGGTTGTACAATTCAAAGGAACAGATTTAATTATTCACTGGCCGGATAGCTTAAGCGAAGATCAAACATATATTTTAACCATCAGTCGATCCTTGACCGATGAACATAAAGTGAAATTGGCAGAAACTATTCAACTGGCCTACAGCACAGGAGACTATGTAGATGATGGTACTATTAGCGGACGGGTATATGGGTCGCCGGAATGTGTAGTTCACCTGTGGAAAATCGCTAAGGGAGAAACCTTTGATTCGGTGTTATTCAGGTTGCCGGACTATGTAACGGAGATAAACGAAGACGGGTATTACTCTTTTCAGTATTTATCACCAGGGCGATACCAGGCCTGTGCCCTCGGTAGTGAAAATTCTGGTAGAGAACTGGTACCGGATAAAATGCTTTATGGTTTATTGTGGAAAGAGGAAATTCAGCTGGATACAGGCGATGCAATAACCGGTATGAACATCATTCCTGCCTTTGAACCGCAACCGTTACGAGTAACGAAAGGCGAGTGGGTGAGCCCAACGTGGGGTAGAATTTCCTTTTCGGCCCCGTACTCTGTCCGTAATACCCAGCCATATGTATCCTTTTATATCGGGGATTCCTTGTTGGATTTAAATGTGCTTCTGTATGATGATCCCAACTCTGCAGAGACCATCATCGTTCAAACCGATTCCTTACCTACCGATGAGGAATGTAACGTACTGGTTGTCAGGCCGGATGCATCGGAACAATTCAACAGCGATTCTACCTGGCTTACACTACAGATTCCCGAAGATCGGGATACTACTGACTTGTTGTTGTTAACACCTGCAGCCAATACATCGCTCAAGCCTCAGTTGGAAAATCAGCCATCCCTCACACTGGAATTTTCCCAACCCGTTATTCTCGGTTCACAGCCGGATAGTTCAATTTCACTGTTACTGGAGGATAGTATTCAGGTGCAATACCGGGTTTTGCCCATAAGCCCAATGGTATACAACCTTGAAATGAGCCAACCGTGGGTAGAAAACAAAAAGTACACACTATCTTTAGATTCGTCAGTTGTTGGAATAAACGGGAAGGGATTTTCAAGGAAGCGGGAAGTCAGAAAAATAGCCACTACACACAGACAAGGTTACGGTGGCTTACTTGGATCGGTGACATCCTCTTCCCGATACAACCTTATCACGAGACTGGAAGGGGTGGAAAAATCAAAAAAAGTCTATTATTCATCTGTAAATTCAACGTCTGAATATCAGTTTGAATTGATACCTGACGGTCAATATATATTAATGATATTTGACGATATAGATAGCAATCTTGTTTACACAACCGGTAAAGCACGTCCTTATCGTGCCGCCGAGTGGTTTAGCATATTAGCCGACACGATCGAGATTCGTGCCAATTGGGAGTTTGAGTTGGACTCAATCGACGTAGAGGAGATAAAATGATGTATTGTGTTATAATGGCTGGTGGCAGTGGTACTCGCTTTTGGCCCTACAGTAGAAAAAACAAACCCAAGCAATTATTGAATATAATAGGCGAAAAATCCATGCTTCAAATGACCGTGGATCGCTTGCTGAAAATGAAATTTGTAGAAGAAGTATTTATTGTTACCAGGGCAGATTTAGCAGAAAAAATACAGGAGCAGGTAGAGGGTGTTCCGCCAGAGAATATTCTGGTTGAGCCAGAAGGGAAAAATACCGCTCCCTGCATCGGATTGTCTGCACTCTATATAAAAGCGAAGAAGAATAACGCTGTCATGGGCGTATTCCCAGCTGACCACCTCATCATTGGCCACCGGAATTTTGAAAGTGCACTACGAACAGCCAACCACCTGGCAAAGAAAAACAAAACATTGGTTACCATCGGCATTACACCTACCTATCCGTCAACCGGATATGGGTATATTCAATATCACCATGAAAGCGATGAGGATCATCTGGATGCTTATCGAGTAAAGACGTTTGCTGAAAAGCCCCATTTGCCACTAGCCAAACGGTTTATTGAGAGCGGTGATTTTTTGTGGAATGGGGGAATGTTTATATGGCGCGTGTCCACACTGCTGGAAGCACTTGAATCACACATGCCTGAGCTCTACCAACAATTGCGAAAAATTGAAAAAAGAATTGCCAGCAATAAGGGTTACGGAGACCTGTGGGCTGAAGTTGAGCCTGAATCAATCGATTACGGCCTTATGGAAAAAGTCAAATCGGATTTGTATGTGGTAAAAGCACAATTCGATTGGAGTGATTTAGGCTCGTGGAATTCAGTATACAATACATTACATAACAGCGGCGCGGAAAATGTTTTGCGAGGGCAGGGGCTGGTTATTGACGGGAAAAACAACCTGATTCAATCCGAAGGACATTTTACGGGGATCATTGGTCTGGATAATATTGTAGTGGTTCATACCGATGATGCCACGTTGGTTGTACCTCGTGACCATGTGGAAGAGGTAAAAAAAATTGTGGATTGGCTAAAATCGAATAACAAGGATTTGTTATAGAAACGCTATGAAGCCACAAGCACTATTGGACATGTTTGAGGAGCTTGCTGAAAGACTGGACATTCGTATCGTACACGGAAAAGGAGATTTTCAGGGAGGGCCCTGTTTGGTAAAAGGTGAAAATGTAATCGTCATTAACAAGCAGAAACCAATCGAGCAACGGCTTAGAATACTTGCCGAAAGTTTTGGCAAGATGGATATATCGGATGTGTATCTCAAACCAGCACTGCGATCGTATATTGATGAAATACTATTCACTGTTTTCGCTGAAAAGGCTTGATTTACGTGAGATGAGAACAGTACAATTCGGACTGCATTTACCAAAATGAAATTGATTTAATCAAAACCGAAAAGATTCGGTATCAACTTTTAAGGGGAATCTGATGAAAGAATATCAATCCGGAGATATAAGAAGTTTTGCCATTGTCGGCCACGGTTCCAGTGGCAAGACAGTACTGGCAGAAGCCATGCTTGCCACTGGTGGAGTAATAAACAGGATGGGAACAATCGAACAGGGTAATACTGTTTCAGATTATCATCCCGATGAACATGAAAGACAAATTTCCATTCACGCAACACCGTTGAGTATGGAATGGATGGACAAAAAATTTAATTTTATTGATGCCCCCGGTTATTCCGATTTTATTGGTGCAGCACTTAGTTCATTGGCGGTCGTGGATATGGCCATGATCGTGATTCATGCAGCCCAGGGGATAGAAGTGGGAACGGAACAAATGTGGGAACAGGCCAACAATAACGGTATTCCCAAAATGATTGTTATTAATGGCATGGATCGCGAGCACGCACGGTTCGATGAAATCATGGAATCAGCAAAGGAACGTTTTGGTCGCAATGTTTTTCCAATGCAAATACCGGTTAATGCCGGTCCCGGTTTCGATAAAGTTATTGATGTATTGCGGAACGAAGTCATTACCTATAAAACGGATGGGACAGGCGAGTACACGGAAACGAAAGCGGATGGAGATTGGAAGAACAAAGTTGAGCAATTGCATGAAGAACTGATTGAATATATCGCAGAGAGCGATGACACATTGCTTGAAAAATTCTTTGAAGAGGGTGGATTGTCCGAAGAAGAAATGCGCAGTGGAATTCACAGTGCCGTTCAAAATCAAAGTCTTATACCACTTTTTGTCACATCAGCAGCTACCAATGTAGGCGTTGCACGTCTTCTTGAGTTTATTGCGAAATACGGATCATCTCCGGTTGATCGTGCCAAAGTGTCCGTACAGGATGAAAAAGGCAACACCGTTGAAGTAGAGTTAACCAATCCATCTCCCGTGGCACAGGTATTCAAAACAGTGAGTGAAGCCCATGTGGGTGAATTGTCATACTTCCGGATTTATAGCGGACAGATAGCGTCTGGTGCCGACTTGGTTAACACCAAGCGCGGTGGATCAGAACGCTTTGGACAAATGTTTGTAATGAATGGCAAAAACAGAACCAATATTAATGTGTTACATGCTGGCGACATTGGCGCTGTAGTTAAACTAAAAGATACCCATACGGGGGATACGCTTTGCGGTTCGAAACTAAAGGTTCAGATGCCGGAAACAAAATTTCCCAATTCGAATATTCATGCTGCATTAATTTCAAATTCCAAGGGCGATGAAGAAAAAATTGCTGTCGGATTGGCTACGATGCACGAAGAAGACCCGACGTTTGTTTACCGCGTTGATAGCGAGGTGAAGCAAACCATAATCTCCGGCCAGGGAGAATTACATTTGCGCGTAAACCTGGAGCGACTGAAATCCGAATACAACGTGGATGTCCATTTGATTGAGCCAAAAGTTCCCTACCGGGAGACAATCCGAGGTAAGGGGGAATCAAAATACCGTCACAAAAAGCAATCAGGAGGTGCAGGGCAATTTGCTGAAGTGTGGATGCGGATTGAGCCTAAAGAACGTGGGACTGGCATTGAATTTGTTGATTCACTGGTCGGTCAAAACGTGGATCGCGTATTTGTACCTTCCGTTGAAAAGGGCGTTACGGCTGCAACCGCGGAAGGACCGATTGCCGGATACCATGTTGTGGACGTAAAGGTAGATTTTTACGATGGGAAACAGCATCCGGTAGATTCCAAGGATATCGCATTTCAAATTGCTGGGAAACATGCCTTTAATGAGTCGTTTCTCTCTGCCCAACCACATCTGCTTGAACCAATCCGGATTGTTGAGGTGAAGGTTCCGGAAGAATATATGGGTGATGTAATGGGTGATATTTCCAGCCGTCGAGGCAGGATCATGGGTATGGATTCTGATGGTAAATTCCAGATTATTAAAGCACAGGTTCCACAATCCGAGTTGTATAATTATGCAACCACTATTCGTTCCCTTACCGGCGGACGTGGTATCCACTCGGAAGAGTTTAGTCATTATGAAGATGTGCCGAAGGATCTGGAAAAGAAAATTGTAGCTGCCTCGAAAGAGGATAAAGAAGATTAGGTGATTGAAGGATTTGGACAAACTCTGGGCACCATGGCGAATGGAATATATCCTTGCACCAAAGGATGCCGGGGATGGTTGCGTTTTTTGCTCCAACAGTCAAGCAGGAAAAGATCGTGAAAACCTGATCCTTTATCGGGGGAAAACCGTATTTGTCATCATGAATCTCTACCCGTATAACAATGCCCATCTAATGGTCGTTCCCTACCGGCATGTGGACAACACTCAAAAATTGACGCCGGATGAATTGAGTGAAATGATGCAAGTCGCCGATGCCTCCATGGAAATACTGAAGAAGAAAATGAGCGCCCAGGGGTTTAATTTCGGTGCTAATATTGGTTCCGCCGCCGGAGCCGGTATCGAAGAGCACATTCATTTTCATATCGTCCCACGGTGGGTTGGAGATACGAATTTTATGCCGGTCCTGGGGCATACCAAAGTGCTGGTACAGGGATTGTTGGATTCCTATGATTCATTGAGACCCTATTTTGACGAGCTGGTTTTAACAAAGGAGGAGTAATGCTCCCATTTTCACATACATGGTTGCCATTTGTTTATTTATACGGACTGGGAGGCATACTTTTCCTGATCGGGATCTGGGTGGTCTTTCGTGCAAAATCGATTGATTTAAAGCGATCCCATCACCGTAGATGGCTGTTCATTTTGGTATTTGGTTTTATCTGGTATTTCAGTATACACGGCTTAATGAATTTGGCTGCACTTGATGTTATCAGACCCATGTTTGTGGCAATTGGTCTGGCGATTGAGCTTGTCGCATTCTTAATTGGTATTCGCATTATGCGTAAATCACAAGTTGGAGGTTGATGATGGAAGGACAAAGCGCCATGCAGACGTTTCATAGCATCGGAACCTCCACCGACTGGATTGTAATGGTGGTTTACTTTTTAGCCATCATGCTTTTTGGGAGTTATTTTGGCCGATATACTCGCACTACCTCAGACTTTTTCTTTGGCGGACGGCGATTTTCCTGGTGGCTTATCACCATGTCGATTGTGGCAACCGGTGTGGGTAGTCATAGTTTTGTAAAATATTCTGCAAAAGGATTCGAACACGGTTTATCATCCACAATGACATACATGAACGATTGGTTTTTCGTTCCTTTCTTCATCTTTGGATGGTTGCCAATTGTTGTGTATTCGAAAATCCGATCAATCCCTGAATATTTTGAAAAAAGATTTAGCCCATCGGCACGTTTTATTGCAACAATACTGCTTTTGCTGTACATGATCGGTTATATTGGAATTGGATTTTTAACGCTGGGTAAGGCCGTAATTCCAATGCTGCCGGAATCGTTTACACTTCTTGGTATGACGTTTCCCATTACTCTCATGGGTGCCATCATTGTCATCGCGATTATCACTGGTATTTATATTACTTTCGGTGGACAGACAGCTGTTATTTTTACTGATTTGCTCCAAGGATTTATATTGATATTTGCAGGCTTGATGCTTTTCTTTTTGGGTATTTCATTTTTAGGTGGATTTGATAATTTTTGGAATCTGTTGCCAACCGACTGGAAGCTCCCTCTTTCCGATTTCAACAAACCACCGGATTTTAACTTTGTGGGTATTTTTTGGCAGGATGCAATCGCCGGATCAATTGGATTTTTATTTATGAACCAGGGATTGATCATGCGCTTCATGGCCTGCAAAAATGTAAATGAAGGGCGTAAAGCTGCTGCTGTAAATATATTGTTCGTATTACCGGTTTCGGCAATCGTTGTTGGCAACGCCGGCTGGATTGGAAAAGCAATATCGATAGCAAATCCAAGTCTGGTTCCCATGAACACTTCACCTGATCAGATATTCGTGGTAGTCGCAAATATCGTATCCCATCCAGGAATATTTGGGTTTATTATGGCCGCACTGACAGCTGCCCTTATGAGCACGGTAGATACATTGATCAATGCCACGGCTGCAATATTTATAAACGATGTCTATCGACCGATTCATGAATTTCTCAGCAGGAAAAATAGCATGGCAAAAACCTCCGATAAAGAGGAGTTGTTATTTGCACGATTTGCATCCATCGGTATAACCATTCTGGGGGTCCTGGCGGTGCTGGCATTTAAAAACTTCCCGACGGTATACGAAGCACATGGTTTTTTTCATTCCACGTTGACACCCCCATTAGTGGTGGCTATCTTTTTTGGCATCTTCTGGAAAAAATTTACTCCGGCAGCTGTCATAACAACATTTTTGGGTGGCGTGGGATTGATGTTGTTAGGTGCGCGGTACCCGGGTATTTTTATTGCTCCCTTTGATCATGGCATTACCATGAACCCAACACATCCCTACTCCTATATAAGAGCATTATACAATATTTTGGTTTGCTCTGGCGTAGGTCTGTTTGCTGGACTAACCTCCAAATGGCAAAGTGAAGTGGTGTCGCGATTAACGGCAAAAACCAAAACATCAATTCAGGTGTTGACTGTTATTGCGGCTATCCTGTTTTTGATTCCACTGTTTAACATAGGTCCATCATCACTTCAGTTTATTGATCTTCTCATTCTGGTTGTTGTTTTACCAATTGTAGTAACCTATCATGTCCCATTTGATGAGGAAAGACAGACCAAAGGCTTGGTGGTAAGCTCTATTGAAGATGCCCGGTTTGCCTTTAAGGGTGGAAAACCCAATGATCTTGATGGTGGAAAAGCCCTGGTGCAGTTGAAAATTTTTGAAGGTGATGACAATGTGGTACGATTTACGCCCGAAGATATGA
>CAZZIU010000013.1:0-79367 GCA_964654545.1 uncultured bacterium
TTTCACGACTAGAAACAAAAGGCCTGAAAAGCCTTGTGTCGCTGGTTCGATTCCGGCTCGAGCCACTGAGTATTGCCCCGGTAAACAACCGGGGCTTTTTTTTAGTATCCGTCTTATAGGAGTTACAGGTCTACCGGATCAAATATTGGACGCTGGTTACCCGATTATAGGAAAAACGAATCACAACCCCAATTAGAATTTATTTTTTTATCCAAATGGTTCAATCCATATGACTGCATTGATATTGGGTTTGAAGTACGATTGATTTAATGTAACTTAGTTTTCTGAATAATCTTACACCATCGAACCTGATATGATTAAGAGGTGCCTATGAAGTTAAAATCGTTAACCTTCTGTGTATCCATGATCCTTCTGATTCCCAATTATATCATAGGCCAGCAATGGACCATCCTTGAAACATATACTATTCCTGGAAAAGCATCAGGACTGGCATACGATGGCACCTATTTATACAGTGGTATTTATGGCAGCAATGGCGATGAAGTGTACCAGATCAATCCTTCGGATGGTACCTACACCCTACAATTTTCAGATCCAAACCTAGGCGATTCTTTTGGAATGACCTATGGCGGAGGGAATCTATGGATTACAGATCATCATACCGGAGTTTCTGATCCAGCCATTGCCTATGAATACAGCCTGTCAGGAACAGTATTATCTCAGTTCAATCTACCAGACCATTACATGTCCGGTATTGCCTATGACAATGGAAATTTCTGGGTGGCCACGTATTACATATCCGGGGGATCAGAAATAATCTATAAGGTGGACTCAACCGGAAGTGTTCTTTCATCTTTTGCCGCCCCTGATGCACAACCATGGGCTGTATGCCTTGAAAATGAGGATATGTGGGTGGTGGATTATAACGCCAACACCCTATTCAAAGTTGATACTACAGATGGTTCAATTTTGGATAGTCACGTGTCGGAAAACATTAAACCTGCTGGTGTGGTTTTCGACGGCCAGTATCTCTGGTATGTAGATGGTGGATTATCCGCACCCAGCACCTTGTACAAAGTCGACCTGGGTGGAGGCGGAACTCCAGTCGTCAGCATTAACATTGATCATTATGATTTTGGTAACGTAATCATTGGAAATTCCGCTGAATCAAATTTGACTCTGTCAAATACGGGAACTGGTGATCTAACGATCAATAGCATCACGATTACAAACACACTTTTTTCCACTGATGTGACACTCCCGCAGATAATTCAGCCTGGCGGATCCTTGAACATACCATTGACCTTTTCTCCTAATAATATTGGTCCGACTGAAAGTACCCTTACGGTTGAATGTAATGATCCCATAAATCCACAGGTGCAGGTTGAGCTACAAGGGTATGGCATTGAACCTGATGCTGATATTGCCGTGGATTACACATTTATGGATTTCAATAATGTTCGTGTTGGTGCACAGACTTCAAAAACGCTTTCAATTAGCAATCAGGGTGCCAGCGATCTAACGATTACGGCAAATAACAATCAGTTTGTCTTTACCTTGGATGAGACTCTCAATTTTCCGATGACATTATCAACCCGCGATACGGTCATCCTCAGATGCTGGTTTAGCCCACCAACTCTGGGAGAATATTCTGGTGCCATGGTTATTACATCAGATGATCCTGATGAATCCATCGTAAATATTGTCCTGCATGGAATTGGGATTCAATTTAATCCTGATATAGGGACTGTATTCTGGCATCTTACCAGCAATGTTGAGGGAGAAAAAATAATTGCGTTTCGAAACTTCGTTGATTTAAACAACGACGGGGTCGATGAAGTACTGGTCGCAGACAATGACTATCATGTTCATTGCGTTAATGGAAACAGCTCCGGTGAAGCAGACATTCTGTGGACGTTTTCCAGTCAGCTTGGCTCTTATTGGACGGGATCAATATACCAGGAACCGGGTCTAAAGGTAGGGGGAGATCTGAATGCCGATGGAATCGCCGATGTCCTGGTTGGGACAGCCTGGGGTAGCCGATCAGTCTTTGCGCTGGATGGGAGCAATGGAAATATCCTCTGGTATTTTGATTCCCATACAATCGGCGATGGTGGATGGGTTTATGAAGTGGATGGCAACAATGATTTTACGTCCGATGGTATTCCGGATATCTTGGCTTGCGCTGGCGATGATGGTGGTGGTACAGGACCCAAACGGGTGTGGCTGTTTGATGGTACAAATGGCAATCTGGTGTGGCAACATCTGTTTGACGTTGCTATTGCATCGGTGATAAGTATTGAAGATGCTACCAATGATGGAGTTCCTGAAGTTGTCTGTGGTGAATCGGTGAATACCGGAACTGCTGAAGTACACCTGTTGAATGGCTCGAATGGGAACGTTATTTACTCCTGGGATTCAAATTCTTCTGCCGTTATGGCACTGTCAACCATTTCAGATGGCAACGGAGATGGACGAGAGGATTTTTGTTATGGTGATTACCAGGGTGACATTGTAGCCTATTCGTCCGTAAATACATTATTGTGGTCCGCGTCACTGGGGTCCGGTATTTTGACACATTTTGATAACCTTTCCTCGAACCTAGGAGAATTTATTTTGCCGTCCATCCTTGGCAACTATACTTTCCCAGTAATCAATACCAGCAATGGATCCTATCAATGGACTATCGCACCTGGCGGCTATACACTGGATTCAGCACCCGTAGCTGATATTAATGGCGATGAAACAAATGATGTACTTATTGGAATCTATGATAATTCCGGTGGGAACCATAAAGTCATTGCAGCCTCTGGCACGGATGGTCAAACCATCTACGAGACCTATCCCGGTAGTGCCGTAGAACAGGTTATGGCAATTGATGATCTGGATGGGAATGGTAGTTCAGAAATTGTGTACGGGCTGCGAAACGGAAATGTATATTGTATATCCGGTGGAACAAATGGTACCCAACCAAACCAAGTACCGGTTATCACCAATATTTCCCTTGATCCGCCAAATCCATATACCAGTGATCCGGTTACTATTTCCGCTACTATTACCGATGATCATGGAATTATTTCCGCTACCTGTTATTGGGAATATGGAACCATTGCCAACCCAACTGCCATACCCATGATCCCATCCACAAGTCCTGATGTCTATAGTACTGTCACACCAATTCCTGAAGATACCTTAGGTTTGGACGTCTATTATTATATCGTGGCACAAGATGCAATTGATTCAACCACATCGCCCACGATGGTTTATTCTATTACCGATACTACTGTAGCCATAATCGCTGAAAACAATCAACTCCCACAGCATTTTAAAATCCATCAAAACTATCCAAATCCATTTAACCCAACAACAACATTGAATTATGATTTACCAGAAAAATCATTCGTTACGATTGTCATTTTTGATGTGTTAGGCCGGATGACTAAAACTCTGTCAAATAATGTCGTCGATGCCGGGTACCACTCCATTACCTGGGACGGTACAGATAGGATCGGGAATCAGGTGGGCGCAGGGGTATATTTCTATCAGATTCGGTCAGGAGAATTCGTCCAGACTAAAAAGATGCTCTTGATAAAATAATCCTCCATAAGAGCCTGGATGATTATAAGAAAATCAGTGTCAAGTAGATTAGAAAAGGCCCCGAGGAAATCGGGGCTTTCTATTCTTCATAAGGATACTAGATTTTTTGACGAAAAAGCGTATCCAAAATGAATACGCTTTTTGCAATCACCACGATTAAAGCCGTGGTCTCCCCCGCAGATGTATTTCAGGTAAAGATAATCTGGGAACCAGCTGCTTTCTCATAAAACTGTCCCACTGTCAGTACAGCTTCAACCTGAGGAACAAGATCATCCTGAGTCAACTTGAACATATCCATCGCCAGTTTGCAGGCATAGAGATGTCCACCGGCATCGGCTATCATTTCAAGAAATTCGTCCACTTCCGGGATATCAAGTTTTTCCATTTCATTTTTCATCATTCCGGTGGCCATAGCTGATACTCCCGGGATCGCACCTAGCAGGCTTGGAAACGGTGCCGTAATTGGCATTTTCATCATAGGCATCGCCAGATTCAGTGATGGATTACCTACTGTTGCAACTTTGAGATTTCGAACCATTTTTTTCATGATGGCATTTAACCCAAAGAAGGTGAAAAAAATTGATGCTTCGATGCCTTCCATGCGTGCGCCATTGGCCATAATCAAGGCCGGGTACACTTCATCTAAACCACCGTGTGCGCAAATTAACGAAACCTTTTTGATAGGTTCCGGTGACTGGTCAGTCATGATTTTCTCCTTTATCTAGACACATCCTACTGGTTTTTTTAAACCAGCAATACGTGCAGCTTTTTTCGCCGGTCCACCGGGAAATAATTGGTACAATTCTTTTGTAGGTACAACCCCTGATTTGTTCAATTTGCGAATAGAGGGTGCCGATCCACTGGATTCAAACTCACTGCGGAAATAGGCAATGATTTCCATATGGCGATCGGTAAGATTATCAATCCCTTCCTCTATCGCCAGTTCTTTGGCTATGGATTCATTCCAGGCCGTATGATCGGTCATAAATCCTTCATCGTCTACTTCTACGGTTGTATTGGCAATTGTTTTGGTTGCCATGGTTTACTCCTTTTCTTTTTCTGATAAGTCATTGGATGCACGGGCGATATTTTTAATAAAGGTCATTAAAAATCCTATCCCCCGTTTTACTTCAGGAGAATTCATCTCCCGCATAGCCTTAAATACTGAAATATCTTTGACATGCTCCAAATCAATATGGCGGTATACCTGTACTGCATTGTTGATTGCCTTAAGCATATCGGGTTGGGTTAAATCTTTTATGGTTTCAAGAATGATAACCACATTATCTGCCAGCAATTGGACGTCATCAACTGAAAAATGCTGAACCACATTATCCAGCACATTGGTTAGTTCGTTGAAAAACTCGAAATACCCTTTCCGATCAAAATCATCCAATCTATACAATGTATCTTTAAATACACGTTGACCGATAGGCTTTGCGTCCTCAATAAAATCAACTGTGTTTTCCATCTTTTCCATTAGGCCAACGATATTATTCGTATTCCTGAGAAGCTTTTTTAACAGATAAATAAAATCGCCGGATTGTACAAATGGGGCCACATCTTCCAGTTCCACCACCGCCGTATCAAAAACATCTTTGGCAATCAGAGATAAATCATCTTTTAACTCATTCATTTCTTCGCGTTGCCGGCGATTGATTTCAAGCTCAGCAGAAATGGCATCCAGTTTTACCTGGATATCACTTAACTGGGATGTAATCATGTCTGTATTCATTTCATGCTCGCTTCCCTGCCATGAGCATTTCTGATTCTATGGGTAATTCAGCGCCCTTGAGTAATAGATTCCAATACATCCAGCGGAACATCATTTTTCCATAATGGTTCATTTTGGTTTCTTCCAACAGGGAAAAGGGTCCAATTCCCGGCAATGGGAATTTTCCGGGCAAAGGTTCCGTATCGTAATTAAAATCAATTAGAATCCCTTTCCCAAACCCGGATTCGATATAGCAATTGGCGTGTCCGTCAAACCTGGCTTTTAGTGGTTGTCCATCTATGGCGCTGAGCAGATTGTCAAACAGTATCTCAGATTGAAAATGAGCCACCGAACCCGCTTTTGAACTTGGGAGATTGGTGGCATCTCCGATTACAAATACGTTTCCCCATTTATCAGATTGCAACGTCTGTTTATTGGTCGGAATGAAATTCAATTCATCTCCCATACCAGACCGTTCAATAACATCATCTCCCATGTTTGTGGGTATGGTAACCAGCAGATCATAATCCACCGTCGTCTCTTCCCATGAAACAATTTTGTTGTTCTCATGGTCTACCCGCGCAATATTGAAATCAGGAGTCAGGGTGATATTTTTCTTGTCCAAAAAATCACCAAACACTTGTGATGCACGTGGTTTCGTAAATGCTCCGGGCAAGGGCGTAACAAATTCTATATCGACCTTATCCCGAATCCCCCGCTCTGTAAACCACCAGTCGGCCAGGAAAACAAATTCCAATGGCGCTACGGGACATTTGATGGGCATCTCTGCAATATTCAATACCAGTTTGCCGCCTTCCCAGTATTTGAGAAACTTTGCCAGTGCAGTTGCACCTTCTATGGTATAAAAATCAAAAATGTTTTTATGCCATTGTTCACCTTTCATCCCTTCAATCTCATTGGGATTGATTTTTGATCCGGTTGCCACAATGAGAAAATCGTAGTTGAGGGTGGTTCCATTCTTCAACTTCACCTGATTCGTATCCGGTTGGATAATATCTATTTCCGATTGGATCGCTTCTATTCCACTGGGGAAAAAATCCCGTTTCGGCTTAATTACATCCTTGGGTGTATAAATACCAAAAGGGATAAATAGAAATCCCGGTTGATAATAATGGGTCTCAAATTGATCCACGATAGTGATGTGCCAGGAATCTTTTTCCAGCACAGGTTCCAGTTTGTTGAGCATCATTGTACCGGCTGTTCCGGCTCCAAGGATGACTAGTTTTTTCATGATCCGTTCTCCAGTGATTTTTGTGATTTTTCCAGCAGCTTAAAAATGGATTTGATATCCACACATTTACTCGGTAATTGGTATACGTCGCATACCCGGCAATCTTCATTGATGCAGGCCGACCCTTTCCGGGTTGCTTTCCAGCAAGGATCATGGGTTACCGTATATGCATCGCAGTTATTCCTATCTTCCATGCTGCAGGGTCGAATTATCCAGCAC
This sequence comes from uncultured bacterium, assembly GCA_964654545.1. Classification (GTDB taxonomy): domain Bacteria; phylum Fidelibacterota; class Marinisomatia; order Marinisomatales; family JABMOV01; genus JABMOV01. The sequence continues at coordinate 6,744 of CAZZIU010000013.1, forward strand.
GGCACCTGTGCAAACATGGCTTTGATTCCCGCAATGTTGAGACCATATTCATCAAGATAGCGACGAATGCATCGGATGCGTTGTATATCTGCATCCGAATAAAGGCGGCGATTGGAAGCCGTTTTAAATGGCAGTATCAACCCGTGATCTACGTATTGCCTGAGTGTATAGACAGAAGTATCGGTTAGCTGTGCTGCTATTCTTAAAGGATAGACAGGAGTTGATTTGTCAATAGGTTGCGCTGGTGACATTTTGGCGTCTTCGTTTTATCTTATTCGTTGGTTCAATTTTCAATTTCTGCATTGTTCATTGCAGAATTTCTGCTTTCTTAACAGCAGAAATTACTGAGCTGGTTTTCCTCTGTCAAGATAATAAGATAATAATATCTTCTTATGTGATTAAAGATACAAAAAACCCCGGGTTAACCGGGGTCATAATGTTTTACATTTGTCTTTGCGACTTATGTCAAAGTGCTCGCTCCATGACAGCATTCATCCGTTTGACAAAATCAGCCGGATTTGAAAGTTTGATGCCTTCTATCAACAACGCCTGTTCATATAAAAGGAAACAGGTATCATCGAATGCCTTTGTTTTCCGCATCTCGGTCAACTTTTTAACAATGGGATGTTTCGGATTGATCTCCAAAATAGGTTTTACATCCTGGGTGGGTGCTTGCCCCATCGCCTTAAGCATTTCCTGTACCTGAGCCGTCGGGTCATTGGAATCGGCCACAATGCAGGACGGTGAGTCGCTGAGACGTGTAGATGCAACCACATCTTTCACCTTGTCTCCCAAAACCTTTTTTATCTTTTTAATGACCGGTTTGAAGTCAGTTTCTTCTTTTTTATCTTCTTCAGATTTCAGGTCTTCCGCCGCATCACTTCGATTAACGGACTTCAAATCCCATTCTTTGTATTTATGGACAGAAGACATAATAATGTCATCAATTTCATCATCCAGTATCAGCACATCCATGTCCTTATTTCGGTAGAGCTCAATCAATGGTGAATGGCGCAAAGCTTCTTCGTTTTCACCGGTGATGAAATAAATGTTTTTTTGATCTGCTACCATAGCATCCACATACTGGGCGAAGGAAATATACCCGTCGGTTTTAATCGATTTAAAGCGCATCAGATCCAGCAAGGCTTCTTTGTTTTCTTGATCCTGATACACGCCTTCTTTGATGGGCCGACCAAATTCTTTCCAGAATTCCTCATACTTTTTATCATCTTTGGCAAGACCATTCAACTCTGAAATTATTTTCTTTACAGAATTGTTCTTTATTTTGGCAAGGATACGATTTTGCTGAAGAATTTCCCTGCTTACATTGAGCGGTAAATCTTCCGAATCGATCACACCTTTCACAAACCGCAACCAGGAGGGCAATAGTTCCTTATCATCGTCGGTAATGAACACTCTCTTAACATACAGTTTTACGCCCGGCTTGTATTCCGCATAATACAGGTCGAATGGAGCCTTTTTGGGGATATAAAACAGGGTTGTGTAATCCAACGTTCCCTCAGCCTGAGTATGCACATAATGAAACGGATCTTCATAATCGTTGGAAATGGATTTGTAAAATTCGTGATACTCTTTTTCCTTTAATTCACCCTTTGGCCTTTTCCAGAATGCGGAAGCCGCATTGATTTGGTCGGTCTTTGGTTTTTTGCTTTTTTCTTTTCCGTCTTTGTCATACTCCGTATCCATATAATGGAGAAAAATGGGGAATGCAATATGGTTGGAATATTTTTTTACTGTTTCCTGTATTTGCCAGCGATTGGCATACTCACTGCCATCGTCGTTTAAGTGCACAATGACGGTCGTACCCTGTTCGTCCCGAACATCCTTGGAAATCTCATAATCTCCTTTACCGTCGCTTACCCATCGATATGCCTGGTCATCGCCCGCCTTCCGGCTTAATACTTCAACTTTATCCGCAACCATAAATGATGAATAAAACCCAACCCCAAATTGCCCAATAAGGTTTGAATCTTTTTTCTGGTCACCGGTTAAATTGCTCAGGAAGGATTTCGTCCCTGAACGGGCTATTGTCCCCAGATTCTCAACCAGGTCTTCTTCATTCATTCCAATACCGTTATCGGCTATTTCAAGGCGTTTCATATCCCCTTCGGTGAATGAAATATTGATTTTTGGATCCAATTTCAAAGATTTGAACTTGTCATCTGTAATTGTGAGGTATTTCAATTTATCCAGCGCATCGGATGAGTTGGATATAAGTTCACGCAAAAAGATTTCTTTATGGGAGTATAAACTGTGAATAATAAGATGCAGTAATTGACTGACTTCAGTTTGAAACTGATGTTTAGACATTTATGCTTCTCCTTTTTTCTGTTTTTTCAATTAAAATGGGGTGGAATTTTACAATAATAGACGCAGTAGTAAAAGCGGGGTTACGAAGATATTTTAAATATTTTTAATCTCTATTGTCTTTCACAGATTGGATACTCATTAATCTTTCTTTTAATCCTGCCGCCACGGCCTGAGCAAGTTGCTTTAAATTTTCATCTTTCATCAAAAACATTTCGTCCTGCGGGTTCGATAAAAATGCCCCTTCCACTAGAATCACCGGCATGTAGGTTTGTCTTGTCATATAATAGGATCGATGCACAAATCCCTCCGCGTCCAACCCCAGGTCTTTCAAATGGGGATAAATGCTGCGGGCAAATGCCATGGATTGTACAGGCTTATAGTAAACGCTGGTACCCATAATCGAATCAGGGTGGCGTTGCAAGCCGGTAGAATTATTGTGCATCCACATAAACAATTGGGCATTCTCAGCAACCGCAATGTCCATTCGCTCCGCCAACCCCATGGTACGGTCATCTGGACGAGTCATGACTATGGCTGCGCCTTCCTTTTCCAGCAGTTCTTTCAAATAGTAGGAATACACAAGATTGGCATCCTTCTCCATAAGTCCGGTCGCACCAACAGCTCCCTTATGGTCACCACCGTGACCAGCATCTATCGCGATGGTCAATCCATTCAATGGATTTTCCCGGTCCAGCACTGGTGGTTTGCGTATCGCCAGAACAAATTTTCCCTGCTTATAGGTTCCGTAATATCCCCATGATTGTTCATGTGACAGGACAAAATCAAACCGGATTGTAGAATCATCTAATTGCACCCAGTCCAGATAATCCAACACCTCCTGATTAACCGGATAGGTTGTCCATTCGTCCTGAAAATAGGTACGAAACAGGGTCAGACTAACACGCGATGGATCCAAATGATTGGTAATGTCAAATGGGACTTTACCGGTGATATTAAATTGAATATACACCCATTGAGAATCTTCCTCAGAAGAGATGCTATAAATGGCGGCCTTGTCCATCAGTTCGCCATCGTCCGCATTCTGTATTGAATTTTTCCTCACATATCCACTGTGTCCGGGAGCTGCCTCCACGTACAACCACTCACCAAAGTCTGCTTTTACTTTAAGCTCAATATCCTTCGGTAAATCCATAAAGATTTCGCCATTCATCCCAAAATGTATCAGGGTATGGTCTTCATTGGTTTTAACCAAATGAGGCTGATAATCGGGAACAACCGTTATGGTACCAGTGGATGCCCTTTTTTTCCTCCAACCTTTCTCTCCTTTTAATCGGTATTCCACTCGCTTATTCTTTACCTGATCTATCTCATGAATCCGGAGTTCGCCCACATAATGTCCGGCGAAGGTTTCTTTCATCGGCAAAGGTTTGGGGGTTAACCCCTTCACAGAAAATGAGGCGGTACCGCCAGGACTGCCGGTAAAACTCACAAAAATTGAGTTTTCTCCATAAAATGTCTGATGGGATTCCGGGACCATCAAAGAATCGAGAATCTTGGTAGGAATCGCAGGTAAAACTTCTCTAGGCGGTTTACGAAATACATGAATCAGTGTTTCTTCTACGCCCTGATTAGATTCCACAAAAAACGGTATTGTGTTCCATCCCGGTTCGAGCTCAATCATATCTGCCACCGCACCACTGGGCCATACAGTCATTTCTCTACCCTGGACAGTTACTTTCGCGGACGTATCTCTCACCCAGGCGCCAAATCGACTGGTTGCCATATTTATGTGGGATGAATCGCTGGGATGCGTAACGAACAACAATCGCGACGAATCAAGGGATGCCTTCTGGTTATTGTATATGGTTTCGATTGAAGGCGTCTGGCTCATTCCAGACAGCAGGGGAAGGAGTAATATGGCGATTAGTCTTTTCAATGGATTCTCTATCTTGATTAACGTATCTGGAAAATTAGCAATATTGATTTAATAATAAACGATTCTTGTCATTGTTCCTGTTAATGGCAATTCAATTGGTGGTGGTATCGCCGGAGGTTTTCCTATTTGTGTTGTTCCCATGCTGCATCAGGATCTGGAATTGGAAAACATTCCGGCCTGGTCCTACTTCTGTCAAATCAGTGATTCAACAACCAGTTGCGGTTCCTATTCCGAAGCTGTTCCGAGCGAAAAAATCACATGGGTAAACTTAACATTGATACGCCAAAATTTATTGTTAAGTCCGAAACCACCATTGTGGCACCACTGATTTTTGACCATCCACTGGGTTGGTAATTCCTATTCACGCATAATTTCGTCTAATACTTGCTTATCATCTGGTAATAAACCGGCCTTTACCAATCTTGGTGTGAGTCGCTTTAAGTCCGGATCTCTATTAAACACTTCTTTAAATATGGGAAGTGCCTGATCAAGTTGATCTATTCCTGCCAGTGTAATTGCCGTCCAATAAGGCAGTTCCGCATTTTCAGGATATAATTTGGCCGCAATTTCATATTCTTTTAAGGCCTTTTCAATATCGTCCAATTCCAGATACAAATCTCCCTGATTTGCGTGTTCGTAGGCACGATGCACTTGAATCAATCTACGTAATTCTTTTAGTGGTTCAGGGTGATCAGCAATTTGGATATCCAATAGTCTGTCTTTCCAGGGTATTCCTGTGGGATCACCGGTTACGATCAACATTGCAGCCGACTGTTTACCACGGATATCTCCACCCTCGGCTTGCGCAGCGTCCAAAGCGGCCAGCATACGATCAGCCAGGTCTCCCGAACTTGATTCATAAGCTTCTGCCATGGCGGTCCATACCGTTGATTTATCCATCAGGTTGGCTTGCACAGAATAGTTTTTCCCCTGATAATGACCGGCTGCATCAATACATTTTTTCCCTGTGTGGGTGGCAACATTGCCATTCACATCCACCATCGCTACCTGCCGAACAGCACTGTTTTCATCCATCGCCAACAAGGTTGATAATGCGTCATTCGCTGTTTTACCCGAACGCATCATATCCAGCCCATCTGGACCATATTCCACCTTTACAAAGGATTGTGTTGCCACGGCACCGACGCCTGCTTCAGCCCAGGGTACCAATGTGCCAACGGAAAACCAATGGCTTTGAACGGCTACCCCCAATTGTCCAGTCGCTTCATCGAAGGCAACAATGGAGTAGGTATGTACAGGACGATTGCTATTGGTCTGTGAATACAGCAATGATAGGGTTATAAACAGGAACATTCTTCTCATAAAGGTCTCCTTTCATTCGGTTGATAAATTCAGCCGTCTATTTTGCAGTTTCAGGAATGACCTGAATGGCACTTGGAATACTTTCATTCCAGGAAGCATCTAAGGCAGAAATTGCTATGTATCCAGTGGCTGTCGAATCAAAAGGGATTTGCCATAGACATCCCGCATCCGGTGTAACATACCATAGGTAATTAGCCGCAGTAAAATCAATGTTTTCAGAATTCGAAAAATAGATATTGTATCGCTTTACATCACTGTTTTTTGAAGCCAGCCATTGCACGATTATAGTATTTTCTTTTCTTGTAACAGCTATGAATTTCGGTGCCACTGGAGGAATAGAATCTTTCCAAGTGAACGGTGGTATATTGGACGGATATCTGAATCTGCTCATGGCCAACTCCTCCCAATGATCCGCTAAACTTCTACTGGCAAAAAAACACATTCCGCTAAAATTCCTTTTCCGCAAATCATCAATTTGTCCGGTCGCTTCATTCCAGGTATATGGCCTTTCTGCCGTATTGTACTTATAACTCCCAATACCCGGTATGAGATATCGATTTGAAGTAACAGTACGGTATTCTTCCACTAAATTCAGAAACCCATAATTTTCATGAGAGCGGGGCCAGTAAATCATTGGGACGATAAAATCCATGTTTCCCTCTGATGTCCAAGATCCTGCATCCTGATAAACAGCATTGTAGGCATTCCATCCATTGCGTTGATAACTCCCTATAACTGCGGCAGATATTTTCAGATGGGGATCTATCACCATTAGCGTATCATACATCTTGCGAACCAATGTGTTGATTTGTATTCGCTGCCAATCTGCCCATTGCAAATTTTGGGGGTTGCCATCCATTGAATTGTATCTGGCAACACTGACGGAATCATGAGAATAGTGCATATCTTCCGACCCTTCCGGATAGCGGATGTAATCAAAATGTATACCATCAATTTTGTAACGTTCCACAATATCGGAGGCAATAGAGATGAGATAATCGTGTACCGCCGGGATACCAGGAGAGAGGGATACATAATGATCTGATAATTCCATCGGAGTGCCTGTGGAGTCACATACCAGCCAATTTTCATGAAGTAATATGGGTGGAGTTGGTTGGACTGTATCCGATGGAAGTTCAGTCCCGCGCCAAATGGGAAATGTATTGATCCAGGCATGCAGTTCCAACCCGTAGTAGTGGGCAGTTTCGATGGCAAATTGCAAAGGATCCCATCCTGGATCCTTACCCAATTCACCTGTCAATAAATCCCCCCATGGTTCCAGACCCGGCGTGTAATATGCATCACCATGTCCGCGAACTTGAAAAAATATGACATTGAAATTTGCCATGGCGGCCAGGCGAAAGGTGGATTCAATAAATTGTTTTATGGAATCCTGATCATGGGTAGGTGAATATTTCGCGTATTCAAAACGCGACATCCAAACTGCCCGTAATTCATCCTTAGGTAAAGGAGTATTGCCAATCCATTTCATTTTTTGATGTATGCTTAGATTTTGAAACGGCGGTAGACAAGCCATATACAAAAGCAAAAAGACGGGAAAGAGTTTTTTACATAGATTGAATAGAAAAACCTTCAGATTACCCATATTGGCTTCAGTGATTTTCAGCCAGATATTTTAATAGCCGATCCAATCCTTCCAAATAACTTTTTTTCCCCAATCCACTAATCTGATCGATACATACCGGTTTAATAACGGATACTTTTCGAAACTCTTCGCGAGCGTGGATATCACTCATATGCACTTCAATTGTTGGGATATTGATAGCCTCAATGGCATCTCGTATGGCATAGGAATAATGCGTAAAGGCACCGGGATTTATTATAATACCGCTTGCCCATTCCCTGGCACCATGCATGGTATCAATGATATCACCCTCATGGTTGGACTGAAAAAAGCGTAAGATTACTTTTTTGGATCCGGGATGTGATTGAAACCAGTATTCAACATCTGCCAACGATTCGTTCCCATAGATTTCCGTTTTTCTAGTTCCAAGTAGATTCAGATTCGGCCCATGGATTACCAGAATATTTAACCTGCTCATGTGAGCATATCCAAGGCGCTTAAAAGTTCATCGTCACCGACATCATCTGCAATCGACGCATATCCTAGACCCTCCAAAAGAATAAAATGCAATACGCCGGCACGAATTTTTTTATCCCGCTTCAATATGGAGAGAAGCTTATTCTTTTTTGGCCGTGTAAACGCCGGTAATGGGAGCGATTTAATTCCATTTTGTAATGCCAGCCAATCGTCACCAGTAATTTGATTTCTTTGGTAAGAAATATAACCGGCACAAATCATTCCATAGGCCACGGCCTCACCATGGCGCAATGTATCGTACCCGAGCGAAGCCTCCAGAGCGTGTCCGATTGTATGACCAAAATTTAATATTCGTCTACGATTTCCTTCCAATTCGTCCTCCATCACAATCCCGGCTTTCAGGGTACAGGAATGTGCAATTATATCTTCAAGAACCGTTGGATTTCGTTCATCCAGAATGGCTGATAGATTGCGGACCACACGATGATAGAAATCACGATCTGAGATAGCGCCGTATTTCAATATTTCGGCCGTTCCCGAAACCAGTTCACGCTTTGGTAACGAACCAAGTACTACCGGGTCAATTGCAACCATTTTTGGCTGATGGATGGCACCTACCAGGTTTTTGCCCTCCGGTAGATTTACCCCCGTCTTTCCCCCGATGGCTGAATCCACCATTGCCAACAATGTTGTCGGAATCTGAATGTAGGATATACCGCGCATAAATGTAGCAGCAATAAAACCGGTTATATCTCCAACGACACCACCGCCAAGTGCCAACAATGTTGTGCTGCGATCACACTGGAGTTCCAATAAGGACCGGTACAATTGTTCTACCTGTTGGATGGATTTAGCCAATTCACCGGACGGAATTACCAGGGTTTTGGCATTAAATCCATGGGTGATAAGATTCCGTTCCAGGTCCCTGCCCACACTCTCAAATAAAAAGGGCTGGGTAATGAGAACCCAGGTTTGACCGTGGTTCCATTCGGTTAGAAATTCATGCAGGGATGACAGGAGTCCCGGTTGTACGGCGATGGTATAGGATCGGTCCCCTAGATCAACAGGAATATGATGCATGTATTATTTCAGGAGTTCAACAATTAATTCGACAACATCTTCAGGCGTCAAATCATCGGTTTCAATGATTTTGTGACAGGAGGTTTCATAATATGCACTTCGTTCTTTATAAATGGAACGGAGCGTTTCCAGTTTATTTTTACTTCTCTGTAATATGGGGCGTTTTTGAACATTTTTAATTCGCTTATCCAGCGTTTCAGGGTGAGCCTTTAAATAAATTGTATATCCCTCTGTGGTCAGAATGAACCGATTTGCATCGTTCAATACCACGCCGCCACCAGTTGCGATTATCTGATTATCCTGTTGTATCAGCCGATTGAGGGTTTGTTGCTCCAATTGCCGGAATTCTTCTTCCGACATTACTTCGAAAATGTGGGTTACAATTAGACCGGCTTCCCGCTCGATTTCACGATCCATATCACGGAATTGACGGTCTGTTTCCCGTGCCAATTTTCTGCCAACTGTCGATTTCCAGGCACCCATCATGCCAATCAGAAATATGTTATTTGCTTTTTCAATCACGATTTCAGACCTAGATCAGTACTTTGCACTGATATTCATATGAGATTTTACCTCATTCATTGAGTCCCCACCAAATTTTTCGAGTACCGCATCCGCAAGTATGATCCCCATCATATGTTCACCGATGATGGATGCAGCGGGAACAGCACAGGAATCGGTTCTTTCTTTGAAGGCCGGCTGCGCTTTTTTTGTTCTGATATCCACGGACTGCAGTGGTTTTGATAACGTGGGGATAGGTTTCATCACGACCTGTATAATAATTGGTTGGCCGTTGCTCATGCCACCTTCAATTCCACCTGCATTGTTGGTAGGTCGACTATAGGATTTACCATCAAAATTGATTTCATCATGGACAGAACTCCCCATTTTTGATGCCAGGTCAAATCCGGGTCCAAATTCAATACCTTTAAAGGCATTCACTGATAAAATAGCTTTTCCTATTCTGGCATGTAATTTTCGATCCGCATCCACGTAACTACCCAATCCATAGGGGCATCCTTGTGCAATCACCTGGAAAACTCCTCCAAGTGAATCGCCTTGACTACGCGCTTCATCGATGACGGTCATCATGGCTTTTTCTGCATTATTCTCATAGGCTCGCACAGGACTTTCATCAACTCGTAAATTCAGCTCCTCCAATGATAATGTGTCGGGAAGCTCCGACTCGTCTTTCGCGGATCCGATTTGTAACACTCGGCTACCGACTGAAATACCAATCTCACTCAGAAATTTTTTGCATATGGCGCCGATAGCAACCCGCATGGCCGTTTCTCTTGCCGACGATCGTTCGATCACGTTGCGAATATCATCAAATCCGTATTTTTGGACACCGGCTAAATCGGCATGACCAGGACGCGGCAATGTAATCGGTTCGGATTTATGATCACTATCCTCAACTGTCATTTTTTCTCGCCAGTTCACCCAATCTTTGTTTTCAATCAACAATCCAATGGGTGCACCAAGAGTTTTCCCATATCTAACTCCGGAATATATTTGGGCATGATCAGATTCAATTGTCATCCTCCCACCCCGACCATAGCCCCTCTGACGACGAACTAGCTCTCTATCAATCTGAGCTTCGGTCAGCGAAAGTCCAGCCGGTAATCCTTCCAGGATTCCCAGTAAGCCCCTTCCGTGTGACTCTCCTGCCGTTACATATTTTAATCGTGTAAGATTCATAGTTTATTGCGTTGGTTTATCCAATGAGCAGGGAGCTAATCAGTAAACTTCGAGTCACTTCCGAACTTATATCTCGTCCAAACCAGATCCGACAGGATTCCAGTCCCTGTTCAATCAGTAGATCCAAGCCCGTTATTACGTTGGCATTTTTTCGATCGGCTTCCTTAATAAATGTTGTTCTCAAGGGTTGGTAAACAAGATCCATGACATGGTGATTGCTTTGGATATAATCAATGGGCACGGGAGATTTTTCCTGTAAACTGCCCATTCCCAAAGGAGTACAATTAATCCACGTGAGTGGTACACTTGTGTCGATGGCATCAATAGGACTCGTGATCAATGATGTTGATTCGTTGAATGGTTTCATGTCTGAAATCAATTTTGCAGCCCGTTTATCCGTTCTATTTATAACCGTGACTTTGCCTGCCATGGATCGCAACAAAGCATAGACAACGCTGCGGGCAGACCCACCTGCGCCCATTACCACAAAATGCTGACCTGCGATGGGCACTTGTCTCAGACCTAACACATTGGTAAATCCTACTGAATCTGTGTTGTGTCCCGTTACTTTATCGGCGTGTATTGAGACACAATTTACTGACCCAATATTTTTTGCTTTTGGTGCAATATCATCAAGTAGCCTTAGGATGGTTTCTTTATACGGAATGGTGACATTGATGCCATGTAGATCGCCTGCTTTTAATTTGGCAAGGATTTCTGGAATCTTTTTTTCTTTTAGTTCCAATTTTTCGTAACTGGCCTCAATGCCAAGCTGCCGATAAATTTCCCGATGGAGTTTAGGGCTTAAACTATGATCAACTGGATTACCGATAACGAGGAAATTCTTCATACACAAATCTCATGTAATTTAGTATAAAATTCGGGAAAAGATATATCAACACATTTATCATCATCTAAATACATTGTTCCTGAGGAGATTAAACTGGCGATTGCGAATGTCATTGCTATTCGATGATCCCCAAATGTTTGAACATGGACACCTTTTAGTGGTGTAGGCCCCTGAACGATAAACCCATCTGCCAATTCTTCAATATCTGCTCCACAGCTTTTCAAATTGCTGACCATGGCCCGGATCCTATCAGATTCTTTCACACGTAATTCACCTGCTCCGCTGATTTTTGTCTTACCTTCTGCCTGTGTCGCCAACAAACCAATAATCGGAATTTCGTCGATGATGGACGGTACCAGCCTTTCATCAATTGTGATTCCATTTAGACGAGCGGTTTTAATGACCACATCACCACTGATTTCGCCACACGATTCCGTCTCATTTTCCCATTGCACAATTCCTCCCATTTCCTGCAGGACATGGAAAAATCCGGTGCGGGTTGGGTTTTTCACGATATTTTTCAACGTTATTTCTGAATCAGGTATCAGTGCTGCTGCTGCTGCAAAAAACGCAGCGGAGGACGGATCGCCGGCGATGGAAATTTCAAAGGCTGGCAATGGTTTGGATATTGGATTTATACTGATCGACCCACCGGTAGATTGAATAGGGACGCCCAGTGATTTCAAAATGCGCTCTGTGTGGTCCCGGGTAGGGAGCAGTTCGTGTATTATAGATGGTCGCGTACCAAATAGTCCGGCAAATAATATTGCTGATTTTACCTGGGCACTAACTCGTGGCATGGTGTATTGAAAGCCATGAATCTTGCTGGGAAATATTGTAATTGGAAGTGTACCATCGGTTGCTTTTATCGATCCTCCCATTGCCTGAAGGGGTGCAACTATTCGATTCATTGGTCGCCGGGACAAGGATTCATCACCGACTAGTTTTGCAGCAATTCCTTTACCTATCAGTAAACCGGCAATCAATCTGGTTGTTGTTCCTGAATTTCCACAATCCAATTTCGTTGTAGGATCATGAAATTCTCCACCATGCACAACGATATCATCTTTGTTAATATCTATACTAATGCCACATTGCCGTAGACAATCAATGGTGGTTTGTACATCTCTACCGGTGGACACATTTTTAATAGTGCTGTTTCCATTGGTTAAGCAACCAATCATGAGTGCCCGATGGGAAATAGATTTGTCGCCAGGAAAAGAAATGGTTCCCTGCAACTTCACATCATTTCCCTATGGATTTTCCCATTGCTTCACACACACCTTTAGATACGCGCATTAGCTCGCTGAATTCCTCCGGGAGCAATGCCTGTGGACCATCACATAATGCTTCTTCCGGACGGTCATGTACATCCACCAGCACGCCATCAGCCCCGGCACCGATCCCTGCAAGAGCATGGGGGATAACGCTGTACCGTTTACCACTGGAATGGGAAGGGTCAACGATGATAGGCAAATGACTGGTATGTTTCAATGCGGGAATGATGGAAATATCCAACGTATTACGGGCATGACTGGTAAACGTGCGAACACCTCGTTCACAAATAATAACTTCCCGACTTCCATTGGACATAAGGTATTCCGCAGACATGAGCGTTTCTTCAAGAGTTGCACTCATCCCGCGTTTCATCATGACCGGTTTCCCTAGCTTTCCCACTTCTTTGAGCAAAATAAAATTCTGCATGTTTCGAGTGCCGATTTGCAGCATATCAGCATATTGCGCAACTGTTGCAGCCGTGGAATGATCCAACACTTCGGTTACAAAGGGAAGCCCTGTTTCTTCTCTGGCAGCTGCCAAATATTCCAACCCTTTTTCACCCAACCCCTGAAACGAATAGGGAGATGTTCTGGGTTTGTAGGCGCCACCCCGAAGCATTTGAGCTCCACGATTGGCAACTTCATCCGCAATTCGGAGCGTCTGATCTTTGCTTTCCACTGCACACGGACCGGCAATCATAACAACGTTTCCATCGCCAAAAGTAGTACCGTTTATATGATAAACCGAATCCTCAGGATGTACTTCCCGGCTGGCCAGCTTATAGGGTTTTGAAATAGGAACTACCTGCATTACGCCTGGCAATCCCTCTAAATAAACCCGTGCTTCTGATCCCTTGTTGCCTGTAACACCGATGGCTGCATGGTCTCTCCACTGGACATCATGAGGGACATAACCCATTTCTTGAATGCGGTCTTTTACACGGTTAACCTGTGTTGCAGAGGCAGTGGTGGACATAATGACTAACATGTCTCAATCCCGCTCAATGATTTTATTCTTTATTTTAAAAAGTGAACGTTCCAATGTATCAATAATATTCATCGTATATGGGTTAAAGTTCTGAAGATCCATGAACAATTCCCAGCTATCATTACAGGTCTGATCAATAACATCAACCAAATCCTTAAAACCCAATGTATCCATATTGGTGGATTCGATCCCAGCGTCACGCAACACGCGGCCGATTAAATGAGTTATACCCTGTGTTTTTGCAGCACCTCGATCGTGTTCTTCAGCCGACATTTCCAGAACGGTAAATGCTTTGGACTCGAAGTATGTTTTCCAATGGTCGAAAACAGTATGCCTATCCCGGACTTTCGTCATGACCAGATTGTGTCCATTTGGACGGTTGATAGAATCTGGTCCAAACAATGGGTGGGTACCAATAATACCAATATCTTCAGGTAAATGTTCTTTCATTACAGTAACAGGATATACTTTTACAGAGCATACATCGAAAAAAGTTGTTCCTTGTTTTGCCAGTGGAGCGATTTGTGTGATCAGGGTTTTGAATTCCCGGATTGGAACAGCAATAAATACAACTTTGTTTTTTATTACTTTTTCCATTGAAACCCAATTGACACCAAATATTTCGTCCGATACATTTGGGTCGTAGGCTTCAATCGAGAAATCATCTGCAAATATATCGGCTAGGACACGCCCAAACCGGCCCATGCCAATAATCCCAACTGTGGAAGTCTTTTTATTCTTCATAATATTTTACCCCAAGGAAAAGCGTAAGGTTATTTTTTAAATCGTGAATATTCTCATCCAGAACCACGAGTCCGTATAGTTCAGCACAATGTTTTGGCCCAATCACGCCGGCAGTGACAGGGAGTTTTCCTTCTTTTAATCTGCGGGCAGACTCTGCTGTATCATCTTCTTCAATGAGCGGTCGCGTCCAGAAATGTTCCGCCAGATAATCGCGACACTGACGCAATGCCTGTTGATGAGAATGTACTTCCGTTATATCGCCCAGAAACACACCACGCCTTGCCAGCATGCATTGCTGTACAGCGATATGAAACATTTCAATTATTTCGCAGCGATGCCGGGCCAGGGCCTCTACACTTTCTATCACCACGCCACCCTGTGCATTTTCCATCGCAAAAATTCCAAAATCCGTTTTCCCCGATTCTACCGCTTCAAGCACATTTTCCGATGTAATGAGATATTCCACCTTGAAATTTTCCAAACCATGGTTTTTTGCAAAATAATGGGCTGCTTCTTCGGAGAAACTACCTTTCGCCCCCTGAATACCAATTTTAGTCATTCTTTATCCTCCAATTTTTAGCAATAAAAAAGCCCCATACTTCTGGGGCTTCAACTTGAAAATGGTCTTCTCTCATTCTCAGGTGATACCCCAAGCGAAATCAAAGTAATAAAAGTAGAATGCGTTTTTCATGAGATGAAAATTAACTGGATGAATCTCAGTTCACAACAACCATCTTTATATACTCCATATTTCAATCGATTAAAGCTTATTGAACTTCCCGGGCTGCACGAAATATCTCCCGGAAAATTCGCTTAATATGCTTCCTGTTAAGCGGGTTATTGGTGAGGGTGGACAAACGATCAATAATTTCCTGCTCCCGATTCGGATCCTGGACAATCATGTTTATGGTTTTTTTGATTTTACCCACGTCCACTGCAATATCCATTCGCTCCACAAGCAAGTGCAACAATTGCTCGTCAATTGCATCGATTTTCTCTCGATGCAGTTGAATTAATTTTAGTGGATTCTGCTCTTTTGGCATTGATTTCAAGCGTCGCTTTCGTTCACAAATTTATTCTGGACAAATTCGCTGAGCGACCTGTAAACCGGTGTACCGGTCCGTATTAGTCGTTCATGACTGGTATGCCCGTGTGAAATTAATACACAATCGGCGCCCATTGCTTTAGCCACATCATAATCATGGACCGTGTCACCAACAAAAAGTACTTCATGTGAACCACATTTCAACTGGTTTAACCAATTGCGACCGGCTTCTTCTTTTCCATACGCATAGTGATTGTTCTGCCCAATGATGGCCATGAATCGATCCTGAATGTTGTGATATTTGGTCAGTGTATCCAGCATTTTTTGTTTCGCTGCGGAAAGGAGTGATTGTGATATTCCTTCTTTTTGTAAATAATCCATACTGGAAATGGCATCGTTGTGCAACTGTGCCTCGAACTGTCGTCGCGTATATTCATCAATAAATTCTGTACCAACTGTTTCAAACGGATTTTTATCAAAATCAAATCCGAGTTTTTTATAATAGTCAATAACCGGAAATGTGAATATATCGAGATAACGGTCCCTGGATAGGGACGGCAGATGATAGCGCTTTAGAACCACATTGATAGCTTCCACTCCCAACCACACATCGTCCAGAAGTGTTCCATTCCAATCCCAAATAATATGTTTTATTTTCATTTTTGAGCGGTAAACATCGGGTAGATTAGAAAAAAAAGCGATAATTTTCTGCTTATGCAAAATACGAATAACATCCCTGATATCCTTGTGCGCCTCTTCGATAAAGAGCTTCCCGGATATAAAGCACAACAAAATATGCTCGCCAAGCCACTTAAACCACTGCCTAAAGGCGCATTAAATGCGGATAAAATTCCATCTGCTGTTCTTATTCTCATTTATCCTACAGAAGATGAACTTAGGTTCATCCTCACCAAGAGAACCGAATTTGTAGACCACCATAAAGGTCAGATTTCACTTCCCGGAGGGGTAATGAATCGAGATGAAAGTTTAAATGAAACAGCGCTTAGAGAAACCATGGAAGAGATTGGAATAGACCCAAACCTGATTGATATTTTTGGTAACTTATCTCCGCTCCATGTAAAAGTATCCGGATTTGAAATTCATCCATTCGTTGGTTGGATTGACCACGAGCCAGTCATTGTCCCCTCACCACAAGAAGTGGAAGATGTGATTTCCGTGTCTCTGGGTGATTTACTTGACGACAACAACCTAAAAGAGGAAGAGTGGGCTATTCGTGGGTACCCGGTCCGCGTTCCATATTTCCAGTTTAACCAAGCTAAGGTTTGGGGTGCAACCGCCATGATTCTGGCTGAATTCAAGCAAGTACTAAAACAAATTAAATGATCCGCATCGGAATCGACCTGGGCGGAACCAAAATTGAAGGAATCGCCATTTCTTCCGATGGAGAAGTTCTAAATCGAAAACGTGTTCCCACCGATAGCAATAATGGCTATCGCCCCATTCTAAATAAGGTCCAGCACCTGGTCATGGAAATGATTGGTGACCACTCAGATTATTCACTTGGGATTGGCACACCGGGCGCCCTTTCGCCTACCTCCGGTAAGATTATCAATTCAAATACAACCTGTCTGATTGGAAAACCAATACAACAGGATCTGGAACAATTATTATCACACCCAATCTCGTTCGAAAACGATGCGAATTGTTTCGCTTTAGCGGAATCCTTACAGGGTGCCGGTAAAAATCACCGTTCCGTTTTTGGTGTCATCATGGGAACAGGTGTTGGTGGTGGATTTGTACTGGACAAAAAAATTGAACTCGGTTCGGGCAGAATAGCCGGTGAGTGGGGTCATCATAAAATTGATCCATCCGGACCTGCATGTTATTGCGGACAACGAGGTTGTGTAGAAACATTTATCAGCGGACCTGCACTCGAACACCACTGGACACATTTAACCGGTATTGACATGCCACTTACAGAAATAATTGGCCAAACCAATCACCCGGCATATTTTCAATGGAAATCCGATTTTCTCAACTGGTTTGGGATTGGTTTATCCAATATTATAAATATTCTTGACCCGGATGTTGTGATTTTAGGTGGAGGTGTCTCTAATATATCATTTCTTTATTCTGAAGGATTAAAAGCTGTAAATACTTACATTTTTTCCGATCATCCCAACACCCCAATTGTTCAAAATCACCTGGGAGATTCGGCTGGCGTCATTGGGGCAGCTTATTTACCATCCCTACAAAAACCAGCCTATTAAGTTGACGTGTTAGAGTCTATCCAGTTTCGATTATACCCATTATCCAAAGGACTGATTGTATTGCAGTTTTTGATACTGTTTGTAAATCGGTTTGTAAGTTGCTTTGTGAACTGTCTTTCCTGTTTCCAGATGATATTTCAATCCAATGAGCATGTCCAGAAGTGATACCCAGTTTGGTTTTTTGTAACCTGTCTTAAATTGAAATCAACGAGCGTTTGTTCGACAGGTGGCACATTGTTATCAATAATGTCAACCGGGAAACTATTTAATGTATCAGCTTCAATAATTTTTTCGCGAACATAGGTCTTTGAATCCATGATACAGATTCGTTCACAGCCCTCCTCACCAGCTTCCCTAACTACGAAATGTGATCCTTCAAGATTCGGGCTGAACAATGCTGTATCGCCACATTGGTTAAACAGCTTTTCCCAGACCTTTTTCCGATTGGTATTTACATTAAGTGACAGTTCAAAGATTGGTCTTTTTAGACCAATTGATGATTACTGTGTGACGTGCGATATTTCTGTTGGAAGGACCGCGAAAAATGGGAAAGATCATTAAAACCACAATCATAGGCAATATCGCTGATCCGTTGACCAGAAATCAGTAATAGTTCAGCCGCTATATCCAGTCGTTTGCTTTTAATATAATGCGCTGGTGAATCATTGTATATTTTTTTGAATTCCCTCTTAAATGAAGAATGCTACTGGTTTGTAAACCTGGCAAGATCTTCAGAGGTTAGGTTATTACATAGTTGGGTTTCAATGATTTGCTTAAAAGAGTAGGTGGTGGGTGAAAACAGGCCGGATTTGTTTTACCAATGGGGCATTTTTTGTTTCATTTAAGAGTAGAATCAATTCCTTTAATTTTAGAACAAGTAAATCTTCACTTACCATGCCTGGGTTCTCAAAGTAAAATATAATGCTATCCATATATTTTAAATACCTAAATACCGAATAGAAGTATTTCATCTATTTGGAGACACACTCGTATCACAAAAAGTGAATAAATCATCCTTTTAAAAATGATTACAAAAAATGGAATAATTAGTTGAGAGTAAGTAAGTGGTTATACACGTTAACTGAAACGGATCATCTCGTTCTTTTTGTATTATTCTGTCTGGTGTGCTATTTTTCCTTTTTAACGCTTTCAGGTTTTTGACAACTTTACCGAAAAATCCGAGGTCAGAATCGTAATGTTATTGAATACCGTATCAGACCATTCCTCCTTTTAGGTATTGCATTTATATTTACAACAATTCTGTATGTGATATTTGGTGAATTCATTACAACAATATTTCACACCTTCTTCGGCGGGTAATCAGACGGGAGAAACTATGAAGTACCGTAGTCTTATGCTATTAATCTTGGGAATACCGATTGGTATATTAGCCAGGAATACAGACGATTTTAAACCGGAAGACTATGAAACTCGAACTGTAAACGCTCAGCGTATTGAATTCGGCATGCATATTGACGGAGTATTGGATGAGGAATTGTATTCATTCCCTTCAATTGGAACCTTCATTCAACTGCAACCAGACAACGGTCTATTGGCATCGGAAAAAACAGAAGCCTGGATTGCCTATGATGATAACGCGCTTTATATAGGTGCCTATTGCTATGATTCACAACCGGATTCTATTGTGGGGTTCATGGGCAGACGTGATGATTTTGGAAACTCCGATGAATTTCAGGTTGGAATAGATAGTTACCATGATAAGCGTTCCGGCTATTATTTCGTTATTAATCCGGTTGGTGCAATAGGTGACGGCACTTTTTCCAATGATAGTTGGACCGATGATAGCTGGGATGGAATTTGGGAATCGGCAGCTCAGGTGGTGAAGGATGGTTGGACAGTAGAAATGCGAATTCCCTTTTCTCAACTTCGTTTTGTGTCACAGGATGCTTATACCTGGGGGATAGGTCTTGGACGCAAAATTCAGCGGCATGATGAACAATCTTTTATTACCTTTTACCGTCGAGACGAGTCTGTACTGGTATCGAAATTTGCAAATTTACTGGGGATTGAAAACATCTCCCCTCCCCATCGATTAGAATATTTCCCCTATGTCACTTCAGGGTACAGTATTTTGCCAAATGAAAAACACAATTCCTTTTACATGGGAAGCGACCTGTATGGAAGACTCGGTGGTGATATTAAAATTGGTATTGGCAATAACCTCACTATTGATGCGACAATTAATCCGGATTTTGGACAGGTTGAATCTGATCCGGCCTCGTTAAACCTTGGCGCTTTTGAAACAATTTATAATGAAAAAAGACCCTTTTTTGTGGAAGGGTCATCCATATTTTCGTTCGGGAATGGTGGGCCCTCCAATCGCTATGGTTTTAATTTTTCTGAGCCTGATTTTGTTTATAGTCGGCGTATTGGTCATAGTCCACATGGAGGGATATCATCCAGCAGCGATTCTGTTAAAATTCCATCCAGTACGGCCATCCTTGGAGCTGCCAAACTTAGTGGAAAAATCACAGGAAATAATTCCATCGGGTTTTTCACCGCAGTGACGCGCCGTGAATATGCTGAAATAAATGAGGAGGGGAAAATATTCGAAGAAGAGATTGAACCTGTATCTTACTTTAACGTTTTCCGTGAATTAAAGGAGTTTAGCGATGGTAAACACGGACTAGGCATCTTAATCACACGTGTTGATCGCAACTTTAAATTGCGCGATCTAAAGGAAATCTTGCCTAACAGCGCAACAACTTGGGGAATCGATGGTTGGACATTTTTTGGAAAAGATCGAAAATGGGCACTTGGAGGATGGGTTGGTCAAAGTAATATAAAAGGGTCAAAGACATTTATGACTGATCTCCAATACAAACCGCAACACTATTTTCAAAGACCAGATGCAAGTCATCTAGACGTCGATTCAGCCGCCACGTCCATGACAGGTACAGCCGGAAGATTTATGTTAAATAAAGAAAAGGGGAATTGGCTGATTAATGCTTCTGTGGGATTTATCACCCCCACGTTTGATTCACAACAATTAGGTCTCACTTGGAATACTGACCGTATTAACGAGCATTTGATGGTAGGATACACCTGGCGAGAGCCGGGAAAATATTTGCGCAGGTCATCACTCCAAATCGCACAGTCTACCAATCACAACTATGATGGAGAAAAAATTAATGCGATGAATTTTTTATTTGGCGGAGCTCAACTACTGAACTACTGGCATCTGGATTTCATGATCGGTTGGGGACCTGAGACCCTGAGTGACACCCATCTTAGGGGTGGTCCGATGGTAATTTCACCAGACGGACATTTCCAAAGTATCAGTGTTGGTTCAGATTTTAGAAAATCTATAACCTATGGGTTTGGGTTTGACAGAAATGCCAATCGTTACAACGAATCGGGCGGTGGTGCATATACGTGGATAAATTTTAAACTTGGACCAAATTTTAAATTATACATTGAACCAAGTATTTATTCCAATCGATCTGAGACCCAATATGTAGGAGAATTTGATGGTGACTCACTTACACCCATGGCAAGTGAATATGGGAAACATTATGTCGTTGCTCAATTAGAGAATACCAATTTTACTGCAGATATTCGTCTGGACTATACCTTCAACCCAAAATTATCATTGCAAACGTACATTCAACCTTATGTGACGAATGGAACCTATTCTGATTATAAGGAATTCGCGAAGTCGAGAAGCTATGAATTTTTCCACTATTCAGATATAGGTCAGACGGTATTATGGGATGATGATTCTGAATTATACTATTTGGGAGAAGGAACTAAGCCTGATTTGGACGTGAAATACAGGTATGCATCCTTTATTACCAATGCTGTTTTGCGCTGGGAATTCCGCCCTGGATCTACCATATATATGGTTTGGACACACAATGCGGATGAATATGTTACCGAAGGTAATACAAGTATCAAGAATGGATTCAATTCGTTATTTTCTATTTCGCCAAATGATTTATTTGCACTCAAAGTATCCTATTGGTTTGGGGTTTAATATGGGTTAGGATTGCGCCTAGCTATTTCAATATAAAAAAGATATTCCATGCACTCATGTTCTTAGATGGTCTGCTATGTAGTATGTTTTAGTCGTACCAAATTTCCATCGCAGACTTGACAACCAACTGCCTAAAACACAGTCGAACCCTTTTTCCCCTATCTATAAAAGCAGGTCTACTATGAAGAAAATTATTATTCTCTATTTGTTAGCAATCTGCTGGTTGCTTGCTGCGGTTACTGAAATGCGCGAGACCAGGGCTGTAAGAATAATTGATGAACAAATCACCATTGATGGTGTATTAGATGAATCCTTCTGGGCTACATCTTTAACCAATTCAGATTTTTTTCAGCGGGATCCTGTGGAAGGCGAACCGGCGTCGGAAAAAACGGCATTTTCTATAGCGTATGACGATCATTTCCTCTATATAGGAGTCATGGCTTTTACCAATGACATTGCCGGTATTAGGAAAATTTTGAGCCGTCGTGATCATGAATCTCCCAGTGATTGGCTTTACGTATCCATTGACAGTTACAATGATAACCGTACCGCCTTTGAATTCGGATTGAATCCATCGGGAGTTAAAAGGGATCTCCGTCGATTTGATGATGAAAACTGGGATGACAATTGGGACGCAATTTGGGAAGGAAAATCTTCTATTAATCATGATGGCTGGTCAGCCGAGTTTAAGATTCCTCTACGGGAATTACGATTTGACGAAGGAAACGACCAAACATGGGGATTACAGGTAAACCGATATATTGCCAAAAACAATGAAGATGATTATTGGACATACTGGTCAAAAGATGAGTCCGGTTGGGTACGTCACTATGGTGATTTAACTGGATTAGAAGGTATTCCAAAACAAGACCGTCTCCAGGTTTCACCCTATTATACCACATCCTATGACCGGTACGATGAATATATCAATCCCACCCATGCTGATAATTTTGATATTCTTTCAACGGTAGGTGCAGATATCAAATTTGGTGTCACCAATAATCTCACATTGGATATGAGCTTAAATCCAGACTTTGGTCAGGTAGAGGCAGATCCGGCAGAATTAAATATCAGCGGATTTGAGTCTTACTTCAGTGAACGTCGTCCTTTCTTTATTGAAGGTGGGAATATATTCAATTTCAATCTTGGTTTCGGTGATGGTGACCAGAGTATGAATACGCTATTTTATACAAGACGTATTGGGCGGTCACCTCATGAATGGGCTGGCACAGAGGATTCACTCTACTACGCAACAAATCCATCCGCAACCAGAATCCTTGGAGCTGCAAAGCTGAGTGGTAAAACATCGAGTGGTGTTTCTATAGGTGTATTAGAAGCCATCACGGCAAAAGAGCAGGCAACCGTAAAATATGTGGATGGTACTAAAGATAAGTATACAGTTGAACCACTTACCAATTATACAGTCACACGGCTACAAAAAGATTTCAACGATGGGAAAACCACAATTGGTGGTATGGCAACCAGTACCAACCGAAAATTAAGTGATCATGATCCACAGTTAAACTGGCTTCATACGAATGCCTACTCAGGTGGATTTGATTTCAGTCATATATTTAAAGACGATGAGTATATGGTAGTTGGAGTGGTTTCAGGTACACATGTAGATGGCGATACTTCGGCGATTCAAAACACCCAATTAGCGTCAAACCATTACTTCCAAAGACCAGACGCTGATCATCTTAATTATGACCCTTCGGCAACCAGCCTTGAAGGATACTCACATATGATTAGCATCATGCGAATTAAAGGTGATTTTCGTGGGGCTATCGGAGAATGGACATATTCACCAGGCTTTGAGGCAAATGATCTAGGTTTCCACCGGGACGTTGACAGCAAAATCAGATTTATCTGGTTAGCAATGCGGGAAAATGATCCAGGAAAATATATACGTAATTACCAGGTGAACTATAACCTTTGGCAGGGAGAATCATTTGGCGGTGAGCCTCTATCGCTGGGAGGAAATATTAATGGAAACGTGACAACATCAAATTATATTCGTCTGAACGGCGGCATTAATATGGAATTGCCCACCTATCATCGAACGGTTCTGTGGGGGGGGCCAACAGTTAAAAACGATAAGATGTACAATCTCCGGTGGTTTGTAGGGAGTGATAACCGGAAAAAAGTAAACGTGGCGGTAAACGGTTGGAAAGGCGGCAATACATCAAACACTTATTGGAACGGACTATGGGGTGATGTGCAGTGGCGAGCAACGGAATACTTATCTTTAGTACTATCCACAGAGTACAATAAAATGCACGACACCTGGGTTTCATGGTATGATTATCAACCAACAACCAATGAACAGACTGGCGAAGAAGACTATATTTTAGCAACTTTTGATAGAAACACAGTGTCATCAACCTTGCAGATTGATTACACAATTGCACCAAATTTAACACTCCAGTTCTATGGATCACCTTTCATAACTGCCGGTCGCTATCATTCGTTTAAAATCGTTGTTGATTTTCATGCTGACGATTTTGATAAACGAGTAGTACATTTTGATGATGATCAAATGGTATACAACGAAGATGATGAAGTGTGGCAAATTGATAGCGATAGTGATGGAACAGTAAACTATTACATCGATAATCAGGATTTTAATTACAAAGCATTTAATTCTAATCTGGTATTACGCTGGGAATACAAACCTGGTTCTATTTTTTACTTTGTCTGGGCACGCGGTCAATCAGATTATATCTCTGACGGCTCCTACAACTTGAATAAAGATTTCAACGATTTAATGGGGTTGAACAGCAACGACATTCTATTGATCAAGTTCAATTATATGTTCAACATCTAAACGGATCGTTACATATTTGAAAAGGGGTGTCTAGGTAGATATCCATTTTTGAATATCTGAAAACAATGTAATAAATCCTGCATTTATAACACTGTAATTGCGCGCTATTTCTTCATGTGAGTTAATAAGTTTAGGGTGTGTGCGGCCCCGATGTGCCAATCGGTTTAATGTCAGCTCTATTCCCTTCATATCATGATATTGATTTAATACATCTTCAATCAACATATATCGCAAGAATTGCTGTGCGCGAAAGGGAAATGTCTGACGTTGTTCCGATAAGATTTTGTAACAATTCTGTATGAAATCCGCTTTCGACTCATGGGTAAAAAGTGACCAATTAATTGATAGAAAATGATCGTAGGCAATATCCAGGATTACACCACTATAACGTCTTCTTTCATCACTAAATAAGGACCGATGCATCTTATGAATTGGATGGCTATCCGTAAGGGAATCAATTCGTCGGTGTAAACGAATTCCTCTTGTTATCTCAGGTGAATATTCTCCATTTAATTCACCTTTGACGAAGTCGCCCAAATAACTCCCGGTCATGAGATTCCGGTTTTGTTTGGCAAGAAACAAATGTGCTAAGTAATTCATTTCTTACCTTGTCTAATTTTTTTTAGCCCTTTCCAGGCGACCCGCGGCACCTTATCCAGACTGTTAAATTCACCAGCGCCTTTTAACCATTCACCTCCATCTATAGTGACTACTTCTCCATTGATAAAACCAGCTTCATCGCTAAGAATATAAACTACCAGATTTGCCAATTCATGGTGTTCTCCAAATCGCTTTAGTGGTACGCGATTTTTCATCGCACGTTCAATACCTAGTCCCGGTGGAACCAGTCTGCTCCATGCCCCTTCCGTAGGGAATGGCCCCGGAGCAATCGCGTTTGAGCGAATACCATATTTAGCCCACTCCACAGCAAGTGATCGGGTCATTGCCAAAACACCTGCTTTGGCCGCCGCGGATGGCACAACATAGCCGCTACCGGTCCACGCGTAGGTGGTCACAATATTGAGGATTGAGCCGCCGTTATTCTCCCGCATGTGTTTACCAACCGTCTGGGTCACATTGAATGTACCGTTTAGGACGATATCAACAACGACCTTGAATCCTGCGGGAGATAAATCTTCCGTTGGACAGATAAAATTGCCAGCAGCATTGTTAATCAATCCGGAAATGGTTTTGAATTCCTTTTCTACTATTTTCACCATGCCTTCAACTTCGGCAGGTTTTCTTATATCACAGGCAACGGGTATAACTTTATACCCCGTTTTTGATGTGATTTCATCTGCTGTTCTCTCCAAAACATCCATTTTCCTGCTCGTAATGGCAACATTTGCCCCCAGTTCTGACAGTCGGATGGCCATTGATTTTCCAAGTCCGGTACCCCCACCGGTAATAATAATCGATTTCCCCCTAAATATATCTTTGTTAAACATATACTACCTTTAATTATCTGTGATCAATTTGGAAAGAAATTACCAATAATTCTTCGATCTGCATCGGTACAATAAAATGTCTAACCCTTGTCACGATCACGTACTACAATTAAATTCACCAAGATTATCACCATGTTATCTCTTAAGCATACTCGGAGTTATGATTGACACCACCAAATAAACCAAAATTATTTGTTCTTGATACCAATGTACTATTGCACGATTCGTCCTGTCTGAATCAATTTGAGGAAAATAATATCGTCATACCAATAACGGTTCTAGAAGAATTGGATAACTTTAAGCGTGGGAACGAAATGATCAATTTTCATGCCCGCGAATTTTTACGTCAAATTGATAAAATTACTGGCGACATGCTTTCGGACGATGGCGTACCACTTGGAGAAGGTCATGGCTCACTTCGAGTGGTTGTTTATGGTGAATTGGCTCCTGAAATAAAGGATATTTTCCAGAAAGATTCAGCAGATCACCGCATTTTATCCTGTGCATTGCATTTATCCCAGCTTTACGATGATGGAGATGTTATACTGGTATCCAAAGATACCAACTTGAGGATGAAAGCCAAATCTGTGGGGGTTCAAGCCCAGGATTATACCACAGACAAAGTGGAAAGCATGGAAAAAATTTACCATGGTATTCGGTTGTTTGATGCTATCCCTGATGAGATTATTGATGCCCTACATGCTGATCCTCATCAATTGGAAGCGGATAAAATCCCTATGATTGAAAATCCCGTTCCACATGAGAATTTTATCCTCAGAAACGGCCAGAAATCTGTTTTGGCGACCTATGATCCATTTGATAAATATTTTTACCGGATAGACAAAAACCGGGCTTATGGTATTACCCCCAGAAACGCTGAGCAATCCTTCGGCCTGAAAGCCCTAACCAACCCTCGTATACCACTGGTAACACTGTCAGGAAAAGCCGGAACCGGAAAAACCCTGTTGGCGCTGGCCGGTGCTCTGGATTGTCGATCTGACTACCGGCAAATTTATCTTGCTCGCCCAATCGTACCGCTGAGTAATCGCGACCTTGGATTTTTACCGGGAGATATCAAATCGAAAATTGATCCGTATATGCAACCCCTGTTTGACAATCTTAATGTGATTAAGCACCAATTTAATGAAAACGATGATCGTTTTATCAAAATCAACGAAATGTTGGAATCAGAAAAACTCATTATTACACCCCTGGCTTATATTCGTGGGCGCAGTTTTCAAAAAGCCTATTTCATAGTTGACGAGGCCCAGAACCTCACACCGCATGAAATAAAAACCATTATCACCCGTGCCGGTGAAGGAACCAAATTAGTTTTTACAGGTGATATTGAGCAAATTGATCAACCTTATCTCGATAGTTTGTCCAATGGGCTATCCTATCTGATACATAGAATGGTTGGTCAGGAAGTGTTTGCACATATTACGTTGCAAAAAGGAGAGCGTTCGCCTTTGGCAGAACTTGCCAGTGATCTACTTTAATTAAGGAATTTTAATGACCGATCAAATCACACCACATGACGAATCCGACACTATTTCATCTTTTTTAATAACCCTGAATTCAGAAAATACAAGTCGGATTTTTACCCTAACCCGCTGGATGAATATTTTAGGATTTATTACCATTCTCTGGGGTATACTTAATCTGGTTTCCCTTTTTACCTATAAAGGGAACGTACTTATGTTATTTCCCATCCTACTTTTTACCATATTTTTCATTTTTCTTGGTACAAGATTAACGTCTTCCACGGCCCAAATCCGGCAGGGAGTTCAGCAGAATAATGGCGAGATATTTTTGCGCGGATTAGATCAATTGAGACTCTATTTTACAATTTGTGTGATTAGTCTCATCCTGCTTCTACTGATTGCGATTTCTCTGGCTATGCTAATCGCCACATTTGGAATCGCATTGGAAAATTTCCAAGTTTAATCCCAGAGTCTCGTTCTGGACACAACATTTCGGCAGCTGATTCAAATCAAGCCCGGTGAGGGGAAGCCGGTCCTTTTGCTATTTTCATTATCCTTCTCCCTCATATCTGCAACAATATCCGGTAAAACAGCAAGAGACACCTTCTTTCTAAATCAATTTGATATATCCTATTTACCTCTCATGTTTGTTGCAAGTGCAATTGCGGTTGGAATATTCGTACCACTTTATTCACGGTTGCTTAAAAAGAAAGGCCCCTACAACACCCTCCTTATCACTGGAGCAATCTCTGCCACATCACTGGCTGTCATACAATTCACAATTATTCGCTGGATGGTACCCATTCTCTATGTCTGGATGGAAGTAGTTGCAACTGTATTGGCATTCCAAATCTGGACTATTGCAGCCGATTTATTTGATAGTCGTCAGGCAAAAAGATTGTATGGAATTCTTGCGGCCGGTGGATCAATTTCTTTTCTGTTTATAGGATTATGGTTGAAACCATTTATCGCCAAATTTGGATCTGGGTCCATCCTTCAGTTGACAATTCTTTTTATCTTACTTGCGATGGGACTTTCCTTTTCTATCAGAAAACTACCGAATCGCTCCGGTGCAAGAACCGACAGGCCAATTAAAGCCACAAATGACAAAGAGTCCCTTTTTACACCTTATCTGAAATCTGTTGCACTAATGACCATCATGATTGGAATTGTCACCACGATAGTTGATTTTCAATTTAAATCAACGGCCGGTTCTACTATCACAGATGCGGATGCCCTGGCTGTGTTTTTCGGAAAATTCTATGCAATTGCCGGACTGGCATCCTTATGTATTCAGTTGTTTCTTACTGGCCGGCTCCTTTCCAAATTTGGTATACTGGCCGGCTTACTTATCTTACCCTTCTCCATGGTGGTCGGTTTCAGCATGATATTAATCCATCCGATTCTACTATCTGCGTTGGTGGGAAAATTTGCCGAACAAACATTTGAGCTGACGCTACACCAACCTACGATTCAACTGCTTTGGCTTCCGGTAAAAAAGTGGCAGAGACAATTCGGTAAGCCTCTCATTGATGGAACAATTCGAACATCGGTGGAAGGATTTACCGGTTTCCTCACATTCTTTATTATAAAAATTGCGTCAGCTACCCTTCTCACTTTTGTAGCCATAGGAGCATCCTTGCTGTGGATATTATCTGCCTTCTATGTAAGGAAGGGCTATATACAGACATTGAACGAAGCATTGCAGGCACGACGATTAAATTTCGAAGATTTGCACATTGATTCTTTGAATCATGCCATGGTCGAAACCATTGATAAAAGCCTTAAAGAAGGGGATGTATTCGAACAATTATTCGTTCTTGAATTAATACAATCGGTTGCACCGGATCCCTGGAAGAAAACACTGGAATCACTCATGGTATCGGCAGATAACCATGTACGAAAAAATATTTTATCCTACGCGGGTGACTTATTTGAAGAGCAACTTATATTGGATTTAATACGCGAGCCTTTTCTGGACGCAATTGAGTTGTGTGGTAAACGAAAAATACCTGGGGCAATTCCCATACTTCAGGAATTAATCGATCACGAAAATGAAGAAATTCAGATGGCAGCCGCCGGAACCCTGCTATTGATTAGTGAAGGATCACAAGAAAAGCCTAACATGCTGCTCTTTAAGGCGATTAATAGTAACGATCCACAAAAAATTATGCTTGGTATAAAATACGCTTTTTCCAATGCATCCATATTGTCAAATGAAAAAATGGTCGATTTTCTCCAGCATGATAATTCCCAAATTCGACGAGCTGCAATAGAGTCCATTACAGACAATCCTGATGAAGAATACTTACCATTTTTGATAGGAAATCTTGGATCACCTAAAACAGCGATGGTTGCAAAGAATGCTCTGGTTTATTACAATAATCCAATGATTCTTGAATCTATTCATATGCTAATGGAAAACCCACCACTCAGCGTTGATTTGAAAAGAGGAATAATTTCCACCCTGGAAACAATTCCCATGGAGACAAGCCATCAGTTACTTTTTACGTTTTTTGATCCCCAATCGCTTGGCCTGTATGAGCAGGCGGTTGATTCGATGCTCATCGTTGCAAAAAAACAACCGTTGAGTAAATCGGGTAAAAAAAATGTGAAATCTTCCATAAAGTTTCTAGCCAAGCGGATTTACTCACTGCATCAGTGTGCCTTACTATTAAAAAATGATAAAACGGCTACATTAATACTGGATTATATTCGAAGTGAGACACATGCCGCTCAACCCATTCTCATTAAGCTTGGTGCATTGCATAACCCTCACTTACCTGTAAGCCAGTGCTTGAAATCGTTGCGATCAAACGATCCACAGCAGATCTCTTATGGACTTGAACTCCTTGAGACGATTTTCACCAGAGAAGAGCGTGAAATTGTCACGCCACTTATTGAAAACCGATCGTTGGTCGAGCGTGTTCAAATTGGCCATAAAATATTTAAATCGATCAAACGTGATATCAACAGCTATCTCGAACAATTTTTATACAGTAGATCCCCCTGGGTGTCCGCCATTGCGTTGGATTGTCTAATTAAATCTGAACGCACCCCAAAACATCCTGTCCAATGGGATAAAATCACTTTATCACAATTTCATGGGGAAATTATTCAGCGCGCCGGTAAAACCGAATTTCACTGGATTGGAACTCTTCCTGATAAGCTTCGTAAGTTCCCCCAATCAAACACTATGTATACCACACTCGAAAAAACAATTCTCTTAAAATCAGTACCGCTGTTTAGAAGTATTCCGGCTGAAGTTATTTCTTCGATAGCCCAGATAGCGGAAGAAATTCCAGTTAAGGAAGGTACACTTCTGTTCCATGAAGGTGATGATGGTGATGGTATGTATGTAATCGTGGATGGCAAAGTGGATGTACACAAAGGGGATAAAAAAATTGCTGTGCTAACAAAATGGGATTGTTTAGGTGAAATGGCACTGTTAGACGAAGAACCTCGATCAGCTGATGCTACCGTCTCAGAGGAAGGAATATTATTAAGGATATCACAGGAAAGCTTCAGCGAACTGATGCGGCAACATCCTGATATAATGCACAGCCTTCTAAAAATTCTTACCGGAAGGCTACGAAACGTAATCTAACTACTTATTCAGGGCTTTTTTGACTGTCTCGTTAACAGCACTTTCAGTGACTTCACCTACTTTCTCGGTAATTTTCCCCGTCGCTTTCTGCAAATCTTTTTGAATCGCATTCACACTCACTTCTTTGCCAGTAAACATTAAATACCCAATGTAAATGATTAAGACGGCCGCCAGCAACAATACCATTTTGAACATTTTCTTTACAAAACCAAATAGTATTACCAGTGCAAAGACAGCCGCAATACCCATATAAATGGGATTGGATTTAAGCAGTTCTAAAAATTGTTCGAAATTCACTTTTCTAAATATTCCTTTTTTCTTCTGTTGATAATCCCGGTTTCAGTTTCGAGTTTTTCAATTAATTTTACTACGCGAGCATCGTCGGGCATGTCCAGTGTCATCGGTTCCAACCAGGTATCTGATTTTAACACACTTCCGGTTGAATCCACTACCAATTTTATTATCCCAATGTAGTATCCGTCTTTTCCGGCTTGACTTATTAGTGTACCATTCACTAGAGTAGTCGTATCTACCAGTGACTGGCTATGTGCACCTACTATGAGATCAATACCCAATCCTTTCATCGCCAGTTTTCTGTCATTATCCAATCCCTGATGGCTCAGGACAATGATAAATTCGCACCTATTTTTTAATCCAGGAATGATCTCACCCAATGCTATTTCCGGCGATTTTATATTCATTTTTTCACGGACTTCTTCGGGATAGTATTTGAATGCGGAAGGACCAATTACTCCCAGTACACCGATAGATAGTTGCCCCAATTGAATAATCTTGTATATCTGTGCTACAGGTATCTGTGGATTGTGAATATTTGATAAAACAATGTCAGCCTTCATGGATACCAAATTTTCATGGAAAAAATCGTCCGGTCGAGTGAATTCCTGATCGCCTGGTAAAATGGCATCGTAGTGCATATAGCTGTAAGCTTCTGAAACAAGTTTATCTTTTAGTGGAAGCCGTGATGTCACATTCCACATATCGCCTGCATCGAATAGCAGAACATTTCGGTGACGCTTACGAAAGTCGTCAATGAATCGTGTTCGTTTTTCCAGCGACCCCAGGGGATGATCCGGACAGTAACAATTTTCGAGAGCACCGTTTGTGTTGTTGGTATGTAAAATGTAAAGGGTATCGCTATTTGCAGGCAAACCCAGTGAGATTAGGGTAGTTAGGAAAAGTAATTGGTAAAAAATCCTCATTTACGGTATTTTCAATATGACAGAAATTTAAAATTGATGCAATATATTTTTACACATTTTCGTGGATTTATCCTTTTGCAATCGCTTTGCTTTATTTTGATAGGACAATCCAAGTACCCGGTTGATTCTGTGATAACTAATCCTGATGTGTCTATACTGAGAAAATTTTCGATTCTACCCATCGCAGGATGGCAGCGAATTTCCTACAACACAGATTTTTTAAATTGTCAGTACTACCCAAGTTGTAGTAATTATGGGGCGGAAGCAATACATCTGCATGGAATTCTATTTGGATCGTTCATGGCTGCTGATCGGATTGTTCGTTGCAACCCGGCGGCGTATTACTATCACACTGAGATAGGGATGGTAATTGACAGTGCAGGCTATTTGGTTGATCCAGTGAAACCAAATCCGTCCGGGAACCAATCAAAATCTCCGCTATTGGCAGCTGCATTGTCTGCCCTTTTACCGGGATCCGGCCGTATGTATTCCGGACGCGTGTACGAGGGACTGATAGGAGGACTGATGACATTTCTTTTGGGACAAATTGCCTATGAGGCGTACCTACAAAACCGACCCATCAAAACATCTCTTTTTACTGCAATTTTTGCTGTGGCTTATGGTGGTGAAATATATGGCGCCTATCGAACGGCAAAATATTACATTCCACAACCAAATCAGGGGACAATACCATGAGATTAAAATTTTTCATCGTTATTTTATTAATATTTCAATTTTCACTTGCACAGGAGAATAATTCACCGGATGCAGATACGCTAACGGTCGTTATTACTACGTCAGATGGTGGTGAGATTATTGGGAGCATTCAATCTGAAACAGAAGATGGTTATAAGATCAAAACTCCTGCAGGCCTCATGATAGAAATTCCAAAAACTGCAATCGTCAGAATAGAGCAATTTGGTGGGAAAGTGGAAAATGGCAAAATATTCCACGCGGACCCTAATAGAAGCATGTATCTTTTTTCGCCTTCAGCCTTTCCCATTGATAAGAATATGGGCTATTGCCGGGATTTCTGTGTCTTTTTTCCTTCTATTAATTATGGTTTTGGTGACGTGTTTTCTGTACAAGGTGGTGCCTTTTGGTTCCCTGGTACACCGCTTGAAGAAACTCCTTTAGTAGGTAGCGCAAAATTTACATTTCTGCAAAAAAGTAAAATAGCCGGTGCCGGTGGAATTATGTATATACGATTACCGAGTTTCTATGAAAGCGATTCAAATATGGGTATGGGATTTACATTTGTTACAGCAACTTATGGGAATCAATTCAGTCATATGTCTGCGTCAACGGGATGGGGTTTTATACAAGATAATGGAAAGTGGGATTTTATGAATCGACCAATTTTAGTACTTTCCGGGAATAATCGTATTTCAAATTCAATTGCCCTTGTTACTGAAAACTGGTTTTTTCCGAATATGGATCTGAATGATGCGATATTATCCATATCTATTCGATATTTTGGGAGGCGAATTGCTGTTGATGTTGGTGGATTATTTACTTTAAACATGCTTTTAGAGGGTGCTCCATTCCCTGTTCTAAACTTCACCTACCATTTCAACAAAAAGAAAAAATAAACATAAGAGAAAAGTTGTATATCATAGATAGAATAGTGTGAGTGGATCTTTTTTCAGCTTTTAACCTGTTGTATTTTCCGCAGCTTTTCAGGCTCATTTTCGACCAAAAAGCGATTGCCACCGTAGCTCAGTTGGTAGAGCAGCTCATTCGTAATGAGCGGGTCGGGGGTTCAAATCCTCTCGGTGGCTCAACTTTATGCTGTAAACCGTTATTGTCTGGTCTTTTTATATGTTACAGCTGCCGCCACGAACTCCCTGAACAACGGGTGCGCCATTGATACACGGCTTTTTAGTTCCGGATGAAATTGCCCGGCAACAAACCAGGGATGATCCGGTAGTTCAATGATTTCCACTAAATTCAAATCGTTGTTAATTCCTGAGATACGCATACCATATTTTTCAAGTTTTAAACGGTAACGGTTGTTTACTTCCCAACGATGGCGGTGACGCTCAGAAATTCTGCGTTTACGATAAGCAGCATACGCTTTGGTTCCTGGCTCAACAATGCAATCATATGCCCCCAGTCGCATTGTGCCACCTTTGGCTTTGATTGCTCGCTGTGACTCCATCAAATCAATAACCGGGTACCGAGTATTCTTGTTGAACTCGGTGCTATTTGCCTCCTTTAATCCACAGACATGGCGAGCGAAATCAATCACAGCACATTGCAATCCCAGACAAATGCCAAAATAAGGCACATCGTTTTCCCGGGCATATTTGCTGGATAACACCTTTCCTTCCGAACCACGAGAACCAAAACCTGGCAAAAGAAGGATTCCGTCCACATCCTTGTATATTTCTCCAGCATCCCGATCATTTTTAATTTCATCCGTTTGTACCCATTTTAGGTTTACTCTTGCATCATTTTCAACACCAGCATGTATGAATGCTTCCATCACACTTTTATAGGCATCCGGCAATTCAATATATTTCCCGGCCATGGCAATAGTAACGTTGTAGGAGGGTTTTTTAAAATGATCGATGAATTCTTTTAAGCTTGTAACGTCTGGTACTTTATTTAGCTGGAGCCGGCTTAGAATACTTTGTTCAACCTTCTGTTTATGAAGTACCAGTGGTACTTCATAAATACTTGGTACATCTTTGGCTTCTACCACGTTATTTGGTGCAACATTACAGAATAGAGCAATTTTTTCCCTGACTGATTTATCCAATGGTCGGTCCGTACGACACATTATGATATCAGGCGCCAGACCGATTTCTCTAAGCTTCATCACAGAATGCTGTGTGGGTTTGGTTTTCAACTCTTCACTGGCTTTAATAAACGGCACCAGTGTGACGTGCACAATGAGATGGTTGTGGTAACCAACTTCAACTGACAATTGGCGAATGGCTTCCAAAAAAGGCAAGCTTTCAATATCACCTACCGTACCACCCACTTCACAAATAACCACATCATACTGTTTGGGAGTATTAACTGCATTGATTCTGGCCTTTATTTCATCCGTGATGTGGGGGATCACTTGAATGGTATCTCCAAGATAGTCTCCTCGCCGTTCTCGCTCCAAAACAGAATGGTAAATTTGACCTGTCGTGGCATTATTGTCATTTCGCATATTCGTATCGATAAAGCGCTCATAATGTCCCAGGTCTAAATCTGTTTCAGATCCATCATCGAGAACATACACTTCTCCATGCTGGTATGGATTCATGGTTCCTGGATCCACATTCAAATAAGGGTCGAGTTTTAAAATCGTAACACGAATACCTGCGCTTTTCAGCAGGTATCCGATAGAAGCAGCAGCAATTCCTTTTCCCAGACCAGAAATCACTCCACCAAGAACAAAAATATATTTTGTGGATCGTTTTGGTGACATATTATTGGTTTCTTAAATGAGTTAATACGTAATCAATATCTGCGGGAATATCGACACCGTGATGGGGATAATCGGTAATAATTGCATGGATAGGAATTCCATTATCCAGCGCTCGCCATTGTTCCAGGCGCAGCTCAATTTCATGTTTACTGGGTGGCAGCTGAACAAATCGTTTCAATATTCTCCTGGTATACGCATAAATCCCTAGATGTTTATAACAACCGCCTATTTCCATATCCTCTAAGTTTCGTCGAAATGAAACCGCTCTTTTGTGGTCATCCAAAAATGCCTTTACTATATTTTCGTTAAAATAATCACCAGGTGCAATTTTTGTACTCACCGCAGTGGCCATTTCTACATTGTTCCGTTGAAAGAGATCAATCAGGTCATCAATAATTTGGGGGTCAATTAGTGGTTCATCTCCCTGAATATTTACAATGACATCCGGATCAAAACCAGTTACTGCTTCTGCTACCCGGTCCGTACCGGAAGGATGATTGGGAGAAGTCATTACGACTTCAAAATCGAACATGGAAAGTTTATCACGCACTTCTTCGCTATCAATTGCAACGATTACTTTGTCCAGCTGTTTACATTGCAGTACGCGCTCGGCAACGTGTGCAATCAATGGCTTATCTTTTATTAACGCCAGAATTTTTCTGGGGAATCTTTGGGAATTTAACCGGGCTGGTATGACACCAATATTCATACGTAAAACAAGCGAGGGGGTTTGGGTTGCGTGGATACTGATCCCAGTTGATGATCATGGTCACGACCACCATGATGGCAATGAAAATGGGATTTACTTACAGTCATGCATCAATCTGGTTTGGATAATTTAGTCCGTTGAAGAGTCAAGGAACAATACATGAGTTGGTTAAATGTGCGATTAATCTGAAAATCTATTCAATTCATCCAGAATAGCTTGTTTTATCTCTGTATTCGCCCAGCAAGAGAATACACTATCGTGTTGAATCTTTAGAATTTCTTCTCCGGTGAATCCAAACTCACTTTCCAATACTTGGTACTCATCCAGCAATGAATTACCAAACATTTTAGGGTCATCCGTATTAATAGAGATGGGAATTCCAAAGTCTGCTATCTGGCGTACCGGATGGTCTCCAACGGACGGAATTGATCCCGTTCGAAGATTAGATAATACGCATACCTCTATAGCGATTCCTTTTGAACGAATTTCATTTAATAATCCACTCTCATGTCGAATAGCTGTACCATGACCAATTCGGTCTACTTCAAGTGAATGAATTGCTCCTCGAATACTTTCCGGACCAGCAGCTTCTCCAGCATGGGCACTGGTTCTAAAGCCAGCCGCTCGTGCTTGCTTGTATATCGGTTTGTAGGGTTCAGGGGGAAATTTCTGCTCAGAACCACCAATCGTAATTCCTACAATCCCGGCTTCCTTTACTTCTGTTATTTTATCCAGCGTTCGCAATCCATTCTTTGGGCCGAAATCTCTAATCAAATCTGTAACCAGATTGATTGTTATCGCCGGAACCCTGTCAAATCCTTTTCGAATGGCTAGTACCAGGTCCTGTGTTTTCAATCCATGAGTGAGAAAGTCAGACGGTGAATGGATCATTTCAGCATAAACCACATTTTGCTTGACCAGATCCTTGGCGATTTTCTCCGCTATAAATGTGAAATCTTCGTATTCCCGTAAATATTGGTTCTTCCAAATCCAGGTATCAATAAAGTGGGGGAAATTGATGTAAACGAACTTCTTTTTTAAATCATCCATATTTTTTATTTCAGGATCACCACCGTATTTATTCATGAGTTTCCATAGTGCCGGTAACGGAATAGATTCCTCCAAGTGAATGTGCAATTCAACTTTGGGCATTAAATTGTAGTAGCGCTGAGAATCTGTGGATAAAAACATGTTAGGTATTGTAATAGCTGTGGATTTCTTATTCGAATCGCAGCGATTCGATGGGATCTAATTTAGATGCGCGCCAGGCCGGATAGCTGCCAAATCCAATACCTATTAGTGAGCAGACAATCAATCCAATAAGTGCCCAATCCATGGGTATCACAGCCGGGATATTAAAAATCATCGAGACGAAATTACCGCCCAGGATACCAAGAATAACTCCGGCAACACCGCCAATTTCGCTTAAAAATACTGCTTCTGCCAAAAACTGGAGTAATATATCACTTCTTTTTGCACCGATGGCTTTTCGAATGCCAATCTCTTTGATTCGTTCTGTCACCGAAACCAGCATGATATTCATAATACCGATCCCTGCCACCAGGAGAGCAATGGTACTGATAGCAACAGCAAATAGTTTTACACCTTTGGTAAACGAACCAAACGTATCAATTAATTCTTCATTTGAAACCACTTCGAAGTCGTTTTCCTCCCCGGGTGGCACTTTGCGGATCACCCGCAGCAAACCGATAACTTCTTCTCTGGTATCATCGTATAGTTCAGCTGATGGTGCTTCTACGGCAATGTCCAATGATGTCCAACGGCTTCCGTATCGACCTAAATAGGTGCTAATGGGTATGAGTAAAAAATTATCTCTGCTTTCTCCAAACATTTCACCTTGTCTTTCAGCAACACCCACAACAGTATAACTGATTCCATCAATAGTGAATGATTTGTGTAGAGGATCTTCGAATGGAAAAAGTTGATCCACCACATCCATGCCCAGAACGGCGACACGGTGGGAAAAATCTACATCCTGATTGGTGATATTCCGACCATCGCCCAAGAATGTGTTGTACAAGCGAAGTGTCCAGGCATCTCCACCTAGAATATATAGATTGGATTTTCCAATTTTATCTTTGTATTTAAGTGATCGACCACCGGTACCATCGGATACACTTACCAACAAAGGTAGCTTTGCCCTTCGGTTTAATTCTTCAAATTGTGCAAAAGTAATATTTTTACGATTGCGGTATTTATTGCGGGTATGCCCGCCGATTTGAATGGCCGGGTATTTTTGGACGTTAAATGTATTGGAGCCAAAGACATTTAATCCGCTATTAATTGAAGATTCTAACGTTTGAATCGCTGTCATAACTCCAATAACAGAAAAAACACCAATGGTAATACCCAGTAAAGTAAGAATGCTGCGAAGTTTGTTATCCCGGATGGCCTGCAAGGCCATTCTTAGACTCTCTTTCAGCGTATTTTTAAGATGACTTTTCTTTCTTTTACTCATAGCGCAATGCTTCTATGGGATCCAAACGAGCTGCCTTAAATGAGGGGGCTATACCAGAAATGACCCCCACAAGGACAGCGAGTGAGATGGAAATGCCTGCGAGCCAAAGCGGCATTGCGGATGGAAAAACAAAGGTATTGATTAATAGACTCCCTCCCCAAGCAAGCGACAGTCCTACCAGTCCTCCAATCAAACAGATAAATACCGCTTCAATAAGGAATTGTCCCAGTATCATGTTGCGGGTGGCACCAATCGCCTTCCGAACACCAATTTCCCGCGTACGCTCCTTTACCGATACAAACATAATATTCATGATCCCAATTCCACCAACCACCAGCGATAGAACGGTGATGAATAAGCCCGTTCCTCCAATGGCAAATTTAATCGCATTGTATTGATCCTGAAACGCGGCCTGCTGGTTAATTGCGAAATCATCTTTATCACCGGGTCTGATTCCACGGATCCTCCGCATGATTCCAGTGAGTTCATCTTTCGCTGCTTCGATATTGGCTTCATCCACTTTTACATTCAATTGGACCCAACCGCGTCGGGAGAACAATCGGGAAAAGGTACCGGAAGGAATAATGGCCTGATTGTCCATGCTGAATAAACCAAGAAATTTTCCCTGTTTTTCCACCACACCGATCACGCGAAATTTGTAGGGACCCATTTTTACATATTCATCAATTGGATTGATATTTTTGAATAGATTTTCGGCTATATCGTTTCCTATGACCACAACACGCGATCCGGAACGATCTTCTCCTTCGGTGATGAATCGGCCAGTACTTATATTGGTTGTTGATGTTTGTAAATATTGTGGAGTGGTTCCGACCAATGCCATCCCGGTAATGCTCTCTTCATTGTAACTGACGTCCACCCTTCGTTGCATTGTTGGTGCAATCGCTTTTGCATAACTGGATTGCTGCATTATTTTATCCATATAATCCAAACGAATGTCGGGTCGGTTTCGTACATCCCACCAATTATCGTTGCTAAACCAGGCATGTTTTGATATAAACAACACATCACGACCCAGGAATGACATACTTTTTTCAAAGGATTGATCAAGACCAGAAATTAGCGTTCCCATCAATGTAACAGACAGAATCCCAATCACAATACCAAGAGTCGTCAGCAGGGCTCGCGTTTTATTTGAAAAAATTGCTCCCAGGGCTATAAATATATTTTCTTTGACCAGTCCAAACATTTATGCCGATTTCTTTTGTTTCGATGTGGTGGTATCAGAACTGATTTTTCCATCCAGGATAGTGATGGTTCGATCCGCATGATCGGCAATATATTTCTCGTGAGTCACAAGTATAATTGTATTTCCGCCGGCATGGAGTTCATCAAATAATTTCATGATTTCTTCCCCACTTTTGGAATCGAGATTTCCTGTTGGTTCATCGGCAAGAATGATCGAAGGATTTGTCACCAGTGCCCTCGCAATGGCAACACGTTGACGTTGCCCTCCGGATAATTCATTTGGTTTGTGCTTCATGCGATCACCTAAACCAACTTTGTCCAACGCTAAACGGGATTGATCCAATCGTTCTTCACGGGGAATATTGGCGTAGATTAATGGGAGCTCCACATTTTTTAATGCGGTGAGTTTTGGTAGCAAATTGAAGGTTTGGAACACAAAACCAATTTTTTGATTTCGAATTTCCGCCAGTTGATTATCATCCATGGAATGAACCGGATCCCCTTCAAAGCTATAAAGTCCTTCGGATGGTGAATCCAAACAGCCTATGATATTCATCAATGTCGACTTCCCAGATCCTGAAGGACCCATAATTGATAAATATTCATTGCGATGAATATCCAGATCAACACCCGCCAAAGCGAATACTTTTTCTGCCCCCACATCGTACATGCGGGTTATGCCACTTAGAGAAATCAGCGTGTTATTCATGGGATTCAGATTTAGAGTTTGAGTTATCTCCAGGTCGTTTTGTTTCGATTTCTGAATTCTGATTTAAATCCCTGCTAATTGCACGGTAACCACCAGTGACAATGAGTTCTCCTTCATCCAATCCACTAATGACTTCATAATGGGTATCGCTGGAAATCCCAATTTTAACCGGACGAATCAGAGCATATTGCATTTCTTTATTCCCCCTTCGAGGATTACCACCATATGCCGTATCTGAAACCACGAACACTACTTCCTGCATTTCTGTTTTCTTTGGTTTGTTATCCCCTGACATTTCTGAGGATTCCGTGCTTCGTTTTTTTCTCCCTTTGCCCGTGTCCAGGGTCATCTTCTCTTCGCCTTCCTTCCGGACCGTTAAAGACTGAATGGGAATGGTAATTATATCCTTGCGAACATCGGTGATGATATTGGCAGTCGCACTCATACCGGTTCGGATTCCATCAGGGACCTCGAGCATTCTGATTTTCACCTCAAAATTGGTTACCTGCTCCTGGGTTCCAAAGCCGGATGTTTGGGCCACATGGGCAATTTCACTCACAACACCGAAAAATATGGTGTCCTGGAAGGCATCAATTTCAATTTCAGTGGTATCACCTACCACGACAGATACAACGTCATTTTCATTGACCTCAACAACCACTTCCATTCGATTTAAATCAGCGACAGTCATAAGTACATCAGCCTGAAACACAGACCCCAATGCCATTTCGCCCACTTCCTTGTTGACTTTGGTCACGGTTCCTGAATGCGGGGCCAAAATACGGGTTTTCGCTAATTCGTCTTCTCTTGATTCTAACGCCGCACGTGCCTGTTCCAATCGACTTTCCGCCAATTCATATTCAGCAACGATTGATTCCAATTCTTGTGCGGATACAAGTTTTTGCTTATAAAGTGATTCAATGCGTTCCTTCTGTGCTTCAACCTGACGCATGCTGGCGCGTGCAGATTTCACGGAGGATCTGGCTTGTTCCACGCTCGCTTTTATTTGTTTTTCGTCCAGGGATATCAAATGTTGCCCCTGCTCCACCAAATCGCCTTCCTCAACCGTAATTTCCGTAATCCAGGCCGAGATGGTTGCTGAAATCTTAATTTCGGTTTCTGGTTGGATTTCTCCACTGGCATTCACCTTATGAACAACCGTTCCTCTTTTCACCTCTTCCGATTCCACTTTTAATGCATGTGTTTCCGACTTTTTCACAACTGCAATAATGACAATCGCTA
This sequence comes from uncultured bacterium, assembly GCA_964654545.1. Classification (GTDB taxonomy): domain Bacteria; phylum Fidelibacterota; class Marinisomatia; order Marinisomatales; family JABMOV01; genus JABMOV01. Next base: position 48,631 of record CAZZIU010000013.1, read on the forward strand.
ATACAAGGAGGATCACTATTCCAATAATCCATTTTTTCTTAGATGATTTTTTCTTTGTCAAAATATCCCCCAATTATTTGAATTCTGTATCCAGAATGCCAAGTGTCGCTTTCAGAGTGGCATCCTGTGTCAAGGCATCATAGGTTGTGTTAATCAAATCCGTCCTGGCTTGCGTAACAGATAGCTGGGCATCCAGTACTTCTAAGATGGTATTGGCTCCCAAGGCATACCGTTCTTGTGCCAGTTTTAAATCTTCCTCCGCTGCCAGCAATACTTCCTCCAGTACCGGAATGATTTCTTTGTAATTCCGTAAACCGTCAAGTAAATATCGGCATTGAACGACCAAATCATCACGGACATTTGTGCGGGTGTTTTTTGCTGTCTGCCAGTTGATCTTTGCTTGTTGTGTACGAACGCTGGATTGAAATCCAGTAAAAAGTGGATAAGATAAACTTAACTGTCCAGACATGGTATACGTATCAGAATAATTGCCAATCAAGTCCGACGCTTTGTCAGCAATAGTACCATAGGAACCGGATAGAGTTAGTGCTGGTAAACGTGACCCTTTTGAATTTTTGTACGATAATTCCTGGTTTTTAACTGTAAAATTTTGAATTAGCAGCGATGGGTTATTTTCATCCATCAGTTTTAATGAAGAATCCAGATCTGGTGTTTCGGGCAAAGATGGGTCCACATCATTAATCACAAAGGGTGTACCCGCGGACAGAATCCCCATTGCATTGGCCAATTCGCGTGTGGAATTGTCGACAGCTGATTTTTGTGTAATCACACTCGTTTGAGCCTGACCCAAGCGTACCTGAGCTTTTAGTACATCGGTTTTCTTAACCGCCCCAAGTTCGAACTGGTGTTGAACCAATTCCATCTGTTGTCCAGCCAAGTCCAAATCTTCCTGTCTCGATTCTAATAAGTGTTGATCCTTTAGCAATTGAAAATAGGCTCGGTGAACGGCTAGTATCACTGTATTCATGGCTTGTCTTTCCGATTCCCGTGCAATAAAAATTGTATTTTTGCCAAGTGTAAGCGTTCTCCAAGAGTTGCCGCCATCGTAGAGGGTCTGGCTCAGAGAAAAACCGCTATCCCATGATCCAGAATGAGAACTTACCCCGGAGATAACGCTGGTTGCGTCTGATGTTGAGCCTGAAAAAGTCAAAGACGGTAAAACTCCACTAAGGGCAGCCCTTTTTGTTGCCTCCGCAGAGGTGACTTCTAGTCGAGCCGATTCCATGGTAACTTTGTTCTCCAAGGCTGTCTGTACGCATTTTTCCAGTGAATAGGACTGTCCGAATAAAAATCCTGAGAATATTAATACAATCAGTTTAAAATAGTTCTTCATGGGCTAAATATGGCTCCTAACGATGATACAACTGTGATTTGAAGGAAGAAATAAATCGCAAATGCGGAAATGAACACGGTAGATTTTTTCTTATACAAAATGGCAGCACCTATTCCAAGTACGATAACACGCCAAAGTGCAAATATATCCAGTGAATTTGTAAAGTAACGAATAAATGATCCTGGCTCCCCTAATCCCAAAAGCCCTAATCCTGTGTATACTTCAATACTCCATTTATAGTTCATTAGTGGAATCTTCACGGCCAACTCCAGAAGAGATATCATATAGGTCAACGCAGTCATGGTAATCAGATCACCGTATTTCAAGTTGCCACCAAATACAAAGTTTCCAATTACCAGCACAATGAATGCCATGAAGATTACTCTCAAGGGAAATCCAACCGCATTGGTGATCCACATGATGGCTAATTGGCCGGTGCTAGGATTGGAAAATCGTTCATCAATATTTTCCAGCATTTCCTGCTTTTGTTCATCAGAAATCCTATCTGAATTTTCAATGCGTTGCACTGTTTGATCGTACTGAACGTTCATATACAAATCTTTAAGTGCAACCAGATTTACAAGACCTAAGCCGGCAAGTATCAATAGCAAAGTGGTACGGGTACGTGCCGTATCGCGGTCTTGCAATCCCTGAAATGCATCTGTTGGTGACAAAAACACATTAATAATTGATGCTAATAATGCCATTTACAGCTCCTGTTTCATCTATAGAATGATGATATAGAAAACGTCAATTGAAGGATGATCTTGTTTTCTTTCTGATTAATTGTTTGGAGTTTATCGGGAATATTTCTCTTCTTCAATAACAACGAAAAATAAGATCAAATTATCTGGAAAAGGATGTCAAAAATAAAAAACAATGTCCTTGAGTCTTTAGAGCGAAAATATTACAAATAATTGTCCTTGATTTTCAGCATGTAAGCAAACGCTGCGTCATAGGTATTTTCTATTTCACCTTCCAGTATTGCGTCTTCTATGGCGGATTTTATTTTACCAACAATTTTACCCTCGGACAATCCGCATTCTCGCATGATAATATCGCCTCGTACTGGTGACTGAAATGCACGCATTTTATCACGCTCAGATACATCCTGCATAAGAATTTCAACGCGTTCAAAATTTCCGATATATTTTTTTACTTTTTCAGGATTTTTACTGGTGATGTCTGCTCTACACAAAGTCATCAAGTCGTCAATATCGTCTCCGGCCACAATCATCAGACGACGGACAGCAGAGTCTGAAATATCCTTTTTTGCTAATGCAATGGGACGTAAATGCAATAGCGTCATCTTCTGTAAATATTCTTTCAGGTTGTTTGATAATTTCATTCGTTCCGCAACCTTTGATATCATTTTTTCCCCTACCGCATCATGACCATGGAACGTATACCCTTTTTTCTTGTCAATGCGTCTTGTCACTGGCTTAGCGATATCATGAACCAATGCCGCAAATCGCAATTCCATTTTGTCTGACAATTTTGCCGCATTATCTACAACCTGTAGCGTGTGATAAAAAACGTCTTTGTGATGCCACTCAGGGGTTTGTTCCATGCCGGTCATGGAATCAATTTCCGGGAAAACATACTTCATTAGTCCCGACTCCTGCAAAATCAACAGTCCAATGGATGGAACTGGAGCAGAAAGAATTTTTGTTATTTCTGCTGTAATTCTCTCCCACGATACTATGTGTATCCGGTGAGCTTGTCTTTTGATGGATTTCAGACAATCGGGATCCAGATCAAATTGAAGTTTTGATGCAAAATAGGCAGCCCGCAGCATGCGTAGCGGATCATCGGAAAATGTGGTATCCGGGTCCAAAGGTGTAATTAATCGCTTATTTCTGATATCCTGAATACCCTGAAAAGGATCATGCAATTCACCAAATGAACCTGGTCTTATGTCCACTGCCATTGCATTAATTGTAAAATCCCTGCGAACCAGATCGCCGTCCAGATCTGTGTGTTGTACTTCTTTTGGTTTACGAGACGCTTGGTCATAAGCTTCGCTCCTTGCTGAAGAAACTTCCGTGGGTAACGATTTGTTTGGAATTTGTGCAGTTCCAAAATTTTTAAACGGCACAATCTTTTTAATTCCCATGCGTTTCGCAAGCAGTTCGGCAAATGCAATCCCATCACCTACCACCATGAGATCAATTTCATGCAAAGTGATTCCCATGATAATATCACGAACAACCCCACCTACTACGTAAACCTCCACCTGTTGTTCTTCACCCAATGCGCCAGCCAGATGGAGAATCCTGCTCACTTCCGGAAAGGGAACAAATAAATCTTTCACATTTGCCATACGTAAAATTACTAGCATCACCATGCAATGAATAACCCCAAGTTTTATTCATTTATTTTTGTATGGACCGATCATCAATTCAGGGAACACATTCCCTTACAATAAATTCCATCAATTGATGATTCTGCTTGCGAAAGTATAAAAAAGGCTTCTATTTTCTAACGATGCGAAAATCTTCCCTCAAAGTCGTCCTGTTCCTCGCACTGGGTATTGGCTCATTATGGGCACAATTCAAATCCACTAGTATTCTGATTGATGACCGCATGTTACGCGATAGCGACAGACAGGTTTTATTTTCTCTTAAATCTGATATTGACAGGTTCTTATCACAAACCACCTGGGATGAGAATTACAACGATTTACAACTAAGTCCTCAAATTCAACTCATCTTTGAGAGTACGAGCTCGAAAGGATCTGTACTTATTTATCAGTGCCAGGCGCTCTTTTCAGTTGGAAGTGAGCAGCGCTATTTTGATAAATCGGTTCAGTTTTATTACCAGGAGGGATCGGGGTTGTATTATGATCCTGTTATTTTCGACCCGTTATCAAGTTTTCTTTCCTATTATGCATTTATCATGCTGGCTGGTGAAATAGACACGTACGAACCACTAGGCGGAACTACTGCTTACGAACAGGCCAGATCCATTGGGTTGCGTGGAGCAAATTCTGATTTGACTAAAGGATGGGATAAACGAGTCGATCTGATAAACGAGCTGAGTTCAAATTTTGGGTTTCGCCGTGCAAAATTTGCTTTTTATTACGGTCGTGATTTATTTTTGGAGGGAAAACCGGTTGAGGCTCTGGAGCAATTCGATACTTTTATTAAAGGATTGAAAGAATCTTACAATCGTGACCCACGCGATCAAAACTTATTATTGTTTTTGCGTGCTCACGCATCAACCGCTACCGGTATGTTTGTCACATTAAATCAAAAAAAATATCTGGAGCATTTACTCCACTATGATCCGGATAATGAAGAAATCTATACACGCGGGTTGGACCAAATTTCCCCGTAAGTTTTGCGTTTTAACAGGTAATAAGCAAGGACAACACTACCTTGATAGAATCGTTGGCTTAGTTCCCTATCAGATATTTTTCTAAGGGCTTTTACTTTTTTTCTCTTCTTCAGAATAACATTTGGATGTGCCAACAGCCATCCCAAAGCTTTGAGTATACCCACTACATGGTTCCAGTCTCTTAATACTATGGCGTAAAACATTGCTATCCATTCCAAACCAAAACGGATTGGGAATAGATAGATTGCCATAGGTATGGTATAATTGCTTAGTAGCATTAGTAATGAATTTCTATGATTTAAGTAATACTTCATCACCGATTGCTGGGGTAGTGTAACAGCATTTTTATGGAATATGAGTGAGTCTGGTTCATAAAAGATGGAATAACCCATTAATTGTAGACGCCAACAAAGATCAATTTCTTCCATATGAGCAAAAAAAGTTTCGTCGAAACCTCCCGCTTTAACAAACGCCTCTGCTCGTACCATAGTTGCGGTACCGGAAGACCAGAAAATGCTATCTGGGTGATTGTACTGGTCCGCATCCACTTCCTGAGAATCAAATACGCGACCACGAACAAATGGAAAACAAAAAATATCCATTTCGCCACCGGCTCCTCCTGCATAATCGAACAGATTCCGTTGAAAATAATTGCGTATTTTAGGTTGTACGGCCGCTCGATTGGGATTGTGCTGCAAAGATTCAACCAGAGGCTCCAACCAACCAGAGTCCTGAATTGTATCATTGTTTAAAAACACAAAATAATCTCCGGATGCATTTTGTGCGCCGCTGTTACAACCACCGGCGTAACCCAGGTTTCTGGAATTTTCTACCAGGACAATATCAGGGTGGTGATGTTTGATCCATGCCTGGCTTCCATCGGTGGAAGCATTGTCAACAACGATTATTTCACGGTTGGGGTAGGACGTTTTTTTTAATGACTCCAGGCATTCCTCTATGACGGGAATCCCATTCCAGTGAGGAATTATTATCGAAACTTTTTTTGCCAAATCAGACAATCTGGTAGGGTTTACCCGGGATCGCTCCCAGACTGTATATCATTCAATAATTCTTTGGCTCTTGTATCGGTAGGATTCTTTGTTACCCAATCCGATAATACCATTTTCGCTTCCTCTTCTCTTCCTGTTTGCCTGTAGGCTTGTACCAACGCAGAAATAATTTCTGAATAATTCCGTTGCCAATCGTTCCACTGTCGTTGTGTGAGTCCGGCACTTTGAACACCTCGGGTTTTTACTTCCTGTTCGATTGAGTTAAAATCGTGGAACAGGTCTTCAAACAAGGATGCAGCCATTTCCGCGTCGTTTAGTTGTTGAAGATAGGAATACCCATATCGAATTTTATCACGAACCGTAATATCTTTTCTGGTTAACAGGTTGGTAACAATTTCTGACAGCTTTTCAGGTGCTCCAACATCGTAATACAATTGCCCGACCTGGAAATACAAATCCTTCGAATCCATGTTAATTGTTTCAGTCGGTATTTTTTCTTCCATCTTGTTCATTATGTTTAGTACAGCCAGTCGATGCTCTTCAGCCGCTTCTTCATCCTGTTCTTTCATTAAATCCTGATACGTGAAATAATGATGAACAGCCAATTGCATGTAGGCACTTCTGTAATTTTGCAAAAGACGAATGATTTGAGAATTGAAGTACACATCTCTATTGCCAAGATTTCTAAACAGATAGCCAACCTGATGGTCTTTCGTCCACACCTGTTTATTCGGATCATTTTCCAACCCCATTTTCGATGCAGGAACGAATTCATTCGACCAGGTTTGATCACCTAAATCTGTCATTAAGTTGAAATACAATTTGTCCGGATCAATGGACTCAACCTTCTGTGGATTTACTTTAAAGGTCAACCCTTCCATGCTTAGATAGTCTTCCAGACCTAGACGGTTTGCCGGTGAAACTGTCACGGCGAAATACACAGGATTTCTCAGTTGACTATCTGCCATGATGCGGAGAATCATCATATCTTGAACTTTGAGTGCGGTACCGCCATACGTTGGCTTCAATGTCCATTCCAGATCCCTCATTCCGTCTTCATCCTGAACAGGTATTGATACAATCTGTGTTTTCCAGCGTGTAAGTCCCTGGGTAAGGTTATTAATCTGATCATCGGTCAATTTTATGAACCGTTTTCCCTGTGGACGAGAATCCCGCAATTGTTTGATATACCAGGGGGTATTTAGCAGACTTAAATTGGCGACTGTTACGTCTTTTCGTATTCCTTCAACTTCTTGTAAATACCAAAGTGGAAACGTATCGTTATCGCCGTTGGTGAACAGGATACCATTGGTTTCACAAGATTGTAAAAGATTATAACTGTAATCCCAGGCAACATAATTTCCGCTACGGTCATGCTGTTTGTAATTGGCCTGCAACATTACGCCGGGAACCAGTACAATTAGAACAGCTGCAACACCCATATTTAGACGCGATGTCAGAGAATTGTTTTTTACAAATTGTTTTAACTTTTCCATGATTGCGGCAGTCCCCACACCAATCCAAATGGAAAAAGCCAAAAAACTGCCGACGTACGAATAGTCCCTTTCTCGAGGTTGTGGATTATCCTGGTTCAGGTACATTATAATGGCGAGTCCGGTAAGGAAGAATAAGGTTAAAACTGAAAACGCTTCTTTTTCGTCCCGATAAAAATGAAAAATCATACCGATCAATCCAATTATAAATGCTAATGGCATCCCAAATTGCGTCCAGTCCACACCATCCTGGCGAAGATTGGCCCCAAAGGCAGTCACGCCGGGCTCACCAGCGGGTCCTCGTCCAGCAAATTGCCATAAAAAATAGCGCCAGTACATTTTCTTAACTTGATAATTCCAGAAAAATTTCCATTGTTTATCCAAATTGTAGAACATGTATTTTCGGTTTTGGGTGGCAGAATAATCCCTTCCATTTGTTGGAGCACCGGCCACCTCATATTGCGGCGGTAGTCCGTCATACCTTCTCGGCAGTTGACCAATTTCACCATATTGTTCCCGTTCCAGATACGATATAGCCGCCGATACGGTTGCTGGTCGGTTCTCATTAATTGCAGGATTCTGGTTAGATCGAATAAAGATAACGGTGTAGCTGGAATAACCTACCAGGATTAGAACGGCTGATGTGAAGATCATGGAAAGTAATTGTCGATGGGATACAATCGCCCATATCATTGCAGCAAAGAGCCCAACTATGACAACTCCCAACCCGAAAATGCCCATGAATTTGGCAATCTTTGGAAATCCCTTTATTATACCGTTATGGATGATAAGAAATGTGATTCCTGAAATTGCAATCATTGTCATGAATGATTTCCATTCAAAATCCAGTTTTCTGAAATAAATGATAAGTGCGATAAAAGGAAGTGTAAGTAAGTTTAATAAATGCACTCCCGTCGCCAATCCAATCATGTATGCGATGATAAGAATGTACCGTTCACTTCCCTTCTCATCTGCTCTTTCTGACCAGTGCATAATTAACCAGACAACAATTGCTGTAAAAAATGTACTGACGGCATACACTTCTGATTCTACTGCATTAAACCAATGACTATCTGTAAATGCAAATGCCAAAGATCCAACCAATGCAGAACCGAATGCAATAACTGCATCTTCTGTATTTTTAATTTTTCCCCGCCAATGTCCGATGACCTGCACAATAACAAGGTACAACAACATTACTGCCAGCGCACTGACAATTGGTGATATAGTATTGACACGGAAAGCAATATCAGAATTGAATGGAAGCATCGAAAAAATGCGTCCTACTATTAAAAACAATGGACTTCCTGGAGGATGGGGTACACCTAAAATATAGGAAGTTGCAATAAATTCACCACAATCCCAGTAAGATACTGTAGGTGCCATTGTGTCGAAATAAACAATGAATGAAACCAGCAGTGTGATTGCTGCCAGAATTTTATTTAAACGGGGATAATTCACGATACATTTTCCTCAGACTGACTGTTTTCTTCTGTGTTTTTGATATTTTGGTAGACGCCTTTTAATTCGCGAAGAATATCGTCCATGTACTGCTCTTCAACCTCGGAAAGGTTACCGGACATACGCTTGAAGAGCATATCCAGCATGTCTATGTTGGATGCGGCTTGACTCAGGTTAACAGTAACCTTATCGGTTATCGGGTTTTTTGTTTGTCCAAGCCCCACCCAAACGCTGTGGACGATGGACGATATGAGTTGATCAAAAAGTTGTTGTTCGGTAAATCTGCTTTCAAGCGGCATATGAGAGCCTTTACGAATTTATTGGAACGCAGTTCCTTAAAATAGATATCCATTTCCTGTAAATAAGCCGGTGAATTTAACGGAGATTATTCAGCGGTCATAATTTTAAATCCTGACCAATTGGTATGTGTTTATTCTCTTATCGTATCGTATAAAAGCACGGGCTACGGCATAGATTGATTTTATCGTTTGGTTTAAATATAGATATTATCGTATATTTACGATATACGATAATAGGAATTATCATGGTAGTGAGTAAAGCACATCAATTTGAAGAACAGGATATTCGGTTGGCCGAGATAGCAAAAGCGTTGGCACACCCAGCTCGAATTCGAATTTTAAAAATCCTTTCACGGTTAAATATTTGCATGTGCGGGGATATTGTGGACCAGTTGCCCCTCTCGCAAGCGACAGTATCGCAGCATTTGAAGGAGTTAAAAAAAGCAGATCTCATTTGGGGAAATGTTGAAGGTCCAAAAGTATGCTACTCCGTGAATTCTACTATTTTAAAAACTGTTCGCGACAATTTTTCTGAATTATTTGAAAATGTATGTTGCGAAACGAAAAACTGTTAGGAGAAACAATGGATACCTCTACACAAATAAAAGAAGAAGTTAAAAACCGGTATGCAGCGATCGCCCGAAAATCATCTGTATCGTGTTGCCAACCACAATCTGACATCTCATGCAATTCCGACGATCCAATGGATTACTCAATTGTTGGTGATACCTACAAAAATGTTGAAGGGTATGTCCCCGATGCTGATCTTGGATTAGGATGTGGTTTGCCCACTGAATTTGCCGGAATAAAACCAAGTGACACAGTTGTGGATTTAGGATCTGGGGCAGGTAATGATGTTTTTGTGGCCCGCTCAATCGTGGGAGAGGACGGTCATGTTCTGGGGATTGATATGACGGAAGATATGATATCACTGGCAACTAAAAACAACGCTAAGCTGGGTTTCAATAATGTTGAATTCAAGTTAGGAGAAATTGAAAACCTGCCAATAGGGGAAAAGATTGCCGATGTGGTTATTAGTAATTGTGTGTTAAACCTTGTACCGGACAAAAAGAAAGCTTTTCGTGAAATTCATCGAACATTGAAAACCGGCGGACATTTTTGCATTTCTGATATGGTATTACACGGTGCTTTTCCGGAAAAGCTGAAAGAATCTGTGGCCCTTTATGCCGGATGTGTATCTGGTGCCCTACAAGAACAAGCATATTTAGACATTGTAAAAGAAGTTGGGTTTACAAATATCCAGGTTGCCCAACGGAAGGAAAATAATATACCTGATTCGCTCCTTGAGGAGTATCTCTCTGAACAGGAAATTCTTCAACTGCACAAAAGTGGTGTGGCGCTTTTCAGCATTACAGTTACTGCAGAAAAATAATATTAGGTTGAGCCCAGCGGAAGAAGGTGAATATTTCGTGATAAACAAAACCGTATTGGTGTAAAAAAGTCTACGAGATATTGGCCATCTTCAGCTTGTCCTGATATTCATTGAGAAACCGTTGCTTTAGGAGAGCGTGTTCAGATTTTCGAAGATGGGGATCTGTTGATACAAGGTCAAAGGCAGCCTGTCGTGCTTTTCTGATTATGGCACCATCATGCACCAAGTCAGCAATTTTAAATTTTAAAAAACCACTTTGTCGGATTCCGAAAAATTCTCCCGGTCCACGAAGTGCTAAATCTTCATCCGCAATCTTGAATCCATCATTGGTGCTCTCCATAATAGATAGCCTTTTTTCTGCGGTTTCAGTATGGTTTCTTTTTACCAGAACACAGTAACCTTTGTCGGAACCGCGCCCGACGCGTCCTCGTAGCTGATGCAATTGGGTCAGGCCAAATCTATCAGCATGCTCGATGATCATTACTGTCGCATTGGGAATATCAATTCCCACTTCGATTACAGTGGTCGCCACTAACACCTGAATTTGATTTGCGGAATACGCTTCCATTACTGCATCTTTCTCCTCCTTTTTCATGCGCCCATGGATTAACCCCACATTGATTTCTTTAAATGACGAGGATGCTAAACTATCTCGGGCCTCCGTCGCTGCCGCCAGGTCGGATTTTTCCGATTCTTCCACCAGCGGATAGACAATCATACATTGCCTTCCCCTTTTTATTTCATCCCGAACAAAGTCATATACCTTCTCGAGTCTGGCAGGATCAACGATTCTAGTAATTACAGGTAATCGATTTTTTGGCATTTCATCAATAATGGACACTTCCATATCACCATGGTACGACATAGCCAAGGTTCGTGGAATCGGTGTCGCCGTCATGGCCAGTAAATGGGGATGATACCCTTTTTCCTGCAAATCGCCACGCTGTACAACACCGAATCGATGCTGTTCATCCACAATGATGAAATTGAGATCTTTAAAAACCACATCCTTTTGAATTAACGCGTGTGTACCCACAATTAATTGAATCCTGCCATCTGCCAGTGCTTTCAAGATGCTTTTACGATTTGCCGCTTTGGTATTTCCAACCAGCAACGCACACGTTAGCTTGGCTTGATCCGCCAATTTTTTGAATGAAGAATAATGCTGGTGTGCCAAAATCTCAGTTGGGGCCATAACGGCAACTTGTGATCCATTTCCGATTGCAATTGATGCTGCCAAAAGCGCTACCACTGTCTTACCGGAACCAACATCTCCCTGCAACAACCTGTTCATGACCATTGGTTTCGCCAGATCTCGACGAATTTCCTTTATGACTCGTTTTTGTGCTTCTGTGAGCTCAAACGGCAGTTGATCATGGATACGTGTGAAATATGGTCCTATTTCTTTTAACTCCTTTGTTTTCTCACGGGCATTGGTCCTCCTTCTGAACGCCATGAGCAATTGAAGAAAAAAATGTTCATCGAATTTCAATCGCTCTCTGGCTTTTCCTAATTCGTGTTCATCGTTACTGTAATGTATGTGTTGCAAAGCATTACCTATGTCAACCAATTTATACAATTGTCTTACAGGGAGGGGTAGATGATCAGTAATTGAGGGAAATTCACTCAAAATCATTGAGATGGTTTTACGAAGGCGTCGATTATCCAGACCGACATCTTTCATTCGTTGGGTCAAAGGATATAACGGGACAATTTTCCCAGAATGCAATGGGTCGTCATCTTTATCAAGTTTATCCAATTCCGGATGTACCATTTGTAATCCGTTGTACATTTCCACTTTACCGTGGATAGCCAGATTGTCTCCTATGTGGAGTATTTTTTCCCAATAGCTGGCGCCATTAAACCAAACCAATTTTAACAGACCTGATCCATCAGAAATAACTGCTTCAAATATTTGTCGTCGTTTTGCGCGCCGTAGTCCACACACTTCAACCCTGCCAATGACTGTCACCATCTGGTTTGGTTGGAGCTTTCGAATATCCACCACGGTTGTACGATCCAAATGTCTTCGAGGAAAATAGTACAATAAATCTGATACGGTTTTAATACCGGCGTTTTCCAGAACACGGGACCGTGCCGGTCCAACTCCTTTGAGATAAGTAATATCGGTATTGAATTCAAATGGCATCAGTACAAAATAATCTTCTTAAATCACAACGATAGCTGAAATCGAACGCGTTGTGATGGTATGAGGTTGGGATTGTATTCCCGTGTTACTTATTTGAATTCTTTGCGGTATGTATAGGAGATAGTCTTTCTTTCTTCCGGATTCAAGGTAAGCGGAAAACGAATCGTTGAGGCATCATCTTTAACATACATTGACGTTTCATTGCGAATAACCCAATCACCGGAAATGTGTTCTATAATATGAACAGAAATAGTATCATTACGAGCATTGGTAATATCTATTTCAATAATACCTTCCTCAGCCTTCCGCTGCCGATCATAGTTCAAAATTTTCCGTTTCCCGACGACATCAAATGCCCTGCCTGCATGAAGCTTGGCACGTTCAAGTCGGGGTACCTGGCGCAGGTTGTCAGAACCGGCATACACAATTGATCCACCATTGTCTTTATAATATAGTTCCACCTTCCCTTGGGGAAGGGGCACTCCCAAATTGTTTTCTTCAGTGTTTTCAAAGGCTAAGTGTATTTCCAGTGGTTCTTCTCTCTTTTGCCGCTCAGAATTTTCAAAAACATACGTCTTTTTAAATTGAATTTGCCTGGGATCGTATAATTTTAACAGCACCGTTTGTCCTGGCTTTAGCCGATGTTTTCCATCAATTGTGTAGACATGAAAATCGCCTAAACTTTCCTGCTCAGGAGCCTGAACCAAGCCGTCTCCAGCCTCCATGGCGAATGAACGTGCCATCTTTCTAGCTTGATAAACCGGTCTGTTATTCAAATTGCCTTCAACCAGTTTCATTTGAAGCCCGCTAAAATCCAAATCACCGGTATTTTCAACCAACGCCTGTGAAACAAATTCTGCCTCAGTACTTTTGTCCTCCATAATTAAACGATACACGGCATTCCAATCCAACCCGCCTGTTAAATAGATTAAATTTCCATAAGCAGTATTTTCTCCAGTGACGTAAATCGTCCAAACCAGTTCAGGATCAAATCGCAGGTCTTCCAATTGGTCACCAAATTCAAAATAGTCCAACTGACTGCGAAGAAATGTTCGCACACCTGATCTCATTTGAACCACAATTGACTCACCTTTGAATTGCAGTAATGTACCATCCACCACTTTGTCATCATGAATTTTGAGTGAGATTGGACTTCCCTTTTTTTCCGTATAATAACGATTGAAGCTGAACACATCTTCATCATATCGTTGAGAATAAACGGTTCCGGATTGAAGTGTAAGAAATGGTGTATTTTTATGGATTTGAGAAGGAAATTCGGAATAGGTCACCGTGTTGAATCCCTCACTTATTGTCCAGCTTAATGGCTGATCCACTAATGCCATCCCATCCTTATACACCGTAATTTTGGCATTGTGAGATTGCCCGTGCATGACAGCGATACTCAGGCAGATGAGATTAAATATGTTTTTCATTCTATACTCCGCAAACCGCTTAAAACCTTAAAGCAACATTCCTAAATTAGTTTCAACTTTTGTCAACTCATCACGCATTTCGACAAGTTTTTCCCTTTCACGGTTGACAACTTTCGCCGGTGCACGATCGACAAAATTAGCATTTCCCAATTTATTTTTTATTCCATCAATGTGTTTTTCCAGTTCCCGTACACGTTTCTCAAGCCGCTCCTTTTCCACCTGAAGGTCAATAAGACCCTCCAATGGAATAAATATTTCCAGACCCCCAGCGACGGCAGTTGCGGCATGAGAGGGCTTCCTAATATTCGAACCCGATTCGCATTCTGATATATTTGCAATTGAACCGATGATAGTAAAATAATTGTCCACAACTTTGGCATCCATACCATTGCCTTTAATCACCATTTTTGCTTTCTTGGCAGGTGGTACATTCATTTGGGATCGGATGGTTCTTATTTTGGTGATGATTTCCATGAGCAATTGCATGTCGTCCAGCTTTGCTTCGCCAGTAAATTGATTTTGATTTGGCCAGGTGGAAACGATCAAGTCCCTGTCGTCTGGTAATGTAAAACTGGACCATAATTCTTCCGTAATAAAGGGTGCATATGGATGCAACAACGCCAAAATATGTCTGAGTACATAAACGGCCACCGATCTGGATTGCTGTTTTAATTTTTCGTCATCACCGTTAAATCTCGTCTTAGCAATCTCGATGTACCAGTCACAAAAATCATTCCAGGTAAAATCATATATGGCTTTTGCCGCTTCATTAAAATGAAAACGGTCTAACTGACGATTGGTATCATCAATGGCTTTTCCCAATTGGCTTAAAACCCACTGTTCCGGTAGTTCCAATGATGCATAATCAATGTTATCCGATTGCCAATCATCTGGGATATTCATGAGAACAAATCGTGAAGCATTCCACAATTTATTCATAAAATTACGCCCCACTTCAAGACGCGATTCGCTGAAGAGAACATCCAGTCCTTGTGGTGCCATGAGCATAATCCCGAACCGAACCGCATCGGTTCCGTATTTATCGAATAAATCAAATGGATCAGGAGAATTCCCCAACGACTTACTAAATTTTCTACCGGTTTCATCACGAAGAATGCTGGTGAAATATACATCCGTAAACGGTGGTTCATCCAAAAACTCATATCCTGCCATAATCATTCTTGCCACCCAAAAAAAGATAATGTCCGGACCTGTTACCAATGCATTGGTCGGATAATAATAGGATAACTCCTCTGTTTCATCCGGCCATGCGTGCACTGCAAAGGGCCACAACCACGAACTGGCCCATGTATCCAACACATCCGGGTCTTGAACGAGAGTTGTATTTCCACATGCACTACATTTCTCTGGTTGTTCTATTTGCACCATTATCTGATCACAGGAGTCGCAGGTATAAACTGGTATACGATGTCCCCACCACAGCTGACGACTGATACACCAGTCTTTGATATTTTCCATCCAGTGAAAATAGGTTTTTACCCAGTGTTCAGGGTGAAAATGTATCTTGTTATTTTTCAATGCGGCTACCGCAGGTTTTGCCAATGTGTCCATTTTCAGGAACCATTGCTCAGACATGTAAAATTCAATGGGAACCTGTCCTCTTTCGGAGTAACCGACTTTGTTGGTATACTCTTCGATTTTTTCCAGATATCCGCCTGTTTTTAAATCTTCTACCACTTTTTTCCTGGCTTCTTCTCGAGATAATCCCTGGTATGCCAGTGGTACATGTTCATTGAGTGATGCATCCTCATTCAATATATTGATAAATGACAGATTGTGTTTTTCACCCATGGCAAAATCATTCGGATCATGGGCCGGCGTTACCTTTACACATCCAGTACCAAAATCAGGATCAACAAAAGAATCTGCAATGATTGGGATTGTCCGGCCAACGAGAGGTAATTCTATAGATTTTCCAATCCACTTGGTATAGCGCTCATCGTTTGGGTGTACAGCAACCGCCGTATCACCCAGCATAGTCTCAGGTCGTGTGGTTGCTACCACCAGAGATTCCTTGGTACCGCTAATTGGATAACGAAAATACCAGAGATGCCCATTTACTTCCCGGTGGATTACTTCTTCATCACTTATGGCTGATTTGGAAACGGGGCACCAGTTAACCAACCGCTTGCCACGATATATCAATCCCTTATCGTACAACCGAACAAACGCTTCCAGAACAGCACGAGAATACCCCTCGTCCATGGTGAACCGTTCCCGTTGCCAGTCGCAGGAACATCCAAGTTTTTTTAATTGGTTGATGATTATTCCACCGTATTTCTCTTTCCAGATCCAGGCATATTCCAGGAATTCTTCGCGACTGAGATTTGCCTTATCAATTTTCTGGTCTTTGAGCATGGCCACTACTTTTGCTTCGGTGGCTATAGAGGCATGGTCCGTTCCGGGTATCCAGCAGGTTTCGTATCCCTCCATGCGTGCTTTTCGGATTAAGATATCCTGCATCGTGTTGTTCAGCACGTGTCCCATCGTAAGCATACCTGTTACATTGGGTGGTGGTATGACAACCGTATAGGGTTTTTTATTCGTGTCTGGTTTGGAATGGAAATAGTCCTTTTCAAGCCAGTAATCGTACCATCGCGATTCCACATCCTGGGGACGATATACCTTTTCAAGCATCGTTTTCATGGGTTCCGACATTCCTTTATTGATTATCGTTCTAAGACCAGACTGAAAGCTGTAGTAAGCTTTAGCACATTTTTATTGGCGCGTACAAGATTGGTTGTCAATAGCTGACACAGGTTGCGCATGACTTTATATCCGGTCTTCGGGTGGTCATTACAAATCTTTATAAAATCTTTGTTCATTATTTTCATAAACGTACACTCAGTGGATGTTTTGACACTGGCTGTACGGCGATCATCCTCGGCAAAAAGCGACATTTCGCCCATGAATGGGTGCATAGTGTGATTTAATTTCGTCAGTGCTTTTTCCCTGTTATCCGTTTCTCCTTTGCTCACATTTAATGTCAGCGCCTGAATGATTTCCACCGATCCGTCAATCAAAAGATACATGGAATCGCCATGCTCTCCTTCCACAATGAATATTTCGCCTGTGGGAATAATTTCCTTTTTCGCAACCGAACAAAAATAATTGAGTTCTTCGTCACTTAGTCCCTTAAAGAGTAAAAACGGTGTGAGTTGTTTTTTAATGTTGGTATTAGGGGATGACAATGGCGCCCTCACCTTCTTTTATTTCATAGGAATCGTCAGGGTTAATGGTGGTACTTACCCTGCTTTCATCGCTAAGTGGGATTCCACCTTCTTTCAGCTTCCTCTCAATAAACGCGTCCAGTGCAGAGGTATCTGATGATAGTATTTCACCAATCCCAAGATTTTCTTCTTCGGAGTACAACCCGACCAGAATCCAGCGTTTTTCTTTTCGATAAAATTGAAATAATTCATCGAATGATTTCCCGATAAAATCTTTTGGGATATCCACACGAATAAATCGGGAGACAGATCGATTGTCCAATAGTTTTGTTACAACTTGCGGAATACCTGGATCTACAATATGAGAGGCGATCAGGTAAGATGTTAAATCATCGTTTAACACGACTTCATCGGCATTTGCCCGTTTAAGATGGGTCATATTTTCCGGTTGGGTAATATACGCAACCACACGAAGATTGGGTTCAATACTTTTAATTGTCAGCGTAGCAAGGATCGTCTTTTCATCGGGGTTCGTGACAGTCGTGTCCAGCAGATTGGGTAATATTACCACCGTATCTGCTTTTTCCAAATTCCCTTTCTGTAAAATTTTCTCATTGGTGAAATCGCCGGCAACATAGTGGATGTGAATTTTTCGAAATTTGCTTTTTAGACGGCTAACCTGGTCTTCTTGCAATTGGTTTATCAAAACAACATCCATCGGGTAGGCACCCATAAGGTATTCCAGCGACTCAAGAATCTGTTCAGCTGAAGCATTCCACCCGCAGATGATAATATGGTTTTGAATATTGACTTTTTCCAAACCTTTGCCCTCCCGAATCTTTTTTGCCACAAAGATGGATGAAATTGTAGCTGTTAGCATTGATATCAATGAAATTCCGGCAAACATGATTATCACTGCAAAAACGCGTCCCTGAATTGTTTCCGGAGAGAAATCACCATACCCTACGGTTGTCATGGTGACAATTGTCCACCAGAACGGATTTTCATTTTGGGTAATCTCGCCGGATTCCATGAATTGCAATAACCAGCCGCCTGCAATCATTACGATGAATATACCGGCGCCAATCTGAAAAAAGCTGTTACGAATTACCTGTTTAACCCAAAGACGCATGGAAAAAATTTAATGTTCCCGAAGGGAAATAGGTAGCACGGAATAGAGTGAATACACGTAAAAAATGAGAGAAGTCATGGTGGATCGCCAGTGGAAATTCAGGTATTAATTCCTTGTCAGCAATGCCACAGTTTCTATATGCGGCGTATGGGGAAACATGTCAACTACAGACAGAGACTCGATCCGAAAACCCTTTTTACATAGCATGGCCACATCCCGTGCCTGGGTGGTGGGATTGCAGGAAACATACACAATTCGCGTTGGTGAAATTTTTGATAATAGCTTCACGGTATCTTCGTGCATCCCTGCCCTGGGAGGATCAATCACTATCACGTCTGGAGCTGGGTATTGTTTGCGATTGGTGCCTTTGAGATATGTATCCAGATTGGCTTGGATGAATGTTACATTTCCAATACCATTCAGAATTGCATTGCGATTGGCATCTTCCACTGCCGATCTGATTAGTTCGAAGCCATAGCAAGCTTTAGCATCTTGCGCCAAATAAGAGGTTATTGTTCCTGTCCCGCAATACAAATCCCACACTATTTCCTCACCTGTCAACCCGGCTTTATCCCTGACAATTTGATAGAGTTTTTCTCCTTGCAATGTATTGGTCTGAAAGAATGAATTGGCAGATATTTCAAATGTTAAGTTTCCAATTTTTTCCGCAATAACAGGCTTTCCATGCAGTAATACTTCATATTCACCAAAAGCCACATCTGCTTTGCGAGTGTTTACATTGTTTATTATGCAGGTGATCTCTGGAATTTCTGATGTGAGGGCAGCAACCAATGGTTCCAACAGGGTCTGGTTTTCATAGGCAGTAACAATATTTACCATGATATCACCCGTCTGGTGACCAAACCGCAACATCAAATGCCGAAGAAAACCATTGTGACTTCGTACGTCATAGGGCTTTATTCCGTGATCTGAGACCACCTTCCTCACGGTTGCCAGTATTTTGTTTCCAATATTGGGCTGGATGTGACACGTGTCAATGTCTAAAATTTTATCAAATCGACCTGGGATATGAAGACCTATAGCAAAATCTTTGGTTTCTTTTTCATCGCCATCAAAATTCAGCCAGGGACGGTTTGAAATGGTAAATTCCATTTTATTGCGGTATTCATAAATGAAATCTGCTTGTACTACCTGCTCTATCGGAACGTCCACAAATCCACCGATGCGATGAAAGATCTCGCTCACCTGCATTTGTTTTGCTGCTACCTGTGAATCGTACTCCAAATGCTGGAGTTTGCACCCCCCGCAGACGGGAAAATGACTGCATTGTGGAGACACCGCCGATGGTGATTCCTGAATGATTTCACTCATTCTTGCTTCTGCAAACCCGGAACGCTTTTTGTAGACAAATGCTTTTACTTTTTGGCCAGGTAAAGCTTGTTTAACAAAGATTACAAATGATCCGATGCGGGCAATTCCCGATCCCCCATAGGCCAATGATTCAATGGTGACAGTAATTTCATCGCCCTTGCGGACCGGAGTAGGGGACTGAGGTTGAGACATATTTTTCTACAATTCGATTAGGGTGTATGGGATAAGCAAATGACACAGTTTCTGCCTTTGCTTTTGGCTGTGTACAAGCCTTTGTCGGTTAATTCGATTAGTTCGGCAGGGCTTAATCCTTCACCTGGAATGGATTGCCCTACACCAATAGAGATTGATACAAATTTGCTCACATCGGATTCGGCATGTGGAATTTCCAATTTTTGAACATTTGCAAGCATTTCCGCTGCAATTTTTTCTGCACCGACCATGGGAGTATTGGGTAATACTGCACAGAATTCTTCCCCACCATATCGTGCTACAAGGTCAGCGGGGCGATGAACCGATTTCTTTAATGCCTGAGCAACTTTTTCCAGACAATCATCACCTTGCTGGTGTCCATAATGATCATTGTATTTTTTGAAAAAGTCGATATCACAAAGAATCAGGGACATGGGTTTTTTGTCACGTTTTAAGCGTGACCATTCTGCTTCATAATATTCATCAAATCGGCGTCGATTTGGAATCTGAGTTAAGGCATCGATGACCGTCATCTTCTTGAGAACAATATTGGCTTTTTCCAGTTCTGCGGTTCTTTCCTGTACGGTAGTTTCCAGCGTTTCCCGATGGCGGTTCAACGCAATATTCTGCAGTTCGATGGTTTTAAAAGCACCAGTAAATTTCACCGACATCGCCACCGCTTGAATTGCAATAAAGGCCAAAATTCCAACCGGACTAAAATAGCCCGTGGAAATATATTCCATGGCATACAGGGCATCATTGATAAAGGTAATCATTAGAATAATATAGGCGAACAGAAATCCCAGGGCATATTCTGACTTATGTTTGATTGCCAATATATTTACCACAAACGTATACACAACAAAAATGACAGTAAATTGGAGGTAATATTCAAGCAATCCGGTAAAAAAATATGCGGGCGTAAATAGTATTGCAAACGAGTATAATCCACTGATACCAAAGATAGTGTATAATGCCTGTTTGTTGAAATGCTCTTTGAACAAATCATACTGGTACAACACAAATACGGGAATACCGAGAGTCAGCGTAAAATATTCCACACGAATCAGAATTTCCCAGGGGATACTAGGAATAAAATAATACACTGTTATATCACCTGTGATGAGCGCCCTGATCCCAAGAATGATACTTAAAATTCCAAGGTAAAACGGAGATTTGGTAATATCGTTTAAGGGGTACATTGCCAGGTGATATAATCCGATGATGATTAAGCTTCCGGCTATAAACAGATGCAGAGCAGCGCTGGAATTGTGATTAAACCGGATTTTCTTTTCCGATCCCATGGTAATGCGATCAAACATACCACCGTCGGCATGGTGGAAATTGGCTACCTGGATAACAATATCAAGGATGCCCTTTTGGGGAGCATAACTGATAATATTGGGTCGATATTCAGGTACCACACCCTTTTTATCTTTTGAAATATGACCGGCGCGTGATACTTCATTTCCATTGATGTACATGATATAACTGGTGGATATGCTATTGATATCAAATGTTAAAACTGACGGAAACGTATTGGAAATAATTTTTAGGTGATAGGTTCCGTACCCTTTACCCCCGATCGGCTCACCCTGATAGCTAAATGTATTCCAGGAAAGGGGTACTTTCACAAAGCCGGTTGGGGATGGTGGATTGGGTCCGATGAACTGAATCGGTTGAAGAAATTTCTGCCAGTAGAATTCCCACTCACCATCCAGATTTATTACACCACCGGAGAAAAAATTCCAATCATGAAGCTCTAAAATACCATTTTCCAATCGTGGTTCTTTCCTGTCGCTGTCGTCTCCAAAACCAAGATTGATTAAGCATAATAAAAGAAGGGATACAGGGTGGTATATCTTCAAAAGGTTACATCTCTATTCTACGCCAATGAATCACGATTGATCGCACAGCATAATAATGCACATATTCTAACCCTAATACTTGTTCACTCATAAGGCAGCAAAGTTATAAATAATTAAATCGACTTTCAGAGGAAGAATTGTTATTCTTTTGGGACAACCTATTCGCCGTATGGGATCCAAATATTTTTTATCTGTGTTGCTTTACGCATAAAATCATTACTTCGAGTCGCATGAACAGTCAGCCAATCAATGTATTTACTGGTTTGAATCCAGGTACGTTTCATGTTACCGGCAGATTCAAATTCCGTTACCTTCCCGCCGGCTTCGTTGCCAAAATACCACATCCCGTCCACATCGTCATGCTTGGCCAACACTTCCGTCAGATTGCTTTGATCACCGGTAATAATATTTACAGTACCACCAGGAACATCTGATGTATCCAGGATCTGATAAAAATCGGTCGCTGACAATGGATGATCCTGGGAGGGGATCACAACAACCCTGTTGCCCATGGCTATGGCAGGCATAACCGTAGAAAGGAATCCCATGAGGGGGAAATCTTTTGGACAAACAATACCCATCACACCTAAAGCATCGGGCATTGCAAATGTTACATTGTGGTATGGTGTGGCGTGCACCTGTCCATCGTATTTATCCGCCAGTGCAGCATAACGAAAGATACAGTCAATGGCCTGTTGCACTTCCTTTTGGGCCTGATCTTCCGTGCAGGATATCATGTGCATTAGCCGTTTGCCAAACTCGGTTTTCCTTCGCGAAAGATTTTCCGCAATAAAATAAAGCACCTGAGCCCGATTGTGGGCGCTGGTTGTCGTCCACGACGTTGCTTTATGTGCGGCTTCCACTGCATTCCGAATATCCTTGCGGTTCCCTTCACCCACTTCACCGATGGGTTGGTCAGGTTTGCCATCACGATAGGAATAAATAGTCCGGCTATACCCCCCATCGGGCCGGACCTGCTTCCCACCTATGTACATTTTAGGGGTTTGATCAATTATTGCCATTGGTGGTGTTTCACCAGCTGGTTTTTTGTCGGATTTTTTCTTCGGTAAAACGGATGGTGGTGTTTCCATTCTTCGGGCGTATTCATAAAGACCTTCCTTACCCCCTTCACGACCGAAGCCCGATTCACGGTATCCACCGAAACCGGAAGCAGCGTCAAATACATTGGTGCAGTTTATCCAAACAGTGCCCGCTTTTACTTTCGGTGCGATATCCAGAGCCAGGTTGATATTTTCTGACCAGATACTGGCTGCCAGTCCATAGCGGGTGTTGTTAGCCAGAGCGACGGCTTCGGCAGGTGTACGAAACGTCATTGATACCAATACGGGACCAAAAATTTCCTGCTGTGCCACCACGGATGAGGGTGAAACATTGGTAAATAAAGTGGGCGGATAATAATATCCTTTCTTCGGTGAGACGCTATCAGGTTGCCATAATTCACAACCTTCATCCACGCCTTTTTGTACCAAAGTGGTTATGGTCTGCAACTGTACCGGCGCGACGATCGCACCAATATCAGTTGATTTATCCAGGGGATCGCCAATACGAAGTTTGGCCATGCGTTTTTTCAATTTTTCCGTAAACCTTTGGGCAATGCTTTCCTGAACTAGCAACCGTGATCCGGCACAACAAACCTGTCCCTGATTGAACCAGATCGCATCCACCAGCCCTTCAATGGCAGAATCAATATCCGCATCTTCAAAAACGATGTAGGGTGATTTGCCACCAAGCTCAAGAGAAATCTTTTTACCTGTTCCAGCCGTTAAACGGCGAATGATTCGTCCCACCTGGGTGGATCCGGTGAAAGCAATTTTATTCACATCCGGATGCTCCACCAATAGCTGTCCGGTCCTTCCACCTCCTGTGACCATATTGACGACACCTTTTGGTAAACCAATAGTATCACAGACTTCCGCAAAGCGAAGTGCTGTTAGAGAGGTGAATTCTGCCGGTTTCATTACCACCGTATTGCCCATGGCAAGCGCCGGAGCAATTTTCCAGGCCAGCATAAGCAAGGGGAAATTCCACGGGATAATCTGACCCACCACTCCCACAGGTTCATACTGGTTCATTTCTGTATCCATGACCTGGGCCCACCCTGCATGATGATAAAAATGACGGGCCACCAGTGGGATATCAATGTCTCGAGATTCACGAATAGGTTTCCCGTTATCCATGGTTTCAAGCACGGCAAACAGGCGGGAATGTTTTTGTATCTGGCGGGCAATGGCATACAGGTATTTCGCGCGGGCATGGTACCCCAGTTTCCACCAATCTGTCTGGGCTTTCCGTGCCGCTTTTACCGCAGCATTTATGTCGTTAGAATCGGCGTCGGCAATGGCTGCCAGTACCTGTTCATTTGCCGGGTTTATGCTGTCAAAATATTTTCCTGATGAGGGTTTTTTCCATTTACCATTGATATACAAGCCAAATTGACGCCGATGGTTTTCCAACCATGATTCCCCATTGCCACTGTCCTCCGGGGCCGGACTGTATTCCATTGTTGTTACTAATTCTTTAATCTTTGTCATGGAGTTTCTCCTAAGGCATCATCCCATGGGATGCCGATAAGACGCGGAATAGCGTCCCGATACAAAATGTTCCAGTTGCCGCTCTATATCACCCAATAGACTGGATGCGCCAAAACGGAAACGTGCAGGATCCAACCACGCATCACCCAATTCTTCCTTCATCAGGATGAGCCATTCCAGTGCTTGTTTTGCTTTTCCAATTCCTCCGGCAGGTTTAAAACCTACCCTGAATCCGGTGGCATCCAGATATTCGCGTATCGCCCTGATCATAACCAGACTAACTGGCAAGGTTGCGTTGGTGCTTTCTTTGCCGGTACTGGTCTTAATAAAATCAGCTCCGGCCATCATGCATACCAGGCTGGCCTTTGCCACATGACGAAAGGTGGCCAGCTCTCCCGTAGCCAAAATAGTTTTCAGATGCGCCTCACCACAGGCTTGCCGAAAAGCAGCCACTTCATCATAAAGCGCTTTCCAGTTTCCGGTAAGAGCCAACTCGCGGCTAATCACAATATCAATTTCCCGCGCACCGGCAGCAACGGATGTTTCAATTTCGTCTATTTTTTGCTCAAAGGATATTTGTCCGGCGGGAAAACCGGTAGACACAGCTGCGATAGGAATCTCTGACCCGGAAAGACCCTGTTTTGCCGCCTCAATTAGATTGTGGTAAACACAGACGGCAGCCACGTGAAAGTCACCGTAATCAATCCCCAATGATTCCAATAAGTCGGCGCGAACGGGGTGTTTTGCTTTTTCGCACAGCCGCCGAACTCGTCCCGGTGTATCATCCCCTGCCAGGGTCGTCAGGTCAATACAATTGATTGCCTTTAGCAACCAGGCCGCCTGCCACTCTTTTTTTACACTCCGCCGTTTACCGGAGGTGACCGCTCTTCGTTCAACTGCACTGCGATTTACCTGCACCCCATGAATCCAATCAAGATCCAGGGGGATACCGGGGTTCCGCTGGTACGTCCCGTTGTCGGCTGATGTTGAGTGAGGTTTCTGTTTATTCATATAAAGAAAAAGTTAGAAAGGATCATTGGTATTAACCACGGAATATTTCTTTCTGCCAATCGCTATATCTTTTGCCCCGATTGACCACCAACAACGCAAAAGTTAGGTCAGGGAATTTATTTGATAACGGACTTAACCTTATCAATCAGTTTTTTGGCATCATAGCGGGTGGCTGCTTCGGCATAAATGCGCATGATCGGTTCCGTGTTGGATTTGCGTAAATGTATCCAGCGATCTTCCCAGGTGAATTTCATACCATCCATGGTATTGAGTTCGGCATGTTCAAATACATCCTGCATTTGCTGCAAGCAGGTGTCCACACAGATATTTTCTAATGTGAGTCGATCTTTTACAATTTCAAACTGGGGCATTTCCTTTTTTATGGCACTCATAGGCTGGTCGGTCTGGGCCATCCGATTTAACACCATGGCAGCACCAACCAGGCTGTCTCTGCCAAGATGAGCCTCTTTTAAAATGACGCCACCATTGCCTTCACCACCCAGATTGGCGCCAATTCCCTTCATGCGATTTACCACATTGATCTCTCCAACCGCGGCTCGTTCAACCTTGCATCCCTTTTTCTGGGCCAGTTTTTCCAGCGCCATGGAGGTGGACAAATTCACCACAAAGGTTTCGCTGGCTCCGGTGGTGTTCATGTAACCATCGGCAGCTATCACCAGTGAATATTCCTCACCCAATGGCCGACCGTTTTCGTCCACGATAGCCAATCGATCCGCATCCGGATCAACAGCAAAGCCGGCAGCAGCCTTTTCTTTGATTACCGTATTGGATAATTCTTTCAGGTTTTCCGGTAAGGGTTCCGCACCTCGCAAAAATTCCCCGGTACCTTCGCAATACAATTGAACCACTTCGCATCCCAGAGATTCCAGTAGCAAGGGGAGGGCTTCAGAACCGGCTCCGTTCACTGCATCAATGGCAATTTTAAAATGCCGTTTTCGAATCGCTTCCACATCAATACAGGATAAACCCAATACTTTAATCACATGCTTCTGGTTGGCATTGTTCTCCTGAAACGCCATGGTGGACGGGGATGGTTCCGCTTCCTCCAATGCATCCATGAGATCGACTTCGTGAAAGAGTGTTTTACATCGTTCAGGTGAAAAAAAGGTACCGTCTTCGGTGACAAATTTTAATCCATTCCATTCCGCAGGATTGTGGCTGGCGGTTACGATTATACCACCTACAGCTTCCGTGTTTTCCACCATAAATTGAACAGTGGGTGTTGGAACAATACCGCAGACAATGACACTGCGCCCAAGCCGGTTGAAGCGTTGGATCATGGCCTGAATGATGGCTGCGCCGGATGGACGGCTATCCCTGCCCACGACCAGTGAACCGGGTGGCAGCATTTGATGAACCGCCTGGGCATACAATTCTGTCTCTTTAGGCGTGAGGTGGGATTCGGTCAGTCCGCGAACACCGGATATGCTGCGAATAATCATGGGTAGTTAAATATACAGAGGAATGTTGAAATGTGTTGGTTAAACAGAAAGAGGTTTGAGTCTTCTCAAACCTCTTAATGGTTCTGGTGGCAGAAACCTAGGGTCTCAAACGTGATAAACGACGTTTGGTTTTTTTCATCATGGCCCGCTTTTCATCGCTGGGTTTGATGAAATAGGACTTTCTCTTCACATCGCGAAGGACACCAGCCCGTTCCCACTTCTTCTTAAATCGCCTCAGAGCTCTTTCCAGCATTTCGCCTTCTCTGACGCTAACTTCTACCACTCTAATCACCTCCTTAGGGTGTAATTATTGGAAATAATGTGTAAAAAGCCGGCAAAGTTACAGCATGTTTTTTCCAGACTCAAGCAAACAAATGCAGCTACATGGGCGGAGAAACCTGGTTGGATTTAGTGGCATGGCATTCGCAATAACTCCATTTATTCAACGGATGGTTGAAAACTGACTTCTACTGTCTGCTTTATTTGGTTAAGGTAATAAGGATACAAATTCTTCTACGGTCAATGTTTCCGGCCGTCGCGTCATATCGAAATCTTTGGCTACTTCGGACAATTGAAATCCTTTGAGTGAATTTCGTAACATCTTGCGACGCATGTGAAAAGCAGCGTGTATCAATTTTTCGAAACGGTCGTAGCGCTCCATGGGAATTATGGGTGTTGTTTTAGGTGTGAATCTCACTATGGCCGAATCCACTTTTGGTTTTGGTATGAATACATTGGGTGGAATCGTAAACTGAATTTCCGCATCCATGAAGGCTCTCACCATGACCGTCAGTCGCCCGTAGGCTTTGGTTCCTACGTCTGCGGTGAGACGTTCCGCCACTTCTTTTTGCATCATGAGAAAGGCATCGGACCAGTGCTCACATTGTTCCGTGAGCCAGAATAAAATGGGCGATGTAATGTTATACGGTATGTTGCCAATTATCCGTACGGGTAAATCAAGCGGTAACGTCGTGAGTTCCATCCAGAGTACATCACCGTGGATGATATGGACATCCTTGAACTCCTTGCGATTTTTTAAATGTTCAATAAGCAATGGATCAATTTCAATCACCGCCATTTTATCCACGTGTGGCAGCAGGTTTTCCGTGAGCGCCCCTTCGCCGGGACCAATTTCTAATATGTGATCGGTGTTTTTAGGGTCAACGCTGCGAATAATCTTCAAAAGCAGGTTGGTATCCCTGAGAAAATTTTGTCCCCATTTTTTGCGAAATGGATGAGAATTTTTCATTGTCACTCAATATCCAGTCTATCAAGAGGGCTTTTTACTCTGTCAAACGCAATTTTTGAAATATGCGTATATATTTGTGTGGTTTCCAATCGCTTATGTCCAAGCAATTCCTGAATAAACCTTATGTCGGTTCCATTCTCCAGCAGATGGGTTGCAAAACTATGCCGTAGAGTATGCACTGTTGCAGGTTTTTTGATGTTGGTGATTTGCACAGCTCGTCGCATAATATTCTGGACGGAACTGGCGCTATACTTCCCACCTTTTTGCCCTTCAAACAGATATTCTACAGGTTGATACTTTTCACAATAGTTCTTTATCTGAATCACTAATTTTTCCGATAGAACTGTATTCCTATCCTTTTTCCCTTTCCCCTGATGGATGACAATTACATTGCGGTCAAAATCAATATCCCCAATTTTAAGGTTTAAGGCTTCGCCTAACCGAAGTCCGGCAGAATAGATCGTCATTAAAATAGTTTTATGTTTCAAATTTTTTACACAATCAAAAATAGCAGTAACTTCAATCTCAGACAATACCACGGGGTGTTTATCCTCATTTCTAAGCCGAATGTTCAATTCTGATGGGATTTCCTTTTCCAGGATGTCTTTATACAGAAATTTTAATGCGGCAATGGTCAGTTTCATGGTTGAAAGCGACGATCCGGCTTTTCTTTCTTTTAGATATTGCTCTATTGTGGAAGATGAAATAGATTTAATCCTGTTATGAATTAACCAATCTGAAAAAAGGCTTAATGATGACATGTATAATGCAATGGTCCCGGGACTATAGTTTCTAATGTACAGTTTCGTTTTGGCAACTTTTAATAATTCACTTTTTCGCATATTATACCGGTTAAAACGTAATATTAAATTAAAGATGAAAGCTCGATATACACAATTATTACGTTTAACCCGACGTTGTGCACAAGCAAAAAACGAAACCGAAAAAATATGTTTGACGAAAAAACAAAACAGAATTTAAAATACTATGTCTACTTCTTAATCGACCCAGACACTAAACAACCATTTTATATTGGGAAAGGAAAAGATAATAGAGTCTTTGAACATATGAAATGTGCCTTAGAAAGTGAAACTGAGAACGATAAATATGATAAAATCAGGGAAATTCTGAATTCAAATAAAACGTTAGAACATATTATTGTTAGGCACGGACTAACTGAAAAAGTGGCTTATGAAATTGAAGCATCATTAATAGATACATTTGAATATTTGAAAACAGGAATAACAAATATTGCAGGAGGTCAAAAATCTATTGAAAAAGGTCTAATGACTTCAGATGAAATAAAAAGACTTTATAACGCAGAAAAATTAGAAGAAATAGATGGGAACTGTATCCTCATTAACATTAATAAAAAATACGAAAGGGGTTCAGGAGAAAATGCAATTTATAATGCGACAAAAGAGACTTGGACAATTGACAAACGAAAATTACCAAATATTAAATATGTATTAAGTGAATATAGAGGGCTGATTGTTGAAGTTTTTGAAGTCAAAGAATGGTACGAGAAAGAAAGAGGTTATACACCAAAATCCAAAAAGTTCGGACAGACGAAAATAGGATATGGATTTAATGGAAAAGTTGCAAATAACCAAATAAGAAATAATTACATTAACAAATCAATTGCACATAAAAAGAAAAAAGGAGCCGCTTCTGCAATCAGATATAATCTTGACTGAAACAATGCCAGTGCACAACAAAAAATATAGTGCATTTGGCAGATAGTGCTAAAAATGAAGATGATAGCAATAGATAAAAATAGTAGTAAATTGAAAACTTGGAGCGTTGTAATGCCAAACGCACCATATTTAAACCGTTAGTGGCAAGCAGGCGCAACCATTAGCAAGTAACAATCATCTTGATATAGAATCTAAAAATTAAAAAGACATGAGAATTCTGAGCAAATTGATTCAAGGAATAATGATAGTAATCTTAATTTCAAGTTGTGAGAAAGAAGATAATTATGATAATCAGACCTTACTTGGTAAATGGACTTATGATGAGGATTATTCACAGACCTTTGATTTTCAAAATTCAACAGATGTATTAATAAATGGACAGGAGTTCCTTTATCAAATTGAAGGAGATAGTATTGAATTTAGTTATAATGGACATTTATATATTGCGGTGATTCCATCAAAACATAAGTACGAAAAACTATCAGACACGGATTACTTGATGATTGAAGATTTAGATAATCTGCAGTTTTTTAATGGAAAAAGCGGAGAAAATATTCTTTTATGCTGTGTTGAACCAAATGATTTTATTGGCACATGGATTTCAGAGAATGACACCTTGATTTTTAAGACAAATGATAGGTTTGAGCGCAAGAATGAGATTTATGAGTATAACTACACAAATGACTCATTGACAATGCAAATAATTCGTGCGGATATATTCATGGGACCACTTAAAAGTAAATATATCTTGGACATGGATACTTTACTGATTGATTATAGTGCAGATTACTATCCAGATATTCAAAAAGGAGAATTTAAATATGGGCGGAAATAATGCCAGCCACTAACAATGTATAAAAATAATAGCCGAAACAGTAGTGAATTCAAGGGTTGTAGCCCGTTTGACCTTTCTTGTAAGTTGAAAGTTATTTGCTTCGAAACCGCTTACTTTTCATATACTCACCGTTGTAGCCAATGCTAAAAAAAACTAAATCAGACAAAATAAAAGTAAATTATTATTGACATATAGGTATATTTATATTTACCTTTACAAAGCAAGAATGAATTAATGAAATGTTCCGAACTATATAGAATCTTGAAGAAAGATGGTTGGTATCC
>CAZZIU010000014.1:0-74368 GCA_964654545.1 uncultured bacterium
ATGAATTATATCCAAATGTTGAGGAATTAACGCCTGAGCAATATAGTGAGGTGAAAAATTGTGCAGTAGAAAAAGTACATGACTATGCAGAAAATACTCTGAATTGGAGTCCAACGATAGGCGAACCTTCGAGTTCGGAATTAAGTGAATTAAATGTAATTCTTTGCGAATGCAGAGGAGCATATTTAATCCATCTTTATGAACAGAAAATTGAAATTGCGCAAAGTGCGTTAGCGTGTTTTAATGCAACGGGTGAATTTTGTGCAACCTCAAAAAATATTGATAGATACACAAGAGGTTATTGGATGACGACCATTAGAAATCTTAGACGTGATATACAACAGATTGAAAATACAAGTTGTAATAATTAACGGTACTTAGAGTTTCTGTATTTAATAAAGAGCCCCTAAAATATGGCGCTTTATTATTCTAATATTTCTGCTTTCAGTCCACCCATACGTTCTACCGACTGAGCTATCGAGCCAACAATTGAGCGCGGTGAGATTAGGAAAACAACGATACCAAACCAACTATTTGAATTCAATAATTACATATAATCCGTCTTTCCTACACACTGCACATTTACTTTTTTGAAGATTATTAAATCTAATATTTGCACAATGAAAATCCTTGTGTCACCGACGGAAAACTGCTATGTTCCCCGGCATATTTTTAAACCGAATTATGCAGAAAACGACGATTGTACTTGCCACCCATAACCCACATAAAGCCAGGGAATTACTGGTTGCGTTAGAATCATTGCCAATTGCATTAAAAACATTGGATGATTTTCCTGAGATAACCGACATACAGGAAACCGGAACCACCTTGCTTGAAAACAGTTTGATCAAGGCACATACGGTTCATGAGAAAACAGGTTTACCGGCTATCGCAGATGATACGGGACTTGAGGTGGAGGCCCTGAACGGAGCACCCGGTGTAACCGCCGCCAGATTTGCTGGGGAACACGCTACTTTTGACGATAATATTAATAAATTGCTCCATCAACTCAAGGATAAATCGAAGGAAGAAAGATCGGCACAATTCCGTTCCGTTATCAGTTATGTTGATAAAACCCGGGAACTCTGGGCGGAAGGGTCCATAAAAGGTTTCATCCTCGAAAAACGAAAAGGTGCCGATGGGTTTGGATATGACCCCGTATTTTTTGTACCGGAAATGAATAAAACTTTTGCAGAAATGTCAGATAACGAAAAAAATTCAATCAGTCATCGTGCACGTGCCGTGCATGCCATAAAAAACAAGCTGGAATTTCTGGCCAATTCAGCCCAGCAAAGGAGTATCGTATAGAGTCATAGCTAACATGTATTAATTCCGGCGGCAGTATTATCCACGTCACACAAGTTCAAACATTTTTTAAAAACACTCCCGTGAGTGTGAGGGCAATCTGCGTCCTGTTCTTTTGTATTACAACCTATTCTCATTCTCAGTCCTATACCACTACCGAACCACTTCCTTTAAGCAACAAATACACCGTATTTGGATTTCCCACAATGCCATTATCCATGGGTATGCTATCAGACACAGCAGTGGCGCCACATGGATGGCTAACGGCATCTTATGGGGATCGCGTAGTCGAGATTCACATAGATCGTGACTGGACCACCATCACCCTTACTGAATCCATTGATGGCAGGATAGTAAAAATGCCTTTTGTCGCTCCCATGGATTGGTATTTTTCAAGTATGCTGGTGGTGAACCGTCAACTTTCATTTATTGCCAAAGTTAATGCGCTGATTAATCTATCCGAAGAAGACAAAACCACCGGTGGCGCCGGCAAATCAATTGAAGTTGTGGGGCTTAATCTGGGGGGTCTTGGCCGAGCATCGCTGCGGGTCAGAGGAAATGTAAATATTTCCGGTAAAATGGTCTTTCAGGATCAGCAGCTTGTTGCATCAAGCGTTAAAGAGAATAACAACACGCACCTGGAATTCGATCAAAAACAGAATTTAAACATTGAAGGAAAAATTGGCGATCGTATAACCGTTAAGATGGATCAGGATTCAGAACGGGATTTCGATTGGGAAAACAATATTCGCATCACCTATGATGGCCATGAGGACGATATTATACAGAAAGTTGAAGCCGGTAACATATCATTGTCACTTCCCGCTACACAATACGTGACTTTTTCAGGGTCGAATAAAGGGTTGTTTGGCTTAAAAGCAATTTCGAAACTGGGACCTTTGGATATAACAACCATCGCTTCCATAGAACAAACCAAAAAGGAGCAACAATCCTACAAAGGGAGCAACGAAAAAAAGACCACCGTGATAAAGGATAATCAATATGTCAAAGATCAACACTTTATCATTCATGAGTGGTTCCGGAACGGGGTGAATTCTGATACGATTCCATACTACATAAATGACGATTTTATCATTCCACCCTATTATCCCCTTAGCCAAGAAGGATACCATTATGTCGGGAACGTAAAAATTGTGGATTTTGAGCTATACAAAAGTTCCACGAGCAATGACGCCTCCATTATCCCGGGTATTGCATACAGAGATGCCCTGGCGCAAGATCCTACCGGAACGGTCCAGCGAAATTTTATCAGGATGGAAAGAAATGTGGATTATTATATTTCACCTGATTACGGCTATCTGCGATTAAATCAAAGTGCATACAATGTAGAATTAGGATGTACATTTTCGCTTGTTCTCAGGGATGGGTCAAATAAGGAGCGCCTCATTACCATTGGTCACGGCATTACGGAAACAGATTCCGTACTGGCGCTAAAAATGATCAAGCCAATTTCTTCGTCATATGCGGACACCAAAACCTGGCCGCTGATGTTGAAAAACATTTACAATCTTGGGACCTCAAACATTATTCAGGAAGGGTTTGAGGTTCGAATTGTAAATACCAACAGTGCAACGGTTACAGATAGGTTCAGAGATGGGAGATCGTTTCTGACACTATTTGGATTGGACAGGCAAGGTAAAAATGGGGAAGGAACACCTTCGGATGATCTCATTGACCTGGATAATGCGAATATCATTAGCCTGGCAAACGGTGAGCTTGTATTGCCATTCTACCATCCGTTTGCAGTTGATACAGTTGAGGGTGGAAATCCGAATGAAGAGCTTCAGGATTTATTAGGTAATGGTGACATGTATTTTAATACCGCTCAATTGGCCAATGCGGATAATAATTTTGTCATTGAAGCCGATTACACCAACCCTAGTTCAACCATTAGTCTTGGTTTTATGCTGGTGGAGGGCAGTGAAGAAATAAAAATCAATGGGGCAAAACAAAACAGAGGGATTGACTATCAAATTGACTATTTCACCGGGACAATAATACTGGAATCAGAATTAGCACAAGACCCCAATGCAGATATTCAAATCCTGTACGATAAACACGAATTGGTATCTTTTGATAAGAAGGTTATTGTAGGAACACGAGCTCAAATGGATATCAATGAAAATTCTTTTGTTGGGGCAACCGCACTGTATTTTAATCAATCTGTTATCGATGAAAAAGTTGAAGTGGGGTATGAGCCTACGCGCAATTTTATTTGGGATGTAAATGGACGGTATGAAATTGGAATGGATGGTCTGACCCGCTGGCTTGACAGGTTGCCGCTCATAGAGGCTAATCAAAGCAGTAAATTTTCTGTTGAAGGCGAGTTTGCCCAGGTTCTACCGAATCCCAATCCAATTAACAATAAAGCAACCGGTGATCCAAATGGTGTTGCCTATATTGATGATTTTGAAGGAGCAAAACGCACCACCAATCCACCTATTTTGAGACGATACTGGAAGTATTCTTCTGCTCCGGTTGATGTATTGGCAGGAACAACCCTGAGGCAGGATTACCGATACAATATGTGGTGGTACAATCCCTATGACCAGGAATTAACAAAAAATATCTGGCCGAATCAGTCAACCTCTATTCAAGCAGGAAATGAAACAACAGATATATTGGTGCTTGCGCTGGAGAAAAAACCACACCAGTCCAATTTCCCAACTGATTCATTGTGGGCCGGTATTACCACGTCATTCTACTCCGGTGATTATGATCAGACTAAAAGCAAATTTTTTGAAATATGGGTGAAAGGAACCAAGGGAAATCTTACCATCAATATTGGAAAAATAAGTGAAGATTCAGATGGGAATGGATTTTTAAACAACGAAGATAAAGCGGAGAGTTTACCCATAGGAAACGGGTTATTGGATGATGGAGAAGACACGGGTCTGGATGGGTGTTTCGATGAATACGAAGACGGTTGGGGAGGTTGTCTTTCCGACAGTACCTATGCTGACTATTACTCAGAATATTTAATTACAGGTAATCCCGGTCCCATAAATCCATTGGTGGCAGACAGTGACGATCCAAATGGAGATAACTGGTCGTACAGTGCTGGTAGCAGAGACTACACAAGGATCAATGGGACGG
This sequence comes from uncultured bacterium, assembly GCA_964654545.1. Classification (GTDB taxonomy): domain Bacteria; phylum Fidelibacterota; class Marinisomatia; order Marinisomatales; family JABMOV01; genus JABMOV01. The sequence continues at coordinate 4,423 of CAZZIU010000014.1, forward strand.
AGGGAAATGGATCAGGAAGTCAGGTGCAGGAAGGTGGTCTCTATCCGGACACGGAGGATTTAGACCGATCAGGATTTTTGGATAATGAAAATGACTATTTCACTGCAACCCTGGATTTAATGGATACGACGTATCTTGCAGGAAGCACAGTGAAAGATGGCACACCCACGGGTTGGAAACTCTACAGAATACCTTTGTCCCACTTCCAAGGCCTGGATAAAATTACCTGGTCCGAAGCGAAAAATTTACGGCTTGTATGGTCCGGTATACAGGAAGATGAAATAATAAATCGGGCCGCACTGCAAATCGCAAAAATTGAGTTAGTGGGCAACGAGTGGCTTGAGCTTGGTATATCGGATACATCCTCCAATATCTATTCTTCTCATTACGAATGGCAGGATGCAGTATTTAATGGTGAAACCGGTTATGATACTCTCTATCACCGCACCAGAACGGATAGCATTTTTGCCGTCACTGTGGTAAACACAGAAGATAACGCCGATTACGAACCGCCCAGGGGTGTTCGAGGTGAGTACGATCCCATAAATCAATTGGAATCAAAAGAACAATCGCTTGTATTGAAATTTACCGAACTTCCATCAGGGTACAAGGCAGCAGCCCAGAAAACATTGTTGAATGTGTCTGGAGACAGAGCAAAAAGTTATTTGACCTATGATTTTATGAAAATGTTTGTCTATGGAAATAGCGACTGGATTTCCTTTGATGACACGAAAGTGGATATTTTTCTTCAATTTGGATTTAAAAATAACTATTATGAAATAATCCAACCTGTCTACGATCAGTGGGACGAGACGGAAAATCGAAATTCATTACTTGTTGATCTGAATTGGCTCACATCCTTAAAACAGAAAGATTCAACAAATATAAGCAAATTTCGAAATACAGATATTTTTATTGATTCAACCAACGTGAAACACTATTACTTTACCGACAGCAATGGAAACTTGACTGGCAAAAAAGTATCTATTTATGGGACACCGGCAATACAACGAAGTGATTATTTTAATGTGGGTGTAAGGAATCGCGCTGACGAACCAATCACAGGTGAAATTTGGTTGGATGAATTGCGGTTAAGCGGGGTGAAAAAGGAAAAGGGTGTCGCCATGCGGATGCAGTCAAAAGTGAATTTATCCGACATTGGCAATGCGACAATAATCTATAGCCGTAAAGATGCAGATTTCCATGTGTTGCAGGAACGGTTAGGCTCCAACAACACAAAAGAGGATTTACGAATAAATACCTCAATTAATTTATCCAAATTTTTGCCGAAATCACTTGGGTTAAAAATTCCACTGACAACCAGTTATTCAAACTCTGTTAGCCTGCCTAAATATTTCCCCGGGTCGGATATTTATATCCCAACACAATCTGTACCAGATTCCATAAAAACACTGTCAGAATCGGTAACAATATCAACCAGTATTACAAAATCAAGTAAGTCTGATAATAAGATTATCAAATACACACTGGATAACCTTAATGGCAGCTTTAGCGCGTCTAAACAATTTTTCTCTAATGATTTAATGGAAGAAAAAATTGACCAGAGTTATACCTGGAAAGGTGCCTACCATTTAAATTTTGGCAGAGATAACTATATTCGACCACTAAAATGGCTGGCCAACCTTCCACTTGTAGGAGATCGATTTGAAGAATTCCATTTGTACTATACACCATCGTCATGTAACACGAACGTCAATTTGACCGAGAAGATATCGTCGAAAAAACCAAGAAATGCAAATCCAACGCCACATAGCTACGATATGGGATTGAACCGGGGCTTTGGACTTGATTATAAGTTGACCGAATCCATAGCGAGTCAGTACAAAAAAACACTCTCGAATGATTTAGATTATATCTGGAGTCCATTAGGTTATAATTGGAATTTGAACGAATTTGACACGGGAATTCTTACCAATAGTACGGAAAGCTTGAGCACCAAGTACACGCCAGAAATTTTCAGTTGGTTAAAACCAAGTTTTAATCATACGGCCAATTACCGCTGGAATTACCCGCTTGGGAGCAGCAGTGGAGGAGCAAATATTGCAACACAGCTTCGCTTTAATACCAATGTTTCCCTGAGCCTGTCGTCCATTATGGATACTTTTTACAAGCCGGTTTCATCTGCCCCAAGGGGTCGGAGGCGACGGGGACAGTCTTTAGAAACCAATGAAACTAAAAAGAGCGCAGAAAAGTCTGATAATAAGATTCTAAAAACAGCGTATGCTTTTGTAAAAAAGATTGATCCAATTAGCTTAACATTTACAGAATCATTAACTCGCAATGGAAACGGAGTACTTGGGAAAGTACCTACAGGATATAAATTTGGTTGGTTGCCGGATCATGGACTCTCCCATTCAGATCGTGTTGCATCCAACACCGGAAACTGGGACAATAGCCTTGATTTCGCTGTTCGATCCGGTCTGAGACCGATTCAAAATCTCAATGTATCTGTGAATTATTCCCAAAACCTATCGCACGGTATTGGTGCAAGCGGAATTGACCAATGGAATATTACACGAGACTACGTGGGATATGGCGAGAACCTTTCTAAAGGATTTCCTTTTAGTAGTTGGTCATTAAAAATTAATGGACTTGAAAAACTTCCCTATGTTAAAGATTATGTGAGATCATTGAGTTTCGAACATGCCTTTTCCGGGAAGGAAACGCGGGCCTGGCAATTCGATGATGACACAAGTACAGTTTCTGATCCATCTTTTTGGAACCTGGGTGAATTTATTGATAGCAACCAATCGGCAGAAAGATCAAGTAGGATTTCTTCAAATTTTACACCGTTAGCGGGATTAACATTTTCTTTTAAGAAAGGAATATCCCTTACTATGCGATACAACAAGTCCACAACGCTTGAACAGCAAAACCAGGGACAAACGTTGCGCCTGGAATCTTCATTTAATGCAGGAGCGAACTATTCTCATCGAGGTGGTATCACTATACCGCTACCCATGATGGAAGATTTCCATATTAGCAATACAATGAACTTTAACTTTAATTATGAAAGCAATTCCAGGCAATCCAAAGGAAGAAGTGACATTACAGAGTCGTTTTCAAACCAGGATAAAAATTCAAGCTGGAAAGCGGGCTTAAGGGTTAGTTATTCGTTTACATCGCGAGTTAGCGGCGGACTTGTGTATGAATATCGAGAGTCAAAAACCAGTCAATCCGGAAAGCGCATTGATCGTGATTTTGGATTTGATGTAAATATTGCAATATCAGGATGATCACGGAAAAAATTATAGCAATATTTCTTGCAGTCGTTGTTTCCGCTTCCTGTCAGCAAGCGACCACATCATTTGATGCCCAACGAGCATACTCATTTCTTACAAAACAATGTGACTTTGGCCCACGGAATCCAGGATCCCCCGGATACGTTGCTTGTAAAGATTATTTGATAGATATGATGCAACAATTGGCTGACACGGTTATCACACAACCTTTCCAATATACGGATATGCGTGATCATAAAACACATGATTTGACCAATATCATCGCTCAATTTAATGTGGACCAACCCAACCACCTCCTCATTGGCGCGCACTGGGATACCCGTCCATGGGCTGATTGGGATCCCTATACTGATTTACGTGATCAACCTATTCTGGGTGCCAACGATGGCGCCAGCGGGGTAGCAGTATTATTGGAATTAGCGCACCAATTTCAGGTCAAATCACCGCCAATCAGCATAACACTCATTTTTTTGGATGGCGAAGACCTGGGTATCCCTGGCAACGTAAATTCCTATGCGCAGGGATCCCAGTATTTTTCTAAACACCTACCAGTATCAGTTCCGGATCGCGCTATTATTCTGGATATGGTTGGGGATGCAAATCTGTCGCTGCCCATAGAACGGAATTCCTACCAGATAGCCCCCCAATTGGTTAAAGAATTATGGCAATTGGCCGAAGAATTGAAACTACCTGCTTTTAAATCCTTCATCGACAAAACAATTTTTGATGATCATATACCATTGTGGGAATATGCCCGAATCCCGGCAATCGATATTATTGACTTTGATTACCCGTACGAAGGGGAAAACTATTGGCACACGCAGGATGATATTCCAGGGAATTGTTCTCCTGAGAGTCTGGACCAGGTTGGAACACTGCTGATAGAGTATATTTGGAGACAAAGCAATGATTGATTGGTTAATGTTCACTCCCTATTTTTGTACCATGCGTCGTGTTGTGATACTCCTGTTTATTGCACTTCTTTTCTGGGGTTGCCCCGGCAATCAACCGGTCAATGTCAGTACCGAACCTTTGAGTGCACATTCATTTGTCTTTCTTCAGGATGATAATAAATTGGCCTTTTCTATCGTGGTAGAACCGAGTCTGAATGGCACACAACTAAGTTCAGTCTGGGTGGATTGGTATGGAACCAATGCTGCAACCACTCCGGATACCATTGCCTTATACGACGACGGTTCTCATGGAGACATTATTGGGGATGATCAGGTGTGGATGAGAAAAATTGTAAACGCACCTTCGATTGAGTTAACCAATTCCGTCTCAGTAAACGATAGTGGAAAAGTGTATGCCATTTTTAATGCTCTCTTCGGAAGCCAGCTTTCGACAGTTTCCGACTCATTTCATTTAGGAAATTTAAAACCCTACCTGATCAGTGTTACGGCTCCCGATACGGTTACCAGACCGAATGCAGGCACATTACGTACTATCGAAATAAATTGTCAGGCCAATGACGGAAATGGGTTGTCCGATATTCGTTGGGTTGGATTCAGATCTTACAGCGTTGCTCTGGATTCATTTTTATATGATGGGGGATATATTCTCCTTTACGATGATGGAAGCGATTCCGTTCTGTATCAACCGGATCTGACCAGCGGTGATGCAGTTGCGAACGATGGCATTTTTACGATTACAGCTCAAATACCATCTACCGCGAACACCGGTGCATTTGATTGGATTTTTGAAGCACAGGATAAACACTATGAATACAGCGATACGCTGGTGCACAGGATAGTGGTGCAATGAAAAAACTGGTTATCATTATTACATTCATTGGTGGGTTGTTTTCTCAAAGCATGTATCCCACGCGCCATTATCTTAATGATCCCGCAGCTTACAGATCCTTTTCTGACGGGTTACTCAGCAATGTAATATCCGAAATCAAACTGCAGGGTGATTCTACTGTTTGGTTGGGAACCGGCAGGGGGTTAGCCCAAGTTGTGGATTCTTTAACCGTCATCACCATTGATACGTTAACGCTGGATACTGGGATGGTAGTGATGAATTATGGAATTTCGGCAATTGCTACAATGGGAAATCGTGTTGCATTTGGGGCAGCAACAAGCGACAATGATGTGTCGGTGGGTGCCGGGATTTACACCACCGCGAATGCTAATGACTCCATAATTGTATGGCAGCGATTCTCCCAACCGGTGGATGCACAGGGTGATACTTCAGCCCCATTCGCGAGATGGTTTTTTAGGGCATTACCGGTTACCACAGATCACCAAAATGTTACCTACGATGCTTCCATATCTGGGAATTATTTATGGATCGCCAGTTGGGCAGGTGGAGTGCGACGATACGATATTGTTGGAAATGTTTGGGATCGCATACCCCTGCCTTTAGATGACACGAACGAACTAATCACGTGTGTCGATAGCGCATACACTGTAATTAATGGTAAACCCACTTTAAATAATTATAAGTTGAATCCACGGGATCCGTGGAATGGAAGACCACCAAAAAACACCAATCCCGATGCCTATGGCAACCACAACCACAAAGGATTTTCTGTACTGGCCTATGGCGATACATTATGGGTGGGTACTGCAAATGGAATTAACCGCGGTATCATTGGGGTTGATGGCTGTATTGATTGGATCCATTTTTATTATCCCGCTGACGATCTAACGGGTAATTTTGTCGTAGGACTGGCAAAGCAGGAATGGAACGGAGAGCGTAAAATTTGGGCGGCTTGTTTAACAGCCGATGACCTAAATGAAGAACGAGGCCTGGCCTGGACAAACAATGACGGTTTAACCTGGCACCGTACGCTTGTGGGAGAAAGAATCTACAATGTTACTGCACATGATTCAGTTGTACTTGCTTCTTCGGAAAAGGGGCTATGGAAATCGGAAGATGGTCAGACCTGGGCTCTATTCAAACCTGCAAAAGATGCCACACCATTGCAATCGGAAGAAATACTAAGCGATCAAGTCTACGCCGCTGCAATCGATGCGCGTCCTTACTATACCCAACCTGCCATTTGGATAGGGACAGGAGACGGCTTAGCACGATCAGTCGATGTGGATGGGTCTGCCTGGAAAATATTCCGTGCTGAATACGATCCAAATTCCGTCTATGCCTATCCCAATCCGTTTTCCCCCACAGGACATAATATTATTGGTGGCGATGGGTACGTTCGATTTCATACGGATGTGACAACATCCTTTGTTATTGATATGAGCATTTACAATTTTGCCATGGAACAGGTAATAAGTACAAAATTGGATCGTCGATTGGGAGAGGGAGCTCTCAAGTGGAATGGCAGGGATGCCAATGGTAGAATCGTCGACAATGGCACTTACTTCATCAGACTGAATTATGACAACAAGACAGAATGGCTCAAACTAATTGTAATCAAATGAAAAAGATACTATTTATCCTAACATATTTATCGTTGCTTAGTGCTGTGGATTATGCCGGTTATTCAGGTTCATTTTTACGCCTGGGGACAACAGCAAGATCGGTAGCCATGGGGTCGGCATTTACAGCGGCTATTGATGATGCATTTGCAGCGTACCACAACCCGGCCGGGACAGCATTTATGGATTCACCGCGTGTGTCCGTCATTCACCATTCAATGCCACTGGATAGACGCTTGACCGCATCTGGATTTGCCATGAAATTGCCGCCGACGGCTGGTGTGAGTCTGGCATTTCTCCAAACCGCCACAACAAATATCGATGGTCGCACCCAGGCCGGACAGCAAACCGATATGCTGACCACCAGCGAAATGGCCGCCTATATCGGCTTTGCTCAACGCATAATGCCTTGGTTGTCGTTCGGTATCAATATCAAAATCATGTACCAGTATTTACCACTAAATCAAGAAAAAATACGTGGGAATGGAACCGGTATTGATGTGGGAATTCTCGTTAAGCTGCCGAAAGAAAGGACACTGGGTTTCACCGTACAGGATTTGAACTCCGGTTATCATTGGGATACCAGTAAAATTCTTGAAAACGGAAGTGCTGATAATGTAAATAAATTTCCAGTCATAACCCGTCTGGGTGCATCACTACCGGTAAAGATGTTGTTTGTTACGGCAGATGCAGGTGTGGTCACAGAAGGAAAAACCTACTTGGCGTCCACTTTTCGTTTTGGGGCTGAATTTCCATACAAAGAAAACTATTTCTTGCGGGCAGGATACGGTAATAACCGATTGGCAGTTGGTGTGGGGATGAAATATCGCTTCAGAAATCCTGGAGATGCAGCCATTGACTACAGTGCTGCAGTGGATGCCAGCGGCGGACTTAATCACATTTTTACATTTGCGTTCAAATTATGAAGCAATTGATCGGATTACAATTTTTTCTATGCACTGTGTTATTTGGGACAGGTGCAGGATTTTTATCCATTCCTGCAACGGCGGAGGCTATGGCCCGCGGTGATCACCCACTGGCATCATCATTTTCCGCACTAAATCCGGCAGGAAACAGGAAGGTAGCAGGACAACCACTCCTAAACATGAGCTATGGATCATGGTTAGCAGATGCAGAACAAATGACCATTACGTATGCTACCGATAGATTTGATGGCACAGTGGTCGTAAAAGGTCGCTATGTGGGATTGTCCGATTTGGAATTGAGAACGGAGACTCCAACCGATGATCCATTGGGATATTTCGAAAGTTTTGGCGCCAACGTTGAAATCCAGTATACGAGACGTCTACATAATCTGCAGCTGGGATTGGGAATGAAAGCGACCCGCCTGCAATTGTACACCGCTGGTGCAAAGGGGTATGCGTTGGATGTAGGTGTTCTTTATACAGTCAACAAAACAGTTGATGTTGGTGTGACCATATTAAACATGGGTGGTTTTGAGAGCTGGGGATTACGCAATCCCAGTTTTCCTTTGCGTGTTATTGGCGGAATTGGTGCCAGTCTGGAGAGTTTGCCCATGCAACCATCATTCATGCTTTCTGCAGAAAATTCATCCCTCACCGATGGCATTATTCTGCGAGTTGGTGATGAATTAATCTGGAAACAACTGGTGGTCAGGTCGAGCATGGGATGGTCCAAAGAAGTTTTTGTGCGATCCGCTGGGATTGGTATTCGTTTAGGCATGTATTCAATTAATTACGGTTTTCAAGTCGGTTCGCAGCACTTGGGAATTCCCCATCTCATCGATGTATCTGTTCTTCTTCCCTGATGAAAAAAGTTAACTATTCGCTGGCATTAAATGTCATTTTATCCGTTCTGGTGATCGCGCTGGTAACAGTGTTACTGGTTATGCGCCATGAAGTCACCGAACCAGTCACCGGGCAAGAGGAGATGCCAACCGAAAGGCAACTATCAAAGGTGCCCAAACCAAAGGGTAGTATTGTTATAATTATTGATGATTTCGGCTATCGCAACGATGAGATTTCCGATGGATTCTTAGCCCTGGATGTTCCCATAACCTGTGCCATTATTCCCGGACACAGAAACAGCGCCACATTTGCACAAAAAGCCATAAGTGCTGGCAAAGAGGTAATTATTCATATGCCCATGGAATCCCATTCTGAAACACAGGGGGAGGATGAGTATATCTTGAAGACAGTCATGACCAGCACGGAATTGGAAAGTCGTATACGTCGTGCCTATAGCGAAATACCACAGGCAATTGGGATGAACAATCATCAGGGATCAAAAGCAACCGAAGACAGCCGTGTGATGCGTGTATTGGCATTAACCCTAAAAGATTTAGGAAAATTCTTTGTGGATAGCCGTACTACCGCCAAATCCATTGGAGAAAAGACCATGCAGCGCATCGGTGTAAAGACCCGACGCAGGAATGTGTTTCTGGATAATGAATTTGATCCTGCTTTGATTCAGGAGCAGTTGGTTGAGCTGGTGGAAAAATCCGATAAATGGGGATTGGCTTTGGGTATTGGTCATGCCAAACAGGCCACTCTCAGTGTGCTTGAATCGGAAATACCAAGACTGCAAAAAGAAGGGTATTCTTTTACATTTGTCTCTGAAATAGTGGAGTAAGTCCGTTTAAACTCAACTATAATATTTTCGAATTATACATAATCGGTATTTTCTGAAGACCTTTTAAAAAACACAATGGGCATGTATACACATATACGATCGATTATTTCAACCTGTTTTCTCGTAACCATTTCTTTTTGTTCAACGCAACGGGTTATGACGTATAACACATTGAATTATTCCGGCAGCAATACGGATAAAGATGCGGCATTCCGGATTGTAATCGAAAACGCAGAGCCGGATATGATAATCGCTGAGGAAATTGGAGATCAATCAGGATACACAAATTTTCTTTCACATGTACTGAACTACACGACGAATAATCTATATGCAGGTGCACCCTTTACGGAACAAAGCGAAACCAATGTGGACATCGCCCTGTATTACAAGCCCACTATATTCTCTTTTGTTAGTACGAGTAGAATTAATACAACAGATATCTGGGGGAGACGTGATGTAATCGAGTTTGTCATGCGTCATGATGCCTCAGGCGTTGAATTTCGAATATATGGTTGCCACCTGAAGGCTGGAACCAATTCTGATGACGAAAACGAGCGTACTGCCGAAGCCACCCAATTGCGCAATTATTTGAATTCATTGGATGGTGAGACGCCATTCATTGTCGCCGGTGATTTGAATCTTTACGACAACGGGGAGGGGGCATTCCAGGTACTCATTGAGTCACAATCCGACAATGATGGGCGCTGTTTTGACCCGGTCGATCGTATCGGAAATTGGCATAATAACGCGTCGTATGCCGATGTGCATACCCAATCCCCGCGAGGTGGAAATTACGGTGGAATGGATGATCGCTTCGACTGGTTGCTTGTTTCTGATGCAATTTTGAATGGAACCGATATACAATATCTGGAAAATTCATACACCCCCTTTGGAAATGATGGAAACCACTTTAATCTTGCCATAAACGAAGGAACAAATACAGCGGTTTCGGCTGCAGTTGCCGATGCCCTCGTGGGCGCCTCAGATCACCTCCCTGTATTCCTGGAATTGGAATTTGATGATTTGACACCATCTGAAGCAAAACTTGTCATAACAGAAATCATGCCCAATCCCAGTATGGTCAGTGATACGTACGGGGAATGGTTTGAAGTATATAATCAGGACTCAATTTCCCATAATCTGTTTCATTGGACGCTCAAGGATGCGGATACGGATTCTCATCGCATTGAGGATAATCTTATTATTGAACCGGGAAATTATATTGTACTGGGAAGAAATGCAGACAGCACACAAAATGGCGGACTGCAGGTTGATTATGTGATCCACAATTTTATTTTATCCAATACGGTGGATGAGATCATTTTTTGGGACAGTTTGGGCTACCTGGTGGATGAAGTTGTCTATGACAACACTTTTCCGTTTGGTAACGGTGCTTCCATGTATGTTGCGGATATGGAGCTGGACAACAATAATCCTGATAACTGGTATGTTTCCAGTACGCCCTATGGCGTTGGTGATTTTGGCACTCCAGGAAAAGCATGGGACGATACACTGGGAATTGTAACTGGTTCCATACCAGTATACTTTCATTTATCATCAGCCTACCCAAATCCATTTAATAATGGGGTACGATGGGAGATAGAATTACCTGTTTCGGCAGAAATGACAATTAAAATTCACAATCTTCTTGGTGAAGAGGTGACAACCATCTGGAGCGGGTATCTTCCTAGGGGGAAACAGAAATTCTCATGGAATCCTGTAAATCAGGCTTCCGGCATCTATTTTATTACACTTCAGAGTGTAACGAACGTCCAAAATCTTAAACTGATATATTTAAAATAATCGGTTATAATGTCATTATCGTTAATCGGATTATTGTTTCGTATTCTAATCCTGACTAATTTGAAATCCTGTTCCGTTCAAATTGTATGCACATAGGATTCACAACATTATTCGTCGAAAAAATAAGCAATTTAACGGTCAAATATTTTAATACAAAGCAACACAAAAGGGAGATCATTATGTCTAAAATGATACTCAGTTTATTGGTACTATCTTTTTCTTTCGGCCAGGTCACAAATGTTGACTGGGAAACGCAGGTTTATCCCATATTTAGTGATGCCGGCTGTCACAGTTGTCATGGTGCTTCCGGTGGGTTTACCATTGGTGGAACAGCCACTGAAGCCTATTCTAATATTGTAAACCAAATGAGTTCATGCAATTCGTTGGATTATATTGAACCATTCGATACAAGTGCATCCCATTTATATCTAAAAATTACTGGCAATCAGGACTGTGGAGCCAGAATGCCCTATAACAACCAAACCTATTTTGATAGCCATACGGATCAACTTGAATTAATTCAAGTGTGGATTCAGGAAGGTGCCCTTCCGGCAGCAGAAACGACTGATGGTGGTGTCTTTATTAGTGAATATATCGAAGGGTCATCCAATAACAAAGCGCTGGAAATATTTAACGCAACTGGTGCTGATTTGGATTTGAGTACTTTGGAAATAAAATTATCACGAAACGGTTTCGGTTGGGGAATGTACGATGCGACGACGGCGGAACCAGGCTTTATATATCCATTATCCGGGACATTGCAATCGGGGGATGTGTATGTACTGGCAGCCGATGCAGCTGGAACAGAAATACTTGCAGCAGCGGATGTTGCTCTGGCCTATCCAAGTGTTTGCCATTTTAACGGGGATGATGCCATTGGTCTATTCGAAAATGGTGTTTTAATTGATATCATTGGTGTAGAACTCGAAGACCCCGGTTCAGCCTGGGACGTAGCTGGTGAAGGTGCCGCAACGGGAGAACATACTTTGGTTAGAAAAGCTTCTGTGAATGTTGGCACAACCGATTGGTCGGCTTCCGCCGGTACAAATGCGGATGATTCGGAATGGATAGTTTATGCACAGGATACGTTTGAATATCTTGGTTTCCATGTCTGGTCTGGTGGGGGCGGAGAAAATCTTGCTCCAGTGGCAAACGCAGGGTCAGATCAAACCGTTGGTTACAGTGAAGAAATAACACTCGATGGATCCTCCAGTCTTGATCCTGATGGGACCATAGATAGTTACCTTTGGAATCAGGTGAGCGGTACTTCCGTGACACTGAATAATGCACCTACGAGTATTGCGACCTTTACATCTCCAGGTAGCGATGCCACTCTGGTATTTACATTACAGGTTACGGATGATCAGGGCGCCACGGATACAGACACCGTTACTGTAAATGTTTTAAATATTTCACCTTCAGCTGTATTCTTCAGTGAATACATTGAAGGTTCAAGCTACAATAAAGCTGTTGAAATTTTCAACGGTACAGAAGGAACAATCGACCTGGCAGATTACCAATTCTGGCAAATTTCCGGAGGTGGAGAATGGCCGGAATATACGATTGATTTGACCGGATCACTGGCAGCAGGTGAAACCTATGTTATTTGTCATCCGGATGCTGATGCTGCCATGCTGGCGGTTGCAGATTTGGTTATTACTCTGTATCACAACGGTGATGATGCACAGGGAATTGCCCAAAATTTTGCCGGTACGTGGATACTCATTGATGCCATCGGGGAAAGCGGTGATGCCCCAACCGGAGGTTGGGATGTTGCCGGTGTATCTCAAGGTACAAAGGATCACACCTTAGTGCGTCAATCAACCGTCTTAACAGGAAATACGGATTGGTCATCTTCCGCCGGTACCAATGCTTCAGATTCTGAATGGATCGTATACGATGTGAACACATTTGATTATTTGGGAACCCATAATCAGAATGCGGATGCGCCAGTGATAGTAAACCTTTCGGCGACGCCGGACTTTGTAACTTCTACGACGGAGTTGGAGGTGTCGGCCGATATCACGCCAGTCGTAGGTACAGTTACGTCCGCCTCCATCTGGTACGGGACGGATGGTTCTCTTTTGAACGAAGCGGTAATGTGGCTCGAATCCGGAACCACATGGATGGGATTAATACCACCCCAATCAGGGAATTCAGTTCTTCAGTTCCAAGTTAGTGGGACTGATGACGCAGGCAACACGGGTGAATCCACCACACTGTCCGTATTGGTAGCAAGTTCTACACCAACATCCATCGCAGATATCCAGGCTGATGTCGCTTCTTATGTGGATCAAATTGTGACATTACAGGGTATTGTAACCATCGGTGTTGGCGTATTGGATGAAGATGACACCAAGGCCTATATCCAGGATGCATCCGGACGAGGATTGAATATTTTTGATTTTGATATATTACCAAATATGGATCGTGGCGATGAACTCCAAATGGTTGGATACATCGATCAGTATTTCACGACGACGGAAATTGTCGATTTTGTATATCAACGACTATCCACTGGAAATACGATTCCCGCGGTTCAAGAGGTCACGGTTACACAGGCAAATTCATCAAACTACGAAGGTACATTCATTCAAATTAACGGTGAAGTAACCAATTCAGTGGTTGTGGGTGGTGGACAAAAAATAACGATTTCCGATGGTGGAGATTCCACTTTTGTGATGATCTGGCCTTCAACCGGAATTGACGTAACGCCACTTACTGTGGGATCTACATGGTCGCTTGCCGGTGTAGGCAGTCAGTATTCCGACGAATACCAGCTTTTGGTGGGTTATTCTGATGATATAGTGAATCTGGGGATTGATGATGACCTCATTATCCCAACGCAGTTTGGATTGCACAACGCCTATCCCAACCCCTTTAACCCGGCCACCACTTTGACATGGACCCTGGATCATTCCGGAGAACATGAATTGGCTGTGTACAATATTCTTGGACAGCAGGTGTCAATGCTGAGCAAAGGGTATAAAAATGCCGGTTCATATACATCAGTCTGGCAGGCGGGAAGCCTCAGTTCAGGAGTGTATTTTGTTCAATTAACGGCTGAAAACAAAAAGGATATTCACAAAATCCTGCTGGTTAAATAAACTATGAAAAAAATAGCAAGGTATGTATTGATTTTCCTCCCCATTCTATTGGCCGGGGAGGTCGATCATCTCATTTTCTCCGATCTGATTCTTCAACCTAGTGATGGTGAATATGTAACCATTACAAATCCCACAAGCGGCGCAATTGACATGAGTGATTACTATATCACAGATGGAGCCGATCCCGGAAACGGTAAATACTATTATAATCTCCCTGCCGATTCCAATTATTGGAGCGGATCAAGTTCAGATTTTATAGCACGCTTTCCGTCGGGACTCATGCTGGACGCAGGTGAAACGATATTTCTCTCACTGAGAGATGGGGCAAGATTCCAGAGCGAATATGGAAGTCTTCCTGATCTTTCCCTCGATGATGATTTATTAGATGCTGTTACGGGATCGCCATCAAAAGGATCTGTTGTTGCAGCAAAGCTGAATAATGCAACTGAATCACTCGTTTTATTTTATTGGGATGGTACAATGCCTACAGTGCAGGATGTGGATTATCTGGTATGGGGCGACAACACCTACGCCATAGATAAGTCGGGTATCAGCGGATATGTCAATGAGACACCCCTGGCATCACAGGACGTTTTGCCGGTACACGATGCATCAGAAAAACTAAGTAGAATTAGTGACGAAGGAATCGAGACAACATCAGGTGGAAATGGGATCACAGGGCATGATGAAACCAGTGAACCCTTTGGTTCGACCTGGACAATTGTAAGTATCACTTCATCAAAACCTGAATTGTCTAATCTGTCTATTGTTCCCGAAGTGCCCACAACTAGTGATCAACTAACATTTACCATTGATGTTACCGATGATGACGGGATAGCCAGTGTTGAATTGGTTCGCACGTTTAATTCAATACCAACCGTTACCGAAATGAGCCTTGCTACTGCTCCACAATATTCGCTCACCATCGATTCACTGGGCGCAGTGGGGCAATTGAGTTATTACGTACGAGCAACCGATAATGTTGGCTTTAAAGATTCCACGAATATTAATGCAATAAATATTGTGACACCTCCAGAACCGCCGGAAGATCTATCTATCAAGGATATTCTGGATAGTCTGTCTAATTATGTGGGAGAAACAGTGACGATTGATGGGGTAATAGCTGTCCCGGGAGGATTGTTACGAACAACCTTCACTGAAGCCTTTTTGCAGGATAACTCTGAAAGAGGCCTTATTTTATATGCATCCACGTTGGATACAACCTCATTCAAGCGTGGGGATTCTGTATTGGTAACCGGCGAAGTGGATGAATATAATGGCAAACCGGAATTGATTTATTCTGATGTAACAGTATTAAAATCAAATGCAAAAATACCAGTGATTGACTTGACAATTGAGCAATTTAATAGTTTGCAATACGATTACGCATTTGTAGAAATTTGGGGGAAAATCACCAGTAGGTCCGAACCAACCCCAACCAATACCGGAACAAACGTCTCCATCCAGGATGAGACCGGTGAAACAGCGACTGTACGTATCTGGAATTCCACCCGTGTTCTTTACAATGAAACTGGTGATTCAATTCTCCACGTTGAGTTGGATACCTTGCTCCAGGTAGGCAAAGAAATTGTTGTCCGTGGGATCGGAGGTCAATATTCCGGAATTGGTCAAATTCAACCGGCTTACGCGAGTGATATTTTTGAAAAACTCGAGGGGGTTGAAGGAGATTATTCCACATCTTTGACAATTGCACCGTATCCATTTGTTCCCCAATTTGGTGAAGTAATACAATACACATACAGTTTTCCTGCCAATGCACGAATCAAGCTGCGATTATTTGATACGGCAGGAAGGTTAATAAGTACGATATATGATGAGTATCGCACCATATCATTCTACAAAGAAGATGTTTGGAATGGGCGAGATGATCTTAATCAATTACTTCCACCCGGTGTTTATATAATGCATCTGGAAGTGACCGATACCCAAACCGGAAAATTAACCACGGACATGGCGCCGGTTGTGGTTGGAGCGTACAAGCCATGAGAAACAACATAATTCTTACACTGCTTGTATTTACTTCTATGATATATGCACAGGTGACATCGGATACCCAGTATCAAGGTGCACGTCAGTTAGCGTTAGCCGGAAGTGATATTGCCTGGGAGCAGGATGCCTTCGCCGTATTTCATAATCCGGCTGGAGCGGCCTGGCAAAACAATTTGCGGGTCGGACTAGGATATGAACATCTCTTCGGACTTTCCTATTTGCCACATATCACCACGGCTGTATCGGTACCTGTCGGGAAATACGGGACTTCCAGTCTTTCTTTTGAGCAATTGGCTGTTTCCTATCAATCCAATGATTTATCAACAGAAAATTCCCTCGGAGTATCACAGTCATTTTTCCTCATGAAAGATCGCATGACCAGCCTGGCCGTGGGAATTTCATTCAATTATTATTCAGTAAACTATGGTAAATCGGCTGGTATCTCCGGGGATGGCTCTGATGGAATAAATTTAGGTTCTACAAGTACATACGGATTGTCTTTGGGATTCCAGGGAAGCTTGCATGAAACGCATTGGGTAGGCGCCTGGGTAAAGAATATAAACTCACCTGGATTGGATAATGCGGATGTTGTGTCCTATCTACCCCGATCCATTGCTCTGGGATATTCCTATGCTCCCTATCATTTGGTAAGAACACATTTTTCCATGACCAAATCCGTCGGGAGAATTGGTCAGTATCATGCCGGGTTGGAGTATGAACTGACTCCTTATTTTACTGTTTTATCCGGTGTGCATAGTAACCCAAATAGATTTGGCGCTGGATTAAAACTTCACGTGAAATCCATGAATATTTATTACGCAATATTGACCCATCCCGTATTGCCGCTGGCTCAACAATTCACTTTTGGAATGGCATTTTGAGGAATACCCTTCTATTGCTTTTGTGTGGATTTTTAATTGCACAAACACCAAAAGTACCGTTGAATTCCACTACCTTGGAAGAATTGCAGGAATTACCTATTCCGGGCGATATTGCTGAAGCTGTATATGATTATGTGCTTTACCAGGGGCCGGTCACGAATATTTATTCTTTAGGTTCAATTCCTGGTGTGACGGCTGAATATCTTGAAATATTAAAAACCCATGTGACCACATCGGAGAAAAAAGTAAAGGGCGTTAATCGGTTGATGGAATTTTCGCGAAGCGTGGAAAATTTTACAGGAACGGAAGGAGTAAACGAAGGATTGGTAGAAATGTGGTTAGATCGATTGGCAGAGCCCATGAATATCAATGATGCCACCTATGATGATTTAATTGCATTGCAAAATGTAAGTCCCGTTGATGCGGTTGCCGTACTCAAAAGGTTGGATGAAGGTGAATTGAGTTACCCGCGGGCACTTCGTACTGCATTGGGTTTATCCTATTACGGTTACCGCAATATGCGTGACTTTTTCGTCTATGGAAGTGATACAACCGCTAAATCCAATCATTTTTGGTACAATACCACATACAAAACAATCCCATCGACCAATTCATTTGACAGTGAAGTATCGTCTGGCGATCCCCTTTCCTATCACCCCGCTGATGTACAACATAAAGTATTATTTTCTTATGGTGAGCACTGGAAATTTGGGATGATTTATTATCGCGGAATGGGTGAAAGTACACTGTCAGAATCGGATCAAAACGGCCTTTTCCCTTCGATAAAAATATCAGCATCATTAAATGATGTTGATGCTGGTGTGGTCAATTTTGATCGAATAATATTAGGTAGTTTCAGTGTCACAATGGGGCAGGGGGTCGTATTTGAAAGTACGGACTTTTTTGCTCCCCGGCGGTCAGGTTATGGTTGGAGCCGTCGTGTTGTTGGTGCATTTCCTGATGCTTCTAGATCACATGAGTATGCTTTAAACGGGGTTGCCACGCAAACAAGAATTGGTCCGTTTCAGGCAATTGGATTCATATCTAAAACACCAAGAGATGCGATTATTAATCCGATTGATAAATCCATATCTACCTTGATATCTCTCTACCCTCGTATAGATGTTGGCTATTTTGGTGACCTGCCATTTCCAATGTTAAATACCGTGGAAGAAATGACCTATGGAACGCATATTCGCTATTTTCACCAGAGGGATTTGATTTTGGGATTTTCAGCGTATGAAAGTTTATATGATCGTGTGCTGGATCCCCAAATTCGAAAAACTATTATTCATCCGGACAATCAATGGAGATACCTAACCTCTATTGGAAATACGGCTGATACTGAGATTGATGCAATGTATTTATCAGAAGGGTCATCTCCCCTGTGGGATAAAGCAAAATCCTTTCGGAGAGTGGTGGGTATGGACTTTACCAAAGTAATATCGAATATTGCATTCCAGGGTGAAATTGGTTTATTAGATAAAGATGGTGATATGACCACTTTTTCCAAGGATCCGCAAGCAAAAGTACTTAGCGGATATATGCAATTTGATAATTTAAATATTTTGGTATTGTACCGTGATTATGACCTTGGATTCGATAATCCTTACCAACGTTCCTTTTCTAATTATCAGCGCTACAAAGGATCCATTTTTGAAGATACGTTTTATTTAACCGACCCTATTTATGGATTTTTATATACGGGCATAGCCCAACCACAGGCGGAAAGAGGTATATATTTTTCAAGCCGATACCAATTTCATCAGCAATTTGTAGTGACCACAGATTTTGATACCTGGACGCGAGTTGCAGATAACGCACGGTATTACCGGACGGTCATTAGACTTCAGTATAGACCAACCTTTAATTATAGAATTAATATTCGACAAAAATGGCAGGAAAGAGGAGCCTTTGACAGTTTCGATCCGTCCGCATTTTATTCCCGGGAAACAATTCTCCGATTTCAGATGCGATTATCCAATTATGACCAGCTGGAATTAATTTACGGTCGTTCCGCCGTCGATTTTACTGCCCGCAGAAGATTATCTGCTGATTACGAAAGTGGCGGTCAGAATCTGGCCTTAGTAGGCAATAAAAATTCGCTTGGGCAATCTGTAGGATTTCGCGTAATACATCATTTCCAAAACAATTCAAGAATCTCTTTCCATACGCTGTTTTATCAAGGATTCGTCTGGAGTTTTGAAGAGACAGATTTTCGCGTATTCGATAGCCTATCCGATGCGGTCCGTTATTATGTTGCCTACAGTTCCCGCTTAGGACAAAACTGGATGCTGCGACTTAAATGGACCAATGATATTCAATTGCCAATTACAAACTATTATTATGCCGATAGTGAAAGTGCTTCGATGTATGACCGTAGCCTACAAGACATTTATCCAATCACCCAAAACTCTGATGTTCGGGTACAAATTGATTACACTTTTTAGGATTAACATGAAATACACTTATATTTCAAATCTTTTATTACTAATTACGGGTGCATCCACCATATTTGCACAATCCTATTTCCCATTATACCCAAACGAATTAAGTGGTTATAGTGCTCAATTAATAGGCAGTGCCGGGACAGGTATTGCATCCAATCCAGGGGTTTCGTGTATCTGGGGAAATCCGGCCATGCTTGGCTCCATAAACGGCAGATTCAATTCAAGTTTTACTTTCGGAGTCCAAAGAAGTGAAGAGTTTCGATCAGTAAATATGATCGACTCGTTTGATGATGTAGTTACAAAAAGTGCCTATGCCAGTAATCGCAATTTCTATACCCTAACTCATGGAGGAATGGTAACCTCATTACCGTCAGTGTTCGATAAAATTAATGTTGGGATTGGAGTGATGCCCTATTGGGATTACCGCTACAATTATTCTGAAGAAGTTCGAGGAAATTTAAGTTCCGGTAATTACAACCGTGACCCTCTCGTAGGTTATCATACCATTGAGCGTTCCGGTAAAATCTACGCCACTGGAATTGGTACAGCGCTAAATATTGTACCTGCATTGGATTTAGGTTTATCCGTTTCCTGGTTGCAATCATTCAACCTTATGAGTAGACAGGGTATTATATCATCTGATTCGAATATAGATGATGCATTAGCAGGTGAACCCTATTCTGTCGGCGGTGATATAACATTAAGCAAATCGGCTCTGTTGGTGAATGCAGGTGTTCTACTGCGATTATCGGAAATGGATCACATTGGTTTTATGTATCGTTCGGGAGTATCCCTTACACTGAATGGATTACCATGGTATCCATCCCTGGCACCGGAATCTCAGCTGCCAACCACGTACGTAAATATGGATACAACCTTTGCCCATACGATCACAATGCCGCCAGAGATTGGAATCGGTGTTCAACACAAAGTAGGGCACAGTATTTATCCCACAACTATAAATGTGGAAGTGCGTTATAGGGATTGGACGCTTTATGAATATGCTTTTAATCCCATGATTGATTCATTAAGCACCCTGGATTACCCATTTGAATCAACGTTTGATGTGCGTTCAAGCGTGGAATACCTTGTGAGAAATAGATATCCTGTGCGATTCGGATTTATTTACAAAGGTTCTCCTATGGGCTCAGATTTTGAAACCACGACCATCACACTTGGAACGTCACACGTATTTGGTCCGATGACGCTGGACGTGGGTGGATGGTTTAATTACATGAGTTATATCTATGATGACATTTTTATTGCAAGTGGTTATACGGGAGAACCTGCTAAAGAGACGGTCCAGGAATGGAACAGTCAATTGGTAATGACTTTAACTTATTCATTTTAATGAGAAGAATTCTTTCAGTCATTTTATCCTTTTCTGCGATTCTGATTGCAGGTGAAGGTGATATTTTGGAAGTAAATCTAATTTTCACCAACGAAATCCAGGGTTCCATTCATCAGGTTCCGGCCCGGTTCATGAACCCGGAATATCCACCACTGTTAACCGGCGGCGCTGGTGCCTATACCTATGTGAACTCGGTTCGTGACGGCATTGATAGTCCAGTTCTCCTGCTGGACGGCGGAGATTTTTTTCAAGGAACACCGTTAGGGACTCATGATGCAGGAAAATCGATCATCACATGGATGAATTGGATGCAATATGATGCATTGGTTCCCGGCGTGTTTGATTTTATTCTGGGTAGAGATGCACTGGCACACACTGCTTCCACTGCACACTTCCCATTTCTTGCCGCCAATATCATTGAAAAGGAAACGGGAAAAAACCCGGACTTTGTAAAACCATATATCCTTAAAGAAATAGACGGTGTAACGTTTGGCATCATTGGTTTGGCTTCGCCAATGGTGAAAGATCAAATTGTTGCTGAGAAGTATGAAGGATTGATCTTTCAATCCCCACTGGAAGTTCTTGATAGATGGGTAAGCGAGGTGAAAACACAGGGTGCAGATATTGTCATCCTACTGTCCAGCCTGGGATTACCCTATGAAAGGGAATCCGTATTTGATGAGTTTACCGATCAGATAGACACACAATCTTCTGAAATGCAAAATGAAACATTGGACGCAATCGTTTTGGCGCATTATGCAAAAGGTGTGGATATCATTGTGACCGGTGGAGTTTCCAAAGGATATGACACACCTTGGATTGATCCTGAAACACATGTGCTGGTAGTGCAGAATTACGGCAACATTACTGGAATTGGTCATTTGATTTTACAGATCGACAGAAATGTAAAAACTCTAACAGGATATCAATACCCGACCAAAAGAGGAATGATGATTAGCTTGCTGGAGGATGATGTTGCCGCCGACCCGGTGATAGCAGATTCAATCTCAAACTGGGTTGAGAATTCAACACCTCCTCTCCACTTCTTAGATGATACTATAAAGGATGCTGTATTTATAGAACAGAACACAACATTATTCACAATGGATAATTTTAACATTCCAGCAATAGGCACAGCCGATAGAATGGATATTATGACTTGGAATCTGGAATGGTTCCCGGCTGCGGGGGATACGACGATTGAGTATGTCAGTGAAGTCCTGCACGATCTAAATCTAGATATTGTTGCTCTTCAGGAAATAAAAAATATGGGGTGGTTTGGAAAATTGATGGAGCAAATTCCTGAATACGGGTACATTTTAACAAAACAATCCTCCTTTTTGAATCAAGCCATTATCTATCGAAAAGAAAATCTGGCTGTCCTCGATTATTATGAGCCATTTGCAATGGATGATTATTTCTTTGCAGGACGACCACCCCTGCTGGTGAATTTTGCATATAATGACGGCTATACTGTAAAAGTCTTTACCGTAGTAAATCTCCACCTGAAGTGTTGCGGTGATGGTTTATATCGCAGGCAACGTTCTTTAGAGTGGCTGCACGATTATCTCTTGGAATATATGGCTGTAGGGCAGGATAGAATTGTGGTTTTAGGGGATTTGAATGACCAATTGGACGATGAGCCGGTATTTAATTCATTTTATCCGTTTCTTGATGATCCTGCAAATTTTTATTTTGTAACAGAATCCATTCATGATGATGCTTCACAGGCATCCTATCCCAGCTGGCCCAGTTTTCTTGATCACATTATAATTGGCAAAGGATTTTTCAATGATCACCAGCAAAGTGGATCAATCCAGACGGTTCAGGTAGACGACTATGTAGGTAGTTGGGAATTATATGAGTCTACCATGTCCGACCATCTACCTGTTTTGTGGTCCTTTAAATTCAAATAACATCATGCTAAGAATACTTAGCTGGATATTGGCAATAGGTCTTATTCTGCTGATAGCCAGTTGTGCCAAACCCACTGAACCTCAGGACTTGCCAGATGATAATGGAACGTCATCGCTTCCATATCCTTCATTACATATTGGAACGGATTCTACCTTTGAAATTGGTACCTGGAATTTGCTGAATTATCCCCACGCATCCACATCAAACGTATATATCACTGATATATTAAAGTCGCTGGATGTGGATATGGTTTGTTTCCAGGAAATTAGTAATTCTTTGCAATTTGCCAACATGGTAAACCTGCTTAATGATATTGATTCGGTAAATACATGGGTTGGGCATGTGGGAAATTCTACCAATTATGACGGACAGGATTTGGCTGTGATTTATAAGGCCGATATAATTTCACAAATAGAATTCACGGATATTTTTACGAATGAAAGTGGGGCATTTCCTCGTTCTCCATTGAAAATTAAATTTACACTGAACGATGAGACATTTATTGTCATTGATAATCATTTAAAAGCCTATGATTCTCAAGAGGATAGAGATAGAAGAAAGAATGCTTGCTCATTGCTGGATACATATATTGATTCGACCTATCCAAATGACAATGTGATTATCCTTGGTGACATGAACGATGAGGTTACGGATGGCTCTAGTGAGAATGTATTTTTAGCATTTATTGATTCGCCAGGTGACTATAAAATCGCTGATATGATCATAGCAAGGGGATCTTCACAAAATTGGTCCTACCCAACCTGGCCAAGCCATATTGATCATATTATTATTACCAATGAATTGTATGATGAGTTTAGCGGAAGCGGTGCAGCAATCAACACAATCCGGATTGATGATGCATTGGACGGTGGTTGGTATGAATATGAAACCAACATTTCGGATCACAGACCGGTGGTTTGGTCATTTCCCTTGTAAAATATTTCAATTATGTTTTAAATGCACTTCAAATAATTACCCCAAAGCAAGGAAAGATGAATCGGAATTGGGATACATGAAACCAACGAAAATTCGAGTAAAAAGATAGGAGAATTATTGACTGATTACATTACTTGAGGTAATTTGTCTGGTCTGTAAAAGGCACGAGGTAAGAAGACAAAATTGGGATGAGCGGAATCCCGTTTTTACTCTGATGGGATAGGTGATTTACAACAAATATAATATTCGTGCTATCTGTACAATTCTAATTTGTATTTCATCCGTTCAGGCACAGTTTGCACCAGATGTATATGATCAATATACAAGTGTAAATCAATTGGGTCTGACCATAACAAATTATGGTGTCCTAGGCAATGATTTAAGACGGATTAATGGTGAGATTTTACCATCATGTAAGTATAAGCAACACTCTGATGTTCTTCGAGAACAGGTTGAGCATTTTTCATTTGCAGGAGTTTATATAGGTGGTATTGTAAACGGAGAGCGACGTGTAAGCACATCCATTATAGATGGTCAATTCGAATCCGGTACAGAAGGGTTTGAGTTTTTTCCTACTTCTGGAATCGATATACGTTCAACCATTTCCACTACTTCAGAGGATCCCATATCACAATATTTTGATACATCAGCAGTATCCCATCAGGATATGATTATAAATTTTCGAGATTATGGACAGGTTATCCCCAATCATGAGCCATTAGGCATCGATGTTCACTTGGAATCCTATTCCTGGAATTTCAATTTTGCAGATGCATTTGATATTTTAAGCTATACAATTACTAATTCATCGCAGGATACGATTAGGGATATATATGCAGGAATATGGGTTGATGCGATTATTGTCAATCCAAACTATACAGATATATACAACGGCGTAAGCAGACCGTTTTATTATCATCTTGACGGGTTTGATGAATCATCTGATGAATCTGGGTTTAATCGTGATATTGCATATGTATATGATGCTGACGGGGATGATGGATGGTCGGAAACATACCTTGGAATAAAAAGGCTTGGCGGGAATGTTCCTGCAAAATATCTCAATTCTCATTATGGCCAGTGGCTATGGAGTGGTTCATCATCAGAATACCCATCCTACATACAGGCACAAAACGATATAGAGCGCTATGAAATTATGACATCCAGTGTACCAAAGGGATCAGTGGAAGCGCTCTACACTAGTGAAGGATATCCAAATCAACCTAATAGCTGGTTATTCCAGTTATCATCAGGACCATTTGGAAGTTTACCTTTATCTCCCGATTCTACAAGTTGGGCATTACCACCAGGAGAGTCCTGTAATGTTGTATTTGCAGTCGTTGCCGCTCGCTGGAATGGTGGCGGAGATGACAGTCCCGAAAGAAGAGAAAATCTTTATATCAATTCTGATTGGGCACAACAAGCCTATGATGGGGAAGATAAAAACCGGAATAATATATTGGATCCAAATGAAGATGTTAATGGAAATAATATACTGGACAGGTACATATTACCGGAACCTCCACCGAATCCTAATGTCCACGTTCAGGTTGGAGATAAATCCACAACAATCTATTGGTCTAATGAGGCTGAAAAATTTATCGATCCCATAAGTCAGAAAATTGACTTTGAAGGATATCGAATCTATGGCGCTCGAAAAACGGCTGGAGATGAATCAATAGAATTTACACTTTTAGGTGATTTTGATGTGTTTATTGACAGTATTCTAAATATTGGATATAACACAGGACTTGATGCTATAGAAATTAGAGATGAGAATCAAAATCCCGATTCGGTTTTCATTGATGGACAGGTTTATCATTATAAATTTGAAAACACAGGAATCAATAATGGATGGTTAAGTTACTACTCGGTAACTGCCTATGATCGCGGTGATCCTGAAGCAAATCTGAAAAGTCTGGAAAGTTCAGTTTACTCAAACAGAGTATATGTCTATCCTGGTACTACGCCAGCGCACCCGGACTCGGTATGGAATCCAACTGTATACCCAAATCCTTATCGCGGCCAGGCAAAGTGGGATGGTTATGGGAATCGACAACGAATGATCTGGTTTCGTCATCTCCCGAAACAAGCCGAAATTAGAATTTTCACACTCGCCGGTGATTTGGTGGACGTGATTCAGCATTCTGAAACATACCGGGGCGAAGATGTAGCAATCATTGATAGTAGAAAAAACCCCTTAATGAGCGGTGGCGAACATGCGTGGGACCTGATAACCAGATACGATCAGGCCATCGCTTCAGGGTTATACCTCTTCACGGTGGAAAACACCGAAACGCATGAAATAAAGGAAGGAAAATTCCTGATCATTAAATAAAGAAACAGGAGCATAGAATGAAAATAAAAACGTTATTAATTCTTTTGGTTCTGGTCTCCGTATCCTTTGGACAGGTGCTTACAATTGGAGAAGCGCGGGCAATGGATGTGGGCGATACAGTTACCGTAGAAGGAATTGTCACGACTCCTAGCTGGTCAACCGGTTATACGAGTTATCAGATTCAAGATGAAACAGGCGGATTGAATCTGTTCTATTACAGTCAGTATGTGGCACTTTCCATGGGGGATTTGGTTCAGGTCACCGGATACATTGAGTTGTACAACGGCTTATTGGAAATTATTGCCCTTGACGCTGCATCAATCTCTATCGTCAGTTCGGGGAATGCATTACCAGAATCGCAACCATTGACACTATCCGCCCTCCTGAGCGATCCCGAATCATTCGAGTCTGAACTGGTGACAATATATAATGCATCTGTTACGGGTGGTACCTGGCCGGCAGAAGGAAGCAGTGCCACGCTTCAAATTTCAGACGATGGTGGAAGCAATCAAGTTGATTTACGAATTGATAGTGATACGGATGTTGATGGAAGTACAGAACCGACATGGCCCATGGTGATTACAGGAGTTTTGAGCCAATACGATGGATCTGCTCCTTATGATGAAGGTTACCAGATTATGCCCAGAGCGTTAACCGATATTGGTGATCCACCGGCTGGTGTGTCCACCATGGCTGAAGCACGCGCAGATTCTGGTGGAACCCATACGGTAAGAGGCTTTGTGAACACTCCACCCTTTGCGTTCTCCAGAACCGATGTGGGATTTCAAGATGCTACAGGTGGATTAAATCTCTTTGTCTATAGTCAATATATGTCTACCCTTGAAGTTGGTGATTATATTGAAGCAACCGGTACCGTTATGGATTATAATGGGAAACGTGAACTAAGCTGTGCTGATACCACTGCAATCACCATCCTGTATAAAGGATCAACAGTACCACCTGCAATGACTATGACAATCTCAGAAATATTAGCGGATCCGGAGACAATAGAAGGCATGTTGGTAAAAGTATTAAATGCCACCTATTCTGGAACCTGGCCAACGGGTAGCGGTAGTTTCGATTTGATTGATCCAACCGATACAATGGCCGTATATATTGACAGCGATCAACCAATTGCCGGAATGACTCCACCCACCGGTGCGTTCAATTTGACCGGATGGTTGGGTCAATATTATTCTCATCAGATCATGCCGCGCTATGAAACGGATGTGGAAACATTTGAAAATCAGGCACCTGTTATTGTAAATGTTAGTTATTCACCGTCACCGGTTTACGATGGGGATGATGTGACAATTACAGCTGAAATAACAGACGACGGAAATTTTACTGCCACATTAGTATATGATGCTGGAGCTGGCGCAGTTGAAGTTGGTATGACGTATGTATCCGGGGATATGTACGAAGCTGTTGTGCCCGGTCAATCCGCTGGAACAACGGTGACCTATCACGTGTCTGTAGATGATGGTGATTTGGTTACTGTATCTGATGATTTATCTTATTTGGTATTATCCTCTGCAGGTGGAACAGTACCAATTTATGATATTCAATATTCGGAAACCGGACCATCTCCTTTGGATGGAAATGAAGTGACCATTTCGGGTATTGTGACGGCAGAATTCTGGGGTAGTTCAAGCAATCGGTATCTTTATGTTCAAGATTCAACAGCGGCCTGGTGTGGGATCTACGTGTTTGAATATAGTGGATGGGACAATTTTGATTTTAATTCATCCACAGGAATTGTCCATTCAGTGGCCGAGGGTGACAGTATTTCTCTTACTGGAACGGTCACAGAATACTACGGTGTTACGGAAATAACCGATGTTACTCAGGTTACGATTTACGGTGAAGGAACTGTTCCGGATCCCATTGTGGTTACACCTGGTCAGGTTAAAACCGATGGTACAGAACAGGAAGCCTACGAAGGTGTATTGGTAAAAGTTGAGAACGTGGTTATTGCTGAAGAAGCTAATAACTATGGTGAATGGTTAGTTACCGATGGCACAGACACATTAAAAGTAGATGATACCTGGGATTACTACTATTGGGGAAGTATGGGTGATACGTTGGCAGAAATTGTCGGTGTAATGGACTATTCATATAGCGAAGCCAAACTCCAACCGCGTCTGGCCCGCGATGTTGTGGAATCGGGTAATCGTTCACGCATTCAGCGGATTCAACACGTCCTTTACAGTGATCTATTGAAAACTGGACGGTTGGGTTCTGATGGTACGATTGATCATTCATCTGACATGTCGTATATGAATATTAATCCAGGCGTGGACACTACCTTTGTACAAATCAAAGGTATTGTAACCATGCCATCCGAGCTGGGTTACGCAGGAGCTGGTGTGAAAGTGATATACCAGGATATTCATGGTGGACCATGGAGTGGTATTCTTTCCTATGATCCGGATTCAAGTGCTTTTCCAGTCCTTTGGGAGGGCGACACCGTAGAGGTAACCGGTTATATTTCTGAATATGTTACCGACCACGCAAACATGACAGAACTATTTGCAACCGATGTACCCAATGTTGTTGGATTTGGTAGTGGAGAACACAGAACCGGTATCCCAGATCCGGAAGTAGTGGAAGCAGGAGATTTACGTTGGCCTGAAACCGCTGAACAGTGGGGCAATGTGTTTGTCCAGTTAAACGACCTTACCGTCACCGATGTAAGAACGAGTAATACTAACGAAGGAATGTTCTCAGTATCAGATGGTACTGGTGAAGTGTGGATAGATCATGATTCTTGGGTCTGGTTCGACTGGTGGGAGTTGTATGGTTCTCCAGCCGTTGGCACTCAAATAGATTCCATCTATGGATGGGTTTATCACCATTTCCATACCTACAGTGATTCAGGTGTATCCACTTACAAAATCGTTCCACTTTACGAAGAGGACATCTATTTCACAGATGTATCAAACGACGATGTGAGTGTACTTCCTGATGAATATGCATTGCATCAAAACTATCCGAATCCTTTCAATCCTTCCACACAGATACAATTTGATGTGGTATCGGACAGTAAGATAAAATTGGTAGTATATGATGTAATGGGCAGGTACGTTCGCACACTAGTGAATGACAATTTGCCCAGCGGCAAGTATACTGTCACATGGGATGGTAAAAACAACGCCAGACAATCGGTTAGCAGTGGAGTCTATTTTGTTCGTATGACAACAAAGGACTTTGTATCTGTTAAAAAAATGAGTCTGGTCAGGTAGTTGAAAACAATGCAACGGGTGTTCTTTGATGAACACCCGTTGCACTCATAAGTCACACACAATGAATCTAAAACCCATGTATAAGTATATTCTTTTGGTTGTGTTATTGTGCATAGTATCCTGCTCTTTATGGGACTATAAAGACAATTCAGATCCCTTGGGCAACCAGTACCCGGAAACCTTTCTGACACTGGTTGCAGCGGATACCATCTATGTTGTAATTGAAGATATTCTTGAGGTTATAGATACATTAAATGGGACCACGACCTATGATACAATTTGGAATTTCAGCATAGGCTCAGAACCAGCAGACACCATGATTGTTGTTGATACACTGGGTAACGCATTCACAACTATTACCACCAGTCAGCAGCCCTTGAGTTGGTGGGGCGAAGACCCGGACGGTAACGTGACAGGATATTATTACAAGTGGAATACCGATAATGAATGGAGTTGGACAACCAGCGAATCACAATTATTCTACGTACCAATTCGAAAGGCGTTGGACGTATTTAGTTTTTCGGTGCGAGCGGTAGATGATGCGGCAAAGTGGGAGTACGACGAGCCAGTTAGCTCAGAGATAGATAATGAGTACTTTTCTGATGTGGGTGATAGTCTATATGTATATGATTCACATGATGTGGTATTATCCGAGGGGGACCACCCGGGAATTCAAACATCCTGGGGAGCTGTTCTTAAAAAGGTGAAAGGAACAGAGATATACAAGCTGGTCCCAACTGATACTTCCGATGCCATAGATCCCACCCCGGCAACTCTGACATTTCCAATAAGAAATTCACATCCGGAGGTTGAATTTCGCTATGGTAGTAATCCAACTCGAGCTGATCATGGCAGTATTTCCTATACATTTCCCACGCGTACTTTTATATGGGATGCATTTGATCTGGACGGGAGAGAGACAATTACCTATTTCTATTATGCTTTGGATGATACCTGCGATACCTGTTGGATAACATTGGACGCTCAAGTCCAATCGTCTGTCACATTTCCAAATTCTTTTTCGGTTTTGACACCCGGTGAGCACACCTTTTATCTAAAAGCAAAAGATATTGCCGGCGCGGAAAGTCCAATGATCCAATTTCCTGATAGCACAAAAATTGACGAGTGTCAAACATGGATTGTTAAGTCGATAACCGGAAACACATTGCTTGTGGACGATTTTCCATTGGATGTGGGCAACGATGCTCAACATTGGTATAGCAATGCCCTGGAATCCATATTAGGAACAGACCAATTTTCCATTTGGGAAATTGGTGATGCCTTACCTTACAGTTCAGTTGACGTTCTGGCAACGTTGTCCTATTTCGATAATATAATATGGTACACAGCATACACACAGAATGAAACCTATAATGATGCCAGTGCAAGTATATTAAGCTTTGTGCAAAATGGTGGGAATTTCTTTATTAATGCTACTGAATTAAAGGACACTTCGTTTGTCTGGTTTCCAATCCAGTCTCGCAGTGTGATAAACCCGAACGGAAGATTTTTCCCCAATCGCATAATCGCTTCACAAGTTCCCGGATTAGATAGTCTGGTTACATCCTTTACGATCGGTGTGAGAGTAAAGAGTTTTATTCCGGATAGTTCACAATTTGCAACAATTAAAGATTTGTACCACCTATCTGAACCTATTTCGGGTGATGGTTGGACTGGAACTCCCAATGTTTGCAGTCTAGGTCAGTTGCCGGTTCCGCCAAACGGAATCTCTGGAAAGATAGTTTTATTTTCTATTCCGATGCACACGGGAGCAAACCCTACAATGGAGGGTGGCGAAGGATCAGGCGCACACCTATTGGAATACCTGTTGACTCAGGAGTTCATTGAATGAAAATTAAAATCCTGATTCTATTTCTCCTTGTATACAAGATAATGGCACAGCAAAATGGTTTTATCACTGGGCAGGTGATAGACGGTGAAACAAATGAGCCATTGGTCGGTGTTAACGTATTTGTAAAAGGAACCTATTTCGGTGCGGCAACAGATATCGATGGATATTATTCTATAGCGAATGTTGCTCCGGGAAGTTATGATGTGGAAACATCCATAATTGGGTATAAGCTCGTACTGCAGACCGGAATTACTGTACTTCCAGGCGAACATGTACAACTGAATTTTACAATGGAAAAAACAGTACTTGCACTAGGTGAAGAAGTAGTGGTACTTGGGAAAAAACCATTGTTTGACGTAGATGAAACATCATCCGTATCTCGTATTTCAGCCGATGACATTCAAAACAAAGTAGTGTCCAGCGTAGAAGATATTTTATCTGAGCAAATTGGAGTGACGAAACAAGACAATGAAATCCATATCCGCGGTGGCAGGATTGATGAAAGCATGTTCATCGTGGATGGGATGTCCGTAAAGGATCCGTTATCTGGATATTCTGGTAATTTGTTTATCAATGCAGAAGCAATTGAAGATTTAGAAATAGTAACCGGTGGCTATGATGCCGAATATGGTCAAGCCATGTCTGGTATTGTAAATATAAAATTGAAGGAAGGACGAGATAGATTTGAGGGTGCATTTAAATATGCCAGCGATAATTTCGGCATAGGAAAGAACACATTTTCTGAATCTATTGATGATCGATTTGAATTTAACATTGGCGGTCCGGCTCTCATCTTTGAAAAACTTCCCCATTTCATTGGGATGGACATGCCCGGTAAATTTTCGTTTTTTATCAATGGATACGGAAAGATTTACGATAGCAATTTACCTGTAGCAAAAAAACTGTACCCACATCGAAACTGGAGCACAATACCAGGGTTGACTGAATCTCAAACAGATCGGTTACTGGCAAAATTGGCACCAAGGGAAAATAACGATTGGCATGTATTATATAAGTTAACCTGGGAATTGGATCAAAAACGGAAATTGGCCTTTTCTTATGACATTTCCATGAATATTAATCAGGGCTTTTTCATGCCTCGCGCCTTTTCATCCACGTATTATCCTTATGCCTACCAAAAAATTCTTGATAACTACAATACAATAACCCGTGAGACCAGGCTGGGAAACGTGAACTGGGTCCATACCCTGAGCACCCAATCCTTCTATGAAATCACGGTAGGGCGGTTTATTACAATGGAGCATAGTGCTGTCCAGGATCTTCATTGGACAGAGTACGAAGAAAGACTCGATTTAAATCCTATTAATTACACGTTAAAAGATGATGAAGGAAATACCCGTATTACCTACGGTGATGAATTTTATGATACTGGTATGTCACCGGAATGGTACGATACATTTAGTGACAATTGGCGTATGGATATTGATTGGGTGTATCAAACCCGGACACGCCATAAAATCAAGACCGGCTTAGATCACAATGTATCGGATATCCAGGTTTTGGATATTGAAGAACCATGGACGGGGACAACAGGTTTTGGGGTAAACTATGACAGGTACAAGGTGCAAACATTATTTGGCGCACTTTATCTGCAGGATCGTATTGTATTTGACGGGATGACACTGAATATTGGAATGCGATATGACTATTGGATGCCTGGTAAATATGTTGAGAATGCATTAAAAGATACAACCAGATCTTCGTCTACCGAAATCATCAATTGGACGGAGATGAAAGAAACATTCGATAAAGAAACATTTTCCTTCATGGGGTACAGAACCAAAGGTCGGATTAGTCCCAGATTTGGAATTTCACATCCGGTAACCAATAACGATGTCCTCTATTTTTATTATGGACATTTTTCACAGCTACCCACTTTTCAGTACGTTTATTCAAAACTTAGCTCAGGTTCACAATCTACTTATCAGGTATTCGGGAATCCCAATTTGAATCCGAAGACAACTGTCCAGTATGAAATCGGGATAAAACACCGCTTCAGTGAAGATCAGGTTTTAGAGCTTAAAGCGTATTGGAAAGATATGTTTGATTATGAAACATCGCAGACTATTGTACCGTCCAATCCAAAATTTGCTCACTTGCGATTTAACATGTATTTCAATGCAGACTATGCGCGGTCGCGGGGAATAGAATTCATACTCAAAAGCAGGGTCTTACCAAATTGGTTCCTGGATGCCAATATCAATTATTCGATTGTGACTGGTAAAAGTTCATCACCCAACGACAATTTATTGGTACAGGCAGGAGAGATACGGGAGAAACCGTTGAATGAGAATTTTATGAGCTGGGATAGACCACTCCAGTTTTTCTCAAATATTAGTTACAACCACCCCAGTAACTGGGGGTTATCTCTTCGTTTGGAATACAATTCTGGCAGACGATATACAGCATCAATCCCAGGGACAAAGGATTATCCGGATGGGTATATTACTGTTGATGGTGTCCAATACTTTATTGGTACAACAGACGATGATAGACCATATTATTCCATTAGTAAAATTTCAGAGAAAACCATTGATTTAAAATTGTTTAAATCCTTTCAATTTGACAGGATAAGATTGAAAACATATTTGGAAGTCGAGAATCTTCTCAATTATGAAATTCCTAGGAGAGTCAATCCATTTACCGGAGAGGGTTTTGGACCGGGTGAAATATTTTCTTACAGTTTATTGGACGATCCAAATCCCAATTATGATCCATCAAGAAATCGTCAACCAAGAACCACTACTTTCGGAATCCAGGTGTTGTTTTAATGGCGTATAGAATCATAATTGCAACATTATTTCTATCACTAGGTTTGACACAAAATCTGTTTCCGGAACTAGGTGGACAACGGGTTGGGACCTCCATATTTACATTTTTAAAAATTGGAGTTAGTGCACGAGCATCGGGTATGAGCGACGCCGTCGTATCTTTGGATCAGGATGCCGGTTCAGTGTATTATAATCCGGGTACAATAGCACAATTTAATTCTACAGAATTTTCAGCATCGAGTATCCGTTGGCCAGCCGATATCAGATATGACTTCTGTAGTATTTCCAGCTCTATTTCCGGAAGGCATTATTTGGGTCTTAATGCTGGCATCTTGCATATGAAACCTATGCCGGAAACAACGGAATATTTGCCTGACGGAACCGGAAATTATTTTGTTTACCAGGATCATTTTATCGGTTTGACTTATGCAGCGCGGATGACGGACAGGTTTAGCTTCGGAGTAACAGCAAAGCGGGTTGAGGAAAATCTTGCCGGGAATAAGATGAGCACGGTATTGCTGGATATGGGAACCTTCTATTGGACTGGTTTTCACACATTAAAATTTTCTGCGGCACTATCAAATTTTGGATCTCAAACGAAACCGAATGGCACTTTTGCCAAACGATATCTTGATAGATCTACTGGTGAGGAGACTGTAAATGAATCTGCTGAATTTACCGAATTTTCACCTCCAACAGTTTTTCGAGTTGGAAGTTCAATAGATTTACTGCACGATGATCTGCAGGTGTTAACGGTAGCTCTCCAATTGAATCATCCGGTGGATAATTCAGAATCGGTTGTTATAGGGACGGAATATACGATACTAAAAATGCTCAGCTTCCGTGCCGGTTACAGGTTTAATCGTGCGGAAGATTTATCAATGGGATTCGGATTATATCTGCCGATTGATACGATGACATTGCGGGCCGATTATTCGTATTCAAATTTTAATTATCTGTCTGACCCTACTCGATTTAGTATAGGTTTATCCTTTTAATGCGAATTGATAAAATGGGAAAAAATCGAAAACTAGTATTGATTGCGTTTACGTTATTGGTGTATCTGGCCTGTGTGGAAAAATTTTCCCTGCCTGAAGACTTAAATACTACTGGAAATACGCTGGTAGGTGATACTACCTATTTACCGATACATCCAGTCTGGGATGCATCCTATGGTTTAATGTCTCCAGTTGACTTGTCCATAAGCAAAGAAGGATTTGTTGTAATTGCAGACTCAGCTGCCCACAGTATATTGGTGTTCGACCAAAGTGGCTTGCCACAGGATGGGTTTGAGGATTTAACACAATTGACTCACAATAATGGAAATTTTATAGCCCCTATTGATGTGGATACCGATACAAAAATGAATATTATGTATATTGATGAATCGGATCAGATTTATCGATGGAATCAGTATTGGAATATGGTTGGCATTGATTCCATCGTTGTGGAAGCCACGTTTGTTGAGGCAAATTCAGGACAGACAATATCTGCTTCCTATGGAACACTGTTGTGGTTGGAATTGGTTAATAGTAGTTCATGGACAATGTCTGATATGATCTGGTCAGCTAATCCGGTATTATTGGATTCTCTGTTAAAACCACACACTTTTTACAACGATACCTCACTAATAAATAAATCATTGGATATCCATTATGGGGATGAGAAATCAGTATTCACTGCCATTACAACAACCGATAACGATGAAAACCACCTCTTTGTGACTGATCTGGAAACCAATCGAGTCATAGAAATAGTATATGCATACAATGCCTATATCCGATTGGGGTCTGGTGAAAAAATATGGGCTCATCAGGGATTATTCCGTCGCACGGTAGTCATACCTGGGTCAGGTGCAGGTACCGCCAGTGAACCACTTGGGATTGATATTGATTATGAAAATAATATTTACTATTCCCAACGGGGAGATGTTTTCTCAGTTCATAAAATTAAGCCAAACAACACAGGTGGGAATGTTAGCTATACATCTGCTTTCCAGCTGGATCAAGACGATATTATGGATATTGGTCGCTTTATCAATCCACTGGATGTGGCCGTGGATAATTCTCAAATGATATATGTTTCCAATACGGACCAAGCAGAGATACAGGTTTTTCATTCCGATGGTAGTTTTTTTAAAAAAGCTGGTGTGAAAAATGTTTATATCGATACAAGTTATTATGTTCAAAGTGGGTTGATTGATACAGTTATTATTGATACAACCCTGCTCATTGACGGCAATCTTGTTGACACGACATTGACACTATTTGAGTATGACAGCGTACTGGTCGATACGACGTTCACCCGGGAGGTAAAAGGTATGTTGATTGAACCAGCCGGTTTAACGGTAGATGATCGAGGAGTGCTTTACGTTTGTGATCCGCTTACATCCAGCATCTTCCGTTTCAAATTATCAAATACATTGGATGAAGACATTCAACCGAAGCAATAACCTAACATGATTTTCCGGTATTTTATTCTAATTATTGCATGCTTCATGATATATGCTCAGGAAAATCCTAGCTACGTTCGTTATTTTCTAAGTGAAGAAGATTATATTCAAAATAAAATTCAAGTAAAACCGTCTGATGGCGTACCCTATCTGAAAGTTATCTACAACGACAGTGAATTGCCCATTTCTTTGTTGAAGTTGGATGCTCGCGGTAATGTCTGGGAGAAATCGATTCTTTCGTATTCCAGCGAAAAGAGTTTAGAATCCAAGTTTATATTTGATGAGAAAGATCATCTGCAATTTATGTATATATATGCTGAAGATGAGCCATGGTCTGTGGCCTTTCGAAAACAGTTGTACGACAACAATCTAGCTCAATCCTTTTACGGGCAAACCTCAACATTTTCTTTTGCCAATGACGGCTCACTTCAACAGATAGACTTTGCAAGTGCAGATAACCAACGGTATGGTCGAATTTTATTTACCTACGACCATTTGGGACTAATCAGGGAAGAAAGCTGGTGGGATATATCCAAAAGGAGGGTCATTAAAAAATATATTTATCAAATCGATATTCAGACAAAAACAAAAAAATTATGGGAATACGGTAAATCAGGGGAAGAAATAAGCTATGTTGAACTGGAAATGGCACCCGAAGATCAATTGTATCCAAATCCACTTCCAAGAACGGGAAATATTCTTGATGAAAGTGACCTGGTTTTGCAGGAAATCATTCGATCCGGTATTATGCCACCCATTCCAGCGTACATTCCAAAATTGGAGCATGATTATATTTCATTGCAAAACGGTGAACGAATGGAGGTTGATGTGATTGAGGTGAATTCCTTTGATGTTGTGTTCAGACTAATCAATGATTCTTTACGTTATACCATGCCTTTATCCCGAGTTAAAGAGGTGAAGAATCAATGGGGTGATCAACTGTATCCGGTGTGGAAATAGCCAGAAGAGTCATAGCATGCATAGCATATCTAGCAGTAAATTGATCCCACAATTCAAAATCGGATTAAAGAATGAATAAAAATATCATTTTAGGTTTAGTATTTTGTGGAATGCTCATGGCACAAGGGACAAGTTACCCACCGCCAACGACTTTGATTACAGCACCCACAGCGGGAACCCTGGTTCGAGGTAGTTTTTCTTTTGAAATGCGGGTACAAAACCACGGTGGACTGGCCACTTCCTTAGCAGCAGGGATTACTGATCGCTTTCAATTTGGAGTGTCTTACGGCGCAAACAATTTTATTGGGGATGACAGCCTGGTATGGTATCCTCGACCAGAAGCAAGTCTCAAATACCGTATGATTGATGAAACAATGAGTTTACCCGGTGTATCACTGGGAATTAATACACAGGGTTTTGGACGGTATCATTCTGATAAAGATTTAAAACGGTACGATACAAAAGCCTACGGTCTTTATTTATCTGCCAGTAAAAATTGGAAATTTGTATTAGGCAATGTGGGTATTCATGGTGGAATGAATTATAATTTTACGGAAACTACCGACGGGGATAACGATCCAAACGTGTTTTTTGGCTTGGATATGGAAGTTAATCCTGAACTGGCAATGTTGGTGGAATACAACAGTGCATTCAATGAAAATGACGAAGATTTACAATCCATGTCATTAAATACCAGCGGATATTTAAATGCAGCAATACGATGGACATTTGTAAGTCACTTGCATATTGAAATTGATTTCAACAATCTACTGTTTAATGAAGATAATGTTGATTACTTTAACCGTGAAATTAAACTCACGTACATCGAGTATTTTTAATAAGGAGGTAGTATGAATAATGGACGTTGGATAGGATTACTTCTGGTCTTCAGTTTAACCGTTGGGTTTGCACAATTAACAGTAGGGGATATGGCACCGGACTGGGCATTCCCTGATGCAGACGGAACGATGTTTACCATGGATAATTGGCCAGGGAAGATTCTACAAATTAATTATGTAGATCCAGACGAATCGGAATTAAATGAACCGTTTAACGACGCAGTAAAGTATGCCATTGATAGTTTAAAAATTATTGAACGTGAAACATTCAAAGGGTTTGGAATTGTAGATTGTGCTGCAACATGGAAACCGGATTTCCTGATCAGAAAAATTGCTGGAGGTAAAGCGAAGAAGTTTGATACAACCATCTTATTTGACTACGATGCTGTTCTCAGGAATGCATGGGGTTTAAAAGAAGATTCCTATAATATAATTATCGTCGATATGGATCGAGTTGTCCGGGCAGTTATCAAAGATAAAATCCGGGATGAAGATATTCAGAAATACATCCAGTTAATCATTGATTTACAAAACAGCTCTACCATGTAAGCGTGTTCAATGACGAAATTAATCGAGAAACGATTAAAATCGTCTAAAATCTATTCCGGACGGTTGCTCCACGTCTATAAAGATGATGTGGAGTTGCCTTCCGGACAAACAACCGATCGGGAATATATCAAACATCCCGGTGCCGTGGTAATTATACCAATATTACCAAATGGTGAAATTCTATTGATTAAACAATTTCGGTATCCAATGGGGATGACGATGATTGAATTACCGGCCGGAAAACTTGACCCAGGTGAGGATCACAGGCAATCTGCTGAGCGTGAACTGGAAGAAGAAACCGGTTACCGCGCTGCTACATTGATGGAGGTTACGGAAATTCATCCCTGCATAGGATATAGCGATGAAAAAATGTGGTTGTATTATGCTGAGGGCCTTACAAAGACATCCACCAATCTTGATAATGACGAATTTATTGACCTCCTGCCAGTTCCATTGAGTAAAGCCATCAATATGGTGTGGAACGGTGAGATTACTGATGTAAAAACCATCATCGGCGTTTTATGGGCAGATCGCCTTCGTTAGTTTGCATCCTAACGCATATTTGTAAATTCTTTAATTCAATCCACTCGGAAAAATGATTTTGTCCAGATGTTGAACTCTCCGCAACACGAATTAAAGCAATTAATAATTGATAAATCAAATGAACTTGGGTTTCAATTATGTGGCTTTACTGATATCGGGGCAATACCAGAACAACAAAAGAGATTTGAAGACTGGATAGGCAGTGGAAAACATGCCACAATGGGATGGCTGGAAAAACGAAAAAGTGAGCGTGGGAATGTGAAACAATATTTTCCTGATGCCAAATCACTTATTTCGTTTGGATTAAATTATTACCATGGAAATTCAGAAGAGGTTATAAACCAGAATTATAAAATTAGCAATTACGCCTGGGGACATGATTATCATCAGATTATCAAAGATAGGCTGAAACTAATTGTACAACTTTTAATAGATACCGTTCCCGAGGCTAAATCAATAGTCTGTGTCGACACATCACCATTAATGGAAAAATACTGGGCCCAACGTGCCGGGCTAGGCTGGCAGGGGAAACATACCAATATTATAACACGAGATTTCGGTAGTTGGATTTTTCTTGGAGAAATACTAACGAGCATTACATTTGAACCGGATGCTCCATTTGAAAATGATCTTTGTGGTTCCTGCACGGCCTGTTTGGATGCATGTCCTACCCAGGCTCTTTTACCATACATACTCGATAGTAGAAAATGTATATCTTATCTTACAATTGAGCATCGTGGTGAAATCAATAGGCAGTTTGACGGGAGGTTGGATAATTGGATTTATGGATGCGATGTTTGTCAGGATGTTTGTCCCTGGAACACCAAATTTTCCCACCAATCCAAGGAATCGGCATTTGCTCCCCGTCATTCACTAATATCACAATCTGCAAATGCATTACATTCTATGGATGAGGAAGCGTTTTCATTGTTGTTTAAAAACAGCCCAATCAAGCGAACAAAACTGGAAGGTTTGAAGCGAAATATAAGAAAAAACGGGTTGCTGGAAGATTGAATTATTTGCTGAATTTAAATCCGCATCCCGGTATATTTACAAACAAACGAAAAAGGAGATAATATGCCAAAAGTTGGAATTGTGTTATCTGGGTCGGGGTATTTGGATGGTGCAGAAATCCAGGAATCAGTCATTACAATGTTGACCCTTGATCGAGCTGGTGCTGAGATGGTATTTATGGCGCCGGATGTAGATCAATTGCATGTCGTAAATCATCAGACCGGAACAGAAATGGATGGGAAATCAAGAAATGTTTTGGTGGAAGCAGCACGCATTACCAGAGGGAATGTTCACCGTATTGAAGAAGTCAATCCAGATGATCTGGATGCGTTAATTTTCCCCGGTGGATTTGGTGTTGCAAAAAATTTATGTGACTATGCCATGGTTGGGGCAGACTGTACGGTGAATCCGGCAGTAGAACATATAGCAAAATCTATACATGAAGCGGGTAAACCTATCGGTGTTATTTGTATTGCTCCGGCTATGATGGCACGTATTTTAGGTGATAAAGGAATTAAAACTGATTTGACCATCGGTTACGATGAGGCCACTGCCACTGATATTAATACAATGGGTGGTAACCATATTGCTTGTCCGGTTCAAGAAATGGTGATTGACAAAGAACAGAAGGTAGTTTCAACACCAGCGTATA
The DNA here is from genome assembly GCA_964654545.1 of uncultured bacterium. Lineage (GTDB taxonomy): Bacteria > Fidelibacterota > Marinisomatia > Marinisomatales > JABMOV01 > JABMOV01. The sequence continues at coordinate 45,376 of CAZZIU010000014.1, forward strand.
TGGAAGCCCAGCGGATTAGTGAAGCTGCGGATGGGATAGAAAAGCTGGTTCATGAAGTGTTAGCGATGGTTTAATATTTCACTGAAATATCAGCAGATCCTAGTCCCACACTAATATCCAGATTAATGACCGGTAAGCCCGGTCGCCAATTTTCTGATACCCATTCGTTTTCGCTTTCCTCTATTAAGCCATAGACAGCTACAGATGAAAGAAAAGTATCATTTACATAGAGTTTAATATTTGCTCGTTCCGGCAATATTAAATCTAAATCTCCTAATCCTACTTCAATATCAAAATCGGTATCTATTAGTTGATCTCCGCGAAAATCCACATTTGCTGAACCAAGCCCAACGTTCAAATCAATGGAACGGGCATGGATGTTTCCAAGTCCCATAATTGATAGATCTCCTAATCCACTTTCCAGCTTAAGATTTCTACATTCAATCGGATTAAATTTATTACTGATAATATTGACGTCACTAAACCCGCATTCAACATTTAGCTTCTCGATGCGCAGACCTGAAAGGTCAATTTCTGCGGTTCCAAAACCGAAATCAAGATCCAATACTGTCGGGATGGCGGTTGGCAAGGAAAAGTCCATGACATTTTTGCTGTCAAAATCTTTCAAATCCTTAATTCGATCAATATCGAAGTGATACGAAGAATCATTCGAACTGACATCGATGGTAAGGGCTGCACTATTCCCATGTTCCAAAAGATTAACCTTGGGGGCTGTATAGATCGGATCATATTGGATTACACCGTCGATATCGTTGCGCGTTTTATTGGGGGAGAGGATCAGATCGCCGATCCCAAAATCAATTTTTGCATCCAGTTGAATGGATCCTTTGGTTGAAAAGTGATAGTGATCTCGTATACTCTGTCGAGTAGAATCACTTCCAAACGCGATGGTACACAGTAGCAAGAAGAATAATTGGAAATTTTTCATATCAACCTCAAAAGATAAATCCAAGTCGAACAGCAGTCTCCACCACATCCAGTCCGTCGATTGGTTTGGAAATTGTAAATCCCAATTCAAAATCATCTCCATCATGATCAGGATTGAGTGTCATTCCAATACCGGCGGATTTAATCATGTTGTCATAATGGTTGGAAACGTCTGACAACGGGTAGTCGTTTTTGTCCCAGGCATGACCGATATCCATAAATGCATACACATGGAACCAGGTATCCAGAAAATCGGGCGTGAAATACATGGCCAGATTGGTTTGAATCATCTGATTACCGGTTTGATATTTATACGGGTAAGCATTAACTGAGCCGATGCCTCCGACTCCAAACATGCGGTGTATTGGTAAATTTCCTTCTGATGTACCGATGATTGTTCTGTTACGTAAAACCAACCCCTCTGAAAACTCCCAATTCAATATGGCGAGAGCAAATATTCTTGTATTATCACCTACAGGTTTTATTGTTAACCCCGAATCAAAATAACTGCTGATATTAATTAATCCAGCATATCCGGAATGGAATGGAGTAAAAGATTTTGACCGTGAAGCAACAGTGGTCTCAATATATTCGGCTTTTCCGGGCACAATAGCCAAATTGGGCCGTAGAGATCGATTTTTTTCGAACAAGCTCCACATATCAATTACAGGTAATGTATCCTGCTCTACGGATGCCCATAACATTTTCACTTTGATAAACGAAAGGTCCAAGCCTAATCCAAATGAAGCACCTTGTTCATCCCAGCGATCCATAAAATCCTGGCGCGCAAAGATAGCTGCAAAATTGTTTTCAGCTTCTCTCAACCGATAGCCATCATCGGTGCGGTGGTCTTTAAATGCATTTGCAAAAAGTATAAGAAAATTATTGGTTCCAAAACCACGCTCAAAACCAATCCTGCCAACAAGATCCCCCGGTCCGAATCGATAGCCGAGATTGGTTGTAAGCTTAAAATGAGATTTACCGTTCCGATCCCATTTACTATTCATAAAATTGATTACTAATCCTTCATTTCGGTTGAGATACAATGCATTAAAATCGGGGAATATCCAATTAGCTCGTGCCCGTTCACTTCTACGATTAAGATTGAAATCCGTGTCTCCGTTCACGATTTCTTCCTGTTCATATTCACGGTAGACAAGACCCTCTTTCAGATTGGTTTCAATGACCGACCCGCTAATTTTTGCGCCGTCTTCTTTATAGACAGAGCCACCAATGGCAATAATTTTTCCTTCAATGATCGCAGTGGGATGTAAAAAAACATCTCCACCGACCAGAGTGATAGTTCCACGAACCGTACCGTCTACGGTAAGGTTTCCTCCGATGAGTCGAATTCTGTCATTTGAGATAGTATTCGCGTCAATCACATGGTCGCCAAACAAACGCAATTCCTGATTGGCTTGATTGTTGTTCAGCAGTGCATCATAGTTGTGCTCTACCGGTTCAGTAAACGCGGTACTTATAGATAATAATAATAGGATAGTTTTTTTCATTTTCAGTCCTTTGAGATTGTTACAACACCAAAATGGCTTGAAATAGATACGTTATGCTGTCCTGATCCCTGAACTCCATTGGCATGAAGAACCATACCTTCCAGCTGAATAACCAGGGGAATTTCTGAGTCCAACATTTCTGAATCTTCGATGCCATCAATAACCACATTATATTGCGCTGAAAAATGCCTTGGTACAACCAGGTATACATCGCCAAAACTATTGGTAATATCAATGTCCTGGGATACAATATCTTGGGAAGATTTATGTATAATAATATCTCCTGTATTGGTAATGGCGGTTATACGTCCACCAAGCTGTTCACCCTGGATGGATCCCATCATTGTTTTCAAATTAACATCACCAATTATATTGTCAATTTCAATATCACCGGCATTGGTGAGAGCAACAACATTTCCTACAACACGACTAATTTCCAGATCACCACCGGCGGTCTCCATTTGGATATCAGAATTAACTTTATGAATTTCAATATCACCACCTTCCGTTTTCACAACAACCGAATTCCCATCTATATCAGATAGCCGTATTTCGCCACCTGAGGTATACGCCTCAACGTTTCCATGATTAATTTCAATTTCCAGATCACCACCTTTTGTTTCAACAAAGAGAACGCCTTCCGTATCACTGGTTTCAATATTTCCACCGGAAGTGACCAGATTGATGTTTCCAAGCGCATGCGCCAATTCAATATCGCCACCAGCAGTGTTTGCTGAAATTTTTCCTGCAATTCGTCGTAGCTTAATATTTCCACCACCGGTTTGGATATCCAATTCACCTGCAATGTTTTCACAGGAGATATCGCCGCCCTGATTCACAAATTGAATACTGGTACGTTTGGGCACATGAATATCGTAACTGTAATCCACTTTTGACGACCATCGATTTGCCCCAACTATTTTTATCATTCCGTTGACATCGTCATAGTGTACACTGGCTCGGGACAATTCATATTCCTTTTTGGCCCAGCGTTCCTTAGCTGATGATAGTTCAATTCTCTCAACAATTTGAACAGCATTGCCCGGTTCACCAATAATTTCAATGTCACCTTGAACATTATGTGCTTTTAGAATGAGTAGCACATCCTTATCGGTTGTGAATTGGTAAACAGCTTCACCTGTGTATTGAGAATGACCATCCAGTCCAAAGGAATTAAATATTTCCTGACTGAATCCCAAGCTAATAAGGAGAAAGAAATTTGGGATTAGTACTCTCATTGAATAACCTCAATTTCCTCATCTTGGTTGGAATCTTTAAGCGCAGTTACTATGGCTTTTGCCTGATTTCGTATAAATACATTTTCATCCATCAATCCAACTACACGCAAGGTAGGGATCATTGTTTGGCTCGGATAGCGGGCTAGAATTCCAAGAGCTTCTTGTCTCACTGCCTCATTGCTATCTTCCAGTAATACTTTTTGGCAGGCTTCCAGCAATAATTTTGATGGTTCATAGTCTTGTAATAGGCGAGCGGATTTCAACCGTACTCCTGGATTTTCATCCGACAACATTGATGAGATTAGCACCAGCATCGTTTCTTTATGTGGTTCTAATTCTTTTACCATTTGTACAGCCTTTAAACGATTTCCGGTATTTTCATCATTTAAGAGGAAATAATAGAGTAATTGTTGAACATTTTGATCGTCTAAACCACCTTTTACCTGCAGATCCTCATTGGTTTGAAAGGCAAATTCGATGGGTGAAGATTTATTGCCGGTCAAGCGCATTTTTGTATTTTCTAATTGTCCCTGCTTAATGACATCCTGCAGTCTGTTTTCAGAAATATCGGACCGGGAAACCGCTTTATCCGTTACGACCCAACGTCCTACAAAAAATGCAATCAACACATAGAATACTACAGCCCAGGCAGGTTGTTTTACGTCAAAAAGTAAATTCAGGATTGAACCACCAAAAGATTTGATCCTCGATTTAAATGGTGACTGCTTTTTATCCAGGATCTGCTGTTCGATTCGTCCACGAAGCAGGTTTCGTTGTCCTTGAAGATATTCCTCCGTGGGGTGTAATTCACAAAGTGAACTTGCAATCGACAATGATGATTGTAATTCAGCTGTGTAGTTTCTTAATTCACCGTTGGTTTCTAACAGTTGTTCAAATGCCCGAAATTCCCTTGAATCAAGGGCCTCCAGAACATACAAGGTTGCTTGTTCTTTAAGTGTAGTTGTTAGATTATGATTCATAGCGGTATTCCTTTAGTGCGACGCGCAATTTTTCCATTGCACGAAATAAATACTTTTTTACAGTTCCCTCTGAAACGCCCATTATTGCAGAGATGTCTTTTATTTTTAGTCGTTGCAGGTGCTTGAGAATGAAAACAGTACGTTGCTGTTTTGGTAAAATATTCAAACATTCTTTTATGGCGCTTCGAACCTCATCTCCCGGAATGTCATCGTCGTCTTCAGTTGCAATCCAATTGAGGGGGTCATAATCATTTTCCGGCCCTGGATCGACAATATGCATTTTGGAGCGTTTCCGATGATAATTATAAGCCGTATTGACGGTAATGCGGTACAACCAGGTATAAAATTCACTCCTGAATTCAAACTGATTGATGTATTTGAATGCTTTGAGAAAAACATCCTGATAGAGATCTTCCGCATCCTTTTCATTTTTTGTCATTTGGTAGGCTAAAATCATTATTCTTTCATCGTGCATGGCTACAAGTTTATGGAACGCGGTATGATCGCCGCTCTGGGCTTGAAGGATGAGCTGTCTAGTCGTATTATCCACGGCTTATCGTGAAATTCTGATGTATGACCTTTGATTAGTCATTAAGTTGTCATAAAGAATAAATTTACAGGAAAAAAGATTAGTGAAGGATGCCATGTTGTATGGCATCCTTCTGATATATTTAGAGATTGGTTTCTTTAACTGTTTTCTGAACGGCTGTAAGTGTATTCATAAGAGCAGAGCGCTCAGCGTCCGTTAATTCGAATTCCAAAATCTTTTCAACTCCGCCGGCACCAATCACAGTTGGGACACCAATAAAGTAGCCGTCAATTCCAAATTCACCGTCACAGTAGGCTGCGCAGGGAATAACACGTTTTTTATCTCTGAGGTAACTCTCTGCCATTTCAATGGCAGATTGGGCGGGAGCATAATATGCCGAACCATTGCCGAAGAGTTTTACTATTTCACCACCTGCAAAGCGGGTTCTATCCTCAATCTCTTTAATCCGTTCAGTCGGAATCAATGCAGTAACTGGTACTCCTCCTATGGTTGCCAATCGTGTAATTGGAACCATCGTGTCACCATGACCTCCCAACACCATACAGGTTACATCCTGGACAGAATATCCGGTTTCCATTGCAATAAATGTACGGAATCGAGCACTATCCAAAGCACCGGCCATTCCAGCCACCTTATTGGTAGTAAAACCAGAATATTTTTGGAAAGCATAAACCATGGCATCTAGGGGATTTGATATCACAATAACAAATGCATTGGGAGCATGTGTTTTAATGGTATCCGCCACGTCTTTCATAATCCCAAGGTTTATACCAAGCAGATCTTCACGGTTCATGCCTGGTTTGCGTGGGATCCCGGCTGTTATGATGATGACATCAGAATCATTCAAATCTTCTGGATCGGATGATCCGGTGAGATGAACATCGTAACCATCGTGTGGGCGTAACTGCATGATATCCAACGCTTTTCCTTTGATCATTCCTTCAGCTTTTGGGATATCATAGATAACAACATCACCTAATTCCTTTTGCGCCGCTAACAAGGCAAGGTTGCCTCCAATTTGTCCACCCCCGACTAGCGCAATTTTTTTACGAGACATGTGATTCTCCTTCTTATTAAGATTGTAAACAAATATTGTAAAGAATTGCGGTTAAAAAATACAAAACCCCACAATGTAGTGGGGTTTAAAAAGATAATGGAATGAGGTGAAGTTATGCGGAAACGACGCTAACGATTTTCCGATCTCTTCCAATTTTTGAAAATTTCACAACACCATCTGTGGTGGCAAACAATGAATCATCGCCTGCACGTTTTACATTGGTGCCAGGATGAATTTTTGTACCACGTTGTTTTAGTATAATGCCACCAGCCAGTATAGATTGACCATCAGAGACCTTCACACCAAGCCGCTTCGCATTGGAGTCACGGCCATTTCGGGAACTTCCCTGACCTTTTTTATGTGCCATGGTTATTTGTCCTTTTTCGTTTCGGTTTTGGGTTTGGCAGGTGCTTTTTTGGTAGCTGCTTTTTTTATATTATCTATTTCCAGTAATGTGAATCCTTGGCGATGACCATTTTTACGTTGATACCCTTTCCGTCTTTTCTTCTTGTAAATGAGTACTTTTCGGTCACGTCCGTGCTCAAGTATTGTTGCGGTTACGCTAACATTTTTTACAGTAGGATTTCCAATTGATATCTTTTTACCGTCATCAACCAATAATACCGTATCAAAAGATAATTTTTTACCAACTTTCTCAATCTGAGTCGGTGCTTTGATCCTGCTACCCTTGGTAACAGAAAACTGTTTTCCACTAATTGTTACGATTGCTTGCATTTTCAACTCCAATAAAGCCAACAAATTTAGGATGTTGATTGATGAGGATCAATATCAAGTTCTTCAGTTATATCAACATTGTCTTTAGCACGCACAAACCGGAAATCATCCCTCGAAACTTCCGAGTTCGATTGAATTTTGATATGGACAAAATTCTGCCACATTAATCCTCGTAAAACTTTTTTCTTTTGGGATTTAAGATAGTCTGCATTATCGGGATGAAGGAGAAGTTTTAACCTTAGATTGCGGTGTTTTGATTTGTATCTTCGCAACCAATGGTCTACTCTGGTAACCAGGGTGTCTTTGGCAATGATATGCCCCGAACCATGACAAGTTGGGCATTCATCAGTCATTGAATCCAGTAAACTAAGTCGAATACGTTGCCGGGTCATCTCAAGCAACCCAAAATCAGAAATGGGTGATACCGCCACTTTTGCCCGGTCACGCTTCAACTCCTTGCGGATTTCATAATACACCTTGCGCTTGTTTTCCTCTTCACGCATATCAATAAAATCGATTACAATCAGTCCGGAAAGATCTCGAAGACGTAACTGCCTGGCAATTTCACGAGCTGCTTCAAGATTAATTTTAAGTGAGTTATCCTCATGCAGTTTTTTACCAACAAATCGACCGCTGTTCACGTCGACAACCACCATCGCTTCTGTTTTTTCAATAATTAAGTATGCACCACTCTTTAACCAAACCTTTGGTCGCATGAGCTTATCAATCTCCGCTTCAATTCCCATACTTTCAAACAGTGGGACTTTTAATCGGTATAATTCGAGTCGGCTGGCCATATTGGGAGAAACATCTTCCAGGTAGGCCTGGAGCTTCCGAAAAGTTTTTTTGGAATCAATGATAATGTTGCTCACATCCGAAGTGAGCAAATCACGTATTACACTGGTAGCAGTTTCCAGATCTTCATAGACCAGTGTTGGGGAATCTACTTTTTCGGCTTTTTTCTCTAATTGATTCCAATGCTCACGCAACATTTCATAGTCTTTTTGAATGTTTTCTTCGCTTTTTCCTTCAGCAACAGTCCTGACTATTAACCCAAATCCTTTATCTTTCAATTTGCTTGCCAATTTCCTAAGACGCCGACGTTCGTATTTATCCCATATTTTTTTAGATATTCCAATGTAGTTCCCACCAGGAACCAATACCAACAACCTGCCTGGAATCGCAATTTCAGTGGTTACGCGTGGACCCTTACTGGCAAATGGTTCTTTGATTACCTGAACATAAATATCTTGTCCGGTGTGAAGGTCAACATTGATGTTATCGTGACTATTTGATTTTCCGTTTGGAACATGATCATCGTCATATTCATCAATAATATAATCAGAATTATGAACCTCGGAAAATGGGAGGAAGGCATTAATATCAAATCCAATGTCTACAAAAGCCGCCTGCATACCAGGCAATACATTTTCAACTTTTCCTTTGTAGATATTTCCAACCATTCGTTGTTGATCTTGCTTTTCAACATAGACTTCAACTAGACGGTCATCTTCAAGAATGGCGATTCGAGATTCGCCCATACTTTCATTTATATAAATTTCTTTTTTCATCGCTATCCCGCATGCGTTGTGCAATCCGAAATCATTCGGTATCACGTATTGTTAATAAATGGCGCGGTCTATTGTGTGTAGACGTGCGATTTTACTACTAGCAGGGATTGGATTAAGGTGGGGTAAAAAATGAAAACTTGATAATGCTCAATTGAGCGGCAAAAATTTTTGTAACGGTCCTTAATCGGCTCTCCGCTAATGCGGAAGATAATTGATCTCAGGCATCTCTCCAAGTACTAATTATATAGGGTTCTACACGCTTCAACGTCATTTTTCGTCTAACCTGGGGACTTGACCATCTAAAGAAAACGTCATAAAATTGGGTGTCGCGATTTGACCATATTGCAACGACATAAAATAAGTGCTAAAAAGGAGTAACTGCCGGTTTAGCGCCGGCATTTTTGTTTTTGGGAACCTATGAACATATTTGAACATGAGTTAAATAAACGAATACTGGTATTGGACGGTGCCATGGGCACCATGATACAAGCCGCCAATTTATCTGAAAGCGATTACACTGGAGATTCATTAGCACAACATCCAAAATCACTATATGGGAATCATGATTTGTTGTCTATCACCAGACCTGGTGTAATTACGGATATACACAGAGCGTATTTCAATGCAGGTTGCGATATTGTGGAAACAAACACATTTTCTGCAAACCGTATATCTCAGTCCGATTATGGAATGGAAAACTATTGTTATGAAATGAACCGTTCTTCAGCTACTCTTGCACGACTAGCTGCTGATGAATTCACCACCAAAGAAAACCCCAAGTTTGTTTGTGGTATCCTTGGGCCAACCAACCGAACGGCATCACTGTCTCCCCAAATAGAAAATCCAGCCTTTCGAAATGTATCCTTTGACGAATTGGTTTTTGCATACGATGAACAAATACGCGGATTGGTTGACGGAGGTGTAGACCTTCTAATGGTGGAAACGATTTTTGATACATTGAATGCAAAGGCTGCACTGTTTGCCATTCAAGAATATTTTAACCATACGGGAAAATCCATTCCCGTGTTGGTATCGGTGACAATTACGGATAAAAGCGGAAGGACATTATCTGGACAAACGCTGGAAGCGTTTTGGATATCTATCAAGCACGCGTCGATTACCTGTGTGGGTCTCAATTGTTCTTTTGGGGCTGATGACCTACGACCTCATTTGGAAGAATTATCAAGGATAGCCCATATGCCGATTAGTATACATCCCAATGCAGGGCTCCCAAACGAGTTGGGTGAATATGAGGAATCACCTGAATATATGGCTGAAATCATAGAATCTTTTGCAAAAAAAGGGCTGGTAAACATTGTGGGAGGGTGTTGTGGAACGACCCCGGATCATATTCGATCAATTGTAAAAGCGGTGAACGCCTATTCATCACGTATTATTCCTGATATAGAGCCACAATCCCAATTCAGCGGATTGGAAGCACTTACAATCAATAAAGATTCACTGTTTGCAAACGTTGGTGAGCGTACAAACATGTCCGGCTCAGCAAAATTCCGTCGATTAATTCGTGATGGAGACATGGAATCAGCCCTTAATGTAGCGCGGGATCAGATACATGGTGGCGCCCAGTTGATTGATATCAATGTGGACGATGGATTACTGGATGGACCTGCGACCATTTCGACCGTTTTGCGCTGGATCGCCTCTGACCCTGAAATTAGTGCGGTCCCGATCATGCTTGATTCCTCAGATTGGAATGTACTGGAAGAAGGATTAAAGAATATACAGGGAAAACCGATTGTCAACTCGATCAGCCTGAAAGACGGTGAACCTGCATTTTTAGAAAAAGCAAAAAAAGCAAAACAATATGGTGCCGCCGTTTTGGTCATGGCATTTGATGAGAATGGTCAGGCTGAATCGGTGGAACGAAAAATTGAAATATGCAAAAGGGCACACCAAATATTAACAAAACAAATTGGATTCAAAGAATGCGATATTGTATTTGATCCCAACATATTTGCCATCGCAACCGGTATGGACGAACACAATGCATTAGCGAAAAATTATATTGAAGCCTGTAAAGAAATTAAACAGTATTTCCCACAGGCATTAATCAGCGGAGGTTTGAGCAATCTGTCATTCTCATTTAGAGGGAATGATGCCATAAGAAAGGCAATGCATGCCGTTTTTCTGTACCATGCTATCAAAGCGGGCATGGATATGGGAATAGTGAATGCCGGTCAACTTGCCATTTATGATGATATACCTGAATCATTGAAAACGACGATTGAGAATGCAATTTTTAACCGATCTTCAGATGCCACGCAAAAACTAATAGAAGAAGCAGAATTGTTAAGGGGCAGGGGTAAAAAAATCGAAAAAACTGAAGCATGGCGTGATTTAACCCTGGAAGACAGATTGGCTCATGCGCTGGTAAATGGAATTACAGCGTTTATAGATCAAGATATTGCCGAAGCCCTGGAACAATACGAAAATCCGGTGGACATTATTCAAGGGCCTTTAATGGATGGAATGAATACGGTGGGGAATCTGTTTGGTGACGGAAAGATGTTTTTACCGCAAGTAGTCAAAAGTGCACGGGTTATGAAGCAGGCGGTAGCAATATTGACACCGTTCATTGAAGCGCAGGCAGGCTCAGGGATGAGTACTGCGAAAGCAAAAGTGTTGCTGGCAACAGTGAAGGGTGACGTACATGATATAGGTAAAAACATTGTATCGGTGGTCCTGGGGTGTAACGGGTATGACATCGTTGATATGGGTGTTATGGTTCCCGCTCAGGAAATTATTGCGAAGGCCATAGAGGAAAATGTAGATATAATCGGATTAAGTGGACTCATTACACCATCATTGAAAGAAATGGTTGTAGTCGCACAGGAAATGGAACTCGCCGGGTTTGATATTCCACTTTTGATCGGTGGAGCAACAACATCTAAAAAACACACTGGAATTAAAATATTACCGGTCTATTCAGGACCGATCATTCATGTTAAAGATGCGTCTCAAAGTGTGCAGGTTATGAATCAACTGACCCAATCGAACTTGAGGAATCCATTTATCGAAAACTCCACAAAAGACCTTAAACGTTATCAGGCAGACCATCGAAAAGTGGAGACAATACCTATTGAGGAAGCCAGAAATAATGCCATTTTAATTGACTGGGAAAATTATGATCCACCTGCTCCAAAACATCCGGGCATTCAGGAATTCCCGAATATCCCACTTGATTCACTTATCCCTTACATTGATTGGGCTCCGTTTTTTCATGCATGGGAATTGAAAGGACGCTTTCCTGGCATTTTGAAACACCCCAACTATGGCAAACAGGCCACGGCACTGTATGAAGATGCACAAAAGGCACTCCAGCGAATTACCAGGTCAGATGAATGGATACCAAAAGCCGTAACGGGCATTTTCCCTGCGAACTCAAAAGACGATGATATTATTATCGGTAATCGAAACGTGCCATTTTTACGGCAACAAATTGCACGCGGGATGGATCAACGGAATGCATCTCTAAGCGATTTTATTGCCCCTGCTTCAACCGGCAAATCAGATTGGATTGGTGCCTTTGTGGTGTCTGTGTTTAATAATAGTTCGCTTAAGAGTAATGATGATTATAATGACATTTTGATCCAGTCTTTGGCCGATAGACTGGCTGAAGCGGGTGCCGAATATTTGCATGAAAAAATCCGAAAAGAAATTTGGGGATACGCACCCGATGAATTCCTGGGAAACAAAGAATTAATTAAGGAGAAATACCGAGGTATTCGTCCGGCACCAGGGTATCCCGCCTGTCCAGACCACACAGGAAAGTTTCATATATTTGACCTATTACAGGCATCGGATAGAATGAGCGCTACCTTGACAGAATCTGGTGCAATGGATCCCCCAGCTTCTGTGGCTGGGTGGTATTTTTCCCATCCGGATGCAGCCTATTTTTCTATCAGTAAAATCGGTGAAGATCAGGCTACTGATTATGCAAAAAGGAATGGTTGGGATAACGATGAAAAGGAAAAATGGTTGGGGTCGCTACTGTAATATTTTAATTATGATTTGGGTCGCATCTGTATGTTCTTTACTTCCATTACACAAATCACAACCTTTAAACTTAGTACTTCGTCCAATTTCCATTAATTTCGCCCCCATGGATAAGATACTTAAAACGGTAATAGATGCGGCTTGGGATGCGGGAACGCTCATATTAAAATATTATAAATCCAGTTATGATATCCGAGATAAGGGCTACCATAACCCGGTAACAACAGCTGATCACGCCTCAGATGCACAATTAAAAAGATTCTTACGTGAAGCCTATCCTGAATATGGCTGGTTATCAGAAGAGACGGTTGATTCTCCGGAGCGACTTGATAAAGCACGAGTATGGGTGGTAGACCCACTGGATGGAACAAAAGAATTCATCGAAGGTGTTCCAAATTTTGTCGTGAGTATTGCTTTGGTAGAGAACGGTCAGCCCATTGTGGGTGTGTTGTTTAATCCTGTTACCCGGGAAACATTCTCTGCGGCTCAGGGGTTGGGAGCCTTTCTAAATGGGTCCCCAATTCATTGTACTGCAAAAGATAAAACGGAGGAAATGGTAATTTTAAATAGCCGCTCTGAAACACGCCGTGGTTTATGGGAAAACTATAGTAGTTCCTTTGCGCGCTTGGACGCTGTCGGGAGTGTGGCTTATAAATTGGGATTGACGGCGGCCGGTAAAGCGGACATATTTGCTTCACTACGACCAAAAAATGAATGGGACATTTGTGCAGGTCATTGTATCTTGAATGAAGCGGGAGGAATTTTGGTTACATCTGAAGGAAAAGATCTTACTTACAATAATCAAAATACATTGTTTACACCCGGGCTTGTAGGTGGTGATCCGACGGCAGTTAAAAAAACATTATCCGTGATAGAAAGTAAATCACATGGCTGATACGGCTATACCACAAGATAGTATTCGTTGTTTGTATAAGGGTTTTGTTCGTCTGGTAGATAGCATGGGTGGGGATGATGCCATCGTTCAAGCTGCCCGCGTCAGTTATGGAAAGGGGACGAAAAAAGTAACGCAAGACAGGGGCTTGATCCGTTATCTGATGCGTCACAGACATACAACGCCCTTTGAGATGGTAGAGTTTAAATTTCATTGTAAAATGCCCATATTTGTTGCTCGCCAATGGGTACGGCATCGTACTGCAAATATCAATGAGTACAGTTTACGCTATAGTGAAGCAAGAGACGATTTCTACATTCCCGAGAAGAAAGATATTCATTTCCAGAGTAAAGTAAACAAGCAAGGTCGGGATATAGAAGACGTCCCGGATGAATTAAAAGAAAAAGTTATTTATTATTTCGAAGAAATGAGCGCCAAAAGTTTTAAAATATATCAGGAATTGAACGAAGCAGGTATCGCCAGGGAATTGGCACGAGCCATCATACCGGTTAACATTTTTACGGAATGGTACTGGAAAAATGATCTTCACAATACGCTCCATTTCCTGCATTTGCGGATGGATTCACATGCCCAGTATGAAATTCGGGTTTATGCCAACGCTATGGCAGAATTTGTGAATAAAATTGCACCAATAGCTTTTGAAGCATTCACCGATTATGTGGTTAATGGTATGCGGTTTACGGGCACGGAGCGATCCATTTTTACACGCAATTTGCCCAATCGTATTATCGATGAGATCCGTGAAGATATTGTTTATAAAATTGTTGCGTCCTTGCATCAAAGCAAACCCAGAGGCGAAGCAGAATTATATCAATTGTATCAAACAAATGGTGGTAAGGATAGTCAATCCGATTTTGAATTAAAATGGAATTCCGGTGAGGTTGAACCGGGAAATGTCCGTGAGTTAAGAGAATTCAAGGACAAGCTCGGCTCACTTTGATAGGGGTCTGATACTTATCGTATTTCTATAATTTCTATTTCCTGGTGGGAGATAGAAACGAATTGTTGTTTAATTTGAATTGTAAGGAGGTTGAAATGGCAAATAACTCTGGCCACCGCCAACGGTTACGGGATCGATTTTTAAAAAACGGTTTAGATGGCTTTCACGATTACGAAATCATCGAATTACTACTCACACTTGGTACGCCTAGAAAAGATTGCAAGGCTAGTGCGAAAACTGCAATCCGGCATTTTGGTAACCTGCGAAACGTATTGGAAGCTTCTCCCAATGAACTCCAACAAATTGAAGGAATCGGTCCTAACAATATTTTCGGTCTAAAAATCGCCCAATCTGTTGCCCGCCGATATTTAGCAGATCGTCTTAAAAAACGGGAATTTATTTCTTCGTCGGACGATGTGAAAAATTTTCTAATACATCATCTTAGAGACAGAAGCCGTGAAATATTTATGATAATATATCTCAATGGACGAAACCAGATTCTCGGACAGGAGGAACTGTTTGAAGGATCACTCAGTGCTTCTGCAGTCTATCCACGAGAAGTGGTAAAATCAGTTTTATACCATGATGCCGCCGCTGTTGTCCTGGTGCACAATCACCCAAGTGGCAACCCACGATCAAGCAAGGAAGATCGAACGATTACTGAAAAACTCCGAGTTGCACTAGCCAGTATTGATGTCAGCCTTCATGATCATTTGATTGTTGCAGGTGAGACAATCACATCATTTGCAGATGAAGGGTGGTTGTAATACACGGAAGGTAATATTGTTTATTGTGGGGAATTAAAACGAACCAGCTTCAAAATAAATTAATGCCAAAAAATCCCAAAACTTCTTCATAATTAATACGGCAATCCTTGCTCCCATAGGATTAGGTAAATAAATTTGCACTTCAATTTTTAAATCCGCAGGAACGTATCATGTCATCACCATTCACAGTGGGCCCCAAAGGAGATAAACCACGCTCCGATTTACGCGTGACTTTTTCTAAAAATTCCTCGCCCTTGAAGGTGTCGATTCAAAGCAAAGTAGAGTCATTGTACGGTGATAGTATAAAAGAGTCTGTTCTTCAAACCTGTGACGAATTGGAAGTTAGTACCGGATTGCTCGAGATTGATGATTACGGTGCATTGCCATTTGTCATTTCCGCCAGAGTGGAAGCAGCAATAAAAAAAGCATATCCAAATAATAAAAATGTTGCCCTCCCAGAATTAAAGTCCTTTTGCACGCATACATCATCGCGCTTCCGTTTTAGAAGGAGCCGATTGTATTTACCGGGAAATCAACCCAAACTCATGTTAAATGCCGGAATTCACAAACCGGATGGACTAATCCTTGATCTTGAGGATGCTGTTTCTCCGCTGGAAAAAGACGATACACAATATTTGGTCAGGAATGTTTTACGATCATTGGATTTTATGGGTGCGGAGAGGATGGTACGCATCAATCAGGGAGAGCAGGGACTGCAGGATTTGGAATTTGTTATACCTCATAATGTGCATCTGATACTTATTCCAAAGGTAGAAAGCGCTGATCAGGTAAAGCAGGTGGACACTAAAATTCATGAAATTGCACAACGATGGGGACGGAAAGATCCCGTGTATCTCATGCCCATACTTGAAAGTGGTCGGGGTATTCTAAAAGCACTCGAAATAGCTGAGGCATCAGAAAACACTGTGGCCCTGGCAATTGGGTTGGAAGATTACACAGCCGATATTGGCGTCCAAAGAACACTGGATGGCAGGGAATCTTTTTTTGCTCGCAGTATGCTCATTAATGCAGCGCGTGCTGCCGGAATACAGGCCATTGATACAGTATTTAGTGATGTAAGCGACGAGGAAGGATTAAGAACATCAGTACGAGAAGCAAAAATGCTGGGATTCGATGGGAAAGGCTGCATTCACCCGCGGCAAATAAAACCGATACATGAAGAATTTGCTCCGACAGATACTGAAGTGGAAAAAGCGCAAAAGATAGTGACCGCTTTTCAGGAGGCTGAAGCAAAAGGTTTGGGTGTGGTTGCCCTTGGTAACAAGATGATTGACCCACCGGTTGTGAAGCGTGCGCTCAGAATTTTAGATTTAAATAACAGTAAATGATTCAATTGATATATGAAACAATTGAGGGAATGAATGTCCATATGGGAATCGTATGATGAAAATGGTTAAAAATGCTGCCGGGCGATTCGTCCCGATAGAAATTAATGGCGCGTCGCAAACTGCTTTCCAGGGTGTAGGAAATTTCATACCGGATGGTAACAAGGCTGCCCCACCCATACGCAGCTGTGCTCTATATCCACTGGACGGGAATAAAATCGTCCCATCATTGAGAGAAGCGTTAATAAAAGCGGGACTCAAGGATGGGATGACTATTTCCAATCATCATCATTTCCGAAATGGTGATTTGATCATGAATCAGGTTTTTGATATTGCTGCTGAATTGGGTATCAAAGGTTTGCGCTGGTTTCCGTCGGCTGCATTTCCCTGTCATGCACCTATAATTGAACACATTAAAAATGGTGTTATCGATTGGATCGAGGGCTCTTTAAATGGTCCTCTGGGAGATTTTGCATCAAAAGGTGGAATGCGTGGTACGGGAGTATTGCGCAGTCACGGTGGTAGGTGGCAAGCGATTCAGGATGGGGAAGTTCACATCGATATTGCAATACTCGCGGCACCCACGGCAGACAAATTTGGGAATGCGACGGGTGATCGCGGACCATCCGCTTGTGGACTTTTGGGTTTTGGTATGGCAGATTCACTCTACGCGGATAATGTAATAGTTGTAACTGATAATCTTGTGCCATTTCCATGTGTCCCGTGGCAAATTCTAGGACAAAATGTTGATCACGTTGTGGTAATGGATAAAATCGGTGAGCCTGAGAAGATAGTTTCCGGTACGACCCAGCTAACCAAATCACCTGATCGTTTATTTATTGCGGAACAAACGGCATCGTTTGTGAAGGCTGCTGGCATCATGAAGGACGGATTCAGTTTCCAGGCTGGCGCAGGGGGTACAGCTCTGGCGTTTGCAATCTTTCTCAAAGAGATGATGAAAAATGATGGAATAAAAGCCAGATTCATACGTGGCGGATCAACAAAATATCTGGTTGAAATGCTGGAAGAAGGTCTCACCGAATATATTCTGGATGGGCAAACATTTGACCTGGAAGGTGTGCGCTCCATGCGTGAAAATGTGGGACACGTGAATACATCACCTTTTACCAGCTATAACTGGCACGGGAAAGGCAACTTCGCATCCATGCTGGATGTGGTCGTCCTGGGTGCAACAGAAGTAGACGTTCATTTTAATGCCAACGTGGTTACCCACTCTGATGGTAAAATGTTGCATGGGATTGGGGGCTGGCAAAATTGCTTGTTCAGTAAATGCACCATTTTACCCATACCCGCTTTCCGCGATAGGATTCCGGTAATTGTTGATGAAGTCACAACCCTGGTAGGGCCGGGTGATTTGATCGACGTAATAATTACCGAACGTGGGATTGCCGTCAATCCACTGAGAAAAGATCTTATTGCTGCCACCAAAGACAGTGGCCTGAATATTCGACCAATCGAAGATATAAAAGCGGAAATTGATGATCTTATTGGAGGCACACCAGCAAAACCGAATCTAACGGAAGAAGTAATTAGTGTGGTAAAATGGGTGGATGGCACACTACTGGATTCAATATATCGACTAAAGGAATAAGTAGTCTATTGTGTGAATTATGAATAGAAAAGAATTATATACGGAGATATCATGCGTGATAAAGTTTTAAAAATTTGGCCGGAGATCGAGTGGATCAAGGATAATGAACTTAAGGAAAAAACGCTAAATGCTTGGATCTATGCGATTGAACAGAGTGTTTTGACTGCCGAAGATTTAGAAACAATTCCATTTTCTCTCCTCATCAAGAATTGTAATGTCTCGTTTATGAATCACAAACGGACCTGCGTCCAATTGGCCGTGGATATTGCAAATCGAATGCAAACCAATTTCGGTGATGAAATTTCCATCAATATGGATATACTGATTTCTGGTGCAATTTTGATTGATATCGGCAAATTATTGGAATATGAAATCAAAGACGGCAAGCTCACCACGAGTAATTATGGTAAAATTGTTCGGCACCCGTTTAGTGGCGTTGGAATCGCGGATCGATTTGATTTGCCTCCAGAGGTACAACACATTATTGGCACCCATTCCAAAGAAGGAGATTTGGGGATGCGAACGGTTGAGTCCATAATTGTTCATCATGCCGATTTTGTCTCCTTTGAACCATTTAAAGCCTGAGATTTTTCTTTTAACAAATAAGAGGGTACATCATGCGCAATTTCTTAATCATTGGTTATATATTTTCAACAATTGTATTTGGACAAATTGATTTCGGTCGTCCTTCTGTAGCGGCAAGCGATGATCCATTGGCAATAGTAATTAATCCTGCGGGATTGGGTTTTACAGACCACAAAGAATCGATTTTTTACGGGCACTATGATGGTACTGAACTGACCCGCGATTTTGCATATTTCAATCAAAATGAACATTCCGGTTTTGGTTATCAATGGAATACTGTTTTAGGCAAAAATATTTGGTCAGCCAGTTACGGATTCAACCTGTCAACATCCCATACATTTGGATTCACCTATTCCTTTTACAACGGCTTGTGGCGAGAAGGAATTCTCAATCTCGGTTGGATGTATCGGCCTGCGCAAATGATTTCAGTTGGCGCACACCTGACAAATGCCTGGTCAGGAACAGATGAGTTCAAAATACTCGATGCGGGATTGGCACTGCAAAATAAAACAGGACGTTTTGGCGCAGGTTATGAAACGTCCTTTGAATTTGATGACAGCCAAAGCGATAATGGCGTTCAAACCGTTAATCGTGCCAGCATTTTCATCGAGCCAATTAAAGGAATTCGATTATCGGGTTATTCTGATCTGTCAGATCATTCAAATATTGGATTGGCGGTAAGCATCTTTTTAAGTGAATTTGGTGTTGAAACCCATGTGCAATCAGAAAATTCGAGTCCATCCACAATTGGACTTAGAGTTTCATCAAATCCTTATCGAACAGTTTTCAAGAGCAGCATGATTCATAAAGAAAACAAGACGTATGTTCGAATGGATTTAAATGGATTGTTTATAGAAGAACCGGAGCACCGCAAGTCTCGTTTCAATTTCGATATTGATATTCCCTTTTTGAACATCCGGGGTGTTCACGGTAAACAGCTTAGAAAGTTTATTGATGAACTGGAAGAGCTTACTGCAGACGAGGCAGTCGATGGATTGATTATTGATTTGGGGTATGTGAGGGGCGGATTTACGAAATTGAATGAAATTCGTCAGTCCTTCCAAAAATTCCATGATGCGGGGAAAAAGATAATTGTCTATACAAAAACTGGCTTGAACAACATGGATGTGTTTCTCCTCTCTATGGCAGATGAAATATATACCCATGAGATGGGCAATGTGGCACTGCGGGGAATCAATCTTGAAATCACATTTTATCGTGGATTATTGGATACAATTTCAATTGTACCGGAAATTTGGAGAATAAGCCCCTATAAAACTGCTGGTGATGTATTTCTGAATCGCAGCATGTCCGATGAAATGAGGGAAAACTATTCACAATTATTCGACAGTATTTATGAGGAGTTTGTAGCAGGTATAGCACAAGGAAAAGGATGGACCATTGAGGAGACAATAGCAAAAATCGACGATGGACCCTATTTACGCGTATCGGATGCCATTGATGCCGGATTGATAACCGGGACCAAATATCCGGATGAATTTGAAGAATATGTGAAAAATCTCAATGATGAGAAAAATACCATTATTGAATTTGATAAAATGGAAAATGTTTGTGATTATGTTTATGCCTGGCGACCGGATGCGGATAAAAGCAAAATTGCGGTCATTTATGCCGTTGGCGGAATCAATACGGGGAAAAGCAAGTTTACTCCAGCTGGTTCAACCATCATGGGTGATGAAACTATTTCCAATGCCATCCGTGAAGCCCGCGAGGATAAAGATGTAAAAGCAATTGTTCTGCGCATTGATAGTGGAGGAGGATCTGCCTTGGCATCGGATGTCATGTGGCGGGAAGCACTGAAAACAACCGAATCTGACACGGACAATGTGAAACCAATGATCGCGTCCATGTCGAGTGTAGCTGCATCCGGTGGGTACTATATTGCGTGTCAGGCCGATTCCATTATTGCCGCACCGGCAACAATAACAGGATCCATTGGTGTGATTGGTATGCGGTTGAATTTTTCAAAATTACAGGAACGATTCGGTATACACACGGACAGGATTAAACATGGAGAACGATCCGATTTTGCAAGTGGTTCACGTCTCGCATCGGACGAAGAATCCGAGATGATTTTGGCCTCTATCCAGGACATTTACATCAAATTCAAAGAGCGCGTTGTAAAGGGGAGAGAAAACATTGATGATATGGATGCTCTAGACAACATTGCTCTTGGTCGTGTCTGGTCAGGAAAAGATGCGGTTGACAACGGTTTGATTGATGCAGTGGGAGGGTATTACGACGCCATTGAAATGGCCAAGACTGCAGCAAATATAGATGGTGAAATTGAAATTGTTGAATACCCGAATAGAGAAAAGAAATCATCCTTTTCAGATTGGATGAAGACGGAAACAAAACTGGCATTGCCAGAAGAAATTCAATCGCATATTGACATGATCGACATGCTGCGCATATTGGAAAATGACGACAAGCAAATGATTCTGCCGGTGAAAGTTGAAATAAAGTAATACAAGTCATTCGGTGAATAAGTAAAAACTTATTTACGCCATTAAGGATGCAAAAAGAATGCAACAAAATCTAGTCGAAAAAATTGCCCAGCGGTTTACGCTGGGACTTAAACCCAACCAAACCGTTCATGCTGGTGATTATATTACCATAGAACCTGCGCATATTCTGACCCATGACAATACGGGTGCGGTGATGAACAAATTCTCATCTATCGGTGCAACCAGGATGGTCAATGCCAGACAACCTATGTTCGCGCTGGACCACAATGTGCAGGACACCGGTGAGGCCAACCGGGAAAAATATGCAAAAATTGAATCCTTTGCCCGGAGTATGGGGGTCGATTTTTATCCAGCCGGTACCGGAATCGGGCACCAATTGATGATTGATGAGGGGTACGCATTTCCGGGTAGTATGGCGGTTGCGTCGGATAGCCACGCCAATATGTATGGGGGAATTGGCTGCCTTGGAACACCGGTTGTACGAACGGACGCAGCAGCAATTTGGGCCACAGGAAAAACCTGGTGGCAAGTGCCTCCCGTTGCGAAAGTTGAGTTAACCGGTAAACTGCAACCCGGTGTTACTGGCAAGGATGTCATTATCACGCTCGCGGGATTTTTCAACAGCGATCAGGTGCTGAATCATGCATTGGAATTCAGCGGTGACGGGATCACATTTCTTTCCATTGAGGAGCGACTTAGTATTGCAAATATGACCACTGAATGGGGTGCTCTGGTTGGATTATTCCCAATTGATAAAAATGTTTTTAGCTGGCTAAAAAATCGCCAAATGAAAATTCAGCAACGTGGTTTATTCAAGGTTCCTTCCGATCAAGATGGGAAGGGAAGTCATCCTCGAATTAATTCAGACAAAATTGAATCGTTGCGCGTCCAGCGTTTAACGGCGGATGAGCACGCATATTACTCCAAGATAATTCGATTGGATTTGAGTACAGTCACACCTCATGTGTCCGGTCCGGATAATGTAAAGAGAATGGCTTCCGTAGCAGAAATGGACCGGCAAAATATCGAGATACACAAAGCGTATTTGGTTTCCTGTGTGAATAGTCGTGTTGACGATTTGGCTGCAGCTGCTCAGGTAATGAAAGGCAAAAAGGTAGCTGATCATGTTCAGTTCTATGTGGCAGCGGCCAGCGCAGAGGTACAAAAAGCGAGCGAAAAGAGTGGAGCTTGGCAAACTCTAATCGATGCTGGTGCAAAAGTATTGCCACCCGGGTGTGGCCCATGCATTGGTCTTGGTACCGGATTGTTGCGAGATGGCGAAGTTGGTATTTCAGCAACCAACCGAAATTTTAAAGGACGCATGGGTAGCCGTGAAGCAAAGGCCTACCTGGCATCGCCAGTTGTGGTCGCAGCCTCAGCCATTGCAGGCAGAATCACCGGACCTGATATAAATGGGGAATCAGAAATAATAGCCACTATCATAGAAAATAAGAAAACCGATCAGGAAACGGATTCAATTTTGTTGATGGATGGTTTTCCTGAAATGATTGAAGGTCGGGTTTTACTCTGCCCAACGGATAATTTGAACACAGATGGTATTTATCCTGGTAAATACACCTATATAGATGACTTTACACCGGAACAACAGGCAGAAGTTGTTATGGAAAATTATGATCCGACATTTACAGATTCGGTGGCAAAAGGGGATATCCTGGTTTCAGGTTATAATTTTGGAACCGGGAGCTCTCGGGAACAGGCAGCAACTGCTCTAAAATATCGCGGTATTCCTCTGGTTATTGCCGGATCATTCAGCCAAACCTACAAAAGGAATGCAATTAACAATGGTTATTTGGTCATTGAGGCTCCAGACGTCGTTGAAATGTTGAGAACACATTATAGCGGTGCATTAACCATAGCGACAGATTTAACCATGCGTGTTGATTTTAAAAAATCTGTTGTGGAATGCATGGGAGAAACATTTTCCATTGGACCGGTTGGAGAAGCCGCGCAGGAATTAATCCTGGAAAGCGGATTAGAGAACTGGGTTAAAAACCGGGTACAAAATTAGACATTAATTGATTTAATAACTTTCAGGAGTTAAACATGGGAAACAGGACGATTGTTGCCATGCCTGGTGACGGGATCGGAAGAGTCGTTTTAGAAGAAACAATTACAGTTTTACAGGCAGCTGGTTTTGAAGCAAGTTATGTTGAAGGTGATATTGGATGGGAATTCTGGCGAAAAGAAGGTAATCCTCTGCCACACAGAACGCTGGATTTACTGGAAGAACATAAAATCGGATTATTTGGTGCCATCACTTCAAAACCAAAAGATGAGGCATTTGCTGAATTAGCACCGGAATTGCAGGAGAAGGGACTGGTGTACTCCAGTCCAATCGTAGGACTGCGGCAACATTTCAATTTGGATATTTGTTTGCGGCCTTGCAGAACATATAAGGGTAATCCTCTCAATTTTATTCGCAGAGGTCAAGGAGGTGCCATTGATGAACCGGAAATTGATGTGGCAATATTTCGTCAGAATACGGAAGGATTGTATGGTGGAGTAGAATGGAGCAATCCTCCAGCACAGGTTTATGATGCGTTGATGACCCATCCAAAATTCAAGAAAAATTTTGGGGCGACACCGGTGGAAGAATTGTCCATATCCACACGAATATTTACGAAAAAGGCGACAGAGCGGATATTAAGAGCAGCTTTTAATCATGCGCGCAAATACAAATACAAGTCTGTAACCGTATGCGAAAAACCAAATGTCATACGAGAAACTTCAGGAATGATGTATAAAATGGCGCAACAAATGCAAAAAAGTGAGTTTTCTGAAATTGAGTTATGGAATACCAATATTGATGCCCAAATGATGTGGTTAACAAAAAACCCTGAAAACTATGGCGTGATTGTGGCAGGAAATATGTTCGGTGATATTGTGTCAGATGGGTTTGCAGGCTTGATTGGAGGTCTGGGTTTTGCCTGTAGCGCCCAGTATAATCCTGAAACCGGAATTGGTGTTTTTGAGCCAACCCATGGAAGTGCTCCAAAATATGCTGACTATCCCGTATCCATAGTAAACCCGATTGCCATGATTGAATCGGCCTGCATGATGTTGGATTATATTGATGAACAGGCAATCGCAACACACATTCGTAAAGCCGTCGCAACCGTTGTAACCGAAGGAAAAGTGAGAACATACGATATGGCTAAAATGCCTGGAAAACCGGATGTAGTGGAACAAGGAGCCGCATCAACACAACAAATGGCTAAAGAAATCATCAGCAAATTGGAGCAGGTGGCATGATGAAAAAATCAATAGCAAGACAGATAGCGGAATTTGCAGTAGAATTACAGTATGATGATCTCCCAGAGAACGTCATCCGGGAAGTGAAGCGTTTTTTGTACGACTCCGTTGGGTGTGCTTTTGGCAGTATGAATACACCGGATGTGAATAAGGTTATTGATATCTATCGTGAAATGGGCGGTATTGAAGAATCAACTGTATTCGGTTTTGGGGACAAAATGCCCATTGTTCATACAGCGTTGATAAACTCATTAATGATTCGTGCACTGGATTTTAACGACATCTATTGGAAAGATGATCCAAGCCACCCCAGTGATATTATTCCCGCTGCTTTGTCAACGGCTGAAAAAGTAGACGCTATTATGAAAGATGCCATTGTAGCGATTGTTTTGGCCTATGAATTTGAACAACGCCTGTGTTTGTTTGCGAAACCCGGGGTTCGTGAAAGAAAGTGGCATCATGCTACTTTAACCCAATTTGTGTCACCTATTGTTGCTGGAAAAATGCTGGGCCTAACCTTAGATCAAATGGTAAATGCCATTGGAATTAACGGCTGCCATAACCATACGATTGGATGTCCAACCGCGGGTGTTTTAACCATGATGAAAAACACAGTCGACCCTATGGCCACCCAAAGCGGTGTGTTTGCAGCATTACTGGCGCAAAAAGGATACAGTGGCACTGAAAAAGTATTTGAAGGAAAAGAAGGTTTTATGGATGCGTTCATTGGTTGGAACGCAAAATATGAGACAGTAAAACCACGCGATATGGAAGGGCGGGATGGTGTTTCATCCTGGGCCTGGGACGTGGATGCCCTGATAGGTAATCTTGGATCAGATTACAAAATCCTTGAATGTGGCATGAAAGCGTTTCCCACTGAAGCATTGACCCATACCCATATTTCCTGTGTATTGAATGCAATGGTAAATAATAATTTGCATTACACAGATATAGAAGAAGTGCGAGTAACTGCCTTTGCTCAGGCGTATGATATTCTTTTCGATCCGGCGAAGTACCGCCCAAAGTCAAGGGAAACGGCAGATCATTCACTCCCATATTGTTTGGCAGCTGCAATCGTGGATAAGAAAATAACCACCCAGTCTTTTTCAGACGAAAAGCTCCAGGATCCTCGTATTTATGAAGTAATTGATAAAATCAAAGGGGAACCATCATTGGAGTTTGAAAAAATGTTTCCGGCAAAACAGCCATCCAGAGTCGTTGTAACGACCAAAGATGGGAAGGAATTTTCCGAATATTTGGAGTATCCAAAAGGTGATCCACGCGAACCCATGACAATGGGCGATCTAGAGAATAAATTTAACTCATTATCTGAAGATAAATTTTCCGTCGCTGAATTAGCTGGAATTAAAGACATGATCTTTTCCTGCGAAGAAATGACAGTTCGTGATTTTATGGGACAACTCACTGTAACAGATTAGCTTAATTCTATCAAAATTCGAATCGAAAATAATCCGATTATACCACCAATTTACCAGCGTAAATGACGATGGCTGAACATGCTTCATTTAATCGTTGGTATACTCGAATGGCAGTTCTGTTTGCTACCTTGGCGGGATTCAGTATGGGTGCTCATGTTGTAGCAATAGATGGATTCTTTTTCCCAATGGGAAAAAGCTACTTTGCTATCATTCAAACCCATGGATATGTGCAGTTTATGGGTTGGGTGGGTTTATTTATCATTGGTGTAAGTCTGTATTTTTTCCCCCGGATTTCACATGTCCCAATTAAGGAGAAAAACCAGAATCTCATCCTGACATTCATTTCCACAGGACTGATTATTCGATATGTTGCACACAATATCGTTTTCTATCTCAATGGAGACGATGCAATTCATTCTACTATCTGGCTGATATTTATTGGAACCAGCCTGGTTTTACTGGGCGTTATTTATTACTCCATCCTCCTGGGACAATCAGTGGGTAAAACCAGGGCGTCATCTGCATTGGATAAAATAAAACCTATTAAAGGATTCCTATTTCTCACCCTCCTTGGATGGGTGATATACAATACGGTACAAGTAGTACTTACCTGGGAAATGGTTGAGGAGGGATCACTTTTTATGAATCAACTTCATAACAATTGGTCAATAAAGGTATTTATTAACCTGGTCATTTTACCCATTTGTTTTGCCGTCTCGGTTCGGACTTTTCCACTCTACCTTCGCTTACCGGCGATAAAATGGCATGTTGAGAATCTTGTTGCATGGTACGCAGCAGGAGCAGGTCTGGAATTGTATTACATAAAGGGTTGGTGGACAGATATTGGATCACTGATCCGAATAATTGCAGTAATCGTTTTCATTCTTAGGTTGGATATACTTTTTCGCAGGAAATCCCCATGGACCTATTTCCAAAAGGAACCGTACAAAGTTGATCGGTTAAACAAGCCAAGGAAAGGATACCCTGACTTTGGCGAGTGGGGACGATTTGAACTATTAGTAAGATCTTCCTATTTCTGGTTATTTATTGCCATGGTTTTAGAATTCATCCAGATTTTAACATTGATTTTTCACCTCCCATTTGTGATATATCCCGATGGATTCCGGCACATGATCGTGCTTGGATTTGCTACTCAGCTTATTTTTGGAATGGCACCCAGAATGATTCCAGGATTTATGAGAAAGCGGAAGGTCGCTTATCAATCGGCAGTAGTATGGACATTCTGGTTGGTAAATTTGGCAGTAGTCACCAGAACGGCACCAATCCTTTTTTCCGGTAAATATTTCACACATTTTATGGGTGCCCTTTATGGTTTTTCCGGAATATTTGGAATGGCCGCAATCATCATATTTTCTATTAACATGTGGAGAACGACCAGTTTAGATTCTTGATATGGAAGATACACTATTTACCCCCGATTACTATCATCTATCCTCAGTCTTATCGGATGATGAACAATTAATTCAGAAAACAGCTCGCCAATTTGTAGATGATAAATTCCTGCCAATTATTACAAAGCATTACCATGATGGATCATTCCCAAAAGAACTGATTCCCAAAATCGGAGAGCTGGGTTTTTTGGGCGCAGGATTACCAGCGGAAGCATCCGGTGCTGGGATCAGTGCTTTGGCCTACGGACTTATAATGCAGGAACTGGAAAGAGGTGACTCAGGGTTGCGTTCTTTTGCCAGCGTCCAGGGAGGGCTGGTTATGTACCCGATCTGGCGTTATGGCACAGAGGAACAAAAAGCGAAGTGGTTACCTGCCCTTGCCAGTGGAAAGGCAGTCGGGTGTTTTGGTTTAACAGAACCGGAATTCGGCTCCAATCCGGGAGGAATGAAAACAAGGGCGCAGAAAACGGACAAGGGGTGGCTACTCAACGGTAACAAAATGTGGATTACCAATGGGAGCATTGCTGATGTTGCGGTTGTGTGGGCAAAGGATGAAAACGGCGTAATACAAGGATTTCTGGTTGAACGGGGACTGGGGGGATTTACTGCACCTCACATGCACGGCAAATTAAGTCTCAGGGCTTCCATCACATCGGAATTGGTTCTGGAAAATGTTGAAATACCAGACAAGAATCGCCTGCCGAATGTTTCTGGACTAAAAGGACCTTTATCCTGTTTGACCCAGGCACGTTATTCCATTGCATGGGGCGTAATTGGTGCAGCAATGTTTTGTTATGAAACGGCATTAGAATATGCAAAAGAGCGAAAACAATTTTCACGTCCGATTGCTGGCTATCAGCTTACACAGGATAAACTGGTAAACATGCTGCAGGAGATCACCAAAGCACAATGGATAACGCATAGATTGGCTCAGTTGAAAGATGAAGGAAAACTAGCGTTTAATCACGTATCGCTGGCGAAAAGAAATAATGTTGCGATGGCACGGGAAGTAGCACGCTCGGCGCGAGAAATATTAGGTGCCAACGGAATAACAGAAGAGTACGGTGTAATGCGTCATCTTGCAAATCTTGAAACGGTATATACCTACGAAGGAACGCACGAAATGCACACCCTTATCCTCGGGGAAAGCATTACGGGACTAAAGGCTTTTGAATAATTTTTTTCTCTATTTTTGGCTGATAGAGAAACTTTTTTATATTTTTCAAAATAAAAACCATCAAAGGAGAAATTATGTATGAACCATTAATTAACTACTGGGCTGTTTTGGTATCTGCTGTTGCCTTTTTTGCGGTCGGGTCACTGTGGTATGGTCTATTATTTGGAGATGCCTGGATGAAGGCGATGGGTTGGACAAAAGAATCTTTGGAAGCAGATAAAGCTCAAACCAATATGGTGAAATCGTTTGGAATCATGTTCCTGGCGGGATTACTAATGACATATGTTAATGCCCATATGGTGGATTATATGATGAAAATCTATCCTGAAATGACGGCTGTTAGTGTGGGACTGACATCAGGATTTTGGTTGTGGTTAGGATATATTTTTGCCTATTTATTAACTGCACCTGCATTTGAAAATCGCCCATGGTC
>CAZZIU010000015.1:0-63994 GCA_964654545.1 uncultured bacterium
ATGGGGCTTTTTTATTATATGACCATTTGCATTAAGTCCTTCCATTCGCTCCACCAGTGCCTTTCCACTCTAACCCGAATCAATACATTTCATGTCCACGCCGGAATTTGGGCTATTAATGAATCTTGAATAACCGAGCTTTTCGTCAGTAATCTTCGCAGCTGTATGGGCTCGTAGTTCAATGGATAGAATAGGGGATTCCTAATCCCTTGATGCAGGTTCGATTCCTGCCGAGCCTACATTTTTAAAAGGAGACAAAATGTTAAAACCAAAAAGGAAAATAGCTAGAAAAGAAATCAAGGTCGATCCTGTATTAGAAACGGTAGCCAATGTAAAATCCCATTTTGATACACATAAAAAGAAATATTCAACGTATGGGACTGGCTTGGTAATAGCAATTGCCGCTATCGTATTTTTCTTCAATAATAACCGCGAGACTCAATCGGAAGCCAATGCTGCAGTTGGAAGAGCCTTGGTTTACTGGGATTCCGGTGATTTGGACAATGCGGAATTTCAATTCCAATTGATAGCAGACGAATATGGCAGTACAAAGTTTGGTAAGCTTGGGTATTATTATCTGGGAATGACTTACGATAAAAAGGGTAATACCGAGAATGCAAAAGAATCCCTGGAGACCTTTGTAGCTGATAACGATTTTCCCATGCTGGAAGCAAATGCAAGGACAAAATTGGCTGATTTATATACCCACGAAGGGGATGTTGAAAATGCGATTAGTCAACTGCGCCGCGTAGAAAAAATTGATTGTCCCATGATGCAAAAAAATTCGGCGCGAGTGTATCTGGCAGAACTACTCTATGAGACAGGATCAATGGGAGAGGCTCAATTAATTGCTGAAAAAGTACTGGAAGAGGAAAAATTGACGGACAGCAATAAAAATAAAGCACAGGAGTTATTAGGTAGATTTAATGGCTAGATCCGACTTATAACATTTGTAAAAGTGAATAAAAACCAATAATTTTTGGGCTGAAAAGTGGGCTAATAACCCACTTTTCGTTTCTTTGAGATTATGGAAAAGATAAAAGAAATATTACAGGACCAGGTTGGGGACGCATTTTTCATCCTTGATGTGAAAGAAGATGTGCACGCAAACATGGTGAAAGTCATCGTTGATGGTGTCGAACCAATCAGTCTAGGTACAACGTCTAAGTTGTCAAAGATTATTCGTCAATCCAATACATTAGATGAGTATTATCCAAAGGGATACCGGCTTGAGGTGTCCTCTCCTGGAATAGGTTCACAATTATCCTTCCCATTTCAATACAAGAAAAATATCGGAAGAAAGTTTTCTGTGAGTTATCAGGATGGCGAACAAGTTAAAAGTCTTGACGGAGTATTACATGATGCCAATGATTCACAGATTGTATTATCCAATAAAAAGGGAGAAATAGCGCTGGCATACGATTCCATAATCAGTGCCATGGTCGTTGTTTCATTTCAATAAGGTGCGGAGGGAACTTGATTAACAGGGAGCTTATCGAAGTTTTTTCAGAGATTGCCCGTGAGAAAAATGTAGATCGTTCTGAATTGGGTAGTATTCTTGAACAATTATTTTTATACATCATAGAAAAACAAACTGGGGATTCCTCCAATTGCAGTGTTATTGTTAACCTGGACAAGGGTGAAATTGAAATCTATGCTGAAAAAACCATTGTGGATGAAATCGACGATGCCAAAGTTGAAATCACCATGGAGGATGTTCTTAAAAAGGATCCATCTTTAACCGATCTTCAATATGGTGATACGTATGTCGAAGTTATTGATCCCAGAATTTTCGGTCGTCGCCTCATCACCCATGCGAAGCAATTTTTTGCCCAACGCCTTCGTGACGTCGAACGAAAATACATATATGATGATTATGCAACCCGGGTGGGTGAAATAATTATTGGGACTGTTCATCAGGTGCAGCGTGATAATGTATTTGTAAATATTGAACATGCAGAATTGCGTTTGCCACGAAAGGAACAAATACCATCAGAAAGATATCGCCGCGGGGATACTATTCGTGCGATCATCAAATCTGTGGAAATAACTGCCAAAGGACCAGATATTATCATTTCAAGGAGCGACAATCATTTTCTTTATAAATTATTTGAAATGGAAGTTCCTGAAATCGAAGATGGGATTATTGAAATTAAAGCTATAGCACGCCATCCAGGTGAAAGAGCAAAAATTATCGTTCATTCCAATGACCGACGTATTGACCCGGTTGGTGCCTGTGTTGGAATGCGCGGAAGCCGTATTCAGGGCGTCGTTCGCGAATTGGACAATGAAAAAATTGATATTGTAAACTGGAGTGAACAGTCAGAAGTATTGATTACGCGCGCCCTATCTCCCGCAAAACCTGAGCGTCTGTTCATCGATGATGACAAGAAATATTGTATTGCAGTTTTTGCTGATGAAGATTTGGAGTCGGCAATAGGGAAAGGCGGAATGAATATCAATCTTGCATCCCGTGTGACCGACTATCGAATCGATGCTTACAGTACCAGCGAATATGACCGTGCACAGAAAGAACAAAGTACACCACTGGAAGCAGTGGATGGAATCACTAAGGTTATCGCCAATGGTTTATACGATGTAGGCGTAAAAACTGTTTCTGATGTGCTGGCCGCTGATGAAGAAAAATTATTGTCGGCAGATGGAGTTGATGACAGCGTATTAGAGGACTTGTATTCTTCCATCCAGGCATTTGTTGAAGCCGCAAATGCTGCAGAAGAATTAGAACCTCAAGAAAAAGAATAGCGAGAATTAATTATGGCAAGACCTGTAAGGGTATTTCAAATTGCAAAAGAGCTGAATATCTCTCACACAGAGATTCTTTCCTTCCTCAAAGAAAAGGGAGTGGAAATTGCTAGTCATATGTCACCAGTGGAAGATGATGTATATCAGCTTATCCTTACGGAATTTGCCAAAGATAAAGAAGCGGTTGATCGCTTTCGCAAAGAACAGGTACGACGTGAAATTCAAGATACCAGAATCCGAGAACGCCAGACTGCTGATCCGAAACTCAAGATTTTATCTCTAGATGAACAACGCAAACTGGAAAAACAGGAGCAGGAACAAGCTGCAATAAGAAAAAAAGAAGAAGAAAAACGTAAAAAGGAAGAAGAAAAACGTCGGTTAGAGGAAGAGAAAAAGCGGCTTGAAGAAAAGGAAATTCAACAAAAAGCAAAAGCGACTGTAAAAGATAAAAAAGAAGTTGTAGGGAAACATGTTGAAAAGAAGGCTGATGCTCCAGTAAAAGTAAAATCCAAAAAACAAAAATTACGTAAGGTTGATCTCAGTGAAATCCGAACTGCGGTCGGTAAATCAAAACGGGAATCCAAACATAAAAGAGAAGAAAAAATAGATCCAAAAGCCAGTCGCAGCGCCAAAGACAGGGTGCGACAAACCTTGGCAAAATTGGACACCAAGGGTAAGAAAAAGGTTTATCGCAAAGAGAAATCTGATCATGACGATGAGGACCAAGATCTCAGTAGTGTAAAAATCGCAGATTTTTCGAGTGTTGAAGAATTATCCAAAGTATTTGGTGTTTCTTCAAGTGATGTCATTCAAAAATGTATTGGTTTGGGTGTATTGGCAACAATCAACCAGCGTTTGGAATGGGATATTATCGAAATATTGGCTGATGAATATGGGTTCACACCTGAGAAAATTACCGAGGCAGGGGAAGAATTATTTTCACTGGAGGAGACCGATGATGATAAATCCAAGGGCAAACTGCGCTCGCCGGTTGTTACAATCATGGGACATGTAGACCATGGAAAAACATCATTATTGGACTATATCCGTAGGTCAAACGTTGTTGCTGGTGAATCCGGTGGCATCACACAGCATATTGGTGCCTATAAAGTCGAAATTGATCCTGAACATATGATAACGTTCCTTGATACGCCCGGCCATGAGGCGTTTACAGCGATGCGTGCCAGAGGTGCTCAGGTTACAGATATTGTGGTATTAGTAGTGGCGGCAGATGATAGCGTCATGCCACAGACAATTGAGGCTATCGATCATGCCAAAGCGGCAGGGGTTCCAATCATTGTTGCGATCAATAAAATGGATAAACCGGGGGCAGATCCAGATAAAGTCAAAAGAGAATTATCAGATCACAAAGTTTTGGTTGAGGATTGGGGTGGAAAAGTGCAGTCTGTGCAGGTGTCGGCAAAAACCGGCGATGGTGTACAAGATGTACTGAATACAATCATTTTGGAAGCAGAAATGCTAGAGCTAAAAGCAAATTGGGATTGTGCTGCACGTGGAACTGTAATTGACTCACGACTTGATAAGGGTCATGGCCCGGTAGCCACCGTTTTAATACAAAAAGGTGTTTTGCACGTCGGAGATCCATTTATTTGTAACGATTACGGTGGAAAAGTTCGAGCGATTATGAATGAGAGAGGACAACGAATCCAAGAAGCCAATCCTTCTGATGCTGTACAATTGCTGGGATTCGAGCAAGTCCCTCAGGCAGCCGATATATTTGCGGTAGTTGAAAGCGAAAAAGATATCAAGCGAATTACCTCTGACCGGCAGAGACTCCGAAGAGAAATTGAGCATAAGAAGATTGCAACATCCCTTACATTGGATGCCATGTCTGCGATGATAAAAGAGGGTACGATCGGATCATTACCACTCATCATTAAAGGTGATGTAGATGGATCTATTGAAGCACTGGCGGAATCGTTTTTAAAACTAAATACATCCGAAGTTGGTGTAAATATTATCAGTAAATCAGTAGGCATGATTAATGAATCGGATGTGTTGTTGGCAGAAGCGTCAAAAGCGGTGATTATTGGATTTCAAGTTCAGGTAGTTTCCAACGCGCGATTGCAGGCAAAACAAGCCGGTGTTGAAATACGCACATATAGTATCATCTACAACGCTGTTGAAGATATTCGACTGGCCCTGGAAGGGATGCTAAAACCGGATGAGGTTGAAGAAATAAATGGCAAAGCCATTGTACAGACGCAGTTTAAAATACCAAAAATCGGTTTTATTGCAGGATGTAAAGTTTCTGAAGGAATCATTACTCGAAATTCAATGGCACGTTTAATAAGGGATGATGAAGTATTTTATGAAGGAAAAATTTCTTCGTTAAAGCGATTTAAAGATGATGCCAAAGAAGTCAAAGAAGGACTCGAATGTGGTATTGGTATTGAAGGCGTGTCGAAATACCTTGAGGGTGACGTGATAGAAGTCTATGCAATTAAACAGATTAAACGAAAACTCGAGGTGAATTGAACACTCAAACGCCGTACAACCGTCCAGAACGGGTCGGTCATGAAATTTTACATATTATAAACGATGTTGCAAAAAAGTACATCGATTTATCTATTTTTGGTTTTTGTACATTCACTAAATGTATGGTCACTCCAGATCTAAAATTAGCGAAAATCTACTTTAGTGTTTTATCACCCAAGCAAACAATTCGGGAAATTGAAATAGGATTAAACCGTAAAAAAAAAGTTTTTAGAAAATACCTCGGTCAGTCATTACGGATTAAAAATACACCTGAATTAAAATTTTATTATGATAATACAATTGAAGAATCAAATCGGATAAACGAGTTACTGGCAAAAATACACAGCAATAAAGATGATTTATAATATCAACAAACCAGAAAATTGGACATCGTTCGATGTTGTAAAAAAGGTTCGAAGCATTACCAAAGAGAGAAAAGTTGGTCATGCTGGTACTTTAGACCCCTTTGCGACTGGCGTATTGGTTATTGGTACAGGCGCAGATACAAAAAAATTATCACAAGTCACGGAAGCTGCAAAGGAATATTTTGCCACAATGGAATTGGGAAAGCAGACTTCAACGTTGGATACGGAAGGGGAAATTGTAAAAACCGCTTCAATTCCGAAAGATTGTTCCGTAGAGAGGATAGTAGAAGTGCTATCCTCTTTTGTCGGGGATACATTGCAAACGCCACCGATGTTCTCGGCTAAAAAAGTCAATGGGAAAAAATTATATGAGTTGGCAAGGAAGAATATTGAAATCAAAAGAAAACCGGTTCCCATCACCATATTTTCGATTGAGCTTGATGAGCTAAATCTTCCTTATCTCTCATTCTCTGTAACATGCGCGAAGGGAACCTATATTCGAGTGCTTGCCTGTGATATTGCTGCAAAACTCGAAACCTGCGGCTATTTAACGAGCCTTACTCGGACTCGTATTGGAAATTTTGATCTTGAAAATTCAATGACTTTAACAGAATTTGAAAACAAATGGTCGTACATAGAAGCTTAAAAGATATCCAGGGAACGGAAGCATCCGTGCTAACGATGGGAACTTTCGATGGGCTGCACCGTGGGCATCAGGAAATAGTTCAACGAGTGATTCATCATAGCAATGCGTTGAATTTGCCATCCGTACTCATTACATACGATCCGCACCCACGTTATATAATCAATAAAAATGAGTCGCCACCGCCCATGATCATGAGTATTGAAAAAAAACTTCAGATTCTTGATGAAATGGGTCTGGATGTTGCGGTGGTAATCCCTTTTACAAAAGAAATTTCTAGTCTCTCGGCAGCCGAATATATTGACCAAATTATTTGTCATTACTTCCATCCTAAGCATATTATTATTGGCTACGATCACCATTTTGGTCATGACCGAGAAGGATCCCCGGAATCGTTGGAATCTTATTGTGAAACGGGAGGATTTACACTTGATGTGGTTAATCCGGTAACCGATGAAGGCAATATACTGTCCAGTACTCGTATTCGTGAATTGATATCTGGTGGATTTGTTAGACGGGCATCTTTTGAATTGGGATGGGTTTATGGATTTGATTCTGAAGTCGTTCATGGTGCAGGACGTGGCAAGCAGCTATCCTTTCCAACCGCAAATTTTATTCCTAAAGATAAAAATCAGCTGTTGCCAAAAAATGGAGTGTATTGTACCAGGGGAAGAGTTCATGGACAGCAATTATACGGAATGTGTAACTTAGGTATCAGACCTACCTTCGGTGAAAAAGATTTTGTTATGGAAGTACATTTTATTGACGAGTCACCGCGTGATTTGTATGGACAAACAATAACTATAGAGTTCTTAGAACGTATACGAGATGAGATAACATTTGAATCTGCAGATTCGCTCATTCGTCAATTAGAACTAGATAAAAATCAATGTACAACAATTATTAAAAAGTATATGTAGGAGGAATAATGCCACTTACTGTAGAACAAAAACAAGAAATCGTTGAAAAATTCGGAAAAGACGGAAAAGATACCGGTTCTGCCGAGGTGCAAATTGCATTATTGACGCAACGAATTCGTGAATTAACCGAGCATGTCAAACTTCATAAAAAGGATAACCATTCCAGATATGGCCTAGTGAAGTTGGTGGCTCAAAGAAAAAAAATGATGAAGTATTTACGTAAAACGAATCCAGAATCATATGTAGATACAATTAAAAAACTGGATATAAGAGGATAATTAATTATTTATGGTATTTGTAGAACGAGAGATTGCCGGAAAACTTCTCAAAATTGAAACCGGTAAAGTAGCACGTCAATCGGCAGGTTCGGTTGTCGTAACCTATGGTGAAACCACTATTTTGGCAGCAGTCAATGCGTCTAAAGAATTGCGGGAAGGAATAGATTTTTTTCCACTACAAGTTGAATACCGAGAACGGTATTATGCCGGTGGTAAAATACCCGGCGGATTTTTCAAGCGCGAGGCAAAACCATCGGACAAGGAAGTGTTGACCAGTCGTTTAACCGATCGCCCAATACGACCCTTGTTTCCGAAGGAGTTCCGGTATGAAACCCAGGTAATGATTACAGCGCTTTCCAGTGACGGTGAAAACCTGTCCGATACGCTGGCCGGTATCGGCGCATCTGCTGCGTTAATGATTTCAAATATTCCATGGAATGGACCAATTGCTACTGTCCGAGTTGGAATGGTAGAGGGTAGTTATGTTGTGAACCCAACAAAATCCGAGATGGAAAACACAAATCTGGAGCTTATCGTCTCAGGGAATAAACAAACTATTGTCATGGTTGAAGGTGAAGCTAAGGAAATCTCTGAGGAATCATTGGTTGATGCGCTTAAAGCTGCACACAAAACCATTGTGGAAATTATTGAGATGCAGATGGAGTTGGTTTCAAAATGTGTAGTCGAAAAAAGAGAAGTTCCCGTTGAGGAAACAGATGCCGAATTCACAGCATTTGTGAAGAAAAATGTGGAAAAAGAACTAAAAAAAGTATTCACTGTTTCGGATAAAAAAGAACGTGAGGATGCCTATCAATCGGTTATTTCATCATTTTGTGAGAGTCTTGATGTGGAAAGTGAAGATTTTGAATCGAAAAAATCATTAGCCGGAAACGTTATTGCCGATATGTTCAAAGAGATGGTTCGTGAAGATATCCTGAGTAGTGGAAACCGTATCGATGGAAGAAATACAAAAGAAATTCGACCAATTACAATTGACCCAGGTTATTTGAAACGGACCCATGGATCAGCACTTTTTACTCGAGGTGAAACCCAGGCATTAGCCGTAATCACGCTCGGTACAAAAAGTGATGAACAGATTATTGATGACATGGATAATGACTACAAAAAGAACTACATGCTGCACTACAATTTTCCACCATACTGTGTCGGTGAAGTCGGTCGCATTGGGTTTACCAGTCGTAGAGAAGTAGGTCATGGTAATTTGGCTGAACGATCATTGAAACCGGTGTTACCATCTCCGGAAGATTTCCCATACACTATTCGCATTGTTTCAGAGATTATGGAGTCAAACGGATCTTCTTCTATGGCTTCCGTATGTGGTGGATCACTGTCGCTAATGGATGCTGGTGTTCCCATTAAATCACATGTGGCAGGAATTGCCATGGGATTAATCACGGACGGTAAGCGTCATGCCATTTTAAGCGATATTTTAGGTACGGAAGACCACCTTGGCGACATGGATTTTAAAGTTGCTGGGACGCGAGATGGAATTACGGCAATTCAACTCGATTTGAAAATAGAAGGTATTTCGTTCGAACTGCTCACAGAAGCTCTTGCGCAGGCGAAAGAAGGGCGCAGTCATATTTTAGGTAAAATGGAGGAAGCCCTTCCTGAACCACGTAAAGAAATATCACCATTTGCTCCACAAATTCGGACAATCCAAATAAATCCGGAAAAAATTGGTGCGCTGATCGGCCCTGGCGGGAAGAATATTAAACGGATTATTGCTGATACTGAATGCAATATCGAAGTTGATGATGAAGGGAACGTTTTTGTATCAAGTAGAGACCGCGATAAATGCAATGATGCTGTCGAGCTTATTCGGGCCATGACTATGGAACCTGAAGTTGGGATGGAATTTGATGGAATCATTACAAGAATAATGACATTCGGTGCCTTTGTTGAGTTTGTTCCTGGGCGTGAAGGATTAATTCATATTTCCAATCTGGAATGGCATCGTGTCAATCAGGTTGAAGATGTAGTGAAATCCGGTGATAAAGTCCGGGTCAAATTGATAAAAATAGATGATGAAGGTCGCCTGGACTTCAGTCGCAAGGCACTATTGCCTAAACCGGAAGGGTATGTGGAGCCGGAAAGACGGCCACGCCCTCCAAGAAACAAACCATTCAAAAAACGATTTTAACAAAAAAGGAGTTGCATCATGAAGATTGGGGTTCCTAAGGAAATAAAACCCAGTGAATCTCGTGTAGCTTTAACACCTCAGGGGGCATTAGAACTAACCAACAGAGGTCACAATGTTTTCGTCGAAAGCAATGCTGGGGTAAACTCTGGTTACTCTGATGAAGATTATAAATCGGAGGGATGCTCCATTTTTCCCACAGCTTCAGATGTTTTTAAGGAATCAGAGCTAATCGTTAAAGTAAAGGAACCTCAACCAGTTGAAATTGATATGTGCCGTTCCGATATGGCGATGTTTACATATTTCCATTTTGCGGCATCGGAGAATTTGACAAGATCATTTGCTGAAACAGGTGCGACTTCGATAGCATACGAAACAATCACTTCAAAAGATGGCAGCCTGCCACTACTGGTACCCATGAGCGAAGTTGCCGGAAGAATGGCCGTTCAGGAGGGTGCAAAATATCTGGAAAAGGCGCAGGGTGGCAGTGGTATTTTATTGGGAGGTGTTCCTGGTGTAGAACCAGCCGTTGTAACAATCATCGGTGGAGGTGTTGTTGGAACGAATGCCTGCCATATTGCAGCAGGATTAGGTGCCCATGTGTATATACTTGATACCAGTCTACCTCGTCTGCGTTATTTAGATGAAATCATGCCAAAAAATGTTACGACCGTTTACAGCAATCAATACAATTTGAAAAAATTACTTTTGAAAACTGATTTATTGGTTGGCGCTGTATTAATACCTGGAGCAAAAGCCCCAAAATTAGTGACAAAAGAAATGCTCAAATTAATGCATCCTGGTAGTGTGATTGTTGATGTGGCTGTGGATCAAGGCGGCTGTGTGGAAACCTGCCATCCCACAACACACGATAATCCAACGTTTGAAGTTGATGGCATTATTCATTATTGTGTCGCCAATATGCCCGGTGCAGTTCCATTCACATCAACAATTGCTTTAACCAATGCAACCATGCCATATCTAATTCAAATTGCTGAATATGGTGTCCTAAAAGCCCTAAGTAAAAATAAATCATTACTTCCCGGACTCAATACGTATAAAGGGCATATTACACATGACGGTGTAGCTGAAGCATTTGGGCTTGAATATATAGATCCTTCAACCGCTCTAACTTTATAGATAAAGTAAGATACGGCTAGTTATTTTCGTACTTGCTTTCAGTGATTGCAGGCAGTAATATCTTGGTATACTTCGAGTATTACTTGAAATGAATAACACAAACACCGGAATTAAAAAATTATATTACTCCATTGGGGAAGTCAGCGAAATCACGGGAGTAAAGCCGTACGTACTTCGATATTGGCAAACTGAGTTCAAGCAACTTAATCCGCCAAAAAATCGAGCCGGGAACAGGACATACAGACAAAAAGATATTGATCTAATTCTACAGATCAAATCTTTGCTCTACGATAAAAAATTTACGATCGAGGGTGCACGGCATATGCTAGAATCAGGTGAAGGGCAAAAATTGCTCGAAGGAAATGAACCAAAGAAGGAACAGTTTACTTCTGCTTTCATTGGTGATTTGCGAAATGAACTATTAGAGATTTTAAAAATTATTCGTGAGTAAATTACATGGTTTTACGGAGCGTGGCGCAGTCCGGTAGCGCACTGCAATGGGGTTGCAGGGGTCGGAGGTTCAAATCCTCTCGCTCCGACGAAAGGCTCAATAGAGCCTTTTTTTATGGTGCAAAATCATTTAAAAACGAGGATGAATTGTTAGAGCAATGCTGAATGACCCAACAATAGTCCCCTTAACAATTGTATTGCTCATCCTGGTAACAATTGCAGTTGTCCAAAACTTGTACAAAGTAGTGGGTTTCCTTCTCTTTACATATGCCTTATATATGGTGATTATTTGGATTAGAGCAGAAACGCCTGACACGGCAGTTTTTAATCTTCAAAGCAGTGTCAAAATAAATAGTATACAGGATGTGAAGGTTGATACAACAGAGAGTATCACTCAATTCGTCAGGACGACCTCCGATAATTCTGATACCCATGAGATTATACCAAGCTCGGTTGAAAAAAAGGTTTTGGTACCATTAACTGTCAATAGAATAGTAGCCGCCGGGGATATTGTAAATAGACTACCTGAGCAAATTGGAAGTGTGTTTGCAGATACATTAAATGCAATATATTGTTTTACAGCTATCAGAAATCTGAATGGATCACCTCAAAAACTTTATCACCGTTGGTACTATGAAAATCAATACTTTTCAACGGTGGATATAATAGTAGGACGCTCATACAATTGGCGATGCTGGAGTAAAATATCAAATGTAAGCGAATGGACAGGGAACTGGGAAGTACAGGTTTTGGATTCATCATTGGCAGTACTTGATTCTATTAATTTTATAGTGCGAAAATCTTTTCCGGATACAATTCGTCGTGTTCAATAAAATTCAGTCATTTCTAGTATTTACTATCTTATTCCTCATTATTTCATGTAACGGAAAAGAGTCTCAATCGGATTTGCAACTGATTTGGGAAGAGGAAAATATAGCATTACCAGAAGGCGTTGTAATCTACAAAGGCTTCAATAAATCCTTACCGGTGAAAGCTTGGGTGATCAAGGTCAATCACAATGCGCCTCGTATTGATACTCGCATTTTGGTGTCACGGGATTCTGACAAACGAGAAACAGTGGCAGAATTCGCTCAACATTCAGAGGCATTTATCGTCGTAAATGGCGGATATTTTTTGACGCAAAAAAATCCAAGTAATCATGTGGGTTTACTTATGGTTGATGGGGAATTAATTGAACCAGCATCCGAATCGGTAATCAGAACCGGATTACGATATCCAGTGGCCAGAGGTGCATTTGGAATAGATGAAAATGGACAATATGACATCGCATGGGCATCGACAAGGAACGATTCATTGTTTGAATGGGTTGATCCTATAAGAAATGAAGTCGGTGATCCTGACACTGTACTGGATTTTTCACATGCCAAATTCTGGGATATGCATTATGCTTTGCACGCAGGACCAGTACTGGTACATGACGGTAAAATGCATGTATACACCACTGAGGAAGTATTTTTTGGGACAAAAATACCTCAAGTTCATCCCAGGACCGCAATCGGTTATACAAAGGGTAATGATCTTATAATTGCCGTCGTGGATGGTCGTCAGCCGGAGAGCAGGGGGGCATCACTTGACGAGTTGGCCCAGATTATGATTTATTACGATTGCATTGAAGCATTAAACCTTGATGGTGGCGGGTCAAGCTCTATGTGGGTTAATGGAACACTGCTGAATCGACCATCGGGCAATAACACTATGCGGGAAATCATGTCTTCAGTTGCTATTTTCTACAATGAAGACTAATTATAAAATTATAGTTCCAATTTATAATGGTTCGCGCTACTTGACACAATTTATCCGGTCATTCACAAATGAACAACAAACAAACCTACTTCTGGTTAATGATGGCAGTACTGATAAAACAGCAGAAATTGGACAAAGTTTTGAGATATCCATGCTGCACCATCCAACGAATCTTGGAAAAGGTTATGCGTTACAAAATGGATTGTCAACAGCCTTTTCGTCTCATGCTGATTATTGTATCACAATGGATTGCGATTTGCAGCATCCGGTTGACAAGATTCCAGAATTTATCTCCTTGTATGAACCATCGATGTTAATTATCGGCAACCGGAAAAACCGTAAAAATATGCCTATGCATCGTGTAATTTCCAATTACCTAACCAGTCTGTTCATTTCTGTTCGAACCAATACGGTCGTAAAAGATTCACAATGCGGTTATAGATTAATTCCAAAGAAAATCAGAACTCTTGTACTGAAGGAAAGCGGGTTTCAGTATGAAAGTGAATTAGTAATTAAAAGTTTGTTATCTGGTATAAAATTAAGACATATCACTATACCAACAATTTACGGTGATGAGCGATCGGCTATCCGCGGTATCCGTGAGACAATACGGTTTACGAATCTTTGGTTAAGGAGTTTTTTCTGGTGAGGTGGGTAAAAAAAATGTACGATTGGGTACTGCATTGGGCAGATACACGATACGGAAATGTCGCTCTAATAGGACTGGCCTTCGCTGAAGCATCCTTTTTTCCAGTTCCTCCCGATATATTATTGATTGCGCTTGCGCTGGGAGCAAGAAAAAGGGCGCTTTATTTTGCGTTTAATTGTTCTGTTGCCTCAGTGGTGGGGGGACTATTTGGGTATGGCTTGGGAAATTTACTATGGTGGGACGGATCGGGCGGATTTTCGCAGGTTGCTGATTTCTTTTTCACTAATATTCCTGGTTTTACATTGAATGTATTCACAAAGATTCAACAATTATATGAAACCTGGAACTTCTGGATTATTTTTACAGCAGGTTTCACACCCATCCCATTCAAAGTATTTACAATTAGTGCCGGGGCATTTGACATTTCTTTGGTTATGTTCATGATCGCTTCGATCATTAGCAGGTCATTGAGATTTTTTCTAGTAGCTGGTTTGATCTGGAAGTACGGAGCGCCAATACGATCTTTTATCGAAAAATATTTCAATTGGTTAGCCTTTGTATTCACCATTTTATTGCTCGGCGGATTTGCAGTGATTAAAGTTTTATTTTAATGCTTTAGAGATTTAGATTTGCCGACTGATTTCAGCTATGACAGGTCAATTACGGGGTGTAGCGCAGCCCGGTTAGCGCGCGTCGTTCGGGACGACGAGGTCGGAGGTTCGAATCCTCTCACCCCGACAAACATTTGTTAATAGTGAGACTAACAAAATCTTTTCTTTATATATGGATTTATTTTTAAGCGTTGTGTAAATTTTGTACTCTTTGCAATGACTTGATTTACAATACAGAGCAACCAATTCTTTGTAACATAATCAAGAAAAGTACGTCTATTTCTATTGGACTTATACTTTTGTGCAAAAATATTAACAAAGGAGAATGCCAATTTGTCTACTGCAACGAAAAAAAGTAGTAAAATATCTAACGGCAGCATCAGCATGTACCTTGCTGAAATTGGACGTTTCAATCCACTCAATCCCGATAAAGAAGTTGAGTTAGCATTACGGATTCAGGAAAATGACGAAGAAGCAATGAAAGAATTGGTGGAAGCCAATTTAAGGTTTGTTGTTTCTGTCGCAAAAAAATACCAGGGAAATGGACTATCACTAGCCGATATTATCAATGAAGGAAATCTTGGATTAATAAAAGCGGCAAAGCGATTCGATCCATCCCGGGGATTTAAATTTATTTCGTATGCGGTTTGGTGGATACGACAATCAATATTACAGGCACTGGCCGAACAGGGACGATTAATTCGTTTACCGTTAAATCGTGTTGGTACCATTACAAAAATAACAAAAGTTGCTGAAAAGCTCGAAGCAGAAATTGAACGGCAGCCAAAAGTGGATGAAATAAGCCATCAATTAAATATTACTAGTGAGGAAGTGTTTAATGCTTTTCAATATTCACGGCGCCATAGTTCATTAGATACGCCATTTACTGAGGGAGAAAAGAATTCTCTGCTGGATGTCGTGGAAGATGATCTTGCACCAATGCCTGATACGGAAGTCATGCGTAAATCTATGAGGGAAGATGTGTTGAAAGCACTTTCAACCTTACCCGAACGGGAATGCGCTGTATTGGAAATGTATTTTGGTATCAATAGAGATCGTGCACACACTCTGAATGAAATCGGTGAAGAATTTAATCTTACTCGCGAACGTGTACGCCAGATTAAGGAAAAAGCAATCCGTAGGTTACAGCACAAATCAAGAAGTGAAACTCTACGCATGTATCTCGGGTGATCATCGGTAGGATTGATAAAAGGGCAATCAACTATTGATGCCCTTTTTTTTTACCACATTTGCGATGGTGAAATCCATATATAGAGCATTAAACTTAACGGTACACTGAAGAGTACATTTGAATAAAATCTTAATTTATGATGCAATACAATTTCAAATCGATTGAAGCCAAGTGGCAAA
The DNA here is from genome assembly GCA_964654545.1 of uncultured bacterium. Taxonomy (GTDB): domain Bacteria; phylum Fidelibacterota; class Marinisomatia; order Marinisomatales; family JABMOV01; genus JABMOV01. The sequence goes on from CAZZIU010000015.1 coordinate 15,615, forward strand.
AATTCTGGGAAGAGAATGCCACTTTTAAAGCTGAAGACTATTCCAAAAAACCTAAGTTTTACTGTCTGGTTGAATTTCCTTATCCATCAGGAGATGGGTTGCATGTTGGACATCCAAGGTCCTATACGGCTCTTGATATCCTGGCAAGAAAGAAAAGGATGGAGGGGTACAATGTCTTGTTTCCCATGGGATTTGATAGTTTTGGGTTACCATCTGAAAATTACGCGATAAAGACTGGCATTCATCCATCCATAACCACTGAGAAAAATATCAATAGATTCACTCAACAGCTAAAATCACTGGGTTTCTCATTCGATTGGGATCGAACATTTTCTACAACGGATCCTGATTATTACAAATGGACTCAATGGATTTTTATTCAGTTTTATAAAAAAGGTCTGGCATATAAAACCAAAATGCCGATTAATTGGTGTCTGTCCTGCAAAATTGGACTCGCAAATGAAGAAGTTGTTGATGGTAAATGTGAACGCTGTGGCGGAGAAGTTGAAAAAAGACAGATTTCGCAATGGATGTTAAAAATAACTAAATATGCAGATCGATTATTATCCGATCTTGATACAGTGGATTATCTTGACAAAATTAAATTACAACAGGCAAACTGGATTGGAAAATCTGAAGGTGCCAATATTTCGTTTCCTATCGATGGTCATACGACCCGTGAATTACACGTATTCACGACTAGACCAGATACTCTATTTGGTGCAACTTTTATGGTGATTGCTCCGGAGCACCATATCATACACGATATTACCATCGAAAAGTATCATGATAAGGTAGAAGCATACATAAAAAACTCGGCGAAAAAAAGTGACCTGGAACGTACTGAATTAAGTACGGAAAAAACCGGAGTGTTCACCGGGGCATATGCATTAAACCCCATAAACAATGAAAAAATACCAATTTGGGTTGCCGACTATGTTTTAAGTACCTATGGAACCGGTGCGATTATGGCAGTTCCCGCTCACGATGAGCGTGATTTTGAATTTGCTTCGAAATTTGATCTTCCAATTAAATGTATTTTACAGCCAGATATTAAAACTGCAAAAAAACTCCAAAAGGATATTGGTGGTATTCTAGCGGGAAATATTTGTTGGACCGGCGATGGTGTAACAATTAATTCAGAGAGTTCACAGGGACTTGATATAAATGGTCTCAGCGTCCAGGAGGCGAAGCGAAAAACAATCGGATGGTTGGAACAAAAAGGGTTAGGTAGCCCAGCGGTAAACTATAAATTAAGGGACTGGGTGTTTTCGAGGCAACGTTACTGGGGTGAGCCCATCCCTATGGTACACTGCGAAAAATGTGGTTGGCATCCTGTACCGGAAAAAGATTTACCCGTCTTATTACCTGATGTTAAAAAATATGAGCCAACAGAAACCGGCGAGTCACCCTTGGCATTAATACATGATTGGGTGACTACTACATGCCCAAATTGTGGTGGGGAAGCCCAACGTGAAACGGACACGATGCCGAATTGGGCTGGTTCATCCTGGTATTTTCTTCGATATATTGATCCAAAAAATGAAAATCAATTGGCAATGATGGATTTACTCAAGTATTGGATGCCCGTTGATTGGTACAATGGAGGAATGGAACATACCACACTGCATTTATTGTATTCTCGCTTTTGGAACAAGTTTTTATTTGATTTAGGCGTTGTACCAACCAGCGAACCCTACCAGAAAAGGACGTCGCATGGCATGGTCTTAGGCGAAGGCGGTGAAAAAATGTCAAAATCACGCGGTAACGTAATTAATCCTGATGATGTGGTAGTTAATTACGGAGCCGATGTCTTTAGACTGTATGAAATGTTTATTGGTCCATTTGACCAATCTGCAGCCTGGGACACACAAGGAATTGCTGGAATGGATCGTTTTATTCGGCGTTTTTGGCGGCTTATTAATGAAAAAACAATTAAGAAAAATCTCCCATTATCAAATGAACAACAATTTGTTTTACACTCAACGATTAAAAAAATAACAAATGATATCGATTCACTGGATTTGAATACAGCGATAAGTCAATTAATGATTTGCGTAAATGAATTTATGAAAAGTGATACACTAAATAAAAATGCAGTTGAATGTATAATCCAATTGGTGTCGCCGTTTGCCCCGCATGTATGCGAAGAACTTTGGTCACGGGTACAAGGAAGTGAAAATCAGTCTATTGCGTATACAAAATGGCCCAAATACAATGAAGCATTTCTTGTTCGCGATCAAATTCAAATCGCTGTGCAAGTGAATGGCAAAGTTCGCGCAAATATCATGGTCAAAGCGGACGATACTAAAGATAATATCATTCAGCAGGCAAAGCAGAATGAAAGAATACTGGAGTATGTGAATAGTGGCACAATCCGCAGGGAAATTTATGTACCTGGTCGTTTAGTTAATATCGTTGTAAGCTAGATTCTAGTTTAAAGTATATAGAACATAATTATACATAATATATATTATACGCATATTATTTCAGTAGCTTATCACGAAATGTGTCAATACTCTCCTTTGAACCTAATACAATTATAATTTGATTCGGTTCTAATATGGTATGAGGATTTGGGTTTATTTTTGTTCCAGCATCTTGATCTTTTAATCCAACTATAATCACATTGTACTTTTCACGTAATTGTGAATCCTTGATCATCAAACCATCCAATTCATCTAAATCACGAACATTAAATTCATCTAAAACCAAATCCAGCTCCTTTTCCTTCAATGTAATTGAAACGGTATCCTGAATTGTTGGTTGAATGAGTAATTCAGCCATTTTATGACCACCGGCGATGTAGGGATTGATCACTTTATTTGCCCCTGCCCTACGTAATTTGTTCCGAGTATCTGTTTTGCTGCATCGGCTTAATATAAATGCATTTGGTGCCAGCATCCTTGCTGACATGGTTACAAACAGATTATCCTGATCCGTTTCAAGTGTAACCACTATCCCTTCGGCAATTTCAGCATTCGCTGCGATAAGAGTATCTTCCAACGTTGCATCGGCTTCAATATATTTATATCCTCTTTCCTGAATCTTTTCAATTTTACTCTCTTTGTTGTCAATTACCACAAACGGCAATTTCTTTTCGTTCAATTCCCTCGCAATAACAGCACCCATCCGGCCGTATCCGCAAATAATATAATGATTTTTTAATTTGTTGATTTTATTTAGCATTTGACGTCTCCGATACCGGTTAAACTCCATTATCTCAGATCCAAATTTTGACAGCATTACTGCATAACCTGATACACCGAATATGATTATTATTAACGTCCATATACGCGCTAAATCATTCAATATGTGCACTTCCCCGAAACCAACGGTTGTAAGGGTAATAATTGTCATATACAGACTGTCAACGATTGTCCATTCTTTGCCACCAATAATGAAAAATCCAATGGTTCCAATACACGTAAGCGCAACCAGGTAAACCAGAAAGATATATCGCTGTGGTTGTGAATTTTTCATACTAAACTGTGCAACTGTCTCTAATCCAGTTGATGTATTCATCTGATGCTTTGGTAATTGGTACACTGATTATTTCAGGCAAGTCATAACAATGGAATTTTTTGATGGCTCCGTAGATTTCTTTTTCATTTTCTTTTGGAGCTTTTATACACAACATATATTCACTATCATTGACAATTTCGTTTTTCCATCGGTAAATGGATTGTACCTTTGAAATTATGTTTACACAAGCTGCCAGAGAAAGCTCAGAAACAAGAGAATATGCAATCTTCCTGGCAAATTCCATGTCAGGAACTGATGTTACAATCAATTGAATATTTTTGGTTGCCATAGATACTTACTTAATTGATCTACCAGGAAATTTCATAAGGATGTACGCCCGGGAGGATTCGAACCCCCGGCCTCCAGAACCGGAATCTGGCGCTCTATCCAACTGAGCTACGGGCGCATAACGTACATTAAATTACGATGTGTTCAAAGGCAAATAAACATAATGATAATCCATAATACCTGAAAAATCGATGCTGTTATCTTGTACTGTATTGTCTATGAGGTCTAAATTTTCACTCATCTAGATTTGCTTTATTCGAAATTCGAAACGTATCAACATCAATTTGTGAATACGAAAGTAAACTGGCAAATGGCACACTGTGGATTGCACGTTCACTATGTGAAGTAATCTCTATAATAAATTTTCAAATGAAATAAGGATGGTTATGAGCGATACAAAACAGACTAGAAGAAAATTTATTGATATATTACTGGGTACCGGACTTTTTCTGTTCTTATCCAGTATTTTGTATCCAGTTGCAAAATTTCTAGTACCACCTAAAATTACTGGCCCTGACGTCAATAGTGTTGAAGCTGGATTGCTCTCAGAATTCAAAAAAGGCATGTCCAAAATTATCCGCTTGGGTCGAAAACCAATTTTAGTATTCAGGCAGAAAAATGGCGATGTTAAAGCACTTGAGGCTACGTGTACCCATTTGGATTGTAATGTGCAATTTAAATCTGAAACGGAGCAGATTTGGTGTGCCTGTCATAATGGATTGTATGATACACAAGGCAGAAATATATCCGGTCCACCACCAAAACCACTTGGTGAATTCCCTGTGGTTATTAAGGATGATAAAATAATCGTAACCAAAGATGAGGTATCCTAATGTCAATATATAGTTGGATAAACGACCGTGTTGATATGGATGCAGCAATAAAATTTGCTAAAAAAAAGCAGGTACCTGTCTTTTACGGAACAGTCTGGTATTACTTAGGAGGCGTATCGCTTTTTCTCTTTGCTATTCAGGTTGTAACTGGAATATTACTTTTGCTGTATTACCAGCCTGGTGCATCAACTGCTTTTGAAAGTGTAAAATTTATTGTGAGTAAGGTTGAATTCGGTTGGCTGATTCGTGAAATCCATGCCTGGTCTGCAAACCTGTTCATCTTTTTCATTTTTATTCACATGTTTACAGTATTTTTTGCCAAAGCATACAGAAAACCCCGTGAACTGACCTGGTATAGTGGCTTTATCCTCTTGGCGTTGGCTTTATTTTTTGGCTTCTCGGGTTATCTTCTACCCTGGAATGAATTGGCATTTTTCGCAACGAAAGTTGGCTCGGATATAGCTGGTGCCGTTCCTGTTATCGGTGACTTTCTATTGAGACTGTTGCGGGCTGGGGACGAAGTCAACAGCGCGACGCTATCACGATTTTATGGCATACATGTAGCCGTATTGCCAGCAATATTTACCGTTCTTCTGGCCATCCACCTGGCTTTTGTTCAATTACAGGGAATGAGCGTACCACCCGAACTTGAACAAATAGACCCATCAAACAGGCGGAGCATCCCCTTCTTCCCCAATTTTGCCTTACGTGATGTTGTAGTATGGTTGATTGTCTTAAATATCATTGCCCTGTTGGCCGTTATATTTCCATGGGAACTGGGACATAAAGCGGATGCTTTGGCTCCTGCCCCTGCTGGCATACGACCGGAGTGGTATTTCATGTTCATGTTTCAGACCTTAAAATTGATACCTGCGCATGTTCTATTCATCGAAGGTGAACTATTTGGCATTATGGTTTTTGCAATTGGTGGATTGATATGGTTTTTTGTTCCATTATTTGATAAAAAAGCCAATGAAGGAAAGCGATCACGATTCTGGTCATGGTTTGGGATTGGAATTATTATATACATGATCATATTAACTGCTTGGGGGTATTTAGCATGAGAACACTAATTGCAATTGGGATAGCAATTTATCTTAACCCAACTGTCCATGCACAAGAGGTTAATGTGGACCGCGATGCATGTATCCAATGTCATGCAGAGATTGATGAAGATCTGGATATACCTGTGTTGCCCAATTTTGGCAATGATATTCACTATCAAAAAGGGTTGGGTTGTGCAGATTGTCATGGCGGAAATCCTGAAGCATGGGAGGATGAAGATGCAGCAATGTTTGATTCAGAATCCTTCATTGAGGATATGACAAAAATCGACGAAGTAGAGATGTGTGGAAAATGTCATTCTAACCCTTCCTTTATGAGACAGTATACTGCCACAATCAAAACAGATCAGTTATCACAGTATTGGACCAGTCACCATGGGATGAAACTCAAGGATGGTGTTGATAATGTGGCTACATGTACCAGTTGCCATGGCGTGCATGGAATATTCCCGGTGTCAGATCCACGTTCCACAGTTTATGATCTAAATATCCCCAGTACATGCGGAAAATGCCATGCAAATGAATCAATTATGGCAGAATCCGGTTTTCCAATAGATCAACTAGAGCAGTATAAAACATCTGTTCATGGAAAGGCATTACTGGAAAATCAAGATATTGGATCACCAGCATGCAATGATTGCCATGGAAATCATGGCGCCAATCCTCCGGATGTGGGTCACATTTCTGATATCTGCGGTACCTGCCACATCAACAACAAATTGTTTTTTGAAAAATCCCATTTAAAAGATGCTTTTGTAAAAGAAGGAATTGGACAATGTGAGGGTTGCCACGGTAACCACGGTGTTCAAAAACCTTCTGACGAAATGTTGAACTGGGAAAATCATGCTGTTTGTATTTCCTGTCATGAAAATGATGACAAAAGCAGCAAAGCAGTTATGATGGCAGATTCTTTCTATGAGATTATTACAAATCTGAAATCTGGCATTGAAACGGCTGAAACACTGTTAAATGAAGCTGAACAGCGCGGTATGGAAGTTTCAGATCATTACTATCATCTTGAAGAAGCCCACCGTACTCTTATTCAAACCAGGACGGCCATACATAGCTTTAATACTGATAAAGTAGTAAAAGTTGCTGACCCAGGTATGAAAGAAATTGAAGCGTCCATTGCGGGTGCTAATGACGCCTTAGATGATTGGATATTTCGACGGAAAGGGCTTTTTGTATTCTCCTTGATTATTACATTTGTAGCTATAGCCTTGTATTTAAAAATCAGGGAAATGGAAAAAACAAAATAAAGCAGAATGCGTAATAGAAAAAGGCCATCATCAGGTGGCCTTTTTTTATAGAATGCTATTTAAGATGCGATTCAGCAGCTTCTACCGTATTTTCCACTAGCATTGCAATTGTCATCGGTCCAACACCTCCGGGTACGGGCGTTATGGCCCCCACTTTTTCCTGCACAGATTTAAAATTCACATCTCCAACAATCCTATAGCCTTTTTCATTTTCCGTTGTTGGCACTCTATTGATACCCACATCAATAACAATTGAATCCGGTTTGACAAATGAATTGTCAATGAGTTCAGGTATGCCTATTGCTGCAACAACCACATCGGCTGATTTAGTTATATCCGCTAAATGTTTTGTACCTGAGTGGCAGACGGTTGTCGTAGCATTTGCACCTTTGGTCTTTAGGCTCATTAATAAAGATAAGGGACGTCCCACAATATTACTGCGACCAACAATAGCAGCATGCTTACCTGATAAACTTATGGCATAATAATCAAGAATTCGCATGATCCCCTTCGGTGTACAGGCAACAAATGACGGTCTCCCCTGAGCAAGTTTACCCAAGTTTACCGGATGAAACCCATCCACATCCTTTTCAGGAAGAATTTCATCCAGGACCCTATCGTAATTAATATGTTTTGGTAAAGGTGATTGAACCAAAATTCCATGAAATTGTGGATTGGTATTTAGCGAATGAATTAATTGTATGAGATCATTCTCTGAGGTGTTGTGTTCTAATTCGAATGTTTCTGAAAATAGATTTAAGGAAGCAAATCGCTTGGTTTTACTTCTAACATATACTTGGGATGCGGGATCGCTACCAACCAGAACAACAGCCAGTCCTGGTGTAATATGTTTATCTTTTAATGCTTGAATGCGAGGAGTTAAAGTACCATACACATGCTGACTGACTTCTTTTCCGGACAGCAATATCATTTTAACAGAATGGGCAATGCTTATTGTAAGGATTCGTCGACTAAATCAATTAATGAGGAAACACGGTTGTCGACTTCATTGATTGTTGATTCTTTATCCTTTTGCAGCGTGAACAATTCGTCAGAAATATTCATGGCTGCCAAAATTGCAATCCGGGTAGAGGACTGATCTGTAGCCAATCCATCCTGCACTTCATGCATTTTACTATCTACAAATGAAGCTATATCTTTTATATAATTAGCATCGGCCGGTGCTTTAACGGTGTATTCCTGACCAAAAATGCTTACACGAACCAAACTGGCACGATCATCCATTGGAATTTCCTTCATATTCATCCAGTAATTGGATCAAGTGTTCTATTCTTGATTCAATTGCTTTTAATTTTGAATTATTTTCAGAATGTGAAACGGATGTGGGTAATCCTTGCCTTGCCGCTCTCAATTCTTCAGCAAGCAATTTAATCTTTGATTCTAGTTCGTCGAACAAAGCAATATTCATTGTGTACGTAATTTAGCATCAAAATTTGATTCAACAACACTTATAATTTCATTTATTATTGAATTTACTTCAGTATCTTCAAGTGTTCTTGTATCACTCTGGAATGTCAAATTATACACAACACTTTTCTTATTTTTTCCAATAATTTCGTGGGTAAAAATATTCGTTGGCTTTATATCAATTAATTGTTCGTATCCTTTTGAATAAATTTGATCTGTTATTTCCTGAGTAAGGACATTTCCATCAAGAATAAAATTTAAATCACGTATAATTTTTGGAAATTGTGATACAGGCCGATAATATCGAGGATAATCAAGAAGTTGCAGAATAGCTTCAGCCATGAGCTCGAATCCAAAAACTTGATTCAACTCCAAATCGACGGCTTTACAAAAACTGGGATTGATAGCTCCTAATGTACCTACAGATACATTATTAATTTTAATTGAAAATGCATGTGAAAATGCAGGAGACTGGGTAGCTGAGAATGATGGTTTCTTATTAACCAAGGAAATGAATAAACCCTCTAATGCACCTTTAAGGACATACAAATCCTGTTCAATTAACCTTTGATTATGGATATCCTTTGTTTTGAATGTACCTGCAGTAATACCAGCAACTAATGATATTTCAAAATAATTTTCGATCCCCTTACCTTTTTGCTCATGTATCTGCCCAAATTCAAAGAGCATAATATCTTTATTTCCATTTTTCAGATTAAATGAGGCATTAGATAACAATCCAGGGAACAATGACGTTCTCAATACTGCCATTTGTTCGCCTAAAGGATTAATCGTTTTAACCGTTGATTTACCTCCTAAGCCAGCAATGGCTTGGGACTGTAATGAGTTATTAAAACACTGTTGGAAACCTATTCCTTTCAGCATATTAAATAATGTCGTCAGGGATAACAAAGAATCGGGATTCTTTTCAGGGAGCAATGCTTTATAGTGTTGATGGGTTGGAATTATGTCGTATCCATAAATGCGTGCAATTTCTTCAATTAAATCAATTTCCCGTTCCAGATCAGGACGAAAGCTGGGTGGAATACAAGTCCACTGTCCCGAGTCGAATGACAATACCTCTACTCCAAGTTTTGTCAGAGTATCAGATATAAATGTTTCGGAAACTTCAATTCCTAGAACGCTAATAGTCTTTTCCTTCCGCAAATGAATTGTTTTTGGTTTTATTTCTTTGGCGTAATTATCCACGACATCAGAAATCAACTGTCCACCTGCATAGGCTTCGAGTAGTTCGACAATACGCCAGAATGCAGTCATTGCGCCTTCCACATCGGCACCGCGCTCAAATCGCCTTGATGCTTCTGTGAGCATCCCCAGGGATTTCGATCCCTTTCGTATTGTTACCGGATCAAAATATGCGCTTTCGATGAGCACAGTGTCGGTTTCTCCACCAACAGCAGTATCTTGCCCCCCCATTATACCGGCAAGAGCAATTGCTTTTTGACCATCTGTAATCAACAAATGTTCATCGTTCAATTTTCTTTCCACTTCATCCAAAGTAATAAATTTTTGACCTTTGACTGCCCGCTTTACACCTATTGTTTTGTTTGGAATCAATCGAAAATCAAATAAATGAGTTGGGTGCCCCATTTCCAGCAGAACAAAATTTGAAATATCGACGATATTGTTAATGCTACGTTGTCCGGCTGAAGTTAAACATTGAACCATCCAATCCGGAGATGGACCAATTTGTAACCCGGAAACAACCCCCGCAATGTATCGAGGACATCCATCTTGATCATCGATTACAACCTCAATGGTTTCTGATGGATTTTTTATCGCTTTTGGCTGATAACTAGTAAATGGACGTAATTCCCTTCCTGTTTTTATGGCAATTTCGCGTGCAATGCCATAATGGGAAAGTGCATCCGAGCGATTAGGTGTGATATCTAGTTCAATTGAGGCAAAATTTTCATTGTAATATTCGATATAAGGGATTCCGGGATTCGTATCGTTTGGTAATATAATTATCCCACTGTGTTCATCAGATAGCATCAATTCTTTCTCAGAGCAAAGCATACCATAACTCTCGGATCCACGAATTTTTGCCTTCTTAATAACAAAATTACCCGGCAATACAGCCCCAACTTTTGCAAGTAGAACCATGGCATCTTTTTTCACATTTGGCGCTCCACAAATCACTTGTTGGGATGCCTCTCCATCAAAGACCGTACAAAGTGTTAATTTGTCCGCATTTGGATGCTTTTCTACCGAAGTAATTTGTGCGGTAACGACGTTTTTAATTGTTGCAGGGTCGAATCCATCTTCTGCCTCAAATCCAAGGATTGTAAGCATATCGGCCAATTCTCGAGGGGATTCGGTAATGTCGACATACCGTTTAAGCCACTGGATAGAAACTTGCATTCTAAATCAACCTGTTATCTAAAATTGCCTGAGGAAACGAATATCATTTTGAAATAATAATCGAATATCATCGATTTTGTACTTCAGCATTGCTATGCGGTCAATTCCCATGCCGAACGCATATCCCTGCCAAATTTCGGGATCATAACCGACGGATTCGAATACAGCCGGGTCAACCATGCCGCATCCCAAAATTTCCATCCACTTGCCTCTTTCCTCATTCCAAAGATCAACTTCTGCGCTTGGCTCGGTAAAAGGAAAATAGCTTGGTCTAAATCTGATTTTAGTGGATGTACCAAACATGCGATGTATAAAATAAACCAAAGCTGATTTTAAATCGGTAAATGTGACGTGCTTATCCACGTACAATCCTTCAACCTGGTGAAACAGACAATAACTTTTGTAGCTTATCGCCTCATTCCTAAATACTCTCCCCGGAACAATATACCGCAATGGTGGATCATTGTTTTCCATTAAATGAATCTGTACGTTACTGGTGTGCGTGCGCAACACAATATTATCTTCGATAAAAAAGGTGTCCTGCATATCTCTTGCAGGATGATGCTTGGGGATATTTAAGGCCTGAAAGTTGTGGTAATCATCATCAATTTCCGGTCCATAAGCAACTGAAAAACCAATGTCCCTGAATATAGTTTTAATTTCATCAAGAGTTTGTTGAACCGGATGCAGTGAACCCAGCTTAAATTGTCTTCCCGGTAATGTATAATCAACAAAACCGTCAACCTGATCTTTGGATGACGAATGTGCAAGTTTTTTACGCTCTTCAAATGCCTGGGTTAATTCGGATCGTAGTTTGTTGACTAAGTTTCCAAATTTTGGGCGATCTTCAGGATCAATGGACCCCATTTGTGAAAAGAGGTTGGCGACTTTCCCTTTTCTACCTAAAAACCGGGATTTTAATTCTTCGATCTCGTGCTGTTTTTCGGGGAATGAATCGATGGCAGCCCGAAATTCATTTCGGACTGCATCGATTTTATGTACTAAGGACATCGTTATTTTTTTACGTTGTTAACCAATTCGGCAAACGCAGATGGGTTTCCGACTGCTAAATCAGCCAGAACCTTTCTGTTTAATTCGATGCCGTTTTGTTTCAGTCCAGAGATGAATGCAGAATAAGACATACCATGTTGCCGTGCAGCCGCATTTATCCGCAATATCCAGAGTCGACGAAACATTCGTTTTTTCTGCCTTCGATCCCGGTACGCATACAGTCCTGCTGTCCAGACCGAATCTTTTGCGGCTTTGAAATTGCGGCTTCTGGCACCATAGTAGCCCTTTGCCTGCTTCACCACCTTACGGTGTCTGCGATGTCTTGGGACTGAACTATTTGCTCTTGGCATAATTCACTCCTCTTATTCTGCTAACATTTGTCGTACGCGCTTTACTTCAGTGCCGGAAATCAATCCTGATTTACGCATCTTCCGCTTTACACTTTTTGAACGACGAATGAGCATGTGTCTATGGTTTGCTTTGTTACGCCGAATTTTGCCCGATCCGGTAAACCGAAAACGTTTGGCAGCACCCCGGCGTGTCTTCATTTTAGGCATTCATTTCTCCTACTTCGCAATGAAGATTGTTGACATTCTACGTCCCTCCATTCCATCTCGTTTTTCAATAACCGCAATATCTGAAAGCATTTCTTCTACGCGAATCATTAAATCATCACCGAGATCAAGTCGGGACATTTCACGGCCACGGAACATTACCGTAACCTTGAGCTTACTTCCTTCGAGAAGGAATTTTTTTCCTTGATTCAATTTTGTTTCAAGGTCATGTATATCAATATGAGGTCGCACACGGACTTCTTTTATCTTTACAACATGTTGTTTCTTTTTACTAGCCTGTTGTTTCTTTTTTGCCTCATATTTTATTTTTCCAAAATCCTGAATTCTACAAACCGGTGGACTCGAATTTGGTGCAACTTCCACCAAGTCCAATCCCACATCCTGTGCTCTTTCCAGAGCATCCTCAATGTTAACAATTCCGATTTGTTCTCCGTCATGACCGATTAATCTTACTTCTTTAACGGATATTTCATCATTAATTCTGGTTCTATTCTGTTTTGCGATAAGGTTGTCTCCTTGTTTTTATTTCATGGACCAATTCGGAAAGAAACTGTTCAAATTCCATCGTACCCAGATCGCCGACTAAACGACGGCGTATTGATACAGTATTTGATTCACTTTCTTTTTCACCAACAATAATCATAACAGGAATTTTCTTCAACTCCGACTGGCGTATTTTCGCACCGATTTTATCAGGTTTATCATCCATTTCACAACGAATACCGGCACTGATCATTCTCTCTACCAATGATTCGCCGTAGCTATTTGCATGCTCGGAAATTGGTAAAACTATAGCCTGTTTTGGAGCTAACCAAACAGGAAAATCACCTGCGAAATGCTCAATGAGAAATCCGATAAATCTTTCGTGTGTCCCCAGGGGTGCACGATGGATACATAACGGTGTTTTATCACTCCCATCAGCATCGGTATAAGTTAAGTTAAATCTTGCTGGTACAGCAAAATCTACTTGATTTGTGGCTAAGGTAAATTCTTTGCCGATTGCGCTCCATACCTGGACATCGATTTTAGGCCCGTAGAATGCGGCTTCGCCTGGAATTTCAGTAAAGTTTAATCCACCATCCTGCAATGCTTCTCTAACAGCTTGTTCGGTTTTAATCCACATATCACTATCATCAATGTACTTTTTTCCAAGTCCAGCTGGATCGTGTAGACTAAAACGCATCATGTACTTTTCAATACCGAATATTTTAAAATATTCGAGATACATATCGCAAACTGCCAAAAATTCTTTTTTAAAATCTTCCTCTGAACAATAAATATGAGCATCATTCATTTGCATGCTTCGTACGCGCATGAGCCCGAACAATTGACCTGATTTTTCATAGCGATAACAGGTACCATATTCTGTGAGGCGCAATGGCAAATCACGATAACTTCTGGGTGAAGAAGCATAAATCTTATGGTGATGAGGGCAATTCATAGGTTTTACATAATAATCAGTTCCATCAACATCCATTGCGGGATACATCGATTCCTTGTACAAGGTTAAATGACCACTTCGTTTATATAAATCGCCTTTTGTAAGATGTGGTGTCTTTACCCGCTGGTATCCTGCTCGCTGTTCCGTCTCTTTAGCCAATGCCTCCAATTCATCAATAATAACTGTTCCGTTTGGGAGCCATAACGGCAAGCCTGGACCTACCTCATCATCAAAAATGTAGATATCTAACTCACGACCAATCTTGCGATGATCTCTCTTCTTTGCCTCTTCCAAAAACTGCAAGTATTTGTTTAATGCTTTTTTAGATGAAAATACTGTACCATAGATACGCTGAAGCATTTTATTTTTTTCATCACCACGCCAGTATGCACCCGAAGAATTCAAAAGTTTGAAGTATTTAATTTTTCCAGTATTGGGCACATGCGGTCCACGACATAAATCAACAAAATCATTTTGTTCATATAAAGACAAAGAATTATCGCTATCAATACCCTCAATAATTTCAACCTTATACGATTCATTCATTTTTTCAAATAAGTCAATAGCTTTTTCTCGTGAAATTTCCTTCCGAGTAACAGTCTGATTATTTGCTGCCAAATCTTTCATCTTATTTTCAATCTTCAGAAGATCTTCATCCGTGAATGGCTCATTCACATCAAAATCATAATAAAATCGATTCTCAAGGGCCGGACCTATTGTAACCTGTGCATTTGGGTATATCTGTTTCACAGCTTGAGCCATTAAGTGGGCGGTGCTATGAAGCAAAACTTCATGCCCCTCTTCCGTATCACCTGTAAATAGCTCCAGGGATGCGTTGGACTGGATAGGATAGGACAAATCCCGAAGTTCACCATCAATTTTGCATACCACAACATCCTGTGCCAATCGTGGGCCAATGCTTTCCGCAATTTCCTGTGCTGTAATTCCTTTATCGTACTGCCTTTCGGAATTATCTGGGAATGTTATGGTGATGTTATTGCTCATAAAGATGATGGTATTTTGGTATACAAATTAGATAGTAAAATATTCTGTAAATGGACGCAGAGATTGAATGGTACCAGATGGTATCAAATGAAAGCTGTAATATTTACTATTCGTGCTCATGTAAGTGCTTTGCCACTATGTGGGCGATAACGGATTCGAACCATTGACCTCTACGATGTCAACGTAGCGCTCTAACCAACTGAGCTAATCGCCCAAAGATAGTGAAGGACGTATGTATCCGTTTATCTTCGAAAAAAGCCACGAAATTTAAAATAGATTTTCGATAAAATTCAGTACGTTTTTATACGAAACATTAATGTAACATATCGGATGTGTTATTATCCTTCATATTTACGCTTAACAGATCTCGATATATTACTTGATCGTGCAATAAATACATCGTTTCTCTAACGACATTATCGTGCTCTAATCCTACTTCCGTTCGTTTTTTACTATCAACATATGTTTGAGCAAACTCCAAAAGCAATGCCAATTCCAAATCCTCTTTCTCTTCGTCAAATAATGTTGCTTCCTTTTCGTTGATATAGGCATTAAGTGATTCCAGACCCTGAATAAGTTCAGGATTCAGGCTATCTGATTGCCAAAATGCTTCCTGCATTTGATCAAACTGTTTTTCCCCTTTAAGGGTTATTTCCAGCTCTATGTTATCCAAATAAGTTTTGAACGATTCGAGCAATTCAGGATTATTAACTACATTTTCAAAAGACCCATATAAATCTCTGTATTTTTGTACAAATGTAAAAAATACACTTTTTCTGTAACATTCCTGTGTTAAAGGGCCGATATGACGTATTTCAATTTCAAAATCCGGAGCGATTCCACCGCCTCCTTTAACGATTCTACCTTTGCTGGTTTTATATACTTTATCGGTATTAATACTATCCTTTACTAATTCCTCAGCTATATATCCAGGTTTCTGAATAAGTCGACCACTTGGTGTATAATATTTTGCAGTAGTTATCTTTAGACTTCTTGTTTTATCCAAATCAAATACCGATTGTACCAAGCCTTTTCCAAAGGATGGTTCTCCAACAACAACTGCACGGTCCAGATCCTGCAATGTACCGGATACAATTTCGCTTGCGGACGCGCTGCCTTCATTTATTAATACGGCCAGTTTCATATCAGCAGGTACAATCGGGTCACGAGTAGCTGTCAGTGTTCGAATACTTGCCTTTGTTCTTCCCTTTGTAGAGAGCAGAAGTTCACCTTTTTCCACAAACATATCTAAAATATCAATTGCTGCATTTAGTAAGCCGCCGGGGTTATCCCGTAGATCCAGAATAATTGCTTGCGGATTATAGGTAAGTAAGGACTTCAATGCGTCTTTCATTTCATCTGGCGAATTTTTTGAAAATCTAGTCAAACGGATATAACCGGTCTGATCGTCCAGCATCCCGGTGTAGGCTACATCGTCGACACGAATGTCTCCACGCACCAAGGAAAATTCCATAGAATTATCGTTACCATATCTTTTTATCGTCAAAACAACACGGGTACCCTTGTCGCCCCGTATTTTTTTTGCAGCGTCGTCAATACTCAAATCCTCCGTGGCTATTCCATCTATTTCAATAATTTCATCACCACTAATAATGCCTGCTCTTTGTGCTGGAGAGTCATCCATAGGAGCGATCACTGTCAGTTTACCATCCCGCTTTCCAAGATGCATACCCACACCACCATATTTACCAAAGGTTAATATATCAAGACTTTCACGATCATCATTTTCCAAGTACACGGTATAGGGATCTAAAACATCTAACATATTACTTATGCTGTTTCTTGTAAATTCCTCTATATCTATTTCATCCGCATAATTAATTATTAAATATTTGTATACATTATTAATGAGTTTCTGTGATTGGGCTATCTGCTGATATAGTTTTGATTTTGAAAGCGCCAGGGACGTTATCCCCGCAAGCAAGACCAATGAAACGGTAAAATAAAGTGCCTTTTGGTGTTTAATTATTTTAAGCATTAGATGAAATTCCTGTTCTTTAATTCCCCAAGTATCACTCGTTGGACTTCTTCAATTGTAAGACTACCATCAACTCTGACATATCGACTTGAAAATCGTTGGCATAAATTGTTATACATTTCCCTAACCTGTAGTTGAAAATTCAGACCAACTCTTTCTATTCGATCCAAATTTTTATTTTGTCGACGCATACCAACCTCAGGGGTAACATCAATATAAAATGTTAGATGTGGTTTTAATGAAAATGTTGCAAAATCATTTAGGCGGATCAACCATTCCAGGTCCAGATTTCTTCCGCCACCCTGATAAGCCAGTGTCGAATCAGAAAAGCGATCAGCGATTACCCAGCGATTCGACTCCAAAGCAGGTATAATCACTTCCTTTGTCAATTGTGCACGACTAGCTGTCATCAGCAGTGCTTCCGTTCTTTCATTCAATTCATCTCCCCCGGAATGCAAAAGAATGTCTCGCACTTTTTCTGAGATATCTGTTCCGCCTGGTTCTCTTACAAATACCACATTTTTACCTCGCTGTTCGAGGGTGGCAATTAATAATTTTGCTTGTGTGGATTTTCCACAGCCATCGATGCCTTCAAATGTTATAAACCTTGAATTAGTCGAAGTAGACATTGGGATCGTTCTTTCCAATGAGTATCACACATTCTCCTTTAGCAGGATGAGCATTAAAATACGACAATAATTCTGAGATTGTTCCACGATGCATAGATTCATGAATTTTTGTTATTTCTCTTCCAATAACTGCTGGACGATCTCCTAATTCATTTAGTATGTCGTTTAATGTTCTTTTCAATCGATTTGGGCTCTCATACAATACGATTGTCGCGGATTCATCTTGCATGGCACGCAGCCTGCGTCTCCGCCCTTTTTTTGGAGGAAGAAAACCTTCAAATACAAATCGGTCGGTGGGTAATCCGCTGGATACCAATGCCGCGATTACTGCAGATGCGCCAGGTATAGGAGATACCACTATATCTTCATTAATGGCAGCACGGATAAGTTTATAAGCCGGATCGCTGATTCCTGGTGTTCCAGCATCGGTTATCAACCCAACATCTTTCCCCGCATTTAACGTATTAACAATTGAAGGAATTCTTGTGAATCGATTGTGTTCAAAATACGATATCATAGGGGTCTTAATGCCATAGTGTTTCAGTAATATACCACTATGTCTCGTGTCTTCAGCAGCAATGACCGATACGGATTCCAGAATTTCAATAGCCCGATACGAAATATCTTTAAGATTACCTATGGGCGTTGAAACTATATAGAGTGTTCCTTTTTCTGCTATTTTTATAGACGACTTAAGGCCCTCCGGACTATTTCTGTACCTGTGACAATTTCTTTGGCTGAAATATTTAAATGAGGTCTAAAGCGAACACTGGTATGTCCTGAACCCAAAATCAAGGCCCCTTCGTCTGCAATGTTATTGATCAAAGTATCTCTCTTTGTAGAATCGGGTAGATCGAAAGCACAAAATAGTCCCTCTCCACGAACATTGGATACGTAATTGGGGAACTCATTTTGTAAATCATACAGGTTTTTCTTCAAAATCTTACCATTAGACTGTGCTGCTTGAACCAATCCCTCATTTTTAATAATCTCTAAATAAATTGTGAAGCGTACCATATCCACAACATTACCACCCCAGGTGGAATTAATCCTGCTTGATTCGTGGAAAACATTTTTTTCAACTTCATCCAATCGACGTCCAGCAAAAATTCCGCATACCTGGGTTTTTTTGCCAAAACTGATAATATCGGGTGTCCCTTCATTGCCAAAATGTTCATGCGCCCACATTTTACCCGTTATACCCACACCCGTTTGTACTTCATCATAAATAAGTATAATATCATTCTCATCAGCAATTTGTCGAAGAGAATGCATAAACTCAGGGCGAAAATGATTGTCACCGCCTTCACCCTGGATCGGTTCAATAATCATGGATGCGATGTCATAAGGATTATCTGAAATCGCCTTTTTAATCTCTTTAATTGCTTTTTCTTCCTGTGCGAGGATTATATCAAGATGATCATCCAGTGGGAATGTGACCTTCGGGTTTGTTATCCTGGGCCAATCAAATTTTGGAAAGTACATTACCTTGCGCGGGTCGGGTGAATCTGTCAATGAGAGCGTATATCCGGTTCGCCCATGAAAGCATTCTTTGAAATGAATGACTTTTGAACCTAATTCTCCTCTCCCTTGACCCACATTTTTTCTTACTTTCCAGTCAAATGCAGCCTTGAGTGCATTTTCTACAGCCAATGCGCCACCTTCAATATAAAAGGCATATGGCAAGTAATCCGGTTGTGCAATTTCACCCATTGTGTCAACAAATTCAGCCATTTCTTTCGAATAAATATCAGAATTTGTTGGTTTATTCATTGCTGCTTTTGTTAGTCGTTCACGATTTTCCAACACATATGGATGATTGTACCCAACGGACAACGAAGCAAACATAGAAAATAAATCCAGATATTCCTTACCGTTGCATGCGTCCACCAACCAGGAGCCGTGGCTTTTTTCCAAATCAATAACGGGTCTCATTCCATCAGCAAGCATATGTTTGCCAATAACATTATGTACGTTTTTTGCATCTACGCGTATCATGACTTCCTCAAGTATTTTTGTATTAAAGGTCGAATTTAATGCCCTGTGCCAGTGGCAATTCAGAGCTCCAGTTAATTGTGTTTGTCTGGCGCCTCATGTATGCTTTCCAGGCATCAGAACCAGACTCTCGGCCTCCCCCTGTTTCTTTTTCTCCTCCGAATGCGCCACCAATTTCAGCTCCGGATGTTCCAATATTAATATTGGCAATTCCACAATCACTTCCTCTCGAAGAGAGGAATAATTCCGCATGCCGAACATTCATTGTAAACATAGCTGAGGACAAACCCTGGGGAACACTGTTGTGAATATCTATTGCATCCTCAATTGTATGATAAGGTATAATGTACAATATGGGGGCAAACGTTTCATTCTGAACAATTTCCCAGCTGTTGAGGGCTTTAACTATCGTTGGTTCAACAAAATAACCGGGACCATTTTTTATCTTTCCCCCGATAATTATTTCTCCACCTGCTTCGGCAATTTGATCACATGCTCGCTTGTACACCTCGACTGCTGATTGATCAACCAATGGACCCATTAATGTATTTTTATCTAAGGGATCACCAATTCGTATTTGTTTATAGGCACGTACCAACTGCTCAATTAGAGAATCATAAATGGACTCTTGGACAATGATTCTTCTAGTGGATGTGCACCTTTGGCCAGCAGTACCCACCGCTCCGAATACAATCGCTGGTATTGCCATTTTTAAATCAGCCGATTCATCAACTATGATGGCATTGTTGCCACCAAGTTCTAATATTGATTTTCCAAATCGCTTGGCTGTAACCTCCGATACATGTCTCCCCATTCGTGTCGATCCAGTAAATGATATGAGTGGAACTCTTTTATCGTTAATCAATTGTTCTCCAATAATTGATCCTTTGCCAATGATCAATCCAAAGATGCCGCTGTATCCATTTTTCTCCATCACCCGATTGCATATTTTCTGTACAGCAATCGCTGTGAGCGGAACCGTACTGGACGGTTTCCAGATTACCGTATTGCCGGCAATGGCAGCAATAAATGCATTCCACGCCCAGACTGCGACCGGAAAATTAAACGCGCTGATCACGCCAACCGGTCCCAAAGGGTGCCATTGATCATACATGCGATGATCATGACGTTCAGAGTGCATGGTATTCCCATACAGCATTCGCGATTGTCCAACCGCAAAGTCAGCGATATCAATCATTTCCTGGACTTCACCATCTCCCTCTGCCTTAATTTTCCCCATTTCGAGAGAAACAAGGCTACCAAGAGCGTCTTTGTATTTTCGTAATTCATTTCCCATTTGGCGCACCAATTCGCCTCTAATTGGTGCGGGAACTTTTCTCCACGAATAAAATGCTTTAATAGAATTTTCTACTACCGTATGATAATCTTCTTCATTGCATTGAAAAACCTTTGCAAGAACTTCTCCGGTAGATGGATTTAATGATATTAATTCCCCTGCATTCTTCGTACGTGACCAATCATTCGTTCCATAACACGATCCATAATTTGTGGCTTCTATACCAAGCTGGGTAAAGATTTCCTGCACCGACATGGGTAACACTCCTTATTACGATAATTTATTGTTAGTAATTTGGACAAGAAGTTAGATGTTTAAACTCTCAGATAAAATGCTAGTAGATAGAATATTTACAAAAAAACCTGATGAAATTATCACCAGGTTTTTTGAATGAAAATCGTTCGCAAACTATTATTGCGATTGCTGAAATTTGCTCTTCTGGTTCGTGTAATATTCATCATCCGGCTGCAATTCAATACACTTGTTTATTACTTCAACGGCATCCGTTGTCCGACCGAGTTTCCATAGAACTTCTGCCTCCGTATCCATCACTTGTGCTTTTGCCAGCATTTCTTTTGAATCAATCATATCAACAGCCAGCCGTATTTTATTCAAAGCATCTTCCAGATTTAGGTCTAGTTCAGCCATTCTCCAGGCATATCCATTTAACGCATTATAATTATCCTTGCCACTCTGTACGATCAGGTCTGAAAACAATTTATAGATTTGCGCTTCTTCGTTAACATCATCATGTTTTTTATAAAATTTTACAAGTGTATAATATGCCTTTGTCAAATACTGACTAGTCGGATTCTGATCGATAAACGCTTTTAGCTTATCGGTTTTACCATCCGATGCCATCGCAAAAACTGCTGATTTAAATGCGGCTAATTCCATCATTTCTTCGTCCAATGTTGCCAATTGAAACCAGGCTTCTTCTGCTAATTTTGTTGAACCATTATCTTCATATTTGGTAGCTAACATTTTCCACGCATCAATATCTTCTGGTTCGACTGCTACCCGCGACTGCAATGCCGGGATAGTTTCAATGCCCTGTCGAATGCGATCAAGTTCAGCTACATATTGGTCTGCTGGTAGGTAACCAACGATTCTATCTACTTCATTCCCATTATTATCAACGATAACCGTAGTCGGATAGCCGGACACTGAATATTTTTCCTTCAATTCTGGTCCTTCATCTTTCTCTGCATCAATTTTAGTGGATATATAATATTTGTGTGCAATATCAATGACACTTTTTTCAGGGAATGTTTCTGCCTCTAACTTTTTACACCAAGTGCACCAATCTGTATAAAATTCAACCAATACCAATTTATTGTTTGCTCTATTAAGTACGTCATTAAACGATTCTTCCACCCACTGGAACTCTTGTGGACTCGTTTGACATGCATAAAAGCTTAGGATGATTCCTGCAATTGCTAGTTTTTTCACGATTGTACCTATTCTATTGAAAATGTTGTTTCAATTTAGTTAAAAATTCTTTTGGAGGACGAATTGGTTTCCGTGTGCTTTTCTTGATGAATACATGCGTGGTACTGCCTTCGACGACTGGATTCCCAGTATCCATTTTTGATGCCATGTAATGAATTACCAATTTCAACCTCGGTATCTCTTTGATTTCTGTTTGTATCAAAAGGTTGTCTTCAAAATTAGCCCCATTGATATAGGTGCATTCCGTCGATACCACTGGAAGATACACACCTAGAGACTCAATTTCCGTCACATTCAAGTCAATTGAGGACAATAATTCTGTTCTGGCAGCCTCAAAAAATTCGAAATACCGCGAATAGTACACAATACCCATTTGGTCAATATCACGGTAAAATATTTTTGTTTTGTAATTATAGGAAATCATTTTATGGTTAAAAATGATCCAAGCTTATCGTATTTGTGTATCCTGTCAATCAAAAACTTTTCTGGGTTTTTCCCAACAATTTGATCGATTTCTTCTGTGAGAACGGATTTAAGAAGATCAAAAGTTGCCTGGGGATCGCGATGAGCGCCACCATGTGGTTCAGGAACAATGCGATCACAAATTCCCACTTCGACCAAATCATCTGGTATCACCCTCAGTGCTTCTGCAGCTTCAGCTGCTTTTCCCGCATCTCGCCAAAGTATGGATGCACAACCTTCCGGACTAATGACGGAATACCAAGTATTTTCAAGCATAAGTAGTCTATCTGCCAATCCTATACCCAATGCTCCACCACTGGCTCCCTCACCTATTACCACGGAAATTATGGGTACGCGTAGTTTTGACATTTCAAACAAATTTCTGGCTATTGCCTCTCCCTGACCTCTTTCTTCAGCGCCAAGTCCCGGGTATGCACCCTGTGTATCTATTAACGTAATTATTGGTTTCTGGAACTTCTCGGCTAACTTCATTAACCGCAATGCCTTGCGGTATCCTTCCGGTCGCATCATACCAAAATTCCGATACAGATTATCTTTGGTATTTCTACCTTTTTGCTGACCTATATATACGACAGATTTACCATTGATTGAACCAATTCCAGTTATTACAGCCGGATCATCAGCAAAATGCCGATCACCGTGTAATTCTACAAAATCCGGTGACCAGGACCTGATATAGTCAAGCGTATAGGGCCTTTCAGGGTGTCTTGCCAGTTGAACCCGTTGCCACCTGTTTAATCTGGAAAATATTTTATCGATTGTTTCTTTTCGTTTATTTTCCAATCGAGTTACGTCTTCAGCTATTGAAAGTGCAGGATTATCGCTGGTTTTAAGCTCAATAATCTTTTCATCGAGCACTTTTATAGGTAATTCAAAGTCTAAGTATGTTTTGAGCATATCTAACCGCTAAATACCGTTTTCATAATAATTTCCATATCCATTATAAAACTTTGGTTTTGAATGTAGTAATGATCCAGATCTCTTTGATCGTCAGGTGAAAAATTAACATTTCTTACGTGTTGTATCCCAGTAAGTCCTGGCATGCATATTAAATGCGGATTATCTTCGTCCGTTGTTTGCAATGTGGATCCGACAAAACTCATTTCACCTCTAATAATATTAATCATTAGAGGAAGATCATGTATCAATTTATTTTTAGAAGGGATGATTAAAGCAGAAAATCGTATTCCGTCAACCCCCCAATATGTTATCTTTTTTTTCTTACCTGAATGAATCGCGTACAGTGGACTAAAAACTATCGAAACCAAAATCGCAATTAGTATGTCAAAGGCTCTTTTCATGACCCAATTCAGTCTATGAAAAAGTGAATATTCTATTTGTACAAACGAATAATCACCAAGCTCTTCAATGGACGCTTTACCCAATAGAATATCCTGATGGCGCGGCACAATACGGTACGTCAGTCTCAAATCTTTGGTTTTGTCCATAATATCCAAAACACGATTTGATGTATATTGTGCTGTTGGGAATATTATTTCACGAATAGTAAACTTGCCTATTATAGCCCGTATATCGGATATCCTCCCCAGAAAAGGTAATGGTAAGTCGTCCACATTTTGTTTCAACTCTTCATCACAAAACCCGACTATTTCCAACCCAGTATCAAATCTTTTCGATAGATGTTGAGCAATTCTAGCTGCTTCTCCATCACTCCCAATCATTATTGTACGCCTGCTGAAGAGAATATTATTTTTATCCTTAACCTGTTTAAACAGACCACGGCTCATAAAATAATGGAAAATCATGCGCCATCCGGGGATGAATACTGTCACTAAAATGGTTGCTACGATAATTACCAATCGTGAAAACGCAAATTGTTTGAAAAAATAGGTAAATGCCGTTGCAATAAAAAACCCGGACAATGAAGAAAGTATTGCTCTTGTATAGGAGAGTATGTATCGTGAATACAATTGAAATACAACACCAATCAGTATCCAGAAAAGCACATAGATACCCGGGAAAAACCCATTGGTTCGTAGCACGGGTTCGTAATCACTAAAGCGAATGGGAATTGCTATTGTAAACGCCAGTAATACAGAAACAGCATCCAATGACACAGAAACAAACTGTGATTTTGTCCCTGCAATAAATGTCATTAATTTTCTGAGTTGAATCCCCGATTTAATAAATAACCTTGTCAGAGCTCTTTGACCAGTCGAAAAATGTTTTTCCGCAAATAATTCCATTGCTGAATAGAATGCCTGTAAACTATCATAAGGAGCTGATTTGACCGATTCACCATGAAAGTGAATTATTTTTGCAGTGGGAACATAATGTATTTCGTATCCCAGTGATTTTATCTTATAGCATAAATCCAAATCCTCTCCGAACATAAAAAACCGTTCATCGAAGCCATCCACCTGATTAAAAATTGATTTCCTGACAAACATGCATGATCCACTTATGGCATCCACCGAATGAATTTCATCAGGGTCTAAATATGTTAGATTGTACTTGCCGGCCCATTTGGAATTGGGAAACATAGAGGATAGTCCTAATAATTTAGGTAAAGCAACCATTGGTTTTGGGAAAGATCGTTTGCATGCTGGTTGCAATGTGCCATCAGCATTTAGAATTTTTGGACCGATCATGCCAACATTTTTATGATCCAGCAAATAATCTGCAAATACACTTATTGTAGGTTCATCGACAATCGTGTCTGGATTAAGAATCAATAAAAAATCACCCGACGCCTCAGCGGTGGCCTGGTTCACGGCCATCCCAAATCCTACATTTTCTGAATTATTGATGACGACAATGTTGGGATAATTTCCACTGATTGCCTTTGCTGAACCATCAAACGAATTGTTGTCTACTACAATAATTTCAATTTTTCCGTCGTAGTCTGAAGCATTAATAGTATCAATTGCATGGAGCAGATACTGTTTTACATTATAACTGACTATGATAACCGATATGGTCGGCATCTGATTCATATTTACTTATGCCAGCCGAATATTTTCCAAATGCGCAATCGCCATACCATGATAATTGCTTCTCGCATGATATGTTTTGACATTTTTGATTCACCGATAGTACGGTCGATAAAAATGACAGGATGCTCCTTTATTGTAAATCCTTTTACCCAAGCCCTAAAATTCATTTCAATTTGAAAGGAATATCCTTGTGATCGTACAGAATCCAAATCAATATTTTCCAACGCTTTTCTTTTCCATGCTTTGAATCCGGCTGTTGCATCCTTTACCGGCATTCCTGTAATAATTCGAGTGTATAGATTAGCTCCATAGCTTAGGATAAGGCGCGACAAGGGCCAATTCACGACACTAATTCCGTTACAATACCTGCTGCCAATAATAACATCAGCGTTTTTCAATTCGGCTAGTAATTGAGGGACATCCCCAGGATCGTGGGACAAATCTGCGTCCATTTGAACAATGGCCTTGTAGTCCCTATCAAGGGCCCATTTGAAGCCAAATCGATAGGCGGTGCCTAATCCCATTTTGCCCGGACGCTCTTCCAAAAATAAATGTTTATGGCGACCTTGATGCTCTTTAACTATCTTCCCAGTGCCATCAGGTGAATTGTCGTCTACTATAAGAAGATGGGCATCAGGAACTACCGTCGAAAGGTAATGAATTAATTCGGAAATATTTTTTCCTTCATTATAGGTAGGTATGACGATAAGTGTTTTCATTCAAATAGTACTTACTGTAAGATGCGTTGCTTGATGTCAAATAAACAATCATCTAGCGGATCGCACAATGCACCGAATTTCTCTTCTATTCTCGAAGAAATCAAACCACTTTTTAATGGTCTGCGTGCTGCTTGATTAAGCTCCCTGGTTGAAATGGCCGATATTAATGAGCCATCAAGTTCAAATATTCTGGCTATCATCCTGGCAAATTCCAAACGATTCAGCCAATCTTTCCCTCCGTAATGGTATAACCCTAAAATGTTCTTTTCTACAACCAGTTTTAGCGTCCTTGCCAATGATACAGTCCATGTAGGATTGTTCCACTGGTCATCTACAACACGAATGTTTTTGTTTGCGCTAAGGGAATCAACCACCCACTTTACAAAACTGGCATCCGATTGCTTTGTATAATCAAAAACCACGTTGGTCCTAATGATTGTCCAGTTTGCGGAATGATTTTGAACTATTCTTTCTGAATCAAGTTTATTTTGCCCATAAACATTGACAGGATTGGTAGAGTCACCTTCAGAGTATGGACCATTTTCTCCGTCAAAGACGTAGTCGGAAGAAATAAACACCAGATGGGAATTTTTGGCAGACTTAGAAATTGTCTTTACTGTATTTACGTTAATCTCTTGGGCATGTTCAGGATGCAATTCACAACCATCCACATTCGTCATGGCTGCAAGATGCAAAACTATTTCAGGCTGCTCGCTTAAAAAGAATTGTTTTGCTATAGATTCAGCTGTTAAATCTATTTGATGATAGTCCGTTAAATTGTTCATGCTACCTGGATGCATATCAACTGCAATAACATGATGACTATCGCGAAATGCATTAACAACGGCTTGGCCAAGTTGGCCTAAAGCTCCCGTAACTACCATTTTTCTTTTCACTTATCCACCTCAAATGAAGATGCAATTACATCCAATTGCTTTAAATACATATTTTTCCTCTTTCCAGGGAAATGTAGCAACGTATATATGAAATAGGTTTGATCTGTTTTTCCATCATAAAAAAGATAACTGGAAAAGGGACCCCCTTTTGCATCATCAACTGATTCCCAAATTCCGGAGTAATGCCATGCACTCCATTCCTTAAAATCAGTCAATTCGCTCCGGATCATTTGTGGATTGGTTTGAATATGTCCAAAATACTGCAGGGGAAATTCTATTGCATAATTGGCCGCGGCTGCGGAATCAGATGCTACTATACCAGGTTCGTGGTGAATGGCTATCCATTGATAGGGAGTCTCTCTACCTAACCATACGAAATTGGCCTCGAGGCTGTCTTTAATAACTTCCCATCCCCATGGAATTTTAATCGACCATGGATATTTTTCCGCCAAACGTTTCTCCGTTTTTGTCTGCCGGGCACTACTTAATAGAAATTTCTCCTGTCTTCTTCGGAGCTTTATTTCAAATTGATTTTTTATCCACTCCCTTTTACCATTGAGACGAGCCATTAGGTCATCGCTATTATTCGCACTCAGAATCATAAACAATTGACTTTTTGAAAATTGATCATAGGAAAAAATGATCTGATCTGAACCTGATAAAGTCTCCATAAATCTTTCTGGACCAAGCAATGTTTTTACCAGTTTTGTTGCCGGATTTCGAATATCATTGCCTACGGAACCAATAATAACATTATTTAGCTCCTTTATTCCATCGTAACCTGATGGATCAATGAATATTAGCTTATACTCCGCTTCAGGTTTTGGCGTATATATGGTATCATTAAATACGCTTTCCAATGCTGCCGTTATGGCTTCCTTACTATTTAAATCGGTGATGACCATTATTTCATCATCTGCACCGATGGCTTCACGCTTAATATCGCAACCTACTAGTAACAGTAAGGCGATCAGAGGAATACCTATCATTGAGATTTTATTCATCCCTGCTCCCAAAAATCTATTAAATGAAATGTATTTGAATGCAATTATGAAATTTTTGGATTATAGACATCTTTGAACCGAAAACGTACAAATTAGACAGTATCATCGGCGAGAACAAAATTGGCTCGTTGCTTTTCAAACAACACCTCCAGGACACGAATCTTTACAAAACTTCCAAGTTGATAATGAACATTGGATTTGCGATCCTTCAACATATACTCTTCTTCCACGTATATGAAATCACCATTTTCCAGCGTATCAACCGGGACCAATCCTTCTGCCATTGTGCCATCCAATTCAACAAAGAATCCATGCTGAATCACGCCTGAAATTATACCTGAAAACGTTTTTCCTATTTGAGTCTGTAACCAGCGCAATTGCTTGATACGAATATATTCTCTTTCTGCAGCAAGGGCTTCTAGCTCCATTTTATTGGATTGATTACATGCCGACTGAAAATAATCGGTTAACTCTTTTTGTTTAGGTGAAACGCCCGTTAAAATTGAGTGGATACGACGGTGGACTATTAAATCAGGGTATCTACGAATGGGTGATGTGAAATGGGTGTACGTGGGGAATGCAAGTCCAAAATGTCCTCTATTATTTGTGGAATATTGTGCTTTCGTCATGGACCGTAATGCCACCGATTCAATAAGACTTTTGTGAGGAGAATTTTCAATATCCTCCAAAATATTCCTAATGTCCTTTGAAGTGCTGTGAGCGATATTTTTATTTAGTTCTGGGTGAATTCTGCTTAGCAGCTGAACCAGGTTCTTTAGATCAGCTTCCTTTGGTTTCTCATGAACGCGAAATACAAATGGTTTTATTTTTCCATATTTATCCGCCACCAATCGATTGGCTAGCAACATACATTCCTCAACCATTCGGTGGCTAAAAAGACGCTCCTTATGGGAGATTTCCAGAGGAACACCTGATTCTCGCAGTACAAATAGTGGTTCCGGAATGTCAAAATCTATACTTCCCATTAATTCCCGCTGCTTTTTCAACACCAAACACACTCTTTTCAAAGCTTCCAATTGCCGAGCGAGCGGGTGTTTCTTCTTTCCATCAAGAATTTCCTGCACATCCGTATATGTGAATCTGCAATTGCTCCTAATGACAGACTTATAAGCAGTAAAATCAATAACATCTCCTTTCCTGTCCAATTGAATTTGAACAGAAAAAGCCAATCGGTCTTCATTCGGTCTCAAGGAACATAAATTAGACGAGAGACTGTCCGGTAGCATGGGGACCACTCCCTCTGTAAAATAGACCGAAGTGGATCGTTCATAGGCCTCACGATCAAGTGCAGATCCCTGACGCACATAATAAGATACGTCAGCAATATGCACTCCAATGGTCCAGCCGGATTTGGACTCAACAATTGAAATAGCATCATCAAAATCTTTGGCATCCTCCGGGTCAATGGTAAAGCTTATCTGTTTCCTTATGTCTTTTCGGTTTGGTATTTCCGATTGGATTGTTTTCTGAGAAAATGAATTTGCAATAGTGTCCGCTTCTGATGGATAGGACCGATTAAAACCATACTTTTTAACGATATATTCAAAATCATTTGCTGGGTTTTTAGAATCACCGATCACCGATACGATTTTCACTCGAATTGGACTGAGCACTGAACCCCAATCCACTACGACTGTTTCTACTAAATCGCCTGATTTTATTTCACGTTTTTTGCCGTTGATTATTTGAATGCCCCGTTCTGGTGTTACCGGGTATACATTAAGCATCGGTCGCCGGTTTTCATTGTATAATGTTCCAGTGAATCGATCGGTCGAACGTTTTATAATCTCAACTATCGTTCCTTTTCTGCGCTCTAATGTCGATCCTGGCGTTAATTTGACGCGAACCAAATCCCAATGCACGGCGCTGTTTAATTGCCGCCTTCCTATGAAGATATCTTGGCCCCCATCATCTGCCAATACAAAACCAAACCCTTTTTGAGTGAGTACCAGCTTCCCGGTGCACTCCTGTTGTCGCATTGAAACTGTATATCGGTTTCCTTTTACCAGTCGCAATTTGCCTTCTTGTAATAGTTTGTCGAGTGAGACCTGAACCTGTTGCCTATTTTGGGAGGATAGATTTAATCTATTCATAAGATCACGAACACGGTAGCTGTTTCTGGTATGCGATTGAAGAAAAGCATAAACCTTATTTTTCAATGATTGAGCCAATTTATATCCTATTTGTAAATATTATGTGAAATTTCCCATCGGAAATTATATCATCTTTGCCAAGTCCCCATGTTATGGAGATTATTGATTGTCTGGAGATTTGACTATATCCCATACCATAGCCCACCATTCCACTGGAGAAAATTGGTGCGAATCCAATGTCAATAAATGAAAATATTCTTGAATTGGATTGGGTATAGTTTCCCTCAAAAGCGAAGATTGAAACCCAATCTGCATGAAATATATCTTCCTGATATCCCCGCAAAAGATTGCTTCCACCAAAATATATTTTTTCTCCGACTGGTAATCTATCAAGCGTCGTGGATGACCCTTGAAGGGAAAGTTTTGCTTTGGTCCCAAAAGTAGTGTTTAATGGAATATATACCTCGGAATCCATTGTCAAATGTGCAATTGTTGACGATTCATTACTCTCAAATATGCCAACGCGCAATTGAGTATCCAATGATAATCCTCTTCTGGGGAGCCACCGGTTATCCATGGAGTAGTACGTGTGGGTTATTACCATGGAATTTTCTCGTGTCGCAGGCACGGCGAGTGAGTCACCTTTGCTCGTTGGCATAACCCGCGAGGATGCGTATCCCAGATCCCATCTACCCATTTTTGCGGTATGATAAAGTACTTGCCCCAGTTTATCGGTCCGTACAAATAATCCGGCTCGCAAATCCTGTTGAAATTGGATTTTCCCTCCAATGGCTGATCCTAAAATAAATGATTCTTCCATTCCAATTTTCAATGTCTGGCTTTCCGTCTCGTACCGTTGCCAGCGGAGATCAAAAGAACCACCTGTTTTCCATGCGTTTTCAACGTGCGCTTCTAATTCACCTACCATGTCAACTGAATTATTTTTATGACGGGATGCTCCAAGGATTCCCTTAACTGTGCTTGAGAAGTTAGTCTCAGTATAAATCTGTGCTGCAATTTTATGAGGTTTTAGTCTACCAACAATCAATCGACTCTCATTTGATAAATATGGGTAACGGAAAAGTACTTGATCAAACATCTGCTGAATAACTTTCATATCTTTTTTTCCAATAAGACTGGAAAAATGACGGTATTGGGTTTTGTTGTTCAGAATTCCATCATTCATAAAGACAAGAGAATCCAGCGATGAATTGAAATTTTGTACAACATACATGGCAGTGTTATTATTCAATCCAACCAAAGAATAACCAAGATCCAGTCTCCCCGTACGTTCAAGTATAACTTTCAGTGTATCCTCTACAGCACTATTAATATTAACGGATACAGTATCTTGTCCATGCAATGGAAATAGCAGGCATATACAGAATAGTGATTTAAAAATATGCACGTACTTCCCCATTAAAAGAAATAAAATTTGTGTATCTTGCATTATCAATAACAAGCAGTGTTGAGTAAATGGATAAATTGCTACCTATTCTTATTTCTGAAAAAAGAGAAAATTTTAGAGATTTACCCAGTGGTAAGCCACGATTTGCCTCAGGTGGGATAGAAATCAGGTCAGATTTGTCGGTTTTTGTCCAATCCATGGTGAGCTGCAAACGATTACTGGTTTTAAAATATCGGGTAATATCCCATCTCATACCCCAGAAATTGATGGTATAATCCCCTACTAGTTGATCCCCCGAATCATGACCGTAGGAAAGGAAATATTTCATTATCCAGTCGCGATTGCCTTCCCATTGCGGGCCTCCCTCAATCCACCACCCTGTAACAGTTCTATTTCGTGATTGGGAAAAAGTGGATGTATTTTCATAAAAATGATTCTCACCCCGTTGTATCCATCGCCAGTCATTGTTAAGTGGTTCCTGCCATTCAATACTGGATAGTGTGAATGATCGCAAATCATTTCCCCTTGGGTCCGTACCAATTAAATCACTTTTTTGCCGGTAACGTCCCTGTATTCTTCGTCTGGATTGATAGTCAGAATAAGTAATCTCTTGTCTGATTTGCCAAGATTCCCGGCTTACATTCGGTGAAGATAATTTTGAATTAAAGGACGGGAATCCAGATTCAGCACCATTGTATTTCAAGTCAATTTCCGTTAACGAGGAATAGGCTTTCAGGAAGTCTGTCGTTAGTTGCGCGCCATTAATTCGAAAACGTGAAAGGGATTCAATTTGGGTGATAGGTTTGCGATCGCCGATAAAAGCGGTATATGCAATGTAGGAGCCGTTTGGATCAGGTATATACTCATTGTAAATAGGATCATATCGGTACTGACCAAGACCAGTCCCTACTGAATCGTATACCAATCCACGTTGTTCGGTAAAGGTCTGTTCAGAACGCAATGTAATCTCAACCTTGATTGGTGAACTTGCGTTGTTGTAGCGCCCGTTGATATTCATCATGGAATAATTCAGCGAAGGTTGGTCCGTCTGGAAATAATCCACGACTCTTTTTCGTAATTGCATATTTCCTGACCATCCAGACCGAGAAGATTTAGAAACATCCAGTTCACCAAATAAACCTGATGAAACAGTATCCAATACAGCTGTCGACGTATCTAGATTGGCGTAATCCGTACGTTTCCCAATTTTAATCATGGATTTAATTTCATTTTTTTCCATGTCAATCCCGGCGGTTTGCCATACATACTTGCTTCTCGAATGGTCATGTTCCCATTGGATCCCTATAAACGGATGCCAATCACCCGGCAGCACTTTCATTTCGCTTTCCCATTGCTCATACAGTGATGACTTTTGCTCCACACGGTTATAATTACCCATCAATAGTGGTACCCACTTTGATCCATATTGACCACGGGAGTACCAGCGCTTTTTTTGGTTTTTACCCTGGAGATAGTCCGATTTTCCTAGTTCAAGATTATTTTCATCATGATGTATTTTCAATTGTCCATCGATTAGCTGCTCTTTAGCAGGTGTCCATGTTCCAAATGTATTCCATTTTCGCGAAAAATTTGCTTCCCGATCACGAGCTAACTGATGAAAATCTTTAGTGCGACCCCAAATCAGAAATGAATAATCCCAATTTATTTTTCGCAAAAGCGGTAATTCCTGACCATTAATTTTTCCTTTATACCCAATCCCACGATTGTCTTCATCGTCCCTTGTTGATAATTGATTTTTATCATAGTTTGATAAGCCCAGCTCCCCAGAAACAGTGATATATTTCCCTCCATTTGATTGACCTATGACATGAAAAATTTCTTCCGTTTGAGGTGCGATTAATCTTTTCCCTGGTGAGTAGAGATCCATCGTGCCAGTTCGCATCTCCACATTCACGTATTCAAAATACAATTTGCCGGTATCTGATATTTTTTTTGCGTAGGCACCATTTATCCCATCAAAATGGAATGAAACCGAATAACGATCCAAACTGGTATCAGGATTCAAATCCCAGTACACATAATGGCCATCGATTAATACATATTTACCATTGCTATCTAAAATGCCGGTCTGGGTGGTGATGGTGCTATCACCGGATGATTTCAACAACTGTACCGTCTCAGAAGGGATTTGCTGTAATTCAGTGGAAAAATTATCCTGTTCGCGTAACCAGGAAAATGTGATTTGTTGGTTCTCATTTTCATATGAAACTTGTGAGCCAAGAATATTTCTCGAATAATTAAAGTCAGAATACTGGTATTCCATATAGATATCTGCATCGGAGTGAATAATATGTCGCGGATTAAAGGTTAGTTCACTTCGACTATAATCAATGATGTAATCATGGTTTTCACCGCGCGTAAGCAATTTCCCGTTCAGGTAAATTTTTTCTGTTCCTGCCAGGACAATTATATCTCGGTTTCCAGTCCTCGATGTTAAGAAATATGGTCCCTGACGTCCATCTTCTCCTTTTTGTTCAATTGTATTGAATTCACCTTCACTACCGGCAAAAACAGCCTGTGAAGACCATTGTTCTGAATGAAACTTGGTTAAGAGGCCGGTAAGTTTGCGATCTACTGTCAAGTATTTTCCAGAATTGAATTGCAGATCAACATCACCTGCTTCCACCGAGAAATGTGGGTGTGTCACCTCGATATACACTTTATCCAATTCATCTAATGTTTGCGTATTCCCTTCTGGTTGAATTGGAATGTCTCTATCCGTCAATACCCCATTCAAAAACAAATCATCACCCAGTTGGCCTTGAACCAGAAATTGTAGTCCTCCGGAAAAATCATTTCCCCCAAGAGGTGAAATGCCAATACTTCGAAAGAGAGTTCCGCTTGATACCAACAATTCCTGGGATGATGTAGGTCGGATTTGAGTGTGATCAATTTTTTTTTGGACCAATGAATCTTCCGCAAGAAATGGTAAATATGTATACAATGGTCCCACAGTTAATGGAATTGACTGGGATTGGTACGACACAACTAAATCGCCATCCAATGGTTCAGACAGAATCAGATGCCCTTTTATTGGGTCAATTGAATAATTGGTAAACCAGTTTCCCTGATAGAAACATTGCACCGATGACTCAATGATAGGTGCATGTGAAAGAATCACAGTTGAAACGGATGCATCTAAAGCAATAGTATCCTTGTGTGCAACCGATTGACCGAATGCTAAACTGGTGCGACTACAAATTAGTATTGCGATAAAAAAAAGTTTACTGCGCAAATACATAAATATGGTTGTTGGCCAACATGTAAATCACCTGATTGGATACAGCGGTATCCACAGGATTTTCCAGTGGAAATTTACCTGTACCTGATGATATCTCCACATCTTCATATTGGCCTTTATTACCAAGCGCTAACCAACGATTTTTGAACGGGATTAAACTGGTTGCGTTTGGTATTGAGAGGATGTAATTCTTTACAATTCTACCCGTCGCACTATATTCTATGATTCGGCCATTACAATACAATAACCCCAGGTTACCGGTCGCGTTTGTAGATAGATCACGGATACATTCCGATGGATAATCATTGACGAATAAATCAATGAATTTGACAGGATCCCAGTCAGAGAGGTTTCTTCTCCATATCAACCCACGATCTCGTGAAAGGAGAAAGACATTACCCGAAACGTCGCTGACAAGTTGATCAGGATAAACTTCTGTATGTCGCTCTTTAGAAATTGGTTGGAGCTTTCGATCAAACCAGGCAATTGTGTTAGCCATTTTATCAGACACAATCAGTTCAAGGCCGTTTGTAGCGATGTCAATCGGGTCACTAAACGATAAATCGTCGTACCCTATTCCCCCCGATTCATTGCGAATATTCCCCATTGCATCCAGCCGAATGATAATACCGGTTTCCTTATCCAAAAGATAAATGTCTTTAAGAGGATTTACTGCGATCCGATCCCATTCCACAACCGGTGGATGATTTGTAATGGTAATAGAGATCAGTGGCTGAAATTCAGGAATCTGTCCCTGAATTATGGAAAAAGCAGCTAATGCAGCTACTTTATAAAGAATTTTCCTGATTTGATTCACCGGGATTAAACGGATTGTATAAAAAATATGTTCCGATCCCTATGATCAATATGGAAATGATTTGCGCACCTGAAAACCAGGCAATATACTTATCGTTGGTACGAATGAATTCAATCAAAAATCTTTCACATCCGGCAAAAATCAGGTATGTGAAAAACAACCCACCAGTGTTCTTAATATGAAGTCGCTTTTTCCACAAAAAACCAAATATTGCCAACGCCAGTACTAATTCATACAATTGCGTCGGATGAACCGCCAAGACTCCAGGTTCAAATCCACTCAAATCAATCCATGGGTAATAGGTGGCAAAAATGTCATATGTGGATGGTGGCAGTCCATTTTCGAATGGAATTCCCCAGGGTAAATGGGTCGGCAGGCCATAATCATCACCAACCAAAAAGCACCCTATTCGACCGATACCATAGCCTAATATGAGCATGGGTGCAACGATATCTCCGAACATCAACCATGGCAAATTGGCTTTGCGTAGAACCATGGTAACACCAAGCGTGCCACCAATCAAACCAC
Source organism: uncultured bacterium (assembly GCA_964654545.1). Classification (GTDB taxonomy): domain Bacteria; phylum Fidelibacterota; class Marinisomatia; order Marinisomatales; family JABMOV01; genus JABMOV01. The sequence continues at coordinate 51,989 of CAZZIU010000015.1, forward strand.
CATAAAAAACCAGTCCGGCCCCACTGAAGATCATACCGATTGGATCGTTCACCACTCGACCAAAATTTTCCAGTAAATAATAGATTTTCGCTCCCAGGATGCCTCCCACCGCAGCCGCAAATACAATATCTGATGCTATTTTTCTATCGTATCCCAGTCGCTTCATCTCGCGGTCCAATAAGTAGAAACATGAATAGAAAGCAATAACCAGCATAAATCCAAATGAATGGATTTTAAGGGGACCTAATTCTAGAATTGTAGGATACATTATACCTTGCTGCCGCAATTATGGCAAAATTTTGCCTGCTCTTTTAATTTGACTCCACATTCCGTGCAATAGTGGAATTGGACATTTTTCTTTACGGATTTTGGTTCTTCGACCATAGTACTTGCTGATTTTTCACGATTTTTGCTATACAGAACACCAACTGCTCCCACAACCGCAAACAACATCACTAGAGGTTGCCAAATGGGTAATGTGTGCCGTTTTGGGGCCACATTCATGGAAGGTTCACCTCTTTCCATTGGAGCGTTCCCACCGGAAGCCAACATTTCCTGCAAATACTGGATACTGGTTTTTGATGTGGGATTGGTATACGAAACAGTTACTGTATATTCTGTATTCGCGGTTAAATCGGGAATATGGAATCGACTGAAGCTGAGTCCATGCTGATCATCGAATTCTTCAGCTCCCGTTTTGTCCAATAAAAAATTTTCAGCGGCTGCCGGATGATTCAAAACCAGGTGAATATTTGCCATGTCATCTTCAAATTTCATACTGTAGGTAAATGTTCTTTGTTTTTCGTGTGGATTGAAGGGAACAAAAAAAGCAAATACACGAAATTCTTTATCTGTAACCGGAATGCTGACCCATGATTCGCCGTTGCGATCTTTTATAGGTAACAATTCAAGGTCATTGGCATTTGCAGATGTACTTTTCACCAAAAACACTGAATCAGAATTTGTAGGGACCATGAATGAGAATGATTTCGATTCATCAATCGACGCAAAAGTACCGTCGAACTCAACCATGACACCTGGATAATAATATTCTGGATAAACTATAACACCTAATTCGTCGATGTTTTGTGCTGAAAGCATTGCCAGAAACGACAATACAATAATTAGATATATTTTCATTTTTCTCATAGTTATTAGATTTTCTGATAAGTTAAAATTTACAGAGAAAAGGGTTTTAAATTATTGATTAATTGAAGGATTTTATTCTTATCTAATCCCGAAACCCGAATTTTTTCTTAATGTGGGTAGTGATTAGAGGCGTAAGTCGACCTTTTTCGTATGCAATTTTCATAAATAAATTCCGTTTTGTTTTTACCGGGGTGCTGTAATTGTTTCTGAAACTCAGTGAAATGGCATCTTTTTTACATGAAGATATACATGCGCCACACCCAAGACATATCTCATCCTTTACTTTACTGACTCGACGAGAAGAATTATCCCTATCCAATCCAATTGCTTTCACATTGCAGGCGCTAAAACAATCACCGCAATAATCACAGAACTCTTGATCAACTTCGGCTATATATGGAGTTTTGTTAACCCCATTGTAATACCCTGATTGGACACCTGCCATTATTTCGCAACAGCATCCGCAACAATTACAAATAAAGGTGGGTTTGTCCCGGATGTTATCGGTGATATGGGTAAGCTTCAGGTTCTCCGCCTTTTGGAGGATGGAAGTCAATTCATCTTTGCTCTTTTTCTCTGCAAAGCCCCGACGCACCAGGAATTCGGATCCCTTACCCAGCGATATACAAATCCCATCTACCGGGGCACCTTTTTTACAGGATTTACCTTCATGCTCTCGTTTATGTCGGCAATAACACATGCTTACAGCACCGAATTCAGAATTTTCAATAATTGATTTCGCACTATCATAAGACACAATGGTGCTATTTACGGGTATGTGTGATTCGTATGGCAGGGATCTGGTCAACTGGGTATTGCTACCGAAAAATTCCTTACCCTGACCGTTTTTCGTGTCCCAGTGAAAATAATCGCTCATGAGTTTTGCTACTTTTTTCAAAGGCAAATCAGTTCGGTTTTTCATAAATGTAAATTCAATAAATCCGATAACACCTGGCATCAGCAAATAATAGACCGTACCTCCATAAGGCATATCCATGACCAGTCCCTTATCTGCCATTGATTCCAAAATATTGGTCAGTTTTGCTTCAGGAAGACCGGTCCTTTCCATCATCTCATCCAGGGTAGCTTCACGGAGCGGAAAATGTGATCCAACGTATGCTTCATCCGGTGTAAACAAGAGCGATAACAGCTCTCTCAATATATGATTGTCCACCAGCCCAATGGGGTATTGATTGAGACGATCAATAAGGGGTACTAAATCCGATTTCGATTCGGAAATATGTCCCATCAGTTAAGTGCCTTCAACGCGGATTCATAATCAGGTTCCTGTCCAAGTTCGGGAACTTGTTCTGTGTAAATCACGCGATTGTTTTCGTCAACAATGACCACACAACGGGAATTTAATCCTTTTAGGGGACCATCCATGAGTTTAAGATTGTAATCATCGGCAAATGTGGAACGAAATGATGAAAGTGTAATTACATTTTCTATACCTTCAGTAGTACAGAAGCGTTTTTGTGCAAAGGGCAGATCAGCAGATATGACAAGTACTACGGTGTTTTCTAATTGACCAGCTGACTGGTTAAAATAGCGCGCTGATGCTGCACATGTTCCAGTATCAAGACTGGGCACGATATTGAAAATTTTTCTTTTTCCTTCATAGTCACCAAGTGATTTTTCCTGGAGATTGCCACCAACCAATACAAAATCAGGTATTGTTTCTCCAATTGCCGGCAAGTTTCCTTTCGTATTAATGGGATTTCCTTTTAACGTAATCTGTGCCACAAAAACTCCTATTATTGTTGTTTTGGTTTAATTATTAAATATCCGTGAATAGAGTAAAGATTACTGTATTCATGTGAATTTCGCAATTGGACTATTTCAAAATTTCAAATCAATTTTATTAAATAGATTTGGATTCAATGAATAAGTGACAATCACACCGACCATGCTGATTAAAAACCACAACATGGTTGATTGCAGGCCAAGCGAAACGGAATATTTTTCTACAATCCAACCCATTAACAATGTACTTATGATTATAAGAAATCTTGTTAAGACTCCTACAATAGTTTGAAATCTTCCCATAACCTTATTAGGGACATTTTCCATAATTATCGTACGCGAAATAATGCGTGCAGAATTATTATGAACACCGATAATTAAGAAAAGAATCATGCTCACGGCCAATATGGGAATATAGGGTAAAGCCAGGCAACAAAGTGCTGCAATACCGTAGGCAACCATTAGTAACAAGTGATTTCGGAATTTTCTGGCGAATAATATCGCAAGAAAACTGGATAACAATGCACCAATTCCATAAGCGCCATCCAACAGTCCGAATCCCCTCGCTCCCGCATCCAGCACATTGACTGAAAACGCAATTGTAAGCACAGTAAAATTACCCCAGATTGCCACATCCGCAAACACGGTAGAAGAAGAAAAACCAAATAATAGTTTGTGTCGCCGAATGTAGGAAAAACCTCCACGGAAAGTATCTCTTATTTTTTCATGTTCCGAAATTTCCACGCTGGTTGTGTGGGTGGCCAATCCAATCAAGGTCGATGATATGAGATAGGTACAGGCATCTAAAAACAACGCTATGTCCGCACCAAACCAATGGATGATAAATCCACCCAATGCAGATCCAAGCAGGGATCCTGATTGATAAGACGCAGAAAGCAATGAATTGGCAGCAAGATAGTCTTTTTCACCCACAATTTCCTGCGTAAATGCAGATGCGGTCGGCCAAAACATAGAACTGCCCAATCCAATAATAAATGCCATGGTATATATATTCCATAATGCAAAATGTTGTGTCCACATTAAAATCGGTATAGCAATTACTGCAAGCATTCGGATAATATCCAATGTAACCAATAAATGTTTACGATTCATTCTATCAATGATGGTACCGGCATAAATAGCAATAACCAACCCTGGTAGCGTGGCAAGTGCGTTCAGTTGTCCCAGAGCAATTTCTGACCCAGTTAAATCAATGACAATCCATCCGACTGCGATAAAATTGAATCCCCATCCAATCAAGGAGATTGCATTTCCGGCAAAGAACAAAGCAAAAGTTTTGTTCTTAAATAATCGAAAATGGCTAAACACGCCTAGAACGCGAAAAAAGTAAATCGTAATATTTCGTAATAGTCGTCCGATGCAAAAACTACGGTATGGTCATCGACGGCAAATGCCCCGGGATAATGGGTCGCTGCATATGCTTTGGGATGGTCTTTATATTGAATTTCTATCGTGAATGATTTTGGTAGTTTAACATGACATTCAGCAATATCAGCAGATAACATTTGGTAGGTGGATTTTTCGATTCTATCCACAGCCAGGTCAGGTTGGATGTTAACAGTGGAATTTCCTATGCCCTGCTTTACGACAACTGATTTGGTTTTTGCATTCCAGGAGTTGATTTCATCTGCCAATCCCTGGTCCCCGCTAACAAGGACGGTTGGAACGCCAACATATTCTCCCGCCAGCATGAACATGGCATATTCTGACATGTATTTTCCATTCAGTCTGATAGATGTTATGGATGAACTGCTCCATGTATGTGCCAGAGGATTTCCACTGCTATAGGCTCTGGAATGATACCCAATCATTATGAGTGCGTGAAAACTTTGGTCAATATCCTGCACCATTCCCAAGGGATGCCCACTCCAACCCCGAATGAGTCTGGCTTCTGCAGGCAGATCGGCCGGTAAAATGTTCCTCCCTGTATCATGTGCATCTTTAACAACGATTTCTTTTACCCCGGCTTTCACAGCGCCCCGGCATGCCGCCACTACTTCCGCAGTCATTTGTTTTCTAAACAGGTCATAATCCATCTTATCCCTGGTGACTTCTTCCCAGGCATTCACTCCTGTGACACCCTCCATATCAGCGCTGATATAAATCTTCATTTTCCATCCTTTTTTGTGACAGAAATTACCAATGCAAGTTATTGTAATTGAATGTATAATCGATTGTTAAGATTATTGAATAATATATGGGTAACATATGGAAAATTGGACTATTAGACCATTTAATATGAAAGATTATCCATCGGTTCTACGTGTTTGGGGACAGGCAAATCTACCTCACAAACCGCGTGGAAGGGATAATCCGGAAATGATTCAACGTGAATTAAAACTGGGAACCGCACTTTTTTATGTGGCTGAATCCAATGGTACTATTGTCGGTACTGCGTTAGGTACACATGATGGTAGGAAAGGATGGATTAACCGGTTGGCTGTCATACCAGAATTTCGACGAATAGGAATTGCCACGGCGTTAATTGAGACCATTGAGAAAAAACTCAGTACGATGGGAATAATGATTATTGCAACGTTGATTGAAAAAGGAAATACCCACTCGGAAGAGGTTGCGAAATCTTTGGGTTTTGAACTAGCTGAAAATATCCAATATTTTTCAAAACGTGAGCACCATGATGTATAGAAGTTTATTGTATAGAAACTTGTGTTCTGTAGTCATGAACCTGTTATGAATTACCAATCCATTCCAGTATCGCGACACATGGAAGTCTGTCTGTTAGCATTGTTATTATTAACCGGATGTAACACGCCCGTCCCATCCAAACCTATAGACACTGCAATTTTAGAAGGTACCAGTTACATGGTCCGAGCAACAAACAGTGATGGCAGATTTTTGTATCGTATAAATACCAACCCGGAAATATCTGTGACACAGTCATACAATATTTTACGACATGCGGGTGCCATTTATGCCATGTGCATGAGCTATATGGAATTTCCAAATGACCGCTTAAAAGATGCCATCTTACGCTCAGGAAGTTTTATAAAAAATAACACCATACTTCCCATTCCTGAGGATACAACCATTCTGGCTATCTGGTCGCTAGCAGAAATAATTGGTGACAATGATCCTCCCGAAGTGAAACTTGGGGGTACGGGTCTGGGATTAATCGCTTTGGCATCAATTGAATTAATACAACCTGGTTTTACAGCTATGGACACCCTTAAGAAACTGGGTGACTTTCTGGTATATTCGCAAAAGCCAGACGGAAGCTATTTTTCTAAATACGTACCATCTAAGGGAGGGCTGAATGACGATTGGACTTCCTTGTATTACCCAGGTGAAGCTGCCTTAGGTCTCATGATGCTGCATTCCCTGGATTCAAACCCAAAATGGCGTAATGCAGCAGCTCGAACGATTGAGTATCTGGCGATTTCAAGAGAAGGACGTTCTTCTGTCCCTGCTGATCACTGGGCTTTGTTGGCTTCAGAAAAATTGTGGGATTTGCCTGACGGCTCAATTCCAGTTGATCGAAAATTGATTTTGCAGCATACGATCCAGATTTGTTCATCCATAATGGCATCGCAATTGCTTCATTCCAATAATAAACGCCTGGGAGGTTTTAATAGGGACGGCAGAGTGACCCCAACCGCCACCAGATGTGAAGGCCTACTGGCTGCTTATTCAATCTTGCCGGATGAGATTGAGTTAAAATCCAGACTAAGACATCGTATTAAAGAAGGTGTACATTTTCTACTGCGATCCCAAGTAAAAGATGGTTTTTTTGCAGGTGGTTTTCCTTATGCTGTCCAACCAAAATATGGTTCTGATTCAAAAACCAACGCTTTCAATCGAAGAGTTACCGAAATAAGAATTGATTATGTCCAACATGCTGTCAGCGCATTGATTCGATATAAGCGATTGGTTGATTAAATTATTTCAATTTCTGCTGAGCTTTAAGTAACAGAAGGTTTCCCTTCTTTCGATCCCCATCTTCCACGACAGTTGCTATTCTGATTGCTTCAATTAATGGAATTTTGTGATTATCAAAATTGGAATATAGCGCATCAACCTGTCCGACGATAAAAGTAAGATCAGTTGGGTTTTCATTTGGGACATGTTCGTCTAAAATTTCATAATACCGTTCAATGTAGTACGGCGGAACCCAATTGGATTTTCCTTTGTATTGTTTTTCCAATTCAATTTGATGATGCCATTTGGCCCTGGATGTGGCAGTAAATACTCCACTTACAAAAGCTGTCTTTTCACCATGTGTGAGTGATTCCCAATAATCAGAGGGTGTAGAATTTTCCTGATTATAACAAAGTGAGAATATGAGTGATAATACGAAAAACAAACGCATAATTATTTCCCCTGGTAATGATTTACAATTGGGATTCTTCGACCCAGCCCAAATGCTTTTTTGCTTACACGCAATCCCGGAGCAGCTTGGCGGCGTTTAAATTCATTTATTCGAATCCGTTTAGATAATTGACGAATCAGGTTCTCATCGTAACCATCGCGAACCAGATCTTCGGTAGATTCCTGATTCTCAATAAGTGCATCAACCAATGGACTCACAATTTCATAATCAAAAGGATCAACCTGGTTGTCTGTCAATTCTGCCGATGGTTGTTTTACGATGGTGTTTTTAGGGATTCTATCGTATCCAGCTGATTCATTTACCCAGCGCGCAACCCGGTAAACATCTTCTTTGGATAAATCGGAAATGACCGCGAGTCCGCCACTCATGTCACCATAAAGGGTGCAATATCCCAATGCCAATTCAGTTTTATTCCCCGTAGACAGCACCATCCAACCAAATTTATTCGCAAGAGCCATGATCAGGTTTCCCCGTACACGGGCTTGAATATTTTCTTCGGCACTGTTAGGCTCAGTGTTCTCGAAATTACCTTTTAATGATCGACCATACTGATCTACAATGGGCTGTATGGGTATGGTATCCAGTTCGAGGCCAAGATTAATCGCCAATTGGTGAGCATCTTCCAGTGAGTGGTCACTGGAATACTTTGAAGGCATTGCAACGACTTTTACGTTTTCTTTACCCAGTGCATCGGTTGCGATACAAGCAACCACCGCAGAATCGATTCCCCCGCTTACACTTACAATAGCTTTTTGGTGCCCGGTTTTATTAAAATAATCATGAACACCAAGGCATAAAGCTCTATACAAACCTTCATTAAGATTACTTGTATCTTCTTTTATTACTTCTGATGCAGTATTTATATCACATATTGCTAGATCTTCTTCAAATCCTTTTCCTACTGCCACCACTTCTTGATTACGGTTTAATATGATGGATTGCCCGTCAAATATAATTTCATCTTGTGCGCCGACCATATTGCAATAAATAAATGCTACCGGGTTATCCTTTATTCGTCTTTTTATCGTTGAAATTCTATCCTGCAGTCGGTTTTCATGAAACGGTGAAGCAGAAATATTTATGATACAATCTGCGCCCGATTTGATCAATTGCCTGGTAACCTTGTTGCTATAAGCATCATCCCAGAGATCTTCACAGATTTCTAACCCGATCTTCAGGATTTTACCATCAATGTTGCACTTCCATAATCCGGCCTTGTTACCTGGCGTAAAATATCTTGCTTCGTCAAACACGTCATAGGTGGGAAGCAATTGTTTATCGTAGGTATAGTCAATTTTTCCATTCTGACAGACAGCCGCACTATTGAAAATACTTTCATGGTCTTGGCGGATATACCCTAGTATGAGTGGAACCGTTGTCTGGTTTGCTATCTGATTCAATCTGGCTGTGTTTTCTTCCAAAAATCCGGCTTCCCATACCAAATCCTGCGGTGGGTAACCACTGACTATTAATTCCGGGAATACCACGACATCTACATTGTGAGAGATTGCCTTTTTGTAGTTAGACAGAATCAGGTCTTGGTTGTAATCGAAAGCTCCAACAATTGGATTAACCTGGCATAGAGCAACTTTCATCGTCAGTGTTTCACCTCAAACCCAACAAAACTTTCGCTAGTTGTTGCATTCTTTACAACTACCTTTTCTACCTTACTTAATTCTGATCCACGTCTTAATTCACGTAAGAATAATCGCATGTTTTCTTCGCTGCCCTGCGCTTCGCAGTAGACACTTCCATCCGTCATATTTTTTACCCACCCGGATACGGAATAACGTTGTGCCTGGTTTTTAGTGAAAGCTCTGAACCAAACACCTTGGACACGTCCAAATACATGGATCACAGTTTTATTTATTTCCATCGTAATGTGTTGTGATAATCGAATACAGTTGTTGGAGCGATGTGGCTTGCAGCATGCCATTGATTACCCAAGATTTATATCCAATAATGGGTTTATCTGACTGAAGCATATATGCAATTTCCGAGAGTGTTCCGTATTTACCACCAATTGCCAGTCCCACTTCACAATTGTAGGTTATTAGCGGATTTCGTCCAATCCCCAACTTGGTAGCAATTGGAATGGTTAAATAGTTATTCCCCTCGTTCCAATCGCCTTTTAGGATTCCGATAATTGTGCCACTATGTGCACTCACGCCTTTGGCAATCGCTTCCATAATACCCTCTGCGCCACCGCAGAATACCAAATAATTGTGTTTTGCTAACCAGGCACCGATTTGGATCGTTTCTTCATACAATCCGTCATTCACATCTCTTCCACCGAAAACGCCGATTCTTCCCTTAAATGTACTCATGGCTCCAAGCGATAGATGGTACGTGGAAAAGGAATGCATTCACGGATATGTTGCGTGCCGCAAATCCAGGCTACTGTCCGTTCCAAACCAAGACCAAACCCGGAATGCGGAACAGAGCCATATTTGCGCAAATCCAGATACCATTTGAACGGTTTCAAGGGCAAATCATGATGTTGAATTCGTTTGACCAATGTATCATGATCATCTTCACGCTGACCACCACCAATAATTTCTCCATAACCTTCAGGTGCAATCATATCCACACCCATCGCCAGATCATTATTTTCCGGCGCTCGCTTCATGTAAAATGCTTTGATATCGGCAGGCCAGCGATGGATCATGACCGGTCGATCAAATTTCTCTCCTATTGTGGTTTCATCGGCTGCACCCAGATCATTACCGTACTCAAAATCTGAACCCGCTTCTTTAAGAATTTGAGCAGCTTCATCGTAAGTAATTCTTGGAAACGGTAGTGTAACAGATTCCAACTTGCTTGTATCGCGCTCCAGATCTTCCAGCTCTCGTTTACAGGTAGAAAGACAATGTTCAACAACATGGGCCACCAGTTTTTCAGCCCAATCCATATTCTCATCCAAATCGCAATAAGCCATTTCCGGTTCAAGCATCCAAAATTCGGTTAAATGGCGTCTTGTTTTTGATTTTTCAGCACGGAAAGTTGGACCAAAAACATATATTTTCCCCAAAGCCATGGCGCTCGCTTCACCGTAGAGTTGTCCACTCTGGGTTAAATAGGCAGTTCTATCAAAATAGTCTACTTCAAATAGATTGGTTGTTCCCTCTACAGCATTGGCAGTAAACATGGGTGAATCAACCAGCGTAAAACCATTGTTATCAAAAAAATCGCGTGCCGCTTTCACAACCTGATGCCTCACTCGTAAAATAGCATTTTGTTTTTTGGATCGGATCCATAAATGGCGATTATCCATGAGAAATGCCGTACCATGCTCTTTTGGTGTGATGGGATATTCCTCTGCCAACTGTACCACAACGATATCTTTTACTGTCAATTCATAGCCGCCAACAGCGCGTGGTTCTTCACACACAATTCCCGTAACCTTAACGGAAGATTCCTGGGTAAGAGAGGATTCAAGATCAAAGGTGATTGGGTCTACTTCAGATTTAACAACCACGCACTGCAACAATCCTGTCCCATCCCTAAAAATCAAAAACCAAATTTTTCCAATTGAGCGTTTGTTATACACCCATCCCCTGAGCGTTACCTCTTGCCCCACGAATTCCCCAATATTCTCAATCGTCGTTTTGTTCATTCCTATCCTTTCACCATCAATTTACCAGGATGCCACAATTTGGCTTATCACATCCTCGGCAATTTTTTCAACAGCAATCCGCGTTGCAAATTCCCGCGGTTCTCCTGACTCATCATCGTCTTCGCTATCTATTAAGCTATCCCCATCATTGTCGATGCCATCATTGCTAATATCTCCACTGAGACCGTAAGCACCCCAACCAGTATATGTCATTGTCAGCAAGGCCTTATCATTTTTTACATCGTACCATTCAAATTCCATCTTAATTGTTAACCGGTATTCGGTGACGGTCTCTTCCTGACTGAATGTATGCACTTTATCATCCACCGATAATATGGTCCCTCTGAGAATGGAGTCTGAATCACCCTCTGATCTAATCTTTAAGATATTTTCTTCTAAAAATTTGGCCTGCAAGTTATCTGTTACTCGTTCGGCAATCCCATATTCTGCCGTTTGATTGGATACAATAGGAATCGCAATTGAATTAATATGGGGTGGGATGGATCCGGCCATGCTGTAATAACCACAGGAAATCGAAAGTACCAAAATGATACCCAACGTGAATAATTTTCTAGCCATCATCCCGTTTGATTTTACGGTCAAGCCCAAAGTCATTTATTTTGCGATACAATGTTCTTTCCGACATACCCAGTGATCGTGCTGCCGCTCGACGGTTGTTGTTAAAATACTGTAATGTTCTCGTGATAGCTTCACGTTCTAATTCTTCCAATGTTAATTCGCCAATCGCATCATTTCTTATAAATAAATGATCATCGCCGCCAATATCCACAGGGCCATTGTCTACCATCACTTTGCCTGGGATCGCTGCCAGGTCATGGTGCTGACCAGGAGCTACACCCGTTACCACGTTTTTAATGACATCCACATCTTGACGTAACAAAAATAATTGTCTAAGCATCAATTCTCGTTCCGCTTGCTCAGAGCTGGTATTCACCACAACCGGTAGATGTGGATTTGGCTCAAAACGAGTGAATTTATCACCCAGTTTTTTCTGTACCATTTCCAGGGTAATGCGCTCACCCCTTTCCATGACAAGAATGGATTCCACGAAATTTTTTAATTCACGAACATTTCCAGGCCACTCAAACTGTTTCATAAAGCGCAA
>CAZZIU010000015.1:64094-69319 GCA_964654545.1 uncultured bacterium
AAATTCACCGCTCTCCAAAACCCGTAGCAATTTTACCTGCGTTTCCAGTGGCGTCTCACCAATCTCATCAAGGAATATGGTTCCTTTGTTCGCCGTTTCAAAATATCCTTTTCGGTCATCGCTGGCACCAGTATATGATCCCTTTTTATGACCAAACAATTCGCTTTCGATGATCCCTTCCGGAATTGCACCGCAATTGACCGTCACTAGCGCTTCATTTGATCGTCGGCTAAAAGAGTGAATCGCTTTAGCAACTAAATCTTTTCCAGTACCAGATTCTCCGTTAATAAGTACCGAAATATCAACGGGAGCAACCTGTGCTACCATTTCCAGTACCTGTTTTATGGCATCTGAATTACCAACAATTCCTGAGTTTTTTTGTATGCGATTAATATCCATTCTTGTTCACAAATTAGGCATAATTCAACGCCGATACACGTCCCACATGCTTGTGAGTATTGTATGTAAATCTGAATGTTGTGGCTGCCAGTTCAATAAGTCTGATGCCAGATTTGATGTGGCGATTAATTCAGCCGGATCTCCGGGACGACGATCAACAATGGTATAGGGAATGGTTTTCCCTGAAACAATTTCTGCTTCTTTGATTACGTCAAGCACAGAATATCCTTCGCCCGTGGCAAGATTTAGCGTCAGATTTTTATCAAATTTCATTAAATAATCCAACGCTTTTGTATGTGCTGTTGCCAGATCCGCTACATGAATATAATCTCTTACGCCGGTACCATCAGGGGTATGGTAATCATTACCAAAGATGTCCAGCTTCTCTCGAATTCCCGACGCGACCTCCATAACAACAGGAAGAAGATTTTGCGGGTCACGTTCTTTGCCTGTGATTCTTCCCTCTCTATCATATCCTGCTGCATTAAAGTACCGCAAGGCAGCAAATCGAATCCCTTGTAATTGGGAGAACCAGGCTAGATTACGCTCTATTGCAAGTTTGGTGTAGCCATAATAATTGATGGGGTTTAGTGGATGTTTTTCATCTACCGGAAGGTATTCGGGATAGCCATAGACAGCCGCGGTTGAAGAAAAGACAACGTATTTAATTTTTGCGTACATTATTTCGTTCAGAAGGGATAGCGATCCATTGATATTGTTGTGGGCATATTTCATGGGATTTGACATGGATTCACCAGCCGCTTTCCAGGCTGCAAAGTGGATTACAGCATCAAATCCCTGGCTCAATACATCCCTCAATAAATGGCTATTGTGTGTTGATCCCTCGATCAAAGTGGCGCGACGATCTATATTCTCAGTCAAACCCAGGGAAAGATCATCGAAGATGGAAACATCATGGCCTTGATCGCAAAGTTCGATCACCGTATGAGACCCTATATATCCTGCTCCTCCAGAGACCAATATTTTCATGATTTAAAAACGCCTTTCAATTCTGTTTCCAGCTTTTCAATTTCATCTCGTAATTGGGCAGCTTTTTCAAATTCTAACTTTTCAGCAGATTCTATCATTTCCTGTCTCATCATATCTAATGCCAACTGTTTATCCATGGCCGAAAAATCGGATCCGCGGTAGGAAGACTTGTATTCTTGATCCTGCTCCACAAGTGAATCTGCCACAGCGGTGGAGTGCATTATATCATCGGTGGACTTGTACACTGTTTTCGGTGTGATTCCATGTTTTTTATTGTAGTCCAATTGAATTTTCCGTCGACGCCTGGTTTCAGAAATAAGGTATTCCATTGCTTCACTCACTGTATCCGCATACAGATAGACTTCACCGCCAATATTCCGAGCAGCACGACCAGCCACCTGCATCAAGGAACTTTTTGATCGTAAAAATCCCTGTTTGTCTGCATCCAGGACAGCAACCAGAGATACTTCCGGTAAATCCAAGCCCTCGCGCAACAGATTAATACCAACCAGGACATCAAATTCGCCCAGTCGTAAATCTCGCAGAATCTTTACCCTTTCCACAGTCTCGATATCGGAGTGCAGATAACGCACCTGTAGATTCAGTCCATTAAGATATTCCGTTAAATCCTCGGCCATCCGTTTTGTCAAGGTTGTCACCAGGGTTCGTTCTCCTTTTTCGGCACGGTATCGAATTTCACCAACCAGGTCGTCGATCTGACCAACGGTGGGACGCACATCCACCTCGGGATCAATTAATCCGGTTGGACGAATCACCTGTTCCACCACCAATCCTTTTGACAATTCTAATTCTCGCCAGGCCGGTGTGGCAGATGCGTACATAATTTGATTCTGTAAACCCATGAATTCATCTGCCTTTAATGGACGATTGTCCAGGGCACTGGGCAATCGAAATCCAAATTCCACCAACGTCTCTTTCCGAGATCGGTCACCATTGTACATGCCTTGAATTTGCGGCAGCGTAACATGGGATTCGTCTATGATTGTTAAAAAATTGTCCGGGAAAAAATCTATCAAAGTATAGGGGCGCTCACCTGGTTTTCTACCGGCGAAATAGCGAGAATAATTTTCTATCCCCGAACAGTAGCCTACTTCCTGAATCATTTCCAAATCAAAATTTGTGCGCTGTTCCAGCCGCTGTGCTTCCAATAATTTGCCCGCTTCTCTAAGTTCATTTAAGCGGTCATTTAACTCTTTCCTGATATTCACAATAATTTGCGCCGTCTGCTTTTGGTCGGCAACGAAATGCTTGGCAGGATAAATTACAATTTTATCCAGGTTTCTGAGTATTTCACCGGTAATGGGCTGAAAACTAACAATATCTTCGATGGTTGAACCAAATAGTTCCATCCTAATGCATACTTCTTCATAGGCTGGAAAAATTTCAATAACATCGCCTCTGACGCGAAAATTTCCTCGTTCCAGCACTGAATCATTCCGTAAATAATGAATGTTGATTAATTTTTTAAGCAATGCTTTCCGATCAATAGATTGGCCTTTTTTCAAAGGAATGACCTGCTCTTTGTATTCACTGGGAGAACCAATCCCATATATGCATGACACTGAGCTCACAACAATTACATCTTCCCTTTCTATTAAAGAGCTGGTGGTTTTTAAGCGCAGTCGGTCTATCTCTTCATTGGCGGAAAAATCTTTTTCAATAAACGTATCGGTGACGGGCATATACGCTTCCGGCTGGTAGTAGTCATAATAGCTAATAAAATATTCAACCGCATTTTCAGGAAATAATTGTTTGAATTCACCGTATAGCTGGGCAGCTAGCGTTTTATTGTGGGAAATAATTAGGGTTGGACGCTTTACCTGCTCAATAACTTTCGCCATAGTGAATGTTTTACCTGAGCCGGTAACACCGAGTAAAATTTGATGTTTTACTTCCTGATTCAGGTTATTTACCAGGCTTTTAATTGCCTGGGGCTGGTCACCGTCCGGTGCGAAATCACTGTGAACTATAAAATCTGCCATATTGTCCAAATTTACCGGACTTTTTCTTTACAAAGCAAAGAAGATAGTTAAAATATTTACCGGCAGATTGGCATATTTATATTGACCTTGTTCCTTATCGCTTACTATAAATAATAAAGGCTAAACGATCTATTATCATTATTGCTGTAAAATAAACTATGTTTTTAAAAGTGAAATAATTTCTCTAATCGCTATTGTGAATAAAAAATTGTGGATCACATTTTTCTCCTCATGCGGATGAGTAAATCTGCTCATACAAATCGTTAGCTTGTATATCGCTAAACGCGAATTTCATTTGTCCGCCTAATTAAAAAATTAACAGTTGCAAAGTTCATTTTCACTAGTTTAAACATACTTAATTCAAAATCCTCATTTTCACGCTACCGGCCCATCACTGCCTGTCCCGAAGAATTTCGGGATCCGTGGTTAACCCGACTCTGGCGTGGCAGCGGGGGTTAGGCTTCATTTTAAGGGTAGTACTTCAATATTTTGAGGTTTTATTTGAATTTGAATCAACACTTGTCCAGATTCAATTACAACGCTATTGAAGTTTAACTCATTAATTGAAGTAATTCGATCTAATTCCTTTAAAAGCATATTTGTGGACTTCTCAAGATCATTTGCTGCTTGTGGAAGATTATCGTACACCAAAAGTTGATTTATTTCGAACTTCTCAAAGTGAGCTGAATTCAATTTTCTAGTTTTACTTTCGATGCATCCAGACATCCATTTAGACCATTCTTTTTCAACACTATCGCCCATCCACCCAGGGCCATGTAATCCATTTTGTGTTCTCCGAAGTAATCCAATGATTTCTTCTTTTGTTCTAGTTGGCGAATCCCAGCGAAACAGGTCTGGTTCGAAAAGTCCATCTGGGAAATGCTTCTCATATAATGCATGAGCCCAAGCATATTGCTCGGGAATGGCCTCTGTACATTCTATACCTATTTGGTCACTATTCATCTCAAGGAAAAAATCAGGTTTATCCCGATGAGTCAAAACAAGCGGGAAACTGATGTGGTTTGAGTGGATAATTGAGCGCAGATATCTAATAATGGCATACCGCTCCGTATCTTCAGTTGTTCTTCCGCCAGTTCTTGGGGGAACTGAAATATCAATATTATTGAGGACTTCTAATAACTCATCCGCTGAATTTGCTTTTATTGTCACCATCTTATATGCGCTTACCATGCTACTGAAATAGGCCTAACGATATAGCTCTGTGGCACTTGCCCGCCTCTGGAGGGTGATAGTTCTTTGTACATTTTATAATGATTAAATCTAACTACTTTTTAAAACCAAAAACACAAATTTCACGCTGCCTGACTATCACGTCCGTAGCGCGTGTTAGCAGGTGAATTTATGTAGATATGATATTTTAGTTTAATTTATTTAGTCTTTTTTGTGGAGAATATTTTTCAAAAATAAATGACTTTCTTCCAATTAGCATAGCTAAAACTATTATTACTGATGCTGTTATATTTATTATAGTCCCCTTTTCAAGCGGTTGACCAAATAGGATAAATCCGTTTATTAGCCCATCAAGAATAAAAAGTATAATTGCAAATAATCCGATTTTCCAATAAAAGTAATTGCTCTTTAGCATTCCAATGGCACTCCTGACAAGTATTATGGACACTAAAATTAATCCGAATCCAACCATTTTTGCCTCATTACTGGAGGCAATCATCCTTTGATCTAATTCTAGGTTCGTTCCTTCTATTATTAGAACTAATCCCCCAATAAAACGTGCTATAGCAAGAATAATCATTAAAGTCGATCCAACTATTATTGATTTTCTTGAATGAATCATATTATTACCTTTTACTATTC
>CAZZIU010000016.1:0-64813 GCA_964654545.1 uncultured bacterium
TTTTCTTCTCTCACTCTTGTTCCTTTTACCCTCCAACGCAAAAGCGGAAAATGTTGTATTGGTAATTATTGACGGTGCTCGCTACAGCGAAACATTTGGAGATGTGAATCGAACGTATATCCCGGTCATGGATAGCTTAAGCCAACACGGAACGATTCTTGATCACTTTTACAACGATTCCCTTACTTACACATCACGTGCCGTACCTGCGCTCTGGTGCGGTGCCTGGACTGAAGTCCGCGATACTGTTTTCGATAATGGTAATACCCAGTATACAGTCAAGCCCTCCCTCTTTGAATACTACCGAAAACAGACCAATGCCCCGGTCAGCGAAGCGTTTTATATCCTTGAGTATGTAAGCTCTTTGTGGTTGCCAAGTTTTCATCCCGAATATGGACAGGATTATTGGCCAACTTTTATTAGTGCAGGTTCATCCGATTTGGATGTATTGAATCAAGCACAACAGGTCATGTCCACGGACCACCCGCAACTACTGTTGGCATATTTTGCTGATGTTGATCACGGTGGACATTCTGGTAACTGGAACGAATACACGCAGGCGATTTCCACTGCGGATAGCATAGTGGGTATCATCTGGGATACGATTCAGCAAAACCCTTTTTACGCCAACACCACCACCATGTTGGTTACAAATGACCATGGACGCCACGACGATACCCATGGTGGGTTTCAATGGCACGGGGATGGTTGTGAGGGTTGTCGCCATGTTATGTTTATGGCTCTTGGTCCCCAGATAGAAACAAATTCCATCGTATCCACGGTTCACACTATACCAGACTTTTCTGTGACAGCCGCGCATATTCTAGGAATCAACCCGGAATACAGTACCGGTGTCAATATTACCGAACTTTTTACAAACGTTTTCGCCTTCAACCAGATCACAACAATCCCGGGAAAGTTCAAACTCCATCCGAGCTATCCTAATCCTTTTAATCCCTCCACTACTATTGGAATCGAAGTCCCCTACAGCATGAAAATTGATGTGCGAATTGTAGATTTAACAGGAAAAAATGTGATTACACTTTATTCCGGAATGAAATCGGCTGGCGAATATGAGTTTCGTTGGAATGGAACAGATGAAAATGGTCTAGGCGTCAGTACGGGTATTTATTTTTGTACGGTAGAAACGGACACGTATGTCCTTTCGCAAAAAATGATCCTGATAAAATAAGGAAATATGATCAATGAAAAATGTTACCGGCGGTTGTTATTGTGGTAACATCAGATACCAATTTGCCGTAAAACCAAAATTGAAAGTGAATTGCCATTGTAACAATTGCCGTCGGGCAATTGGTGCTCAATCGGTAGCGTGGATAATCATCAATAATTCCACATTCCAATGGACAAAGGGGTCACCGGTCCGATATAAGACGGAAACCGAGGCCTGGCGAACGTTCTGTTCTGGTTGTGGATCATCTTTGACCTATGAATCACCCAAAAGGACGGACGATATTGACATTACAGTTGGCAGTCTGGATTCTCCGGAGGATTTTCCACCAACAGACGATGCCTATCTTGATTCAAGACTATCCTGGGTTGCACAAGTAGACCAACATGGTTAGGAAACTAATCCTATTACTTATTACAGGTTTATTGTTTGCGCAGGAACAACCTGCTGAAAACCGCTTACATATTATTACAAGAGACGATTGGGGATGGAAACCCTTAGTTGATACAATTCCCCACCATACAATCAAGGCAATAACCATTCATCACGGTGGTGTGTTTTTCCCAGAAGATAAAGACCCGATTGCCTATTTACGAAATCTACAGGACTGGAGCCGTGCTGAGCGGCCGTGGATTGATATACCCTACCATTACATGATCGACTTGCAGGGAAAGATATACGAAGCCCGGCCAATTCAATTCCCCGGTGATACCAATACTGACTATGACCCCACCGGTCATGCTCTCATCTGCGTAATGGGAAATTATGAGGAGCAACTTTTATCAGAACATCAATTAGAGATTTTAATAAATCTATGCGCAATGCTGTCCGACAAATATTCCGTTCCGGTTGAAAAAATCAAAAGCCATAAGGATTATACTGAAACAGCCTGTCCCGGAGCGGATATATACCAGTATTTGGAAAATGGTTACCTGGCTGAACAGATTCGAAACAGTATTCAGCAGTAATTATTTATACAAATAATACCTGCTTGCTCTTTCCCGGTACCATCCAATATCTTTGTTAAAAAATGGAAGAATATCTTCTACTTTGTATTGAACAGAAAACAATTTCCGTACCTGAGCGCTTCCCATGACTTTATCAAACATGCGTAATCGATCTTCACTTGCCATTTGAAATGGATTTCTATTGGGATATAGTCGGATCAATGTTTCTAAATAGTAAAATTGAAGGTTTAGAAGATTTACTTTTGTCGGATCCATGATATGCACCTGCACGCCATGGATGGGGGTTCCTGCATCTCGACCGTAATACGGCGTATACAACACGGGACGAAAACGAACACCATTCAATCCAAGATTATGTAAAGCCATTGCCAGGGAATCTTCATTTACCCACGGAGCCCCTATAAACTGAAACGGTGCCGTATACCCCACTCCTTCGGATATAATCCCCAGTTCACCCATTACACCGCTACTCACATAATAGAATGGTGAAAACCGATGGGGAACATGCGGCGATGTCGGAACCCATTCTAATCCGGTTTCCTCAAAGGTCATTTCTCTTTTCCAGTCATTCATGGGAACCACTGTAACATCACACTGCAAACTATCACCTAATAAATATTCACCATTCAGGTATAATGCCAATTCACCCGGTGTCAATCCATACACATAAGGGATGGGATAACGGCCTACAAACGAAGTAAAATCCGGTTCAACAATATTTCCTTCAATCCGATACCCGCCCAGAGGATTTGGACGATCAAGAACAATAAACGGAATGCCGTTCTCAGCACATGCTTCCATGCACAATCCCATGGTAGTGATGTACGTATAGGATCGACAACCCACATCCTGAATATCATACACCAAAACATCAATTCCTTCCAGCATCTCACGTGTTGGCTTTCTGTTGTCCCCATAAAGGGAATAAACCTGGAGCCCGGTCTTTTTATCAATAGTTGATGCGATTTTAGATCCGGCGGGCTCCGTACCACGAACACCATGTTCCGGACCGAACAAGGCGACCAGTCTTACGTTTTCGGCATTGTAAAGCAAATCAATCGTTGATACTAAATCCCTGTTCACACCTGTGGCATTGGTTATGAGTCCCACGCTTTTGCCATGTAATATGGAAAACCCATCGCCGGCCAATACATCTATCCCGGTCAGTACATTGGGTTTTGCAACGGGAATTTCCCGAATCTCAACAATTGGTTGATGAGAAGGTCTGTAGATTGAACAACTCTGCATAGTCCAAAAAAGCAGTATGAAGGTGAAAATTGAAAAGGTTTGTTTCATTGCGGTCTTGAATTTCCGTTAAATTTCACTTTTTCAAAACACAAAGCCATTTTTAATTCCGGCTATTAATAAAGATTACCTAGCTTACGCGCTTGTTTGGCAAATTAATTACATATTTCATTCGGAAAGTGCATGAAAAATAACTTACTATCGACCAAACGCGGTCGACTGATTACCTTTTCACTTTTGTATTTGTCTGAAGGTATCCCCTTCGGGTTTTCCGCCATTGCGTTAACAACCCATTTGCGGTTATCCGGTATGGGATTAACCGAAATTGGAATCTTTATTGCATCCTTGTACATGCCCTGGGGATTCAAATGGGCCTGGGCTCCGCTAGTTGATCTTGTGAAATTTAAACGCTACGGAACAAGTCGAACCTGGATCGCAACAGCCCAATCCCTAATGATTTTTACACTGGGAATTCTGGTATTCTTCAATTTGCAGGAAAGTGTAACGTTGTTGATTACGCTTATTGTCATTCACAATATTTTCGCCGCCACCCAGGATGTAGCCATCGATGCCCTGGCAATACGCGTATTGCCTGCCGATGAACGGGGTATTGCAAATGGATTTATGTTCGGCTCATCGTATCTTGGTCAGACAATCGGCGGTAGTGGTGCCTTGTTGATTTCCGGATGGTTAGGGTTTCAGGCTGCCTTCCCATTTGTTCTTGGCGCTTTGTTATTGATTCTCATTTTTGTCACGTTAAGGATTAATGAACCTGAAGAAGATATGGCAGAAAACTCTTCAGGTGATGATTCTGTTTGGGTCCAGGTAATAGGTCAATTAAAATTATTTTTTAAAGAGTTGTATCTGGGGTTTTTCCGATCGGGTCGCGGGCCAATTCTTGGAGTTGGTTTTGCCCTGTTACCCTCCGGAGCACTGGCACTTGGTCTTGGACTTGGAAACACATTGCAAGTGGACATTGGAATGACGGAAGAACAGATTGCTACTTTTACCTTTTTCGGAACAATCATCGCTGCTGCCGGGTGTATCATTGGTGGCTGGATATCCGATCGAATCGGTCATCGAAAAGCATTGAGTGTTTGGTACGTATTGACTGTGATACCATCTCTGTATTTAGCAATGAATTTTGTGGGAGTTGAAGGAACCACAGGAATTACCATAACAATTTTTGTGATTGCATCCCTGGCCTACAGCCTTACCAGTGGCTTGATTCAGGGTACCAGAACTGCTTTGTTTATGGGTCTTACAAATCCTCGTGTGGCAGCTACTCAATTCACGGGATACATGGCTTTGAACAATCTCGTTTACTCCTATTCAAGCCTTTGGCAGGGCAGGTTTGCAGATTCCAGTGGTTATGCGCATACAATGTACTTGGATTCAGCGCTGGTGATTATTCCGCTTCTGTTCATTCCGTTTCTGATCCCATCCCTTCGGGGTAAGCAATAAACTACTAGTTATCCTTTTCCGCTTCCCATCTGGCACTGGCCGTTGCGGAGGGCCAACCCGGTTTACTGATTTCAATTCCGTATTTACCCTGTGCGTGTCCAGCGTCACTGAAATAGCCGTCTAAATATCCAGATACAGTAAACTCACCGCCTTCTTTGCTCACTTCCGCATCTATGGTCCCATCGGGATGAATGAGTCCAACGATGATAATATCTTCCACGATCATCGGACCACCGATCATGGTTACATCAACAGTTAGTGTACCATCAATCACGTACACTCCGAAGGCTTCATATATATCAAAACTGAATGGACGCGTGAGGGATGTACCTGACCAATGACCAACAATCCCGGAATTTTCAAAGGAAAAATAGACGTTGGTTTTATATTTGGTTGTGCTTAATCCGTTACCAGTATTTTTTGCGGTAACCGGTATGACATTGCTTCCTTCTTGCAGATAAACCCAATGATTGAAATATCCCATTTCATCTTCAGTGGTGGTATCCCCACCAACAGTAATTACAACATGTTGCCCAACCATCACACGACCGGATACATTGGCACTATCCTGGAAAACCAACTGATATAAAGGGGGATCAAGAATGAGTTCAGGTGGTAATTCAGGCGTGCTGACCACAACCACAATTGAGTCACTATTGACTCCGTTTGTTTCAGCCCAGACTAATGTCTGTCCTGCTGATATTCCGGTAACGATCCCATTATCAACGGTAGCGATTGATGATCGGCTGGAATACCAATCCAGGTCCTTCCGGTTCATACGTTCAACCGTTGTGTCAACGGTGTGAATAATATAGCTGGTATCAGCGATCACACCACTGTTGCGAATGGTTTGCTCTGACTCCTCGATAAATACCCCATACACATCCATCCTAAACTCCTTGTTGGCGAGCAGCAATAGTGTGTCTTCCGACTTATCCAGGTATAGTTCAATCGGATAGCTTAACTCTGTGGGGTTCAGGCTATCATCCTGACAAGAAATACAGAAACCAACCAGCAGCATCAGACCATATAGACAATATTTTTTCATAATATAAAAGAAAGTCCTGCGGAAAAATGCATTCCACCGGCTTGAATTTTTTCCGATTTGGAATTGTCTATATAGATTGGTAGACGCAAATACTCTGCTTCCAGATTTATATGTATCGTTGAAAACACGGGGATTAGGAATCCTCCGGCAATGGAAACCCCCCGATTATCGATGGAATTAATTGTTTTTTTTAGTGCGTCGATTTGAGGATTTTTTGTTCCAATTTCTTCTTTCACTGACCCAATAACATATTCGATGTCGAAATAAAACGCATCCTCAATACTTCTTAACCCAATCGAAAACATTTCCTGTCTCCAATGGGCAACACCATCAACTGCCAGATTTTCAACGATTGAAACACCGTCATCCTGAAACAAACGATAGCCGGCAATAAGGTATCCGTTATCGTATCCCACCCCGATTTTTGCAGACCCAATCACGGACGGATTCGTATATACTTTTTCATAAAAATCTATATTGGGCTTAAACGGTCCGACTATCCCTTCCAATAGTATCGAATACTTCCCTCCCGGATCACCAAGCACGACGGTTATCAGGTATAGACTTACTGTTAAGAATTTCTTCATGAATAATGTATATTTTCGTTGAAAAATAGCAATCTATTGTTTGCCTTGCCATCTTTTTACACCGCTTCTTTCAACGGTTTGTTTGACAGGGTTTTTTCTATGGTGATGATAAAATAAAGTTCAACCCTTCCACAAAATCACCTTCTGGAAGTGCCTTAATATCGATATAATGCACCGCCGGCGATGAAATGGCGTTTAAAAAACTCAATTGGTTTTCATCAATAGTGACTTCATAGGTACCCGGTGGTATTTCCATGGCATAATAGCTGCCATCATAAAAGGTTGTAACCTGTTTTTCGTACTCTCCTGCTTGTAGTTTAAGATTAATCCTTAATCCCGCCACTGGACTGGGTGTGCCATTGATGATACGAACCACCTGCCCTTCCATGATGCCAGTTACATATAATGGTATATCTACCGATTTCATTTGATTGGGATCGGTTATTATAGAGAAGGCATCGTATTTAGGCGCCAACATGGGATTTTTAATATTCGCCTTGTTCACGATAAAATTGTACTGTTTGTAAGGTTGCAATTGTGTCACGACCGTAACATCGTTCTTGTCCTCCATTTGGCCGGACGATTTCACCAGTCGAATAGCTCGCCCGCCTATGACTTCTTCACGCTCATCAAACGTTTCCGAATTGTTTTCATCCACATACAATCGAACCCCTATGGAAGAACGTCCCACCTGATTTCTGTTTGTGTAATAACGCTCTCGTAAAGAGTTTAGCCCAACGGAACCTCTCACAGAATATGTAAAAATATAATCCTCACCTAATTTACGGTAGTTGGTAGTTTGCCGATTTTTATCAAAATCAAATGTGAATCCGATTTCAAATTGTACACCCTTACTGTCGGGTCGTTTTCTCAGGACAAGTCTGAATCGGCTTTTTCGCGATACTTGACGTAAAAACTGCATGGAAATTTCATTAAATCCAGAATTTTTAGAATAACTGGTTTCACCGCGCAGGTACAATCCCTGAATCAATTTCGGATAGGACCGTGTTCGCGGTATGGTGTACATCGCTGCAAAAGAAAACAGACCGCGATCAAATGGATTGCCGAATTGTCCAAAGTCTCTGAAGGCAGAACGGAATCGCAAACGTTTGAATTGGGTGGAAATATCCCAGTTTAATCCCATATATTTGTCTCCATTCCTCTGCAGCTCATAGGAGGGATTCAATTGGATTGTAAACGGTTGTTGCTTAATTAAAAAGGGGAAATAGGTCGCAAGTGAAACACTTTGGGTTACACCACTTAGATTGTAGAGACTGTTTTCCGGATAATAATTGTAAGAAACGCTCAAACTGCGCTGATCTGGTGTTATGACGTCGGAAGACACGCTATAATAATGCCCGGGAGCAATATTTATGTTTCCCAAATACTGACCCCAGAAACGAAAGGATCCGGACTGAAAAAATACCGGTTTTACAGCCTGAGAGCTTTCCACATATTCTATTCCTGTTCTACCTGTCAACCAATTGGTCAAACCGTATCCCACGTCTGACTGCACCAGATTTGATCGATCATCCCATTTTAGGAACATATCGTTCACACGACCAATATGGACATTGTAAAATATTTTTCCTGTTGGAAGAAATGTATAGGGAACCTGGATTCGTTTTTCAATGGTTTCTATTCCGCCGGTTGGATTGTAAATCCGGATTCTGATATTTGAGCTACCATAGGATAGGGGGATTGTAAAGCGGTAATAGCCCGTTTCGTCAGCTTTCTGGTATTCAATCAGCCTGTTGTTCTCATACAATTCTACTTCCGCCTCAGGATTGGTTGTTCCATCCAGGATGTACATATCATACGCCTTAAGCGGGTCGACCGGTTCATTGGTTAATCGTAAACCTGTGTAGGCTGTTTCGCCAATTCCTGTGGAATTATTTTCACCCACAAAAATTTGTTCAATATCATTCCCGCCTTCCAGTGCATAACGCCATCGCAGACTGGAAACACGATAACTATTACTATTCAGGGCATGGTTTCCAAGAAAGGCTCCCTGTAAATCACCAAACAATAACTCATTACCGAATTGCAAACGGTAATTGTACACGTTTCCTAGTCCGGCAATCCGGGTAAAAATAGAATAGTCAACATAAGTGCCATTATAAATATGTGGTTGTCGATCAGAAATAGTTTCAAAGGCATAGTCATCGTCGTCTACCCCTGATTCTATTTGTTTCTGTCTTCGTTGTTCACGTTCATACTGTTCTACTATAGGGAGCTTTAATGGTGTCGTTAGTTTTAGTACCAGACGGTTAATGTCAATTACAAATTTTAAATCAAACACTTCTTCTAAAACTCGTGTATTTATGTAGTAATCCAACTCCTTAATCAGGAAATCATCAGAAGAGATTTCCAATCGTTGTGATTGTAGTTGGACTATGCGACTCTTCAATCCTATACGGTATGAATCCGATTTATTTATATAATAACCGCCGATGGATAAGGTGCTGTGATTTACCGTATGATTAATTTTTAAAATAGTAAATAATTGGGAGATTGGAATATAATAGTTCTCCCCTTTCATATAGGCAATAATCACTGTGTTGACACCACCCTGATAACGAAATGAAAGATATATTTCTTCTTCTTCGTTGTCCGATTGAATCAGAGCCGAGAAGTCTATTGGGAATGCGCTATTAACTAAAAATATAAATAGGGCGAGTAAACTAATCTTGCGCAAGTTCCGCCCCCATAAAAGAGATTAATTTATTTCAAAATCAATATTGGATGTAACGGTTTCAGCTTTTATGATGTCTTCATCCTGAATATCAGCACGATCTGTCTGAAAGGAAACTTCAGCCGAGTATTTGCCAGGTTGTAAATCCATTCTATCTATGTCCAGTTTGCGGGTTCCGTCAAAATAGATTGAAACAAAAACACGACCATCTTTAACTGTATTTCCCGCTGCATCTTTGATCTGCGCATACATTGATCCAAGGTAGGGAGAATTCCCGCCTTTTTTGACATCTGCAATCAGATTAATCTTCTGATCATCAACCAGAATTCGTGTATCGGAAATTTCAAGTGAGGTGTTAACGTCACCCACTTTATAAAATAACCCAGTAATCTGTTCAAATTGAAAGTTGATTTGCGCTGAAATTCCATCGGCGTTTTGTTCACCGACAGGCTTGCTTTTGGCATTAGATGTCGTCTTAATTCTCGTCCAATATGTTCCATCAGCCACATCTCTTGGACGACTCACACGTAACCGGACAACCTGCCTCTGGTTTGGTTGCAATATAAATGTTTTTGGGAAACTATTTACCCAATCTGTGGCGGAATACTTGTCTTCAGTCGTTTCATCATTGTACTCCATGGTTAGATTTCCGAACTCATCGGAGATCGAATAGGCAAAGAGGAAGGAAACGGAAACTTCCTGGGCATCATTGGTACCATTACTGATAACGACAGTTTCAAATCCTGATCTGTCATTTATAAAAAGGTTCGTTGGTGAAATGGATACCTGGCCCACCAATAGATTTAAGATAAATAATAAAGGTGCAATTATATGTTTTAAGATGTAGTTATTTATCATTCCGTTAATCCTTATTCTGCTCTGCTTTTTTACCTGTATAAAATACACCAATAGCATAAAACGTACAAATGCCTAAAAAAACAAAGGCTCCCAGTGGGAGCCTTTGTAAAACAAATGGGATAAGTGATTAATTGTAGCTTACAGTTACCGTGAAATCACCTGAGCCGTTTGTAGCAGCTGAGGAGTAACTTCCTGAGGCCTGACCGGAAAGTGTACCCAGGTTTCCACCAATCCACAATGTATATCCAGTAGCGCCAAGAGTAATACTTGCTCCGCTGGTTACGCCTGCGGCTGAAGCCTGATTACTACTGCTTGCATCCCCAGCAACATCCGGTGTAAAGGTCATGGTTGCAGCTGTGCCATCTCCCAGTGTTACGGATGCATCATAGGATACATTCACGCTAGCACCATTGGAACCGCCGATGGTGTAATCACCAATCTGATAGGTACCAGTAACATCAGTATTTGATTGATCATTTGCATCCAAGACTGGAGCGCTGTTTGCACTTAAGTTTCCAAATGCGACATCATTGTTTTTTGTTATTGTCAAAGCATTCTGCACGGTAGCAGAAACATTTGCCGTGGCATTTACCTGCGCGAAAACAATTCCGCTGCTTAAAACAACCAAAGCGATTATGCTTAATTTAAATAAAGATTTCATTTTCTCTCCTCATGTATGTTTTTCTCAAATCTTATACCCCAATAGGGTTAACCCGCCATGATATTATCTATTGTTTCCCAAATCGTAAGTGATAATAATCACAAGGAATAACCATTGGAATATCATTCAATTCACTCAATTTTCAAAGATTAATTAATTCTTCAACTACAACAACTGTGCCAATTATTTTTTAACAGAGGGTGATTTTTCCTATTGGTTGCTTTTGTAACACTTTTTATACCAAATATGTCACGAATCGATACAATACATAGGTTAACCTATTCGTTCTGTCAGAACGGTAAAAGCGGGCGCATATTTAGTCATAGATTATGGACATATTCACAATTCCTGTATATAATCCTGCACCGACTGAACCAACATTTATTGAACCATAGACATACAGAAACACATCCGTATCGGCAGCCACATAACCGGAATGGGGGGGCGTTGGAGGCGGACCAGCAGGTCGACCAGCAGTACGCGCTTTCATAGGTACACGAACCGTTCCTCCTAGAACCGGAATCGCTTGTGCCGGATTATCCGCACCCTGGTTGTTGTACGCCAAATTCAGAACCAGTGGAATGACGTCGGGTCCACCTCCGGTTTCTGTAAGATTTGCGGGAGCCGTCATGGTAATGATAATGTCCATTTCTTCATTACCAGTGATTCTGAATTTTCCCATGGATGCATCCCCAAGGTTGATTTCGGTTAATCCCTGTCCGGTAATGATAAAATCACCAAAATTTAAATCCTGTTCAGTGGTGGCGGTCAACTCACTATCTACATAAAAGCTGAATTGTATCGCTTGCGGAAAGCAAACCGAAAGTATAATCAGCAATAAAAGTAATGTTTTAGGTTTCATCCTTTATCTAGAACACTCATTTCCATTATTTAATTGTAATCCACTTCGATAACAAAATCGCCATCATATTGCTGACCCGGTACGACTTCGGATATATCTATCTGGCAACCGATCCAGACAAAATATTCCCCGTCATTATTAAGAGCAACTTGTGCCGGGCTTTCCTCTAACGGAACTGATGTGCCTTGCTCATTCGTATTATTGCCATTTACCAGATACTGTACGGTGAGCGTATTTCCTTCTCCCGAAACCATCACAACCGTTTGTGAAAAGACGATGCGAATTCCCAAGCTTGGTTGACCTGTGAATTTAATGAGTCCCGCTCCCTGATCTTCTCCCGGATTCACAATAATAAACTCCATCGATGGAGTAACCACCCCAATATCAATGTCCTGTAACGTAATCATCTCAATGGTACCCAGCACCGTGGCAGTTACGTTAATATGGGCACTGGATACAAATGGTGTATCGGTTTCGTTTTGGGCAAACAGTGTTATTCCACCAACAATAATAATGATGTTCACAAATCTGATCTTCACTTTAGCACCGTCATCTTCTGTGTATAATATTGATCATTAATCATAACTTTTGCAATATAAACACCGCTACTTAAAGATTCCGCATTCCAAATAAAATTATGCTTCCCAGCTGAAAAAATCTGTGATGGTAGTTGCTCAACCTCCTGGCCCAGCAAATTGTATATCTTCACAGCAACCCGGCTTTCAAGGGGTAAATTTATTTGAATGGTGGTCTTGGGATTAAACGGGTTTGGGTAATTTGGATTCACACTGTACTCTTTTGGAATATTAGGGAAAGCATTTCCTGGATTTATTCTTAACACAAATCTGGAGTGGCTATTAATGGATCTTCTATGTTGTATTTGTGGTATGAGTTTTACTTCCTCACCGATTTCCGGTTTCTCTCTCAGAGTTTTCACTGCATTAAATTCAGTAAAGAAATATTGAATTTCGGTTAGCAAATCAATAGTCGAATTGGTGAAATTATCAACCAGTGTTACGGTCCATCCTTCAGGAATATGTGCAAGTTTTGGCCAGCACATTCTGAATTCACCTGATAGTACCTGGTCTTTCACCTGCCCTCCTGTTATCACAGGTATTTCCATTGGTATTCCGAATCGATCTGGTAAACTATTAATTGATAGGATTTTTCCATCAGCCCTTACAGTGCCTAAATCAACAAATGTATCGGTAAGTGGTTTAAGCTTATACCCATCATAGGTATCATGTCGGAGTGACGCACCGGGATGAAATGCCACATAGGTCATTGTTTCCAGTGTATCGGCTTCCAGCAAAAGAACAATTTCCGGATTTGATTCTTCAAGAACTTTATAGAATACACCGCCTGATGTTTTTGCTGTTTTATTGATAGAAAGGACAGGGGTTGATGCGCTTGCCTTTATCCAAAACCCCTGAAAGGGTGGGAGTAATCCTGAACCTAAGGATCCCGTGACTCCATTCCATAATAAATAGTCACCATTTCCCGCATTGGCAGTGTTATCCCAAACATAAATGGTTTGTTCGACATTGGTTTTTGTCCAGCTTGGACTGTCCCAATCAATAGTGGCCCCGAATGGATTCCCAATTAGGTTCCATCCCGTATCTCCCGTTGCCGTATATGTAATGCCAAAATCAAATTCCCCTGCCAACCCTTCTTCTTCTGAGCCGGTGACATCCAGGGTTAATGGTAATGGGTTCGAATAAGCAGCATCGCCGGGGATATCACCAAAAACATAAACAAACAATCCCCGACCTGGGACAGTCGCATCGGTACTAGATCCTGGTTTACGCCAACGTTGATTATCTGTACCTGCATATGATTCATCATACCACAACACGGATGGTGAACCGGTCGCCGAGTCAGAGCCAGTATAGCCCTGTGTAAAAATACTGTCCAGTAGATCGCCGTATGTAGATAAGACCGGAGATGCTATCATGCGCCATCCGGTGGAACCCACGATGTCACGCTTGAATTTCAATTGACCTGTGGTAATGGATTTGGTGTTTGCGATTAAACTTTTTCCGGAGGTAATGGTCAATAATCCATTGGTCAATGTTAACGTGCCTGTAATACTCAAATTATTACTGCACAAAATTTCATTAGTGGAATTGATTTCCAGGTTTGCAAATGATGACGGACTATCAAAATATTGGACAGTGCTACCATTTAGTACGACGTTGGGAACAGACATGGTTCCAATATTGATATTCCCTCCGATTTCAATGGTTGTACCCGCTGACCCATTAACATCTCCGTCTCCAATCACTTTTCCGGTCACCGTTAGAATTGCATTACTTTGAACGGTTACATCCGCACCCAATTCAACGACGATACCTCCTACACTAGAATTAGCTGAAACAATTGGTTGTTTATTTCCTTCAGCAGGAACAGCAGGAATTAATATGATATCTGCAGTCGTGGGTACAGCTCCCGAACTCCAATTTCGATAGTCATTCCAATCGGTTGTGTAGGCATCATTGCCCGGATCACTTTCCCAGGTCACATTTACCTGGCTAAAAGTAACCAATGCATTGTCAACAATAGTCTGACTATTTACAATACCAGAAACAGTAGCAGTTACTTCAACCATACTCGATTGCAAAGATTGCGTGTAAGTCCCATCGTTGTTGTCTGTAACGGTACCAAGGAGTGTTCCGGCAGAAGTTAGAAGATTTACAACATCACCACCAGATACCAGCTGATTTCCAAATTCATCCTTTAATGTTACGGTTATGGTTGATGTGCTTACTCCGTTATTCACTATAATGGTAGGCGATGCCTCAATGGTTGAAGAATCAATGTCAGCTTGTCCGGGACTCACTGCAAACAAATTACTGGTCCCAAGTTCAGGACCGCTTGTATTGGTGGCAGTTATGCTGAATGTCCCGGAATTTGTAATGGTAATGCTGTGGTTTAACAGCTCCCCGCCTACAAAACTTGGGGTTGTTCCACCACCCTGTGATAGGATGCCACTCGATGTAATTTCTACCGTTCCTGTGAAATCAGATACAAGTACACCACCGCCGTCTCTGGCTGTGATTTTCACATTAAAAAGTGAACCGGCGACTTGATCAAGAATATCCCCGCCGGAGGGACGTTCAATCAAAAAGGAGGTTAGCGTATTTGGCGCATTAATATTAAATGAATTACTGACGGCTGAAGTTAATCCCGAGCCGGAAACGGTCAGCTGCTTTAAACCAAGCTGGTCAATTACCAGATCATTGAAGACAGCATGACCGGCCATGTCAGTGTTCTGTGTAAAATTTCCCGATAGATTCCCTGTTCCGGATGTTAATGCAATGGCTAAAGGGATATTATTTTCTTCAACCGGATTATCATACTGGTCATTCACGCTCACTTCTATGGCAGGGGACAATATTTCATTCACAGTACCCGTCGTAGGTTGCTGAACATATAATATTTTTGATTTTGCTCCAGCAACCATCGTAATGGTACCAAGGCTGGTATTTGAAGAAGGACCGGTAGTACCGGTATTGGTTATGTTGCCGGTGTTGGGCAAAATTCCGGTTGTAGGTCTTATTTCTATATTTCCAAAAGTTACTTCTCCTGGAAATGTCGGATTGCTGGAAGCTGCATTAACCGTGAACGTTATTTGACTGGTGGTTGATGACGAATATGAAACCGCAAGAGTTGTACTTGTGCCAAATGCCGGATTTATTGTTACCGTTGGTGTGGTACCAGTATTCCATTCGTACCCGACCGGGGCATTTAAAACAATTGTGCCACCCGATAACAATTCACCGATAACATCCTCACGAATCCGTGGTCCACTCAATGGTGTAAATGTTATATTTGCACTATCAGCTGAGATAGCTTCTCCCCCAGTTGCGGGACCAATTAAACGAACCGGAATATCATATTTTGTAGAAAGGTAATCTTCCACTTTAACTCGCTCAGATTCGGTTAAATGTCGTCCGTAAAAAATAATTTCTGCCAGGTATCCGCTCCAGGATCCATTTGTATCATAGGGTCCACGTCCTAAATAGATAACTGTTGCACCTGAAATTGGACCCACTGGCAACGAACCTCGATATGTTGGACTGTCAAGGACACCATCCAAATAGAAATCATATACCTGACCACTCTTCCAATCCAGACATACGATCTGTGGATCTGTGGTCTGCTTCTCGCTGGAACTTTCCATCATGTTAATATCATTGGCATCAACAATGGACGCTTTTAGACCGTTTATACCCGGTCCTAAATTCCCTGCTGCATCATAGCGAAGTGAAAAAAACCGATCCTTATCACTCACCTTTTTTGTAGACAAGAAGCCGTGATCACTGTTGGTCAAATTTGACTGGATTACGAAAAAGGCCGTTAGTTCCGTTGAACCATTGATATATAATTCTCCGTCAGCATCTCGATACCGATTCCCTTGATTTCCCGTCATTTCAACGGCATTTCCTCCATTCAAGGATACCACATTTGTACGTAATAAGGGACGCGGATTATTGGCATCAAAATTTCTTCCGTTTCCACTTTGGTCATACCAGAATCTCGCGTTGCCATCGGGTGGTGTCGGTGTTATGCCATCATTTGTAAATACTCCAGCGTCGGCACGCAACCAGAGATCTAGGTTTGAGATAGTCCCTGGAATGTTGGAGGATATTGCTCGAGATTTTCCAACGCTTTCCAGGAGTCCGTCATTTACAAAAAGTGTGACGCTCCTGCCAACCGAAGAAGGGGTGCTAGCATTGGTGTTTTGATACGTAATTGACCTTAGCGCCAATTGATAATTGGCTATGGTTGCCGTACCGGCAAGCAACAATTTACCGGTTGCGTCAACCCATGAGTCTGTAATTCCATATCCTCCTGGATAGACAAGCGTATCGTCACTGATGAGATACCCCTGTGTAAATACTATCTTAGCACTATCGATTTGGGTATCATCATAATCTGAAACAGTTACAGTATTTGATATTACAGTGGCGGGATCCCCAGGAGAATAGGCCAGTGCATCTGTTTCAATATTATCTAATATCGGGGCATCGTTTGCCTTTGTTACGGTGACATTCCGCGTTATTGTATTGCTAGGATCCGTTCCGTCGTTCACGGTGAATGATAACGTGCGGGTTAATTCAACTGGATCATGACTGATATTATCATACATCACGGATCTTAAAGCCTGTTGGTATTGGGCTATACTTGCTGACCCTGAAAGGGTTAGAACACCATTTGCTGTGGACCAAATCTTCGATATTCCATTGGAAGTTGTGAAGTACAGTCGGTCCTCACCGTCCTGGTAATTTGCGGTAATCTGTATTATTGCTGTATCCAAATAGGCGTCGTCTGTTTCACTAACAATTATAGTCGATGTAACTGCTGTTTGTCCTTGTCCATCGATAAAATTTAATGCAGCGCCCTCGATTCCGGATAAGACTGGTGGGGAATTAGGCGTATTTACCTGAATTCCTCTCGTTACTACTGTACTGGAAACGAGACCATCATTTACCTGAAAACTTATGGTTCTTGTACTTACCACAGGATCGGATGAGCTGAATTGGATGGATTGTAAAAGAGTGTTATAATCTGATTTTGAAGCACTCCCCGTAAAATTCAATGTCCCTGTGCCATCAACCCATGATCCTGAAATACCTGGTAGGGATGTATATACCAAGGTGTCGGTACTGCTGTTATAATTTGCTGAAATACTTACGGTGGCACCACTCATATTCATATGGTTATAATCAAAAACAGTTAGTGCCGATGTAATATTTGCTGCCGGATCACCGTTGGAATATGCCAGAGCTATGGCTTCAATATTTAACAGTTCCGGACTTTCATTGGTTGTGTTTTCTATCAGAAATGTACCCGGGCTGTTCTGATTGGCGTATTCGGTTGCAACCCAATCGGCAGATTTCATGGATGAATCCATTCGGAATTCATCGATCAGACCATCCCAGGAGGTTGTTGGACCGTCCCGGGATGAACGTCCTACCATTAATGTGGAATTCGAAGCAGTAACGCCGGCAAATGCGGATGAAGAGTACGACCCATGACTCAAGCTACCATCAATATAAAGGTTCGGGACTATTCCATTTTCCCAGGTAAGTACAATATGTTGCCAATTTGTAGTTTGAACATTGTTTAGACTATTCCTGCGCATATTCTTTTTGGTGCCATTGTCATTCACGCGAATAGCAATTTTAATGATATTTGTACCACCATATCCCGACGCATCATATCGAATTCCTATCCTGTTATCATTGCCGGGACTCGATGGATTTCTACCAAACATGATTCCGCCATCATTGCCTATACTGTTTGCTTTCACCCATGCCGATATTGTAAGACTATCCAATCCATTTAAATAGACATCTTCCGCATCTGGGTCCTCCAGATAATCGCCTACACCGGTAAATTCTCTCGCGTTTCCAATTTTTCCATTCAAATTTGTCGATGTACTATAATCGATTAAATCGTTACCATTTTGTCCGTCATCGTTAACATCGTTTTGGAAATGATACACTGCCATATAATTGGTGTCCCAAACGGTTGCAGAAGAAGGATTGGTAAATACCGATGAATTGCTAAAATACAAATACAAACCAGTCGTTGCTGTTGCTGACAATGCTGGAATTTTTACCCAGGTAATGATTGTTCCTGTTGCTCCGTCATATTCCTCTATTTCAAACTCCAGGGGAGTAGACCCATCACCCGCCGTGTAAAAGATATCAAAACCGCTCGGATTTTGCATATCCCCTCCATTAGCTGTTGTTCGCAGATCGTTATGTGTGAAACTCACCAGCAGAGGAAAATTGATTAAATCTGTTATCCCACTTACGTTTGCAGGATTAATTTCCAACAATATCCGCCTTTCAAACCCTGCGGGTTGTGATAGCACAATACCCAAAAGGAAAGGCATAACAACCAATAAAATTTTCGCGCTCCGCTTCATTGGTTGCTGTTTATCCTTTTTCGTTGGATCTTTAGACTGTTGTAATAAAAATTTTTCCATTTTGGGCATCGGTTAATCTATTCAGGGTAATAGGGCGATTGCGTGCTACATATCACGCGTAGAGTAGTTTCTGATGTCCATCCTATTTCCACCAGATGGAAATATATCCTAAAAATTATTCAGTCTCAATTGCTTGAAGATACAGGTCGCCAAACGTATGTACTGTTCTGGGCGATTGAAAAGTCTATTGGTTGAATTCGTAGACTTTGATGCACGATCGACCGGCGGCCTTCGCGGCATATACAGCCTGGTCAGCTGCATTAATCAGTTCTAATGGTTCGGTTGCATGAACAGGATATTGGGAGAGTCCCGCACTAAACGAAATGCGCACTTCATCCTCTTTTACTGTGAAGAGTGTATGTGATTTAATGCGCTCTAAAATTTTATTCATCGTTTTTACGGATCCTTTCAAGCGTGCCCGTTCCAGAATAAGTACGAATTCTTCCCCTCCCCAGCGGGCAAATATATCCGTACTACGTATCTCATCCAGTACAATCTGGGAAAACGAAACCAGGCATCTATCTCCTGCAGTGTGTCCGTATTTGTCATTTACCAATTTAAAATAATCCAAATCGATAATACCCAGGGTAAACTCATCTCCGTGTCTTTCGTGCAATTTAATTTGGCGTTTCAATTCCTGATTGAAATATCGTCGGTTGTAAATACCCGTCAGCGGATCCAGATACATGGCCTCGCTCATTTCTTTCTGCCGATCCATAACTGCTTTCACCTTTACGATTAATTCTTCATATTGGATTGGTTTAACGATATAATTATCCACGCCACCTGAATATGCTTTTATCATATTATCTTCCACATTGACACCGGTAATAAAGATGAAGGGCGTCATTCGTAATCGTGAATCTCTTTTCAATGCAGATAAAAGTTCGAATCCATTGGGCACCATGGATATATCCGACAAAATGAGATCTGGTGAAATCTGGAAAACCTTATCCAAAAGTTTCTCCAAATCATTATCACCGCTCATTGATGTGACATCAAATTCGGCATCAATAAGAAAATGGGATATTTGTTTTACAAATTGCTCATCATCGTCAATTATTAAAATATGTTCCCGCATGCCTTGATTCTCCCCTCACAAGTAATTACGCGCTCAAAAATCGAATTTCCCTGTATTCGATGCCACAAAGTTACAAATCTACAGTTAAATTTCCGCCTGCCGATAGCAGGATCTTTTATCCACATCTAACATTCAGTAAAAACATATGAGCAAACATTTCCTTTATCGCCATCTGGGTTCTACAGATACAGATCAGAAGCAATTACTCGATTATCTTGGATTGACAGCATTGGATTCGTTGGTAAACGAGACTATTCCGAAATATATTCGCACTCGACATAAGCTGGAATGGAATGCAGATAAAAACGAGCAGGAATTGCTTGCGTATTTATCCACCATTGCTAACGACAACCAGGTATTTCACACCTACATTGGTCAGGGATATTATGACACCATAACACCGGGTGTTATCCGTCGCAATATTCTGGAAAACCCCGGATGGTATACCCAATACACACCGTATCAGGCTGAAATATCCCAGGGAAGGCTGGAAGCCTTGCTCAATTTCCAGACCATGATTATGGATTTGTCCGGCATGGAAGTGGCCAATGCATCCTTGCTGGATGAAGCAACTGCATCCGCTGAAGCCATGATCATGTTATTCCGTGCTCAACGCAAAGAAGTCCGTAAGAAATTTTTTGTATCAAACGAAGTTTTTCAGCAGACAATGTCTGTCATCAGGACCCGTGCTCTGCCGCTTGGGATTGATATAGTAGTTGGTAATCATTCCGAAATAGCACTCGATGACACTTTTTTTGGGGCCTTATTACAATACCCCAATGCGAGCGGTGCCGTTCTGGATTACAGCGACTTTTGTGATAGCACCCATGATTATGGTGCTCATATCATTATTGCAGCGGACATTTTAAGTCTCGCTCTGCTAGTACCCCCCGGCGAATTTGGTGCGGATGTTGTAGTCGGAAGTACACAGCGCTTTGGTGTACCATTGGGGTACGGTGGTCCGCATGCGGCGTATTTTGCAACACGGGATGTCTTCAAACGTCAGGTTCCGGGTCGTATAATCGGTGTCAGCGTCGATCGTCAGGGCAATCCAGCCCTTAGGATGGCTTTACAAACTCGGGAACAACATATCCGAAGAGAAAAAGCAACCTCAAACATTTGTACATCCCAGGTTCTTTTGGCAATAATGGCAGGTATGTATGCCGTGTATCATGGCCCTGAAAATATAAAGGCTATCGCCCAATCGATTCACAAGCATACTGCCGCATTGGCTGGCGCTCTACTAACTGCCGGCCATACGCTATTGCATGATCAATTTTTTGATACACTACGAATCAGACTTAATGGATTATCACAAAATGAGTTGAAATCAGCGGCAGTCGGCCAGGGAATCAATTTGTACTACTATCCTGATGGTTCCATCGGCATTGCATTGGGGGAATCAATCAATAGTGACCAATTGCAACGTCTGTTGGATGTCTTTGGTATCCAACAAAAAGCGGCGCACCTGTTAGACAAACCTGCAGCACCAATCAATAAAATATTTCAGCGAAAATCAACCTATTTGACACATCCCGTTTTCAATAGTTATCACACGGAGACGGAAATGCTTCGCTACATTCGCCGTCTTGAAGCAAAAGATTTATCACTGGGAACCAGTATGATTCCGCTTGGCTCCTGCACGATGAAACTCAACGCAACCACAGAAATGGAACCACTCTCATGGCCTCAGTTTGCGCAATTGCATCCATTTGTACCCGCCGACCAAGCAAGCGGATACGCAAATATAATTCATGAACTTAGTCAGTGGCTTGGAGAAATCACCGATTTGCCCGGAGTATCAATGCAACCCAATTCCGGAGCCCAGGGGGAATATACAGGTCTAATGGTCATACGAAAGTATCATCTGGATAAAAATGATATCAAGCGAAATGTGTGTCTTATTCCTGCATCGGCCCATGGCACAAATCCGGCCAGCGCCATCATGGCAGGGTTGGATGTTGTCATTGTAGACTGTGACGATTACGGCAATATCGATCTGGATGATCTGAGAAAAAAAGCAGATGATAATCGGGATAGATTAGCAGCTTTTATGGTAACCTATCCCTCTACCCATGGAGTTTTTGAAGAAGGAATCGGTGAGGCCTGTGAAATTGTACACGCGCATGGTGGTTTGGTATATATGGATGGGGCGAATCTAAATGCCATGGTTGGGCTGTGTCGACCGGGAGAAATCGGTGCCGATGTGGTTCACATCAATCTTCATAAAACGTTCGCCATTCCGCATGGTGGCGGCGGGCCCGGTATGGGTCCAATCTGTGTGTCTAAAGAGCTGGAGTCTTTTTTACCAAGCCATCCCATGGTCACAACTGGAGGAAAATCTGGTATTTCACCTGTGGCGGCAGCACCCTGGGGCAGCGCCAGTATTTTGTTAATCTCATGGATGTATATGGCACTAATGGGTGGTAATGGTTTAACCCAGGCATCAAAAGTCGCGATTCTGAATGCCAATTATATGGCTAAGCGTTTGGAGGAATATTTTCCAATTCTTTATACTGGGAATAAGGGAAGAATTGCGCATGAATTCATTGTTGATTTACGGCCATTCAAAACATCAAGTGGCGTAACCGAAGAAGATGTTGCCAAACGCCTCATGGACTACGGCTTTCACGCACCTACCATGTCTTTTCCTGTGCCCGGAACTCTCATGATTGAGCCCACTGAAAGCGAATCTAAAGTTGAACTGGATCGATTTTGCAATGCCTTGATCAGCATCTATCAAGAAATAAAAGATATTGAATCAGGAAAATCAGACGCGCAGGACAATCCATTAAAAAATGCACCTCACACTGCGATAGAAATTTCGTCCGACGACTGGCAACATCCCTACACCCGCAAGGTAGCAGCGTATCCAACACCTGAACTGGAAAAATTCAAATTCTGGCCGGCCTCTGCAAGAATTGATAATGCCTTTGGAGATAGAAATCTTGTATGTGCATGCCCTCCGATAGATGATTATCGTTAAATAATCGAGTCTATATGTTCACGATTCCTTTCTAAACGCTACTATTTTTGTTATATTTCAATGACTTAGCAAACATATCTCTGGGGAATTTCTCCCCTCTCTGAAAGGAGTACTACCAATGGGTAACAATACTCACAAGGGTATTAGCCGAATTGATAGCAAAGCAAAAAACATGCACGGCTGGTTCGCTCGAGTGTACCTGAAAAGTCAAGTATACGCGAACAAATATTTTAATGATAATAAGTACGGTGGTAAGCGGAAATCTCTTCAAGCCGCCAAAGCATATCTTGAAGAAACAATAGCGGAAAGAAACAAAAAACACCCTGAAGCAGTGAATGCCCGGCGCCGGGTGATATCTGATGTTAGAAATAAAACCGGCATCATCGGGATATCACGGACCAAAATTCACACCAATTCTGGAAATGACAGTGAGTTTTTCCAAGTCACATGGCGACCAAGAAAAAACGTTGTACGTACCAAAAGTTTTTCCATAAATAAATATGGCGAAATAGAAGCTTTGCACCTGGCGTGGAAAATTCGCCGGAAAGCAGAATTGAAAATGTACGGAGATGTACAAACTCCGAATTTTGAAACGTATAAAAAGAACTATTTAACAAAGCAACCTGCTGGAGAACTTCCGGATTTCGAAAATATTTTCTAGCTGTCCGAAATGCTTCCCGATGTATTTATCGGGAAGCATTTCAATCAATAACGCGATTTTCCAGTTCTTCTTTTTCTGTTAACAGACTAAAATATTCCGTTTCCCGCATCTCTTTTGTGGATAATGTGCTATTGAGTCTCTCATAGTCGCTGGCGATGGAAGGTGAAACCAATTCCAGTTCCAATTTTTCAATTTCCTGTTCAATTTTTCTTAACAGTAAATCAATTTGTCTTATCCTGTTTTTCATCCTTTTCCTGGTGCGATAATTCAATTGCTGATCGTTTGATGGCGTTTTTTGTTCAGGCTCTATCGCATTTTCATTTTTTTCTTCTGTGGATGAACTCTTCCACTGATAATAATCGTAATTGCCAGTGAAAATGGTTAGGTGTCCCTGGGTCACTTCAATGGTCCGATTAGTAATTGTATTTAAAAAATGACGATCATGGGATATGCAAACAATAGTTCCCTCATATCCCCGTAGCGCATCGATCACCACATCGCGGGAAACCATATCCAAATGATTTGTTGGTTCATCCAATAGAAGTAATTGTGCCGGTTCCACCAACATTCGCGCCAATGCCAGCCTCGATTTTTCACCACCTGATAGCACTTTCACCAATTTATCAATTGTATCCCCAATAAACAAAAATCCACCTAAATATGTACGGATTTCCTGCTCGGACCATCCCTTGGAAATGCTCCGAATATTCTCAAATATTGTTTTATCCGGATTCAATATCTCAAGCTGATGTTGTGCAAAATATGCTGTCTGTACGCCCGGTCCGTATTTTAGAATTCCACCGGAAAGCTTCTCCACTCCCGCCAGCATTTTTAACAATGTCGATTTACCGGCTCCATTTGGACCGACCAGGCCAATTTTTTCACCGCGCTCAATTGTAAGGTTTAAATCTGAATAAACTTCCAAAGTGGAATATGCCTTTTTGGCTGAGCTAAACTCGGCAACTTTTAGTGGGCCACGATCCGGTTGTGGAATGCGAACTGCAATGAATGTATTTGATTCTTCAGGAGCCTCTACCCTTTCCAGTTTGTCCAGCATCTTAATTCTACTTTGCACCTGAGTGGCTTTGGTATTTTTGTAGCGGAATCGCTCAATAAATTTTTCCGTATCCTTAATTTTCTTCTGCTGATTTTTATACGCTGCTGACTGCAATTCCTGTCGTTGTGCTTTTTCCACTTTATAACCGGTGAAATTTCCTTTATACAAGGTACCATTTCCCCTTTCCAGTTCCAGAATATAATTCACCGATCGATCAAGGAATGCTCGATCGTGGCTTATCATTAATAATCCGCCCTTCCATTCATCCAAAAATGTTTCCAACCAAATTGTTGCGCCCAAATCAAGATGGTTGGTTGGTTCATCCAGCAACAGGTAATCGGGCTGTTTAACAAGGATTCCTGCCAAAGCCACCCGCATTCTCCAACCACCGCTTAACATGTCCATTGTATGATGGAATTGATCCGGCTGAAATCCTAAGCCACTTAAATATTTTTTTGCTTTGCCTTCCAGATTCCATCCATCCAGCGCTTCAAACTTCTGTTGCAGTTTCCCTAATTCCTCCAGTTTTGTCTTATTGTCAGGGTCTTCTGCAACCACAAGCGACAATTGATAAATATCCTCTTCCAAATCGCTCACTTCCGGCCACGTGGATAACACTTCTTGTAGAATGGACTTTCCGGAGCCGGCTACAATATCCTGTGGTAAATACCCAAGACGTTGGTTCTTATCGGTTGTAATTAAACCGGCATCGGGAGATTCCATATTTAATATCATGCGCAACAGGGTTGTTTTTCCGGTGCCATTTGCGCCGACCAAACCAATTCGCATTCCAGACTTGATGGTAAGCGTGAGCGATTTGAAAAGCTGCTTATCGGGAAATTCTTTCCATATTGAATCTATTCTGATCATGAGGTTACAAGCAGTGTTCCAACCATGTGTCTGCCATGGTTTTTCTCCAGTCTCACCGGGACGATCTGATTGATACGTGAAGGATCACCGGCGGATTGTACCTGAATGTAATTTGGCGTATGGCCGGATAACAACCCATCTTGGAATGTTTCAAAAAGTACAGACGTTGTGTTTAATATATTTTTTTCATGGAAGAATGATCGTTTTTTCTCCGATAATATCCTGAGCCTCTTACTCCGTTCCTTTTTCTCTTCTACCGATACAACCGACGCCATGGATGCTGCAGCAGTCCCCGGTCGTTCCGAATATGAGAAAACATGTAAATACTCAATATCCAGATCTGTGATAAACAAATAACTTTCCTCAAACCAGGATTGCGTTTCCGTAGGAAATCCCACAATGACATCAGCTCCAATACAGGCCCCGGGAAAGCGTTTCTTGATAGACGCTACCCGGTCGGCATATACTTCTTTTTTATATCGTCGTTTCATATCGGATAAAATTTTATTGGAGCCTGACTGCAAAGGCATATGGAAGTGGGGAACAAATAAGTTGGATTGATTAACAAAGTCCAGGATTTCATCCGTTAACAAATTGGGTTCAATCGAAGATATGCGAATTCTATCAATCCCATCCAACGTATCAAGTTCCTGTATTAAATCCAGAAACGTTTCACCGGTAGAGACACCAAAATCTCCAATATTTACTCCGGTTAATACGATTTCCCGAGCGTCGGTACTGGCAATTTTTCTGGCCTGATTCATCGTATTTTTAATGGAATCATTCCTGCTTTTTCCGCGAGCCGCAGGTATGGTGCAGTA
Organism: uncultured bacterium; assembly: GCA_964654545.1. Taxonomy (GTDB): domain Bacteria; phylum Fidelibacterota; class Marinisomatia; order Marinisomatales; family JABMOV01; genus JABMOV01. The sequence continues at coordinate 26,054 of CAZZIU010000016.1, forward strand.
GGTGCAGGGATAATCACAGCCATCCTGGATTTTTAAAAATACCCTGGTACGCTCATTAGCCGAGTGTGATGGAGAAAATGTATCCAGATCGGCAGTATTGGAATGAAGAACGACTGTAGATTTCTGTATGTTGTAGGATTCCACTGCCTCCAAAAGACGAAATTTTTCACCAGTCCCAAGTACTATATCAACCCCCGCCGTCTCCCCTAATTCATCCGGTTTTAGCTGGGCAAAACAACCTACCAGTGCAACGATGGATTCAGGATTGCGACGTTTAACCTGCCGTACAATCTTTCGGCATTCGTTATCCGCATTATCCGTAACGGAGCAGGTGTTAATGACATAGATATCAGCTCGTTCGTACACTGGAACAATTCTAAATCCTCTTTCAGAGAAATCCCTGGAGATAGTGGCTGTCTCTGAAAAATTTAATTTGCATCCTAACGTATGAAATGCAATGGTTCTGGTTTGTGTATTCATGAATATTTGGGTTCGAATTTGGGGGGCGAATTTCGGGAGAATGGAGGGTGAAACCAAATGCCACCTGGCGTATCATTGTGCAGACCCTTTTTCATGAGCCTCTACAATTTTTATCGATGCAAGTGACTGTATATCTAACTAGAAATTATCTTTTCGGTTAATTCCCACAATTGTTTCCAATCGTCCTTATTATAGGATTCAACACTACTTTGGGCCTCACGCTTTTTTACAAAATATTTACCGGATACATTCTCAACTTCCGACGATAGCGCCAGATAAACACTGGTTTCAGCACCTTTATGGAGACTAATTGCACCGGCGGCTTTCGCCAGTTTCATTCCCCACCCGACAACACCAGAATTGTTTTCACCAAATTTTGATTTCACAAACCCGGGATGCAGACAATTTGCCGTCACAGATCCACCGGAGATGCGTCTGGCCAGTTCATAGGTAAACATAATATTCATGAGTTTTGATCTGCCATATGCCTGCCAACCATGGTAGCCGTTATCACCCTGCACATTATTCCAGTCCATTTTTTTCCCACGGTGAGCATCCGATGCGACATTGATAATCCTTCCCGCAGGTGCGTCTTTCATGACCGGAAGCAATTCTTTGGATAATAAAAAATAATTCATATGGTTAAGTGCAAATGTTTTTTCCAGTCCTTCTGAAGTGTTTTCGTATTTTGCAAAATAGCATCCAGCATTATTGATGAGCACATCAATTCGATCAAAATCCTTTTTCAGGCTTGCACCAAGCCTCCTGATTTGAGCCATCTGTGATAAGTCAGCGGTATAAAAATGTATCCGATCGTTGGATGTTGTCGATTGTACTTCCTGCATTACCGCGTTGCCTTTGTCTGTGTTTTTTCCCACCAATATCAGGGATGTGTTTTCATGAGCCAGTTCAAATGCCGTTTCTTTACCAATGCCATCCGTTGCTCCCGTTATTACAATTGTTTTATGATCCATTCCTGTCCTTTATGTTTGATAATATTCCTGCAATGACCTGACAATAATTTTGTCCCTTGTTCTCATCGCTCTGATCGCTGCCTGTGCACCTGATAATGTTGTGATAGCATTGATGCCTTTTTGAATACATGCTTTCCCTATGGCTTCTTCATCATAGCGCGATTGTTTTCCAAGAGGAGTATTAATAACCAGATGAATCTCACCGTTTTTTATGCCGTCCACCACATTGGGTCGCCCCTCCCCTGCCTTAAATATTTTACCCGTGGCAATACCGTTACGGTTGAGTTCTGTTGCTGTTCCGGTTGTCGCCACCAGCGCAAATCCCATTTCGACCAGATCCCTGGCGATGGGAATGACGGTAAGCTTGTCATGATCATTCACAGATATGAATACCTGACCATTTTGGGGTAACTGATTCCCGGCGGCCAAAGATGCCCGTGCATATGAATCTCCTAACCCCTGGGAAATTCCCATCACTTCGCCGGTAGATTTCATTTCAGGGCCTAAAAATAAACTTTCGTTTGGAAATTTATTGAAGGGAAGAACAGCTTCTTTAACGGCTACATGCTTCTGGTGATGCCAAACCGGCGGATTGATGGCGTCAAGAGATACGCCAGCAGCAATCTGGGCAGCCAATTTTGCCAACGGTACATTGGTTGTCTTGCTCACAAAGGGGACTGTACGGCTGGCACGTGGGTTTACTTCCAGAACATAAAGTGTGTCCTCTTTGAATGCAAATTGCAGATTAATGAGCCCTTTTACATGTAACTCCAATGCAAGTTGGGTTGTTATGTGTACGATTTCCTCCAGTGTTTTTGAGCGAATTTTGTAAGGTGGCAACACGCAGGCAGAATCTCCCGAATGGATTCCGGCCTCCTCAATGTGCTGCATCACACCACCTATGTGGACTTGTGTACCATCGCAAAGGGCATCCACATCAAATTCAAAAGCATCCTCTAAAAATTCATCAATTAAAATGGGGTGCCCGCGGGTAACCTCTGCTGACCGAGCAACATAATCAACCAATTGATCCGTACTGTATACAATCTCCATGGCGCGTCCGCCTAACACGTAACTGGGGCGTACCAAAATAGGATATGCAATTTTTTCCGCAACAGAAATGACTTCTTCAAGAGATCTACCGGTTCCATAGCGCGGTTTGTTGATGCCAAGCTTATCTAAGATCGCGCCAAATTTTTCCCGGTCCTCCGCCAGATCAATATTGTCTGGAGATGTTCCCCAGATTGGTACACCGGAGGTATGCAAGGCCTGGGCGATTTTTAATGGTGTTTGACCGCCAAATTGTATTAATACACCATCTGGATTTTCGAAATCAACAATATTAAGGACATCTTCCAGTGTGACTGGTTCGAAATACAGCCGGTCAGCTAAGTCAAAATCAGTAGAAACCGTTTCAGGGTTGCAGTTTACCATAATGGTTTTAAAACCCAGTTCCTTTAAACCAAATACGGCCTGAACACAGCAATAGTCGAATTCGATTCCCTGCCCGATACGATTTGGGCCGCCACCCAGAATCATGACTTTCTTTCCCGCCAGAGGAGCGATATCATGTTCTTCCTCATACGTGGAATAACAATAGGGGGTTTTTGCGTCGAATTCTGCAGCGCAGGTATCCACAGTTTTGTACACAGGTACAATATTTTTTTTAATGCGGTCCAAACGAATTTTTCCCTCAGTTTGCCCAAAGAATCGACTTAGTTGTTTGTCTGAAAATCCATTTGATTTGAATTCCTGCAGCCCATGGTGTGAACCGGCCAGTTCGGCAATGATTTTTATTTGATGAAGAAACCATGGATCGATATGGGTTAGGTTGTGTATCTCTTCCACTGTTCTCTCTTCGATAAATGCCTGTTTTATTTTTAGCAATCTAAATGTCGTGGCATAGCGCAAGGTGGTCATATCCAGTGCGCGTCCACGGCTCACATCCGGATCCCCTGCGGCCAGTGGTCTGGGCTCCAAACCATCAAGGCCAACTTCCAGAGATCGAAAAGCTTTTTGCAGCGATTCTCTAAATGTTCGACCGATGGCCATCGCTTCGCCAACGGACTGCATCTGCACCCCAAGGTGGCCGGACGCAGATGGGAATTTTTCAAAATCAAAACGAGGAATTTTGGTTACCACATAATCTATTACCGGCTCAAATGCGGCCAGCGTTTCCCCCGTAATCTCATTGGGCAATTCATCAAGTGTATATCCTACTGCCAGTTTTGCCGCTACTTTTGCAATGGGAAATCCGGTCGCTTTGGAGGCCAATGCGGATGAGCGGCTCACCCTAGGATTCATTTCAATAATAATTGTTCGTCCGGTTTCTGGATTTACCGCAAACTGGACATTTGATCCTCCCGTCTCAACACCAATTGTACGAAGACATGAGATTGCCCAATTTCGCATTAGCTGATATTCCTTATCCGAGAGGGTCATTGCCGGAGCAACTGTTATGGAATCGCCAGTATGAATCCCCATGGGATCAATATTCTCAATGGAGCAAATGATAATTGCATTGTCTGCCTTGTCCCGAATGACTTCCAGTTCAAACTCTTTCCAACCCAGCAATGATTCTTCAATGAGTACTTCATGAATTGGGCTGGCACTAAGTCCGTTTTCTAAAAGAGCGTGAAATTCATCACCATTGTAGGCGGTAGCGCCACCGGATCCGCCCAACGTAAACGAAGGCCGAATGATCACTGGATAATCCATGCTACCCATTAGCGTGTTCGCCTCTTCGGCAGATCGGACAAATCCGCCTTTGGCTGTGGAAATCCCAACCGCATCCATGGTCGCTTTAAATTTCTCCCTGTCTTCCGCTTTTTCAATAGTATCTATTTGAGCGCCGATTAATTGAACCTGGTATTTTTCCAGAATGCCGGATGTATGCAATGCCATCACCATATTTAGCGCTGTCTGACCCCCGACGGTAGGTAAAAGAGCATCGGGCCTCTCTTTTTCAATAATCGCCGCTATATAATCAACAGTCAGAGGTTCTATGTACGTGCGATCAGCAAGGGTTGGATCGGTCATGATTGTGGCCGGATTGGAGTTCACCAGAATTACGCGGTATCCTTCTTCTTTTAAAGCACGGGTAGCCTGGGTACCGGAATAATCAAATTCACAAGCCTGACCGATCACAATCGGTCCGGCTCCAATAATTAATATGGATTCAAAATCGGTTCGTTTTGGCATCCGCTGGCGAGTTAAAAATATTTATCGGCATTATTAAAAAATGAATCTCTGATTCCCTTGTTAATTTTGTACTTATAGTACTCAATTTTTATTTCACCTTCTTTTGCTGGTTCTTTCGATAATTCCAACATTTGGGCTGGTCCATGCTGCTGCATAATGTTCTGATCCATATCTGGAAACTGAATCTGTATATGGGTAAGAACTGGCATCCATATTTCCGGTGTGACTTCTTCGTATTCTGATTTAATCGCAAATACGGTGGCAGTATCCGAAACAGCCTCGACACGGTCAATCACCCATGGATTGCTTTTAACATGAACGGTAATGGAAACTTCCGTTGAGTCGGATGCGCCGGATACGGGGAAATCAAGAGAATCGGCAAGCACATTCCCGGTGACAAAGTATCCCCCGGTTTCGTCCCGGACCACCGTTACTGATTCCAGTTGGGATAAAAACATATCAGGAGATATCGTCAATCCTGATCGTGGCACAACAGCAAAGCCGTCTGATTCAATTTTCAATTTGTCGGGTTTTTTGTAATAGAGCTCAATGCGCTTCCGAGGCATTCTAAACAGAGGCATATCAACAGATATCTTTACTTTGACTGAATAATCCTCAATTCTTTCAAATTGAGCTGAAATATTATTTACCAATTCTGTGACCGGGGGAATTTCCTGACAAAGACCAAAGGTACAGCTGAAAATGAGGATAAAAATGGTGCGTTTCATGTCAGGATATCCTTTTTTGTAAAATGACGTATGGCAATGATTAGGAAGAGGAAAGTGTGACCCGCTAAAATTGCGAGATTAAATCCAATATCACCCCATGGTATCGGTTCAAAAAAGGCCTTTTTCCAAATATCCAGATAGGATGTAAACAGATAGGGCCGAATGGTTTCAAAAAAAGTTAATGGTATATTGGCTATAGCTAAACCGACAATTAAAATGGCCATCCCGCCAACGATGGGGCCGATACCGTTGTTGACCATTGAAGAAAACATGAAACACAATGTACTTACGGTGAGCATTGCCGAGAGTACAAGCCAAAAGGCCAGGGAAAAACGCCAGAAAGCCATATCCCAGGGGAGAATGAGTATGCCTTCATGGAAAACCACCAAGTCACCCAAACCAAGCCACAAGGTACCCAATCCGAGGCTCATCAGGGATGCGAACACCAAAAGTGCCATGATATATACCAGTGTTGTTAGCCATTTGGATAGAATAATTTTCAGGCGTGAAACGGATCGCGTCAGATAAATCCTGAATGTCCCCGATTGACCTTCGCCCGCAACAATATCTCCTGACACTAGCATGATTAAGAATGGCACATGAACCCAAAGAAAATTCATAACAATCCACGTGGCCAAGAAACCATTTACCACCGATCCAACGACAACGAATGAATCGGACATTGAACCCAGTTGTTCACGCTGAATAGCGTCACCACCCTTTGAAAATCCCCATAAAATGAGAGGCATGAGGATACCAATTAAAATAAATCCGATATAGGAACGCCACTTTCCGGCAATTTTGAGAACCTCGTTATGAATAAGCCTTATCATTTAATGATCATCCTCTGAAATCACGGATAAATAAAATTCTTCCAGAGAGGTCCTTGGCAAAAAGCGTGTCACATCCATGCCCTGCTGAACCAGTGCTCGATTGATATCTGCCAGTGATTCCGGTGGTGTCCAACAGGTTAATCCATCTGGTGTTTGGGCTAACTCACGGATATCCTTTCTTTCCATTAGCAATGCAGCCGCCTGTTCAACCTGATTTACCTGTATGGTGAGAGATACGCCTCGGCCGTCACTCATTAAATCATGAAGTGGGCCAGAAATTTTTAATCGTCCGTGGTTTACGATTGCCACAGCAGTGCAAACCAATTCGATTTCATGAAGCAAATGGGAGGACAGAAATATGGTCATGCCCTGTTCCTTTAAATTCAGTATTAAATCCCGTATTTGCTTCATGCGTTTTGGATCCAATCCTGAGGTCGGTTCATCCAAAACCAAAACTTTTGGCGATTTCAACAATGCCTGAGCAATTCCCAGTCGTTGTTTCATACCATGGGAAAATGCTTTTACTTTGTCTCCTGCACGGTCTGACAGGCCAACCCAGTCCAGCACTTCACCAGCGCGCTTTACTGGAACTCCTTCCATTCTCGCCAGCATTTCCAGATTTTTCCGGGCCGATAAATGTTTGTAAAAATCCGGTTCCTCCACTAGTGCGCCAATCGGGTTTAGGGCATTGCTGTGTTTCTGTACCACTGAAACACCATCAATTAAAATATCTCCCTGGTCTGGTTGGATTAAATCGAGCATCATACGAATCGTCGTGGATTTTCCAGCTCCGTTCGGACCTAGAAATCCAAACACCTCACCAGCTCTGACCTGAAAGGACAGGTCATATACAGCTTTAAGCTTGCCAAATGATTTGGAAACATTCTTTATTTCAATGACCGTGCTCATGTGGGATTTTGATTTTCCATTAAATGGGTAAAGGACTTAAATAAATAGCGTGAATCATGGGGTCCTGGAGACGCTTCCGGATGGTATTGCACAGAAAAAGCTGGGATATCCCTGCAGCGAATACCTTCACATGTATTGTCGTTTAAATTCATGTGTGTTGGAGATACGGTATCTGGCAACGAATCCAAATCAATTGCGAAACCATGATTTTGACTTGTGATTTCTATTTTCCCTGTATCTAATTGTTTAACGGGATGATTGCATCCACGATGCCCAAATTTCAATTTATATGTATTGGCGCCAACAGCCAATGCCAGTATTTGATGTCCAAGACAAATTCCAAATATGGGTTTTTTACCCAGCAGATTTTTTACAGTATTAATCGCATAGGTCACAGCCGCCGGATCACCTGGTCCATTTGATAAAAAAACTCCATCTGGGTCTGCAGCCAATATTTCGTCTGATGTAACACTTGCGGGATAAACTGTAATGTTGCAACCAGTATCCTCCAGCAAACGAAGAATATTCCATTTAATGCCAAAATCCAATACTGCAACTTTAAATGTGCCATGGCTCTTTTTCTGTCTATTATATTTTTTCTTGCAGGTAACGAATTGTACTAAATCCTGGCCACCCATGGATGGAAAGCGTGAAACTTTATTCTGCAGACTATCTGTATCCAAATCAATGGTTGAAATAATGCCGTTCATGGCCCCGTTTTCACGCAAGTGTTTTGTGAGTGACCGCGTATCAATTCCCTGAATTCCAACGATCTGATGTTTTCTTAAGTACGAGCCTATCGATATTGTAGAACGCCAGTTCGATGGTATCTCTGATTCCTCCTTAATAGCAAAACCCGCCACCTGAATTTTATGAGACTCACGGTCTTCATCGTTTATACCATAGTTGCCAATATGGGGACATGTCATTGTCACGATTTGTCGGCAATAGGATGGGTCCGTTAACACTTCCTGATAGCCGGTCATACCCGTATTGAAGCATAATTCTCCACTTGTCTCGCCACTTGCGCCAAATGAAAATCCAGAAAAAAACCGACCATCCTCAAGGTAAAGAATCGCCGGTTGCCTGTTTCGCATGAGGTAATTTGGGGCGGTTGGGTGGGCGGATAAAATCATTTTTTTCTTTTAAGATGACGTACAAAATGATATCAGCATTGTTTCCAGATTTCTACACATATTATTTTCCTGTACTGAAATATGAACAATTCGGTCACAAAAAAGAAAAAGGTACTTTTCATCTGCACGGGAAATTCTTGCCGTTCACAAATGGCCCACGGCTTGTTGCGGGATATGGCTGGAGATCGGTTTGATGTCTACAGTGCCGGTTCTCACCCCAGTCGGGTTCATCCCGCCTCTGTTGTTGTACTCGCAGAATGGGGAATTGATATTTCTCATCACTCCTCAGATTCAATGGATGATTATCTCAATAGTGGTATTGAAATAGTCATTACCGTTTGCGATAATGCGAAAAACGTATGCCCAACTTTCCCCGGTGATGTGGAAAGAATACACTGGAGTATCGATGACCCGTTTGTCGGATGGCAAGCTACCGAAGAATATTTACCGCGTTATCGCGACACACGCAATGATTTGAAAGAAAGAATTGAGAATTTTATAAAAACACACTAGGTTCGCTGTTATATTCTAACGAACCATAATGTATTATCGTTATTATTTATCTATATTTGTTGTAATGTGCCAACTACATGGTCAGGTGATATTTACAGAGATAATGTATGACCTTCCCGGAACCGATTCGCCAAATGAATTTGTGGAATGTTTCAATACATCCTCTGATACAATATCTCTAAATAATTGGCGTTTGAAGGATAAATATACTTCAGACTTTTTGGTGGATACGAATTGGAATTTTATCGTGTCACCCCAATCATATTTTCTCATTATGGAAGGTGATTATATTGCTGGCTCTGGAATATATCAGTCCTTAATTCCAGAATATACACCCATGTTCTATGTAGATGATGCTAGCATCGGAAATGGACTCTCAGCTTCAGACTCTTTGTTTATTATTGATTCCTCAGGTACGGTTATTGATTCAATTGGTTGGGATGATATTGCAAATGATGGCTATTCAATAGAACGGATTCGTCTTGATCAACCCAGCACACCTGCAAATTGGATAACGAGCCTTGACAGTCTTGGCTCACCTGGCTTCGTCAACAGCGTATTTCCCCACCAAACAGATGGTCGAATAGTTGCCGATCTTTCGCATGTCATGAATGATTCCATCCTGATATCAGATTCACTTTACATTCAGATTGCAATTACCAATGTCGGTTTGGAAACGTTGAATGGAATATTGGAGATATCGTGGAATGACCAAATTTTAAATTCTATCCACATTGAAGAACTTACCCCACTGGATACGGTTTCAAAAACAATTAACGCTGGTGTTTTCTCATCAGGATACCAATCGCTATTGTGTCTGTTTAGTTGTGCTGAAGATGGCAATCCTGATGACAATTCTATCTTGCTGACTTTTGGTGTCCGCTATTTAAATCAGATGGTCCAACTAAACGAATTCCTTCCCATACCATCTGAGAATCAATATGAATTCATTGAGTATATAAATACAACCTCAGATACGATTTTTCTAGTCGATTGGTCCATCAGTGATGCCAATACAACCAGGTACTATTTCCCTCCCGCCACCCTTTCACCTAATCAATACATAGTGATTGGAAATAGCGATGCCATAAACGTACCAGATTCTTCGCTCCTGATTACGCCAATCGCTGGGTTCCCCACCCTCAATAATTCCGGTGATAAGATCAGGTTGTTTGATCCCTTTGGTACCTTAATAGACTCCTTAACATACACTTCAGCATGGGGAATAGAATCAGGAAAATCGTTGGAAAAGATCTTTCCCACAGATGCAGCCTGGATATCATCAAACTGGAAAACAAATATTCTACCGATGGGACAAACGCCCGGTTTCCGTAACTCAGTCATGCCCTGGCGGTTTGATCTGGGGGTTGATTTTCCCCCACTTGCCACAATTCCAGATCGAGTGATCGCCAATCAACCGTTCACACTTACGACGCCAGTAATAAATCATGGAACCGAGGCTATTCAACTGGATCAGATTTCATGTGAAATATTCTCAGAAAACGTTTATTTCAATTTCGATGTAATTATTCAGGTGACAGATACGGTTGTATTTCAATTGCCACTGCAACCGTTGCCCGGTGGAAACTGGCCAATTAAAATTCATCTGGTATCGGAAGTGGATCAATTTCCATTAAACGATACAATTTTTGATACGCTTCGAATTTCTTTTCCATCGAAGAGTGTTGTTATTAATGAGTTCATGCCACGACCAAATAATGATCAGACTGAGTTTGTTGAATTTGTTGCCATGGATACAGTAAATCTTCATGGTTGGGCAATCTGGGATTCTCGCTCACGAGGTTCAACACTGTCGCACATAGCATTGGTGCCAAATACCTACTATACGGTGGCAGCCGATTCTCATATTCTTTCTATTCTCCCTAACAATAGTGGGTGTTTTATAGATCATAATATGCCGTCGCTCAACAATGCAGGCGACGCCATTAAGATCGTAGATCATACGGGACATACAATTGATTCTTTGATATACGATTCTGAGTGGGATATACGATCCGAATTGTCACTGGAAAAATTCTACCCAAATCTGGAATCATCGAATCCTAATCACTGGCAGCCATCCACAGAATCCATAGGAATGACTCCTGGATATATTAATTCAGTTACATTACTTGATTATAACGGTGTACTGAACCCGGTGGGATCTCACACTCCTTTTTATCCGTCGGTTACGGATTCAATACTGTTATCCGTAACCTGTACAAATGCTGGCCGAATGCCTATATCCGGTGAAGTCACGATTGAAATAAAAGATGAAGAAATAGGTGCAGTGTCTATCCCGACACTGGCCTGGAGGGACACCACAACCATAATAATACATTTACCAACCCTTCCCTCCGGTGAACATTTTATTTCCGCATATTTCTTTGTAATAGGAGAGGAATATCCATTTGACAATCTTGCCCTTGATACAATTGGAGTTTCCTATCCCTTTGGGGCAGCAATGTTCAACGAATTATTGATCGATCCAGCTGAAAATCAGGCAGAATTTGTTGAAATTGTTAACCAAGAAAATGTGCATTTTTCACGTTGGGGAATTAGTAAATCAAACTCCTCCATCAGAATTTTACCTGAGATCGAATTCGATGATCTTCACTATTTGGTTGTATTAGGCGATTCGTTGTTTGCGTTACACATCCCGTCTGCCGGATGGGTGATACCGCAAAATGGATTCCCGGGTTTAAGCAATTCCGGTGGGGCTCTTTATTTACATGATCATACCGGAGCAATTATAGATAGTCTGATCTACAGTACAAATTGGAAAATTGTTACTGGAAGATCGTTAGAGAAATATCGACCAGAATTTCATTCATCAGATTCTACGCGGTGGGGATTAAATACTAATTCATATGGTGCATCGCCTGGCGAGCAGAATAGTATTTATTATGAAAAACTGAGTCGATCAAACCGTCTGACTATTACGCCAAATCCGTTTTCCCCGGATAACGATGGTTATGAAGATGTATTGACTATCCACTTTTCTTCACCGTTTGAATCTCCCATTGCCCGTATTCAGCTATTTGATATTTTAGGTCGAAAAGTGAAAACGCTAGCTTGGGATCAGCCCGTTCTGCCTGAGGATATCCTTACCTGGGACGGTTTCGATGACAATTATCACACGTGTAAAATTGGAATATATATTCTCAAATTCGAATTGGTAGATCAGATATCAAACAAGAATTGGGAAGAAATCAAAACAGTAGTACTGGCAAAACCACTATGAAGAAAAAAGCCCCGGATTTCGGGGCTTTTTGTCATAATGAATTATGATTATCTGAGCGTTAAACCAACACCAAGATTAAGCGTATTGAACTCACCAATATTATAATCAGCATTAATACTCAAAAGGAAGAGTTTAATTCTGGCACCCACGATGGTTCTGAAAGAATTTTCTCCATCAAGGCTAAATTCAATCGGGAGTTCGGTGTCTGTCACTTCGTCAACGTACGTATAGCTAACATCCATGGAAGAACTTTCAAGTCCAATTCCACCATATACCGTAATGAATGGAATGCTTTTACTGGCCTGCAAGGTCATTATGCTATTTTTTGCAGACAGTAAATCACCAACGCTCAGATTTGTCATGTAATAACCGGCAGAAATTTGTGGTAAAGCAATATTTGGAATTGGGATAAACTGATTTAAACCAATTTTACCACCAAACCCAAAGAATGATAACTTACCAACGTCCCCAGCATCAGCCTCAGGAAATCCGCGCAATGTCACTTCGATATCCAGTGGTAACCCAACCGAAACCTGGGGCATAACCATTGGGAATGCGGGTAGGTCGAATCCCTCAAATGTTGTAAGGGCTGGAATATTATCTGTTATTGCATCTGATACAGCAGCATCAAAACCCGAAATGCTTTTAATATCATCTGCAGTAATTCCATTTCCAGCTTGAGTTGCAATTTGTTCTGCAATCAAATCCGCCGCTAAAGCGGGATCAGCATTGATAGTGTTTACTTCTTTTGGACCAAACAATGTGGATGATTCGCGATCCGCTTCATACACATCGTCGGGATTGATCACAATGTTAAAATTTTGAGTTCCAGTACCAATATCAAAAGGCATCGAAAAATCCAGGTCAATATTGGGAACTGCATATTCATATGTTTGGCCAACATCCGTTATTGAGGTGGCAGCAACGTTGAGTTTTACATCAAAACCTAACATCTTGTGTGGTTTGGCAGTATGAAATGTTCCACTGTTTACTCCCATACCAAACGCGGTGACAGCCGGCCCTAAATATCCTCTGGCATTGTCTTTGGCCATTTGTTGTAGGGTTTCTTCCAGCGATTGGCTTAAACCAAAACCCAAAATTATAGTCCCAAATACAAGCATTTTTAGCTTCATTACATTAAGCTCCTTATGTGTTAAAAAATTGATTGTTTGTCCTCTCCGTGTATCTACAGGTTGATAAATTTAGTAGGTTTCAGATAAAATCCACAGATGAATTTCTGGAAGGGAACCAAGATCACATTCTCACGTATACGCTAAAAAACTTAGGAGACTTTATGAATCGAGTTATTATAGTCCTTACCATCCTTCTTGGTTTATCCTTCGCACAACAAAAACAGTTTGTGATTCAAAAACAAATAACCAGTGACACCGAATCAGACAAAAATGTTAATGTTCAAATGAATGACGATGAAATCACTATCAAGCTCAATGTTGACGGTGAAGAACAGGTTTTCAAAGCCAATCCAAAAAATGAAGATGAGATGAAAGCTCTCGAAGAAATGTTGGCTGAAAAAGACGTTAATCTGGATTTGTTGCACATGGATGATGATCATCGGGTCTGGGAAACCATGCTAACATCCGGCGGATATCTTGGTGTTAAAATCGATGACATAACTGACCAATTAAGAAATTATTTCAATGTCAAGGGTGATGGGGGCGTACTTATTACTGAAGTAATGGATGATAGCCCAGCTGAAAAATCAGGCTTGAAGGCCGGAGATGTTATTATAAAGGTCAATGACCAGTGGATTGGTGATCGCGAAGAATTGCAGGAAACAATCCGCAGTTTTGAACCTGAAGAAAAAGTAACCGTAACAACTGTAAGAAAAGGTCGGGAAAAAGCTTTAAGCGTGGTCCTTGGGGAATCTGAAACACCACAATTTGCATTCCGTCAGATGGGGAATGATAAATTCATCTGTGATATCCCCGGTGTCCCAATGCCCGGTAAAAATCACATGAAATGGTTTATGTTCGATGGTGATGATGAAGACATGGATCACCACATGGATTTTAATAGTGATTTTGACAAATTAAAGGAAGAAATGGAATCCTTAAAAAAAGATTTCAAAAAACTGCAACAAGAAATGCAGTCATTGCGTTCCAAATAGTCAATCTTAATGAACCAGATTAAAAAAGGCTCCACCATGGAGCCTTTTTCTTTTCAGTAACTATCATTTCAAATAAATTGCAATCCCTGTTTCATTCATTATGTGTAAGAATATCCTCATAATATTGTGCACCGCATGCACCCTTGGTATGAGTCAGAATTATCTCTGGCCTACCGATGCTGGTAAATTTCTATCATCTAACTTTGGTGAATTTCGTGATACCCACTTTCACATGGGTTTAGACATCAAGACCAACGAAGTAACCGGTTATCCGGTTGTTGCTGTTGATGACGGGTATTTATCGCGCATGGCCACCAATTACAACGGGTATGGAAAAGCTTTATATCTAACGACAAAAAGTGGTCATATAGCCGTCTACGCTCATTTAGAAAAGTTTAGTCCGCGCTTCGAATCCGTGCTTAAAGTAAATCAACGAAAGAAAAACAGTTATTTTGTGTACCAGTATTTCACTCAGTATGAGTTTCCAGTAACAAAAGGGGAAGTCATTGGTTATACGGGAAATACCGGATCATCTTCCGGTCCTCACCTTCACTTTGAAATTAGAAATTTGGATGATGAGCCATTAAATCCGTTGCTTCATGGGTTGGAGCTGTCCGACCATCTTGCACCCGTTTTTAAGCGTGTTGCATTTATTCCACGGTCTATGTCAACCAGAATCAATGCCAGCCCTTTACCGCAGGTTTTTGAACCGTATAGGGATCGTAAGGGAGAGTATTATTTACCTGATACGCTCCATCTGACAGGTCCATTTAGTACGGCAGCCTTGGTATATGATAAGAGAGAAGGTGTAAACAACATATATCAAATTAATTCGCTGAAATTGACAATTGATAAGCAAACGGCCTATTCCGTTCAATTTGATCATATACCCTACGAAGAGACTGGATATGTCAACACGGCTTATGACCATTATCTTGCACGATTGAATGAAGGCCGGTTCAATGAGTTGTATCGTTACCCGACTGATCCTGCGCTATCCATTGAGGATCAATCTGAAACGGGTTTGATTTCTCTGCCTCCAGGATACCATACACTTGAAATTGTCGCCACTGATCATGCGGGAAATATATCTTCATTAAATGGCACATTGTTTAATCATCCAGTATCGGGAATAATACTGGAGCCCATCCAGTCGGATGACAACACTGTTACTTTTTCTATCGAACCGGCGATTGGGAATTTCCCTTTTACCACAATTATACCCTATTCATTTTCCCCCTTCGGAGCAATCGAGGAACAGCTATCTCCAACCATCATTGAAAGAAACGGGAAAAAAATTACATTTAGCTTGCCAACCGAGAAACTGGTCGGTAAACCAGTGCAGGTTTTTGGTATAAATCGCCTGGGAGCATATTCTGAACCGGAAAACTGGATACCATCACATGTAAAAAAGGATATATTCAATGTTTCAGCTGACATCGATATGCTGGATATTCGACAAGGTCTCTATCTCCAGGTTACGCTAAGTAATCCTATTGATGGAGCGCTTGATCTCAATTTAAATAAGGAGAATGAGTTGATCTCTGTTCCTCTTCATCATATCCAACCTCAAGCATATATTACAGATATTCAGGAACACGCTTATTTAAACAATATCAATGGTATTGACATTGTCATAACTGATGCTGAAGATCAAAATCTTCAGCAGGTGCTGCATTTTGCCTGGAAACCGCAACTAGCAAAGCCCGGTGAAACGACAACCATCTTATCTCAGGATAATCGTTGCTCCATGCGTATCCCTGGTGAATCACTTTATGATATTACCTCGGTATGGATCGAAAAAGTGGAACAATCGGTCACCCCAGCTACCGGTCTAAAACTATCGGATGTATACCAGCTTCAACCGTTTACACTCGCCTTGAGAGACACTGTCCAGGTTGGAATTATGTACAACGATGAATACGTATTTGAAGATTTCCTTGGGGTTTACACCTTTGATCAAAAAAAACAAAAATGGCTATATCACACATCCGTTAATCATCCCAGAAGGAGGATTGTAACCGCCGCTGTTAACTATCTTGATGCGGTTACTATTATCCAAGACAACAACCCGCCGTTTATTGTTAGCTCATTTCCAGCTGAAGGAGGATATTACCACTATCAGGATGTGGAAGTATTGCGTGTAAAAGTCGATGACGCATTATCCGGCATAAAATCAAAAGAAGAAGCAATATATTTAGCGGTTGATGATGAAAAAGTCTATGCAGAATATCAACCGGTAGAGAAAGAAGTATCCTATCGATTAACCACACCGCTATATCCAGGTCAGCATTCGTTGTCGGTTTCTGTTCAAGATAACGTGGGCCACACCGTTCAAAAGAAAATTCTCTTCAGGATAAACTGACATATTATTTCATTCTCAAATGAATTTCCTTCCTATATTTCCCCTGTAATTACACTTTATGTTTTTCCCCTACAAAGACGATAACCCGCAGATACTCATTCCATATGTAACATACGGAATTATCGGGATTAATCTTCTGGTCTATCTTTACCGGTTTGGAATGAATGAAATTGGCGATTTGGCATTTACCCTATCCTTCGGGTTGATCCCAGCCATGCTTACTGATATTGCACCATCTCAAATTGTCTATTCTTTCAGCCAATCCATAATCAATCCACAGGGAGTTGATGTCTTGATGTCGCTGGCTGTTCCCCACAGTCCGTTCATTACTATCTTCACATCCATGTTTATCCATGGTGGCTTTTTCCATATACTTGGCAACATGTGGTTTTTATGGTTGTTTGGTGATAATGTGGAAAGCGTTTTGGGACATACTAAATTTGCGTTTTTCTATTTGCTTTGCGGAATCATTGCTGGAATCAGTCAGATCGCCGTGAATATCCATTCCGTAATTCCAATGGTAGGAGCAAGCGGAGCTATAGCTGGGGTGCTGGGTGGCTATCTGGTTAGGTATCCAACAGCCCGCGTCCATGTGTTGGTATTTTTATTTGTTTTCTTCACCACGATTCAGGTACCAGCATTTATTGTCATCGGTCTTTGGTTTCTGGAACAGTTAACAAATGGTCTTGGTTCATTGGGATTGAACACAACTGGCGGCGTAGCCTGGTTTGCCCATATTGGTGGTTTTGCTGCCGGTTTGGGATTTATTTTTGCATTACAAAAAATTCGAATTAAAAGGGTTTAACGTGGATACTCTAATTCAAGCTGCTCAATCGGCACGGAAATTTGCCAAGGCACCGTACTCACAATATAAGGTTGGTGCTGCCTTCCTTCTGGAAAATGATGCTGTCGTAAGCGGATGCAATGTTGAGTCCGCCAGTTACAGCCTTACCTGTTGTGCAGAACGAGTTGCTATTTTTAAGGCTATATCCGATGGTCATCATTCTTTTAAGGCGTTGGCTGTTGCCACCCGCGATGGGGGATCACCCTGCGGGGCATGTCGCCAGGTTATCTGGGAACAATGTGGTGATATTCCGATCTATCTGGTGGACGATAAGAATCAGGTGGAGGAGACAACGTCCAGATTGCTTCTACCCCGTGCCTTTGACGATACGTCGCTGGAAACATGACACACTCATCAATATTAATTGGAATCAGTGGAGGAACCGGATCAGGTAAAACGTCTGTTTCAAAAAAGTTGGTGCAGGAGTTTGGACCTGGTGAGGTAGTCATAATTGAGCAGGATTCTTATTATAAAGATTTGTCTCATTTGGACGAAACTGAAAGAAAAAACCAAAATTTTGATCACCCTGATAGTATCGATTTTCCACTTGTTGTTGAACAGCTCCGTAATCTGGCTAGTGGAAATCCGATAAACTGCCCACAGTACAATTTTGCATCCCATGTTCGTTTAAAAGATTCTATTCTGGTTGAACCACACAGGGTGATTGTACTCGAAGGAATTTTGGTTCTCCATGATTCGGTTTTACGTGAATTGCTTGATATAAAAATATTTGTTGATACACCTCCTGATATACGGTTTATTCGTCGATTATCTCGCGATATGAAAGAGCGGGGACGTTCCCTACAATCTGTAATTGACCAATATTTGAAGACCGTCCGATTGATGCATGAAGAATTTGTTGAACCCACCAAATATTATGCCGATATCATCGTCCCTGAAGGGGGTCACAATGATGTGGCGATTGATATTTTACGTACTAAAATAAAATCTATTCTTGAGGTATCATCATGACGCTTACTCCCCGTAATGCAGGCTGGATCGAAGTTATCTGTGGAAGTATGTTCAGCGGCAAAACAGAAGAGTTGATTCGGCGCCTGCGACGTGCCCAGATTGCCAAACTTGACACGGCCATATTCAAGCCAAAAATGGAAACACGTTACAGTTCTGATCATATTGTTTCTCACAACCAGCTAAAGTTGCCCTCCTATCTGATAGAATCGCCAATGGAAATACTAACGCTGGCGAAAACTGCTCAGGTAATTGGTATTGATGAGGCACAATTTTTTGATTCTAGTCTTGTCGATGTATGCCAGCAATTGGCGGCAGATGAAAAACGTGTAATTGTAGCCGGACTGGACACCGATTACCGTGGATTACCATTTGGCCCGATGCCGGATATCATGTGTGAAGCTGATTATTTGGATAAATTACGTGCCATTTGTGTTAAATGTGGTAATCCCGCAACGTACACACAGCGAACTTCAGAAGAAACCGAGCGCATTCTTCTGGGTGAGACAGATATATATGAAGCGCGCTGTCGCAATTGTTATGAACCCCCGAAGGAGTTATAATGCAGTTTACAGGTATTCTTGGAATTATTTTTCTCCTGGCGATCGCCTATGCCATGTCTTTAAACAGAAAAGCAATCAATTACCGACTGGTTGGTTGGGGTTTATCCCTGCAAATTTTATTTGCTTTACTTATATTAAAAACTCCATTTGGTAAACCATTTTTTGCCGCCATTGATGGATTGATTCGGAAATTGTTGAGTTTTTCCGATGCCGGGAGCGACTTTTTATTTAAGTCCTTTCGCATGGGCGTCGTGGAAGAGCCCCTGCTGAATTTTGCATTCAGGGTATTACCTACTATTGTATTTTTCTCTTCCTTAATGGCTGTATTGTACCACATGGGCATTATGCAATGGATTGTGAAATGGATCGCCCGTGTCATGCAAAACACTTTGAAAACCAGTGGATCGGAAACCCTCAGCGTATCTGCCAATATTTTTGTTGGGCAAACGGAGGCGCCGCTGATGGTAAGACCTTTTGTTGCCGATATGACAAAATCTGAACTTATGGCAATAATGACCGGGGGGTTTGCCACGGTTGCCGGTGGTGTTATGGCTATTTATGTCAAGATGTTGTCGGACATTCCAAATATTGCAGGACACCTCATGGCTGCATCTATCATGAGTGCACCTGCTGCCCTTGTGGTGGCGAAAATAATTTATCCAGAAACAGAAGAATCTAAAACGGCTGGTGATCTTAAAATCGCAGTAGAACATGACTCAGACAATTCCATGGAAGCATTAGCCAAAGGCGCCACTGATGGTTTGAAGCTGGCTGCAAATGTTGGTGCCATGCTTATCGCTTTTGTGGCAATTATCGCGATGGTGAATTCGGTTCTCGGTTTGGCTGGGTTATCACTGCAACAAATTTTTGGCTGGATATTTAGCCCATTGGCCTGGTGCATGGGTGCACCCTGGGGAGAAGCGCAGACTTTGGGAATGCTAATGGGTGAAAAAATTGTTTTAACAGAATTGCTTGCGTACGCTGACTTAAGTAATTTACGCGCCGAACAACTCTTATCAGATCGAACCGCAATTATAGCCAGTTATGCATTATGTGGATTTGCGAATTTTGCTTCCATTGGAATCCAGTTAGGTGGAATTGGCGGTATGGCTCCCAAGCGACGCAAAGATTTGGCCAAATTAGGTATGCGTGCCATGTTTGGTGGAGCGATTGCATCCTGGCTTACGGCGACTATTGCCGGAATTATTATTTAATAGTGGAAAAGGTATCATGCGCATACTTTTAATGGGGCCTCCCGGAGCTGGAAAAGGAACTCAGGCTGCACTCCTGGAAGAGAAATATAAATTAATTCATCTCTCAACGGGTGAAATTCTTCGTAAGGAGATAAAAGAAAATTCATTACTCGGCCAACAGGCAAAAGTATTTATGGATAAAGGCCAGCTTGTACCTGACACTATTTTATTGGAGATGATGGAACACCGGCTTCAGCAACCAGAATGTCTTGCCGGATACCTCTTGGATGGCTTCCCTCGTACTATTCCTCAGGCGGAAGGGCTTAAAACATTGCTGACCAAATTGAATATGTCCCTGGATGTTGCTCTAAGTATTTATGCCAATGAGGAAGAATTAATCAATCGTTTGGTTATAAGGGGAAAAGATTCGGGAAGAAGCGATGACACACCTGGCGTCATTCGCGATCGACAAAAAATTTATTGGGAGCACACCGCTCCCGTTATCGAATTCTATCGAAAAGGCGGATTATTGAAGGAAGTTGATGGAATTGGTACAATTCAGGAAGTGTTTAATCGTATAATTGATGTGCTGGAGCAGTAATGATTAAGGTAGGTCTTACTGGCGGTTTAGGAAGCGGGAAAAGCGTCGCCAGTCAATTTGTAAAGGATTTGGGGTGTTTTGTATTCGATGCCGATGTGATTGGAAAAGAAATTTTGGCAAACAACCCCACCATTCAAAATGAGTTGATTGCAGAATTTGGATCAGATATACTCAACGGTAGTGGAGAAATTAATCACAAAAAACTGGCACGTACTGCCTTCCAGGATGAAGACCATCAGATGCGCCTAAACTCCATCGTACATCCCTATATCTTTGATGAAATTGATACGCAATATGATAAGCTTCTTGCCGAAGGACAATATCAGGTTTTTGTGGTTGATGGAGCTCTGATTTTTGAATCCGGATTGGATTCTCATATGGACTATACGGTCGTTGTTACCGCGCCATTTGCATTGCGAATGAGTCGCGCATTAAGTCGTGGTAATTTGAATCGCGATCAGATCATGAAGCGAATGGAGCTTCAATGGAAAGATGAAGACAAAATCAGTCTTGCCAATTACGTAATTAATAACAGCAAAGATGAAAAGTACCTAGAACAACAGGTAAGGGACATCTTCAGCCAGTTCATGTAGTCTTCTTTTTTCACGAAAAATCCTCTTATTTTTTCTTCCGATTAATAAACCGGAAAATTCCATTCCTTAAATTGAACTGTATCACCCTAAAGCTGTAAATTCAAATACAAGATTTTAGTATCCGAATATAGGGAAACAATGGCTAAAACACATGGACACATAACGATAAACGTTGAAGAATGCAAAGGGTGCGAACTTTGTACAGTGGAATGTCCGCAGGATGGCATGGCAATGTCCAAAGGACTTAACCACAAAGGATATCATTACGCCCTGCTGGTTGAAGATGTTTGTACCGGTTGTACCAATTGTGCATTGGTTTGTCCAGAAGCGGTAATCACTGTTTACCGCGAAAACAAAACAAAAAAAAGCAAAGAAAAAGTTGCTGTGATATCCGAGGTAAAGGACAACATCACTGTAACTATTTCTTGAGGTTTTCATGAATACCAAAGTGCTAATGAAAGGCAATGAAGCCCTTGCCGAGGCTGCCATCCGTGCCGGATTAAAAGGTTATTTCGGTTACCCCATCACTCCCCAATCCGAACTTCTGGAATACATTTCTCGAGAACTACCCGATCGTGGTGGAACATTTATTCAAGCAGAAAGCGAAGTAGCCGCAATTAACATGGTTTACGGCGCGGCTGGAACGGGTGAACGTGTAATGACCAGCACCAGCTCTCCCGGCTTTAGCCTCATGCAGGAAGGTGTTTCATACATCGCCTGTGGAGAACTACCCTGTTTGTTGGTCAACGTCATTCGTGGTGGTCCCGGTTTAGGCACAATTCAACCCTCCCAAGGCGATTATTTTCAAGCTGTGAAAGGTGGTGGGCATGGCGATTATCGCTTGATTGTCCTGGCGCCAAACAGTGTACAGGAAATGGCAGATTTTACTTTTCTTGGCTTTGACCTTGCCGACAAATACCGCACACCGGTATTGATACTGGCTGATGGTGCGCTAGGACAAATGATGGAACCGGTTGTGTTCCCTGATTATGACCCTGACGAACATAAAGTCGATCATTCCAGTTGGGCTACCAGGGGAAAACCAAGTAGCCGTGAACACAATGTCATTACAACATTGTACCTTGTTACTGAAGAAATGGAAGAGATCAATCTAAAACTTCAGGAAAAATACCGCACTATTATGCAAAACGAAGTACGTTATGAAGAGATTGAAACCGAAGATGCTGATTTTGTAATTGTTGCGTTTGGACTTACATCACGAATTGCCCACAAAACGTTGGAATTAGCTCGGGAAGAAGGGCTAAAAGTTGGGCTTTTAAGACCAAAAACTCTCTTTCCGTTTCCAAGTAAAATTCTTGCCCAGTTAGCAGAACGTGTGGATGGAATGCTGGTGGTGGAAATGAATGCCGGTCAAATGGTGGAAGATGTGCGTTTGGCTGTGAATGGACAAATTCCCGTTTATTTTCATGGCCGTATGGGTGGAATCGTTCCACAGCCAGAGGAAGTCCTTGAGCGAATCAAACAAGTTATCAATTCAAAAACCATGGAGAAAGCCTGATGGCAGAGATTACCGAAGGAATTCAATGCGATTATCTGGGTGAGTTGGATGAAGTCTGGGCACGTCCCAGTACGCTTATTGAAACCACCATGCACTATTGTCCAGGTTGTGGACATTCCGTGGTACATCGCCTTATTATGGAAACAATTCGCGACTTAAACATTCAGGAAAAAACAATTGGAGTAGCACCGGTAGGTTGCGCTGTTTTTTCTTACCATTACCTTGATGTGGATATGCAGGAGGCGGCCCATGGACGAGCCACTGCAGTAGCTACCGGTATTAAGCGTATGCTACCGGGCCGGGTTGTATTTTCTTACCAGGGCGATGGAGATTTAGCTGCCATTGGAACCGCTGAGACCATTCATACCATCAACCGCGGTGAAAATATTGTCATGATATTTATCAATAATGGTATCTATGGCATGACCGGTGGACAAATGGCGCCCACCACACTGGAAGGGTCTATCACTTCCACAACCCCCAAGGGGCGGGATCTGGGCTTACACGGTCACCCGATCAATATCACTGAAATGATTGCCATGCTTCCCGGTGCGTACTATGTCACCAGACAAGCGGTGAACAGCGCGAAAGCAGTTCGGAAAGCCAAACGTGCACTGATGAATGCTTTTCAATATCAGTTGGAGGGAAAAGGTGGAACGAGCTTCATTGAATTTGTATCCAACTGTCCATCCGGCTGGAAAATGACGCCGGTCGAATCCAATCAATGGCTGGATAACCATATCTTTAAACATTATGAGTTGGGTGATATTAAAACACCCCCCAAGGAATAAATGATGAAGGATGAAATTCTTATCGCAGGATTTGGTGGTCAGGGAGTGCTGTCCATGGGAATGACATTGGCCTACGCCGGGATGGTGGAAGGGAAAGAAGTATCATGGATGCCAAGTTATGGCCCCGAAATGCGCGGTGGAACCGCAAATTGTACCGTTATCATTTCTGACGATACCATTAGCTCACCGATTATCAATAGCTTTGATATGGCAGTCATTCTCAATCAACCGTCTATGGAAAAATTTGAACGATTTGTTAAGCCCAATGGTAATTTATTATTTGAATCCAATAATATACTTGAAAAACCAAGTCGGCAAAATATCAAAATACTGGATATTCCTGCGGTTGAAGAAGCTGTCAAGCTGCAGAATAGTAAAATCATGAATATGATTATGCTCGGATCTATTTTGGCTGTCAGACCGATCGTAACAATAGATTCTGTATTAAAAGCCCTTAAAAAAGTTTTGCCAGAGCGACACCATCACCTTTTACCGCTTAATGAGAAAGCCTTGGAGCGTGGTGCGCAATTTGTTGAAGAGCTAACTGTAGTATAGGGAGTAATCATGGATACCAAACAATTAACTGAATTTTCATCCATAGAAGAGATTCTTACCTATGCCATGAATGAAGAACAGGATGCTTATGATTATTATATCGCTGCTGCAAATCGAACAGCCGATCCCGAATTAAAAACGTTTTTGATTGAATTGGCTGAAATGGAAGTCGATCATTATAATATTCTCAAGAAAAAACTTGAGGAGTGTAAAGCCAATGAATTCTGCTTTAGCGGCATACGGTCTTCCTTCGATGACAATACATCATCTTAACTCATAATTATAGGAGACCTGGTCTTCTTTATCCTCACACTCAACCCCGGTTCCACCTCCACAGAGTGTGCCTATTTTAATGATGCCAAGCAAGTCTGGAAAAAGCAGATTGATCATTCTATGAACGATCTGCCCGTTGCAGTTTTTCATCAACTTGAACTTCGACTAGCCTATATTCGAGCGGCTCTTACCATAGATACACTGGATGCCATTGGTGCCCGTGGCGGACCACTAAAACCGGTTGCCAGTGGTGTATATTCAATCTCTAAGCCTATGCTTGATGCTTATAAAGACGGCACCTACGCCAATCATGCTTCAAACCTGGGGGCTCTAATTGCTGATGAACTGGCAAAAGAATGGAACGTTCCTGCCTATATTGTTGATCCGGTTACCACGGATGATTTCTCCCCGGTTGCCAGGATTTCCGGTGTACCTGGTATTGCAAGGAAAAGTCGTAGCCATGCGCTAAACATTAAATTTTGTTTTCATAAGGCTTGTGAACAACATGATCTATCACCGGAAAAGGCTAAATTTGTTATTGCTCATTTGGGTGGCGGTTTCTCTATCGCTGCCGTTTCTGGTAGTAAAATTATCGATGTGAACGATGCACTCTTGGGCATGGGACCCTTTTCAGTAAACCGCGCAGGATCCATACCTCTTGCCGGGTTGCTCTCACTGGTCTTTGATCGCAAGCTTAGCCAATCCGAATTGGAATTATTGTTCACATCAGAAAGCGGATTACAGGGGTATCTAGGCACCAGCGATTTTCGAAAAATTGAAAACCAAATCGACGCGGGTGATGAGACGGCTAAAAAGGTTGTAAACGCCATGGTCTATCAAATTGCGAAAGAAATCGGTTCGTGCTACGCCGTATTACATGGGCAGGTCGATGGATTGATATTAACGGGTGGATTGGCGCAATCTGAATTCTTAATGGAATCTATCCGCAAATCAATCCAATTTATTCATCCTATTATTGTGTATCCCGGTTCATTTGAATCGGAAGCGCTTGCAGCCGGTGTACGGAGAGTATTAAATGGTGAAGAGAACCCAAAACGATACCTATGATTACCTCTTTTAACGATTTGACAGGTTCTCTTGGCTCGGAAAATCCAGTTTCGATTGCCATTGCACAGCCAAAGCACAAAGCCCTGCTTTCGGCCATTGAAAAGGCCCAGAGCAATGGATGGATAGAACCCATTATCATCGCGGATAAAGATGACGCAGTAGCAGCATACAATACAGTTCAGGCAGTACGAAACGGGCAGGCGTCGGTTCTGATGAAAGGGGATTTAACTACCTCAATTCTACTGAAGGCTGTTTTGTCCCCGGATGGTATTCGAACCGAAAACAGGTTATCCCATATAGCCGTAGTTGAAGCCAGAGAATATAATCGGCTTACGCTCTGGACTGACGGTGGTGTGAATATTAACCTAAATATTGAAATAATGGGGCAAATCATAAGTAATGCCTGTAAAATGGCACATGCTTTGGGAATATATCATCCCAATATTGCCTGTCTGGCATTGGTTGAGAAAATTCAGGATAATTTACCAGAAACATATTTGGCTGCTGAAATGGTAAAGCATTACAAAAATGATGAAGAATACGCAATTGAAGGACCAATGGCGGTTGATGTGGCTTTATCAGAATGGGCAGCACAACAGAAGCGAATTTCATCAAATATTGCAGGAAAAACAGATATATTTATTGGTTCTTCCATTACAGCGACCAATCATATTGTTAAAACATTATTGTCGGTTGGCGGAGCCAAAGGTGGTGGAATTATATTGGGTGCTCAGGGCCCAATCGTACTTTTATCGCGTTCAGATGACGCAGAAACCAAACTACTTTCAATTGCACTCGGTGTGCTAGCAAGCAGAGGAGAATAACATGGATATTCGTGGTCGGAATATACTATTACTTGGCGGATGGGGATTGGTAGGTACAGCCATTCTTCACAAACTGGGACCTTATAAACCGAATAAAATAGTCATTCTTTCTCTGCAAGAAAAAGAGGCTCGCGAGGCATGTGACGCCATGCTGAAAGTATATCCTGAAATCACATTTACACCGGAATGGGGAAATATATTTGTTCGTGAATCTATGAAAGAATTTTCAAGGAATGATTTGCTCAACAATCCAATGCACCGCCGTCAATTTATGGCAGATACCATGGAAGCCTTTACGGAAGAAATGCTGGAAGAATCCTTTTTAAATAAAGTAATTGAAAAGCACAAACCACATATTATCATTGATTCCATAAATACATCCACAGCGTTAGCCTATCAAGATGTGTATAATGGTTATTACCAGATGAAACAGACGCTGCAGGCTGATAGTTGTGATTTGTGCCGGTCAGACATTGAAAAAATGATGACCACCTTGTATATACCGCAAATAATTAGACATATTCAAATTTTGCATGCCAGTATGGTAGAAAATGAAACAGGTATTTACCTAAAGATTGGAACGACAGGCACAGGCGGGATGGGATTAAATATTCCTTATACACACAGTGAAGAAAGACCTTCACGTGTTCTGTTGAGTAAAACTTCCCTGGCTGGAGCACATACGATGCTTCTGTTCCTAATGGGAAGAACACCGGGAGGGCCAATCTGTAAAGAGATTAAACCGGCAGCCGCCATCGCCTGGAAGGGCATCGGATACGGAGAGGTGAAGAAGCATGGTCAACCCATACATATTTACGACTGCTCGGCGGAAAATGGGGAGGTATTATCCGACACTTTTGAATTCAAGGGGAACGGCAACTGGGTTGACATGAACGAAACCCTTAAATCAGTCTATATTGATACAGGGGAAAATGGAATTTTTTCTTACGGTGAGTTTGAAACCATTTCCACCGCCGGTCAAATGGAGTTTGTTACACCGGAGGAAATTGCTGAAAATGTGATTCTGGAGATAATGGGTGATAGTACCGGACATGATATTATTAATGCCCTGGATAATTCAATCATGGGTCCAACATATCGGGCTGGATACATGCGGCATCAGGCGATGGAGCGTATGGAAGCCTTAATAGAAAAACACAAATCAGCCAGTGTTGCATTTGAAATTCTAGGGCCACCAAGGTTGTCCAAGCTCCTTTATGAAGCCCATATCCTTAGCGGTGTATACGGCGACTTGAAAAAGATTGTCGAAGATGATTCAGCTGAAATTGCAACTCGCGTAAATCAATACATTGAAAACGATCAATATACCCGCTCCCACGCCATATCTATTGGAATTCCTATCCTGTTGAAAAATGGCAAGAACCTCTTACGGGGACCGCAGGTAAAAATCCCTGCACAGATTGGGCGACAAACGATTGAAGTAAACGATCATAATATTAATGAGTGGGCAGATGCGGGATGGATTGATCTACGCCCGGAAAATATGGCGCTCTGGAAAGACCGAATCCAGGAAATTATTGGGTACGTAAATACCCTGCCACAGGATGATTCCAGTTCTCGGTATCACCACGGATTACAATACTGGGATATATCAAAACCACTTAAAATTGGAAAAGTGGCTGCCTGGATTTTCATGCATGAAGATGAAGGTATTCGATTTAAGGGATAAATGTTTCTGGCGATCATTTTGATGTCAGTGTCCAGACACCGTCCCAATCTTTGCCCGGTGGATTTTCTTTAAAATATCGACACCGTTCAATATACACTCGACTTGGATTTGTTTTCCGACCTGGGAACATATCTTCTAATTGGTCCGCTTCAGTGAACAATGCTACGGCTTTATCCCAATGCTGATCCTTGTAGTTTTTCAGAGCCGTGTCATACTTTTCTATTAACGTTATATCCCGCTGTGGGAGTTTGTCCTTCTCCGCCATCAATTCATACACACGAACCGGTTCTGTTTTCCCCATCACCCTGACAAAATCCAATTCACGCCATTCAAATAAATCTTTAACCACCTTGTATGTAGACTCCGCCACCTGAATGTAAATACCGTACTGTTTAGCAGATGCCTCCAAACGCGCAGCCAGATTTACCGTATCGCCCATCATGGTATAATTCATACGCATTCCGGAGCCCATATTTCCAGTGACCATAGGTCCGGAGTTTATCCCAATTCTATTTTGCATATGATGCACGATCTCCGGCCAACGGTCGCCTTCAGATTGCCATTTCTGCCGTAATTCACCGAGTCTTTTCTGCATTTTCAGCGCTGTGATACAGGCTCTATATTCATGTTTCTCCACTGGAACTGGTGCGCCATAAAACGCAACAATAGCGTCACCGATATATTTGTCCAACGTACCGCGATTTTCCAACAGTATTGTTGTCATCTCGCTAAGATATTCATTCAACAGTTCCACCAGTTCATGAGGGGATAGTTTTTCTGAAAACCCGGAAAAGCTCTGTATGTCCGTGAAATAGGCTGTATGATAACCTTCTTCTCCACCCAGTTGTGGCTCGCTTCTGGACTTAAACATTCGATCAATTAATTCCGGTGATATGTAAGTACTGAATGTTTGTTTTAAAAACCGCTTGTCTTTATCGACAATTAAAAAGTTGTATAAAAATACCGCTAAATAAATAGCCCCAATTGATAGTGTGGGTCTAACAATGTCCCAAACATATAGTTTATTTAGAAATTGGCTGTATGCGAAAACTATCCACAAGCCCGCTGCTACCACAGGAATGGGTAATGAATAGAGCGGTTTGGGCGGTAGGCTGATGAGAATTCCCGTTACAATTGTCAATAAAATGAGTACCCACATTTGGGTTTCGGAGGAAATGGGCGTTACAAATTCATTGTTCAGGATACTATAGAGCGTATTGGCATGAACTTCGACACCTGAGAAGGTTTCCTGCACAGCCGTATTGCGCAAATCCATAAGTCCCGGTAATGACGAACCGACTATTGCAATTTTTCCTTCCCAGTAGGATGGGTCCAGCAATTCCGGATCATAACAATACATATATGGGATATAGTAAAACGTTTTAAATGGACCGTAAAAATTGATCCATAGCCTTCCTTCTTTATCAATAGGAATGGTGCGTACAATAGTGCCGGTAGTATCGGTCAGCGTCAACATCTGTGATTCAAAATCATACTCTAATCCATCGCCAGGAACACCCAATAAATCCATCGCAGCCGCCATAGATAGGGAGGGATACACTTCCCCCGGTCCATTGAAATAGATCGCTGTTGGGGCACGCCGGATAATGCCATCCGGATCCTGAGGAAAGTTGGCGCTTCCGGTTCTTTTTGCATACGTAAGCAAATCTGCGTATGTATTTCCCATTCTCGGGGCAGTTGGTAGCAATTCAGCCTGGTCTTCAGGGATGGCTATTAGGTGGTCATCCGGATTATATCCTTCTATAACATCGTCCATGGCATATAAAAAATTTGTGGAATCTGTGGTTTCAAAAACCAGCGCATGATAAACCTTCCCTGATGCAAAGGTAGCATCAACAAATCGTGTGGGATCATACTGGGATATGAAATTCTGCAGCGCTTGAGACTGAGAATGGGTAGAATCCAATTCCAGAGAAGTTAAAACATCATAGGATAAATCGTATTCGGGATCAAAAATGATGTCAAATATAATTGCCTTTGGGTTTCCGGCAGAAATAACATCAATCAACTGCCCGTGGTAGGCCTGGGGCCAGTCCTTGTAGTTGCCCATTTCCTGAACTGAATTCTGATCAATATCCACGATGACTATATCCTCTATGGACATCTCCGGTACACCAGCCACGCGTGAACGTACACGGGCATCATAGGATGTAAGTTCGTATTTGTTTAATAGATCGGTTAAAAAGAAGTGCTTCGTATTGGTACCAAGCTCTATCAAAACACCGATCGCTAATCCAAGAAGAGCGCCGGTGGACATTCGCTTGAGTATGGGGGACATCAGGAAAAAAGAGGGATTGGTTTTAGCATATAGAAGATTACAAGTTAGTTTTGGGCATCCAATTCCTTATTCCATTGCACAAATTCATCCTGTGCGTCGTTTTCCTGATCAAATTTGAACATGTGGTATTTACCATCCTTGCGCAAGTTGATCTGCATCCCTTCAACAAGGGTAATCCATTCCTCCAGCGTTACTTCATAAGGACCGGCGACTTGTGTTGGTGCGTTCACCTCAGTGGGTGGCGCCAGTTTAAATTTTGGTTTTCCCTGATTTTGTGGAGTTGATTTTTCCTTTTCCACATTTTGTGGTTGATTCACATCCACTTTCCCCTCGTAAACCAACACAGAGCTCTCTTCTTCCCCAGCTTTGGTTCGATAGGTGGTGCCACGGATAGCAGCGACGGCGGTTGGTGTTCGTACCGACACATTTTTCTTTTCACCAAAAGCAGCTTTTGCAGAAATCCAGGCATTGCCTTTGGTAAGGTTAGCCTCGAAATTCTTCTCCATGGGTTTTACATTCGCTGCATTAAGCTCCAATTCGGAATTTTCACCAATGCGGACTTTTCCACCGCCAACTAATTTTATTTCACAGCGGGATTTATCGCCCGTACGGACTACATCACCAACATGTACAGATGTATTTGGTTTTGCCTTATCCCACGTATCCGCTCCACCGGTTTTTAATTCAACCTTTCCCAGGGGAAGGGAAATGGTGCCGAACTGTGTTTCGGAAAATCCGAATGAAAGCACCATTATAGTACAAACAATGATCAGATATGAATTCTTCACAATACTACCCTCATATTCATCCAAATATACATTCTAAATAAGAAAGCAATCATATGGAATGAAAAGACCCCCATGAAAAAGATTGTTTCATGGGGGACCGTCATTTATTTTACAAATATCATCTTCCGTGTTTGGTTTAACAGGATTTTCCCACTTGGGGATTTGATCACTGTGGAATATAAGTAAAGACCACTGGCCACTTTATTCCCAAGATCATTGTTACCGGACCAGATATAGCTGTAATAACCCGGTTGCAAATATTCCTCATGTGCCAGAGTGGCTATGGTCTCTCCAAGTAAATTGTAAACCACCAGATTTACCACGGCCTCATCTTCAACAGAGATTAGGATAGTCGTTTTGGGATTAAATGGATTTGGGAAATTCTGACTCAACTCAAACGCTTCCGGATACAGCGCAATCCCTGCATTGTGCTCCTGGGCAAATTCACGTGTACCGACCACCAGGCGGAATTCGCGCTGATGTACGCCGGCCGGATAGGTATAGGTATCACGACTCTTCAGGTTCTGAGCAGTTCCAATGGATTTATCTATCAGGAAAATATCGAAATCCTCTGGTATGTCTGAAAGACCTTCAAACGTAGTTTCTACATTACTATTTTTATCCTGTGCAACGATACTCAAATCCCAGAAATGGCCTTCCTCGGTAATTGATTTGATGTCAGTTGTGTATAGATCACCTGCTTTTTCCCAGGAACTGTTATCAATGCGCAATGAAACACCGCCGGGCGCTAATGGTGGTTCGAAGGCATCATTCTTATCGTAGGTATCAACTGCATCGCTTAAAACACCAACACGGTTGTGTCGGTCATTTCCAAATCCGTTTTGTACATCGATATCAACCAACCACTCGTTTTCTGCTGTTATATCGGCTTCGTTTTGCATCCATCGTGCCTGACCACCATTTTGTTTTCGTGGATTAATATATAGCTGACCACCATTTGCAGATTTATAGATGTATCCCTGCCAGGGTTTTAAGGCAGTTGCATTAACCCAGTCACCGTCCCATGTGTGGAAGTTTGGATTATCCACCATTGTTACACTATCCTGATCGTAAATGTTTGCCAGCGGTATGTCAAAGTCGAATGGATTGCCTAGCATCACCCACTCCCCAACCGGCAAAGTAATAGAGAATGGTTCATCGGTAGAAACCGAACTGGCCTGACCGGTATTAATATTTTGGCCACCATCTTTTACAATCAGAAAATATCCAACCCCAGATTCAATGTTGCTAATATTGGCAAACTCAATCCAGGCATTGGACGCATAGGTAAAGAAACGCCATTTTGTATCGTCATACGAACCCAGATTGGCTACCGTATTGGAAACCAGTACATCTGTCGGAGTATTATTGGCCGGGTTTGCTGGGAATGATATAAGCTGATAATCCGCGACCGTTGTCCCACTTGGTATTCCAGTTGGCCATTGTCGTGAACTTGGGATTCCAGTAGGAATCGTTACGGACACTGAATAATAACCCTCTTCAGGCACCCGTCGTATATTGCCCGCAACATCTTCACATTCCAAATAATATTCCACGCCGGTTGACTTTACAAACGAACTGGCTATGTTGTAGTTACCTGAAGATAAATTAACTGGCGATGACCAACTGGTTTCACCTCCCTGCCGATAGAACAACTCCAGTCTACTAACACCAGATGCTGGATCATTGCTGGTTGCAGCGATGGACAAGACCTGGTTTTCTGTCCCTTCCAATACCTGGTTGTGCACAATATTTGGCAATGTAAAATCAACATTGAATGTAATTTCACCATCCGTTACTTCCGTTTCATTTCCAGCGCTATCCACGGCAAAAATTGTTAATGTGTGTGCGTCCTCGGACGGAGGTGTAGAAATCGTATACTGATTTGAATCTGGTTGAACAACAACCGGCGTTCCATCAAGTATTACACGATAGTGATCCAACCCTGCAACCGCATCAGACGAGGAAGTCCAGGTTACTATCGGATGGCTAGTATTAAGCCAGATGCCCGACGCTGGTGCGGTTCGATCGAAGGATTCAGGCGCCACATCATCCCACTTTGCGCTTGTTGTCATCAAATTAGCCGCATCTTCATTACCCGCATTATCCTGTAACCAGACTGATATGGTTGAATTAGCATTGGTCGGCAATGAAATGACTGTTGATGTAATATCACTACTTTCGACATATGCCGGTGAATTGGAATCCACCTGGTAGAAGACACCTGCCACACCGGAATGTTCCGGTGGATTTGTCCATGAAAGTGTGAAACTGTTTGTTGAAGTCCACACAGTAGGATCGATGGTCAGATCAGATACTGGTGCTGGAGCAATGACATCTTCTACGATATATCTAATTGTATCAACAGCGGTATTAGCGTTGAATATGGATGTTACCTCAATATTCAAATCCAGCTGGGCCAGCCATGTTGCAGATTCGCTCACGGTGTATTGTACGCTTGCCTGACCGTTTGTCGTCGCATTATCTGTTGTATTGTTGATAAAGTCGGTTGAGCCTGTGGGTTGCCAATTGACTGAACTTCCATCTGATACCAGATTATCAAACTGATCAAACACTGTAATGGTAAGTGTATCAACCTGTCCTTGAATGACATAGATCGAATCAGGTCTATTCGCGGCAATTGAACTGGGAGCGCCGGGCAAGACTGTAATAACGTCGGTGGTGTCATCCAAACTGAATTCGGATCGAGGTAGTGATCGTTCTTCATGCACGGTGGCATCACCTTTTTTAATTGCTTGTTTTACTGTCAATTCTCCGCTGTCTTTTGGATGTACAGGCTTGTCACCGGGGACACGTGAGTTTAATCTGCCCGTATATCCACCCGTGTTATCTACCCAGGTACGAACCGTATAGGTCGAATCTGAGAGTACCCCGGTAGTTAATGTATTTGTCGCCATACCACTTGCATCTGTAAGCGTCGTATCCATCTGCAAATAGTTCTCCATAAAGCCATTGAAACCCGTTAAAATTTCCCAATACACTGGAATTCCAGATAAAGTATTATTAAAGGTATCCGTAATGGTCACTTCCAGGGGTACCGTATTTAAATCTGCCACCGGATTTCTGTTATAGGAATCTGTTACTGCCAAAGTATAAGGATCGTCTGGAACGACAGTAATAGAATTCGACGTCATGGACGCTGATCCAGAAGTGGCTGACACTGTAATGGACGTTCCCAATGAGGATGTGGGATCGCTGAACAGGGTGTTGGTGGCAATACCGTTCGCTGTAATTGATGTGGCAGCCTCCAATGAAATTCCAGTGGAAGTCGGCTGATAGCTCCAGTCAACAACGGTACCATCTGCCACCAGATTTCCATACTGATCAGTGACGGTTGCCTGCAATGGAAGTGATTCCAGTTGGGTAATAACTGTATCACCAGCCAAGTCAAACGCAATTGCGCTACTCGCCCCGGGTACTACTCTGATTACTGCCGTTGTGTCGTCCAAATCATAAATGGCTTCACGGCTGAAATCTGCCGTGCGGGAAGGGGAAACCGTTACGGGGATCTGCATTTTTGAAACAGATTTTTTATCTTTACGGTTGATACCAACTATTTCACGATTTGTCGATACAGTTTCATTGGTCCAATACTGCAAAGCATTCATCAGCGCCTGCTCTGTTACCCAGCCCCGAACCTGATATTGATAATCAGTAACAGTTCCAGTTGTAAGTGTGATTGATGCAACACCATTTTGGTCGGTAAATGTGGACCCGTCACTAAGTAATCCATCGGGACTGCCAAGGTCAATAAGGTCCCAAAAGATTTCCACATTGGATAATGGATTATCAAAGGTATCAATCATGGTTGCACTGATCTCAAGACTGTGAATATCCGCATCCAAATCAATGCTTTCCTGGGTGAGCGTATCCGCCATACTTAAGTTGAAAATGTCGTCTGGAACAACCGTAATAGTATCACTGAACACAGTGCCTATGCCTGATTGTGCCTGTACTTGAATACTGTGTCCAACTGTTAAACTGGTGTTGGGATCAGTTACCAATACAACTGTCGCCTGACCACTCACCGTAGTGGTTATATCACTCACAAAGGCGAAACCGGAGCCATCTCCTTGAATCGGTGCAATCGACCAAAGGACTTGCTCGCCATCTGAAACCAGATTATCAAATTGATCAAATACTGAAACTTCAAGTTCAAGGGTATCCAATTGGGTCATTTCTGTCGCAGATTGTGCAACAAGTGCTACGGAATCCGGTGCTCCCGGAACCACCCTAAAGACACCGGACGTTGCATTAACGCCATCCGATGAAACAGTGAATTGATTCAGTGATCCAGCAAGAGTGTTTGTTTTGAAAATATTGACCGATTCGCCATCCAGATCACTGGTGTCTGTAATCGTTGTTTCGAATAACCCTAATACCGTATTCACATCCCAGTTCATCGCCGGATTGGTTTTAAATCTGTTGTATTGATTAAAGGTTTGTGCATACACATCCAACCCGATCAACGCACTGGAATCCGGACTTACCTCAACGGTATCACCAAAAGATGGGTAGGTTACGGTGGCCGATGACGTTGGATAAGATGATTGGTCATGATAGTAGACACCAGCGTCGGTGTATGTGAAGTCAGGATCCGTATCGGTTTCTACTTCAGCGGCGCCTACATCAATTGCAGGTGATGTTGCGAGAAGATGAAAATCCCCACCGGAGAAGTCCACAAACTGAGTTGTATCATCCACAAATGAATCTGTTGTATTTACAACCCCGACTCCCGTGACGGATGTTGTACTTTCGAAAATGGAGTAAAAGACCGAAACATTTCCATCGGTTGTCAGCGATGACTCAGCTCTGTCATTGCCGGCAATGGTGACGTGGTGCAGTACCGCATCTCCGACTATTGTGAGTGGAATGGCGCCTGGCGCCACATTAGAGATGGCAATATACTCATAAGTTGAATCTACTCGCTCTCCTGTTGTTCCCTGTAAGACGATACCATTAAAAAACTCACCGGGATATAATGTGGTAAATGAAATCGGTTCCATCGCATTGCCATTGCCGGATAGAATACCATTGATCGTAAGCGTTACACCATTTCCGAGATACAATATGGAACCCGGCTCGATGATTAATGAATCACCAACATCAATAACAAGGTCTGAATCAACCACCACGGTTGTGTCGTTTCCAACCACGACATTTTCACCGTTGGAATTACCGCCAACAAACGTTCGGAACAATGGCAATGCACCCATGTCCCGAATCGTGCTATCGGCATCAAAGGTATCATTCGGATCGCCCGTATCGACGCAGGGGCTTAGTAAACCCAACGCATATGTATCATTATTCGCTGAATCTCCCACAAACATCGGATCTGCATCAATATTACCGCTTCCAGTATACCCGCCGTGGATATCGGAATAGGTAACTGAAAAAACACCGCCCAGTGAGCTAGAATTACCCCAGACAATTGAATTTCGTATATTAAATGATGCTGATGAATTGTTGCTGCAACCAGCATTACCATTATTGGCAATGGTATTGTTAATTGTGCTGATAACGCCAGTACTGGTATTGGATAATTTTATTCCTTCGGTTGTATTATCTACAATTCGACAATAGTCGACTGTCGGCGAAGCATCATCCAGATAAATACCCTGTCCGTTACCCGTAATGTTTAGATGTGTCAAATGAACCGAACTGGCACCACAATATACTGCCGCGTCTGCTGGTGCTCCTGTAATGGTCATATCCTGGATTTGGGTAGCAGCTGTCAGGCCATCGCCCACAAATAATACGGGGCCCTCTCCGTTACCATCCAGAACGGTTTCGTCCCCATTACCCTGAATAACAATATCTTCGCTTCGGAGTTGTGCCGTGCCATAAAATTGACCGGGCGAAACAAATACGGTATCATTGTTCGTGGCAAAATTGATCCCGGCTTGAACCGATGCGAAGGGGTTTAATTCAGTGCCATCTCCATCTATATCGCTTCCTGTGGTTTCTACATACCAATCTGGACCGGAATTGGATGAAAGGTAAGGATATGCTCCTATATCAATTCTGGAGCCATCATTGTCCGTCTCAATTGGATCTCCACCGTTCACACATAGTGAACTGGCAAGCAGGTGATAATCACCCGTTCCAATGAAGTGTGGGTCGGCCGATATATTTTCGGTCCCGGCACTGTCTGTAAGACTATAATCAACGGAGATGGTACTCCCCGTTCCAATTTCATAGTGGTTTGCAGTATTCCAGAATATTGTATTGAACACTGTTACCTGTGAAGTATCACTGGCATTAATAGCATCGGCAGTGTTATCTGCAAAGGTTACATGATTAAAATCCGGTGCTGCGTGGGCAATCTCTACCACCGGACCAGCCGTGCTTCCACTGAATTCCACATAATTAAATTCTGGTTCACTCTCCTGCTCTATCTGAACTGTGATTCCGTCATTCCGCAGTTTTAATTTGGTAAAGAAGGGTGAGCCACCCCGTATAATACTGATATGACCAACAATTTCTGTCTCAAACGGATCACCTGTTCCCGACAATAGAATATCTTTGCCCCATAGGTCCATCTCCTGGGAATAGGTTCCGGGCTGAATAGAAATATTATCATCCCAGACTGCATAATCAACTGCGCGCTGTATGGTTCCAAACGGCGAAAATTCTGAGCCGTCATTTGCATCATCCCCGTTCGTGTTCACATTCCAAGTCTGACTGATGTAGTTCGATGTGTCCGGTTCTGCCAGATCAGATTCATAGGCACCAATATCCGGTGCTGTTGTATCGGTAAGAGAACGTTCATTGTATACAAAATCAAGACTACTGAAATTTGAGGTGTCAGCAGCACCAATCATTGGCGACCAATCCTCTAAGTCAAAATCATTCAGATTTGCATCTACAAATCCAGGACGATGATTCAACATTCCAGGACCATCATAACCACCCATAATATTTGAGAATGAAATATCCAGGCTGGCACCATTCATTTCCATAATTCCATTACCAGTAACATTGTTATACCAGTAAACAGAATTCTTGATAATGTGTGATCCCCCATCGAATACCAATCCGTTATCGTCAGCCGATTGGTTATTTGCAATGGTGCAATGTTTAAATGCAACATCGCCGCCAACTATTTTTGCAACCCCTGCATCACCATCACTTGAATTATTGGTTAGAATACAATTGATGAACCGTGATCCTGAATTCTGTGCATATAGTGCACCTCCGGATCCGCCTGATGCACAGTTTTTTATCATCATATTATAAAACCGCACCGATGAATTCATGAGGTAGATTGCACCACCTGATTCCGTGTTTCCATTCACTATTGTAAAACCACCCACACGTGCTGATTGTGGTTCGAATCCTGCCAGGGTGAAGGCACGGCCATTATTCTCAAGGTCAAGAATGGTGACGTCCGGTCCATCACTGGATCGCAACGCAATATTATTGCCAAAGAAATCAAGTTCCTTGTTTCCTACCCCCGTATACGTACCGGGTAATACTTCAACCGTATCCATTTCATCGGTGGTGTTGATGGCATGTTGAATAGTTGCAAAAGCAGTACCGCTTGAAAGCCCATCATTGCTGTCGTTACCGCTTGTGGAAACATAATAAACCCAACGGCGCTGTTCTGCGCGCCAGTGTTCTACGGGACCAAGATCTGGCATGGAGCCCTCCGGTTG
>CAZZIU010000017.1:0-12106 GCA_964654545.1 uncultured bacterium
ATAAAATCAGCACTCTGGTTTGTGTTGGTTACAATACCGCCACCAAGAACGATACCGGTAAAGACCAACAGTGTTATTAATACATTAAGTCGTTTCATATTTTCTCCTAATTCCTCATTGTGAAATGAATTTTATAACAATCCACTGAAAATAGGATTCATTTTTGTACAAATGCAAAGAGAAAAATAAGGTCAGAAATTCCTGATTAATGAAAATTGGAAATTTCGCTCTTCACCCAAATTGCGCTCCAACTCAACATAATACTGTTGGAACAGATTTTCAACCCGCAGACGGATTTCATATTTTCTATATTCCCACAAAATACCCATATTCCAGATATTAAGCGGTACCCGCCGATCCCGACCGGTGGCTGGATTTTCGGCAAACAATTCGGTTTTTTCCATTTTGCTGGTATGGCGAGAATCCAACTGAACGGTGATGGTGCCAAGATGTAGAGAGGTAGTTTGGGTGAAATGATGTCGGTACCGATAAGATAATGTATCCGTAATGCTACCGTCCTTGGCCGTTTCTATAGGATTTAGGTAGGTGTAAGCACCCTGCAAGCCAACAAGGCCATTGTGCACCACAATGGAGTAGCCAAGGTCCAGACCGGATATTGTAGCGTTGGTAACATTTTCAAAATGAATTACCCCATAGGA
Source organism: uncultured bacterium (assembly GCA_964654545.1). Classification (GTDB taxonomy): domain Bacteria; phylum Fidelibacterota; class Marinisomatia; order Marinisomatales; family JABMOV01; genus JABMOV01. The sequence goes on from CAZZIU010000017.1 coordinate 660, forward strand.
ATCTGGCGTGGGCTCAATCATATCCTCGTATTTTGAAGAATACAACGCCATATCCAATTCAGCGAAAGTAATATACCGCATCAAATTGGTTTGCTTTATTATAAAGCCAACCTCTGTTGAAACGGATGTTTCCGTTGCAAGGCCGGGATTTGGTTCAACCTTGAATACATTTAATTGTGAACGTGAAAACAATTCGGCAACCGTCGGCGAGCGGAATCCACGAGCCATGGAGCCATGAAAGCTTATCCAGTTTTTTGGGCGGAAATTCAAACCGATTTGAGGGGCAAACTGAACCGGCTTCCCCTCCTTGTCCACATGAAAGGCTTCAAGCCGTCCACCGAGAACCGAAGACAGCCCCAGGCCATGTCGGCCCTGGATCAATCCATATAGCGACTGTGTGGACGTGGTATGCTCACCAAAGATACTGGCATCAATTGTAGCTTGTTCAACATTTAATCCCGAAGTAAGATGCCAGCGACGTGAAAGTTTTGTTCCTCCCTGAATTTCTCCAAATAGTTTGTTTTCATTGGATTGATCGGAATTGGTTCCATTGTTTTTCCAGTAGACATTATAAAGCGCACCCTTAAGGTGCAGTACCGTGAAGGGCGACAATACTGCACTGACGGTAGAATGGATATTGAGTTTCGTCCCCTCAGAATAGTCTTCTTCAGCGCCAAGTGGAGCCTGGAAGGGATCGGCGGGATTTTTCCACTGCGACTCAACTCCGTTTTGCGTAGTAATAAAATTTCCATAGAATGAAGCACTGTACGTTTTTCCAAAATTCAATTTTGTTTTTGCGGTTGCATTCCAGTGTTCCTTCCACCCCAATTCAGTGTAGCCATCAGATTGAAACCGCTGAAGCCTTACCCAAACTCCGTGGTGACCGAACAATGGTGTTGCGTGGGTGATTTCAGTTGTGGAAAACAAGCCCCTGGAGCCGCGCCAATTCCACTGATCAAATTTTGGGTTACTATAAGCACCAGATAAAAATCGAATCCGGCTTTCAGGATGATCAGGTGCATTTCTGGTAATAATATTTACCACACCACCCATGGCCCCCGAGCCATACATAGCCGACCCGCCAGATTTTACAATCTCTACGCGATCAATTTCAGAGGCCGGTATCACATTCCAGGTTATGTTTCCACTGGCACTGCCCATTAACGGTACGCCATCCAGTAGCAGCAAAGAGCGACTCCCCGCTCCCAGCGTATAACCGGAAGCCCCTCGGATATTTAACTGGTCTTTGATAATGGTTACACCAGATTCATAAAGCAGGACTTCCTCCAGCGATACCACATTTTTGTCATAAATTTGTTTTGGCGATACAACGCTTAAGGAAAGAGGCAAATCCATTATATCCTGTTCAGATCGACTGGCAGTCACCACAATTTGTGCCGATTGAATCGACTCACGCTTCATGGTAATAGCAATTGAAGGCGATGTGTTTTCAAGCGATAATACAACCGCTGTATCAATGGGACTGAATCCAATGACACTTATTGTGAGAATATGTTTACCGAATGGTAAATCAGGAATTTCAAATTCGCCCCGGCTGTTGGTTGCCGCACCCCAAAAGGTGCTTTTAACAATTACATTGGCCGCTACCATCGGCAGGCCCTCATCGCTATAAACAAATCCAGAAATTGTACCGGTTTGGGCACCAAGCAGAGCGAAGAATAAAAAGTAAAAGAATAGTCTCAAGGACCAAATTCCATATAAATAGTACTTACTTCCCGAACAGATTCCCGGCGAACGCCTACAACTCGTGATAGCTCAGCTTTCTTTATTGGATCATCACCGATAAGATCAATTATGGGAAGAATTGGCGCCTGAAGCAGGGAATCAAAATTGGCGATCACGAAAGCCGGATCCATGGAGAGCCCAATAGGAGCCAGCGTGAAGGAACCATCAAAGAGCTGAAGAAAATAGGATATGGAATCGTTTCCATTTTCCAAGACACCGCTATAATCAACCAGATATTCCGCCGCATTTTTGAAATCCACATCGCTTTCAAAGGCCGCAACAAGGACACCTTTAATGCTGTCTGGGAAAACACCATTTACCACCAGCTTTCCTTCCACACCGGTAACCGGTCCCAGGCTTTCCATCTTGATACATCCTGAGATTATTAAAGAAATTTGGATGCAGATGAGCCAACGAAATACAATGTTCAAATTACCGCGCATGATTAAAATTAACCGAATCGAACGGAAATTCCTCGCATGAGTTTGAAGGAGCGAATAAAACGGTTTTTCGTTATCCAAACTCACCGTAAGATTTGTCGCCCAATAAATTGAAATTTGTAAAATTTCAGCCACATACTTAAGGCAACCAGCACCCTATTACGTGACTAAACAATCTAACGTATCTGTCATTGTGGGCGCCCAATGGGGCGACGAAGGCAAAGGCAAAATCACAGATGTCTTTGCTGCTAATGCCGCCTACGTTGTACGGTTTCATGGCGGAAACAATGCTGGCCATACAGTCATTGTTGATGGCAACACGTTTAAACTCCACCTCATCCCTTCCGGCGTTGTTTATGATACCCCTGTCAGCGTTATTGGTAATGGTGTTGTGATCGACCCCAAAGCCCTGCTGGATGAAATTAAATATGTTCAAAGCAAAGGTATTGATCCCCGTCTTCTCGTGTCCGACAGAGCACACATCATTTTCCCGTATCACATTGCCATGGATGAAGCCCTAACAGGGCATCAGGGAGACTTAGCAGCCGGGAGCACAAAGCGGGGTATCGCGCCGGTGTATGCCGACAAGATGTTCCGCCATGGCATTCGCATGGTGGATTTACTTGAGCCGGAGATTTTAAAGGAAAAATTATCCACGGCATATTCCTTCAACCGAAGCATTTTGGACGGCTTGGAATACGATTTTAAATTAAACCAAGATCAAATTTATTCCCATTATCTTGAATACGGAGAGCGTCTCAAACCCTATATCGCTGATATATCCATAGAATTATCTGATGCCGCCAAAGCAGGCAAAGCAATTTTATTTGAAGGTGCCCAGGGGATGAGCCTGGATGTGGACCATGGTATTTACCCGCACACAACCAGCAGCAACACGGTCGCCGGCCACATTTCTGTGGGAACCGGGGTGGGGTTTAACCAAATACCCCGGATCATTGGTATAGCCAAGGCATATGTAAGCCGTGTCGGAATCAGCCCCTTCCCCACGGAACTTCCGAACGATCAGGCAAACGTACTTCGCGATAAGGGTGATGAGTATGGTACCACAACCGGTCGTGCGCGACGGGTTGGTTGGTTGGATCTGGTACAATTAAGACAAACGGTGCGAGCCAGCGGGTTGACAGAAATTGCCCTAACAAAACTGGATGTTTTAACCGGATTTAAAAAATTGCCGGTGTGCACCGGATATAAAATCAACGGTGAAATTGTAACGGAAATGCCTGCCAGTTTAAGTGCTTACCGTAACGCCGAACCGGTGTATGAAACCCTGTCCGGATGGGATGAAACACCTACGGCTACGGGTGGATTTGATGCGCTGCCATCAGCGTTAAAAGAGTATGTTTTCTTTATAGAAGAAGCTGTGGGTTGTCCGATCCCCATTATTTCTGTTGGACCGCAACGCCATGAAACACTTTTTCGTGATTGATGCATAAGCAGCGATTTTTTATTCAACCAAGTGACCGCAGGCTATTCGGATAATCCAATGAAAAACGAACTCCTTGATTTTTCCGGAAGATCTCATGCAGAAATCAAGGAATTGCTGGCGCAATATGATATTCCATTGACACCGGATGAAATTTTACAGATTCAAAACGAATTTTTAGGACGACCACCCACCCTCGCAGAATGTATTCTTTTTTCGATCGAGGGGTCGGAACATTGTTCCTACAAAAGCAGCCGACCTCACCTAAAGCAGTTTGTTACAGACGGCTCAAATGTGGTACTGGGGGCAAAGGAGGATGCGGGCGTTGTAGCGGTTGCAACAGATAACGAAGGTCATCGCTGGTGCGTGGTTATGAGCCATGAATCCCACAACCATCCATCACAGATTGTTCCATACGAAGGTGCAGCCACGGGAGTTGGGGGAAATGTACGCGATGTGTGTTGTATGGGAGCGGAAGTCATTGCCGTGGCAGATGCCCTGCGCTTTGGCGATATAGCATCCAACAAAACCAAATGGATTCATGATGGTGTAGTGGCGGGCATTGGTGGATACGGTAATCCATTGGGTATCCCCAACATAGGCGGGGATGTGTATTACCATCCTGGCTATAATGACAATTGTCTTGTAAATGTGGTCACCCTAGGAATCGTTCGCGAAGACCGCATTTTTCATTCTTATGCACCTGAGAATGCTGACGGGTATGATCTGATACTGGTCGGAAAACCAACCGACAACAGTGGCTTTGGTGGTGCCAGTTTTGCATCTCTGGAACTGGAAGAAGAGAAAAAAGAGCAGAACAAAGGTGCTGTGCAGGAACCCAACGCATTTTTAGAACGCCATTTGGTTAAAGCCACCACCGCTTTATTCAAATTAATAAGTGAAAAAGGTGATGTAGGTCGGGTCGGGTTCAAAGATTTGGGTGCCGGAGGGGTCGCCTGTGCCAGTGTAGAATTGGCAGATACAGCCGGATATGGCGCCGAAGTGTTTGTTGAAAAGATTCATGTAAGCATGGAAGGTTTACATCCTTCAGTTGTGCTTTGCTCAGAAACACAAGAACGATTTATGTGGGTTTCACCGCCGGACCTGACAGAATTTATTCTACAGCACTACAATAACACCTATGATTTGCCTGGTGTATCGGAATTGGCACAGGCAAAAGCAATTGGGAAAATAAAAGAGGATAAACAATACCGTGTGCATGCCAACAATGTGGTCATTGTTGATGCTCCGGCAGAGGTGGTTACACAAGGATTTTTATACCAGCGTCCGTTCGAGAACCAAAAACAATCCTTGCATGAACCAACGTTTGCCGAGCCGCAAGATTACAATGCAATCCTGTTGCAATTGCTGGGGCATGAAAATATAGCATCGCGGGAAGCGCTGTATGAGACCTATGACAAACAGGTACAAGGACGTACGAAAGTTGAGCCTGGTATGGCCGATGCAGGTGTATTACTACCTTTTAATTCTGAAGAGTATCCGGAGGAAATTCGTACAATTGGGATTGCCCTTTCAACAGACCACAATCCGCGATTTGGTGAAATTGATCCTTACTGGAGCGCAGTGAACGCAGTGGTTGAATCTATGCGAAACGTTGCTGCTGTGGGTGCACATCCGATTGCCATGACCGATTGCCTTTGTTTTGGTAATCCGGAAAAACCCGGACAAATGTGGGAGTTTGCCGAAGCGACACGGGGTGTAGCAGAAAGTTGTAAGCATATCAAATTGCATAATCATAAGGAACCAACCCCCATCATTGCAGGCAATGTAAGTTTTTATAATGAGTCTAAGAAAGGCGCCATTCCTGCAAGCCCAATCATCAGCTGCCTGGGTGCAATACCCAACGGTAAAAAAGCCATAACCCAGAGCTTTAAATCAACAGGTTCCGTTATTCTGATGATCGGAGAGAGAAAAGATGAATGTGGTGGAAGTGCATATTATTCACTCTCAGGAAGGTTGGGCGCACAATTACCAAAACCGGACTATGCCCAAGTAGAAGCAGAGATTCACCTCATCCCGGAACTGATACAGGAAGGTTATATCCTGTCGGCCCATGATATATCCGATGGTGGGGTTGCCGTTGCCATAGCAGAAATGACAATAGAAAACGGGATTGGTGCTGAGGTAAAAATTCCCGGTTCGCTACGAACCGACAAATTATTATTCACGGAAACAGGTGGGTTTATTCTGGAAGTTAATGCGACTGATGTGGATACGGTTCTTGGTATTTTAAGTACAAACGCCATTCATTCGCACATCATTGGACGAACGAATTCTGGCGGAAAAATTATTATCCAAGATGTGATTAACGTGACTGTAGTCGCTGCCAGCGATCGGTGGCAAAACGGACTTCGGGAAAAGTGCTGATGGGAACTGACTACAAAGAGGCCGGTGTCGATATTGATGCCGGGAATGAAGCAGTAAAACGGATAAAGACTGATGTTGCCTCCACGTTTACACCCGGCGTGTTAACGGGGTTGGGATCATTTGGCAGCTTGTTTGATCTGTCTGAAATCATTAAAGAGTATCAGCAACCTGTTTTGGTCCAGAGCATAGATGGCGTAGGAACAAAAGTAATCATTGCCAGGATGATGAACACATTTGACTCAATTGGCAGGGATTTGGTGAGTGCATGCGCCAACGACATTTTAGTAATGGGTGCAAAGCCATTGACCTTTTTAGATTATATAGCCAACGATAAACTGGATCCGGAAGCGATTGAAATAATGGTACGCGGAATGGCGCATGCATGTCGTGAAACAGGCGTGGCGTTAGTGGGCGGTGAAACCGCTGAAATGCCAGATACCTATTTGCCGGGAGAACATGATCTGGTGGGTGTGATTTCCGGTATCGTGGAAAAAGATAAAATTATTACAGGGAAACAGATTCAAGCTGGCGATGTGTTACTGGGATTACCGTCAAGCGGCCTGCATACCAACGGTTATTCATTGGCACGAAGAATTATTTTTGATGTTGCAGGTCTATCTGTGTGGGACAATCTCGATGGAATTGAGGGCACCATTGGGGAGGCACTGCTGGAACCGCACGTCAATTATACCAATGAAGTTCTGGTATTGCTCGAATCGTCGGTTGATATTCATGGAATTGCCCATATTACAGGTGGCGGTTTTATGGAAAATATTCCCAGGGTGCTACCAAAAGATTGCGCGGTAGAGATAAGGACTGACAGCTTTCCTGGATTGCCGATTTTTGGGCATCTTCAACGCCTTGGAGATGTGAAGAGGGAAGAGATGTATCGCACTTTTAACATGGGAATTGGCATGATTGTTTTTGTACCACCAAAGCAGGCCCAGAAGGCAAAAATACTTTTACGTAATACCAAATCCGTTTTTGAAATTGGCCATGTGAAGCAGGGAAATAGAGAAGTAACGATCCGATGATAGCAAGAATTCAATTCCCCGCTTGTATAATTACCATGAGTTTCGTGTTACTATGAAAGCCGAAATAAGCATCGCAATAATTCAATTTCCAGGCTCAAACACTGAACGGGAAACTATTTCCGCTGTGCGACGGGCAGGAATGAAGCCAGTAGAATTTTTATGGAACGGTAATCGGGAAGAATTACGTGCTTTTGACGGGTATATCATAGTTGGCGGGTTTTCATACGAAGACCGATCAAGAGCTGGTGTTATTGCAGCAATGGACCCTATCATTGAAACACTGAAAAAAGAAAATGAAAAAGGAAAGCCGCTTCTTGGGATATGCAACGGTGCGCAAATCCTGGTTGAATCTGGGATAGTACCGTGCTTATCCAACTACCGTTTGGGAATGGCACTCACGGACAACAAGCGAGTAAAAAATAATCATGTGGTTGGTACCGGCTATTACAACACCTGGGCAAATCTGAAGCTTGAAACGGAACCCAAACGTACTGCATTTACCAATCTTATGTCAGGTGGTGAAATTATTTACGTTCCTTTCGCCCATGCGGAAGGAAGATTTTTGGTGCCAACAGAACTTTTGCATGAATTAATCACCAATGGCCAAACCGTATTTCGGTATTGTGATAACAATGGAACCGTGGAAGAAGATTTCCCTGTCAACCCTAATGGCTCGACATATAATTTAGCAGCTGTAAGCAATACGGTCGGGAATGCACTCGCCATTATGCCTCATCCTGAACGGACTGAAAATGGAGATAAATTGTTTGGCTCGATGAAAAACTATATTGAGACTACCACAACTTCCAGCAGCATAAAACTACAGTACAATCGTCCACAATATCATGTGGCTTCCTATACTCCCGATCCTGAAATAGACGAATTACTGATCCAACTAATTATAACAGACAATGAGGCCCTTACAGTACAAAATGCATTGCGAAAAAATGGAATAATAGTAAAAGTACATAAAACGATGCGATGGTCAATCAAATCGAATCGCGAAGATAAGACAATGTTTTATAAAGAGCTTGAGGAGTCTGGTGAATTGTTTAACAACAACAAGGAGCGATTAATTAAAAGGGAAGAATTACCTGCGGGGTTTCATTTCTATATCAGGCAAAAGGAAGATATTGATGCAAGAAAGCGGCATGAAGTGTTAAGCGAACGGCTGGGCATTAAAGGTATTAATAAATTGGAAAAGGGCGTCCTTTGGACCCTTTCAATTCCCGACAATGACCAGCAACTGGTAAAACAAATAATGGACTCACACATTTTGTTCAACCCCTTATCTCATGAGTGTTATCGCTATGAATGATGCCTATAAAAATTTCATTAAAGCCCACATAAACAACTGTTTAACAGAGTCTTCCCTACCCTATGGTAATAAAATCGTTGGCAAGGTAAGGGATATATATGATTTGGGGGAACGAATGATGCTAATTACCACGGATCGACAAAGTGCCTTTGATCGCGTTCTGGCATCCATTCCATTTAAAGGTCACGTATTGAACATGACTAGCAATTGGTGGTTTGATCAAACAGCACATTTTATTGATAATCACGTAATTGACGTACCGGACCCTAATGTTACCATTGCAAAAAAATGCAAAGTGCTCCCAATTGAATTTGTTGTCAGGGGGTACATAACCGGCTCAACAAACACGTCCTTATGGACGGTTTATAATAATGGAGACCGTGAATATTGCGGGAATAAATTACAAGAGGGATTGAGAAAAAATCAGCAATTGGATAAGCCAATGCTTACGCCTACAACAAAAGAAAAAATTCATGATCGACCAATCGCACCACAAGAAATTGTGGCAGAAAACTGGCTGTCACAGGAAGATTGGGATGAAGCAAGCAAAAAAGCCACAGCATTGTTTTCATTTGGACAGGAAAAGTCATTGGAGCACGGGCTTATTCTGGTTGATACAAAATATGAATTTGGCAAAGACAGCGAAGGAAATATCGTCTTAATCGATGAAATTCACACACCCGATTCAAGTCGCTATTGGATCGCAGATACCTATGAAGAAAGATTTGCAGAGGGACAGGAACCACAGAATATTGACAAAGAATTTTTACGGCTCTGGTTTACGCGGAATTGTGATCCATATAAAGACGATGTGTTGCCAACCGCACCGGAGGATTTAGTAATTGAACTGTCAAATCGATATATTTATCTCTACGAAACTATTACTGGGGAAAAATTTGAATTCCCTCCTGAGCATGTTTCAGTGGAAGATAGAATGATGAAAAACCTTGAGGAATATTTATGAAAGTAGTAATCATTATGGGCTCAACTAGCGATGAGGCATGGGCAAAGAAAATCACAGATAATCTGGATGAATACACAATCGAATGGAAGCAATTTGCTGCATCTGCGCATAAAGAACCTCAGAAGGTATTAGGAATATTAAAACAATTTGAAAAAGATAGGGGTGTTGTCTATTTGACGATTGCTGGTCGATCCAACGCACTATCAGGCTTTGTTGCAGCCAATTCCACATTCCCAACGCTGGCATGTCCTCCCTTTAAGGATAAAACCGATATGCTGGTAAACATTCATTCCACATTGCAAATGCCGAGCAAAACGCCGGTACTAACCATATTGGACCCCGGTAATTGTGCTTTAGCTATTAAACGTATTATGGATCTCTAAAATAGGATTGATTATGGTACCACGAAAGATTGACACATCCTTTAATCCTTTGTCTGCCTTATCACCATTGGATGGCAGATATCGCAAGGCAGTTCAGGATCTGGCATTGTTTTTTTCAGAAGAAGCCTTGATGAAATATCGTTTAAAGGTGGAAGTGGAATATTTAATTGCTCTCAGTCAGGAAAAAAAACTCAAAGACATTAGAGTCTTTTCCTCAGCTCAACAAAGAAAACTGAGAAGCGTTTATCAGCAATTTGATCGTAATGCTGCTGATCGGATAAAAGATATTGAAGCGACCACAAACCATGACGTGAAGGCAATTGAATATTATTTACGCGAAGCACTAACCGAACAAAAGCTCGACCACTTGCATCCCTGGATACATTTTGCCTTAACTTCAGAAGATGTGAACAACCTGGCCTACGCCTTAATGTGGCAGGATGCAATTCAATTCATTTATTTGCCGGAAATAAAAAAACTACAAAAAGAACTCAGGAAAGTTTCACGCACTTTTGCAGAAATACCACTTCTGGCTTTGACGCACGGACAGCCGGCGACAACATCAACAGTTGGAAAAGAATATGCTGTATTTGTTCAGCGGATTTCACGTCAGAAAGCGGGACTTGAAGGGCATCGTTTGTTGGGGAAGTTTAGTGGTGCAACAGGCACTTGGAGCGCCCATGTACTCAGTTTCCCAAATGTGAACTGGGAGAAATTATCACAAAATTTCGTAGAGGACATCGGACTCGATTTTAACCCGATTACAACGCAAATTGAATCTCACGATGCTTTGGCCGAAAGCTTTTATTGCATTAAAAGGATCAACAGCATTTTGTTAGATCTTTGCCGTGACACCTGGTTGTATATCAGTAGGGGTGTCTTGGGACAAAAATCAATCGACGGTGAAGTTGGATCGTCGACTATGCCCCATAAAATTAATCCAATTCAATTTGAAAACGCTGAAGGAAATCTTGGTCTCTCCAATGCTATTCTAGGACATCTTGCAGAAAAATTGCAAACCTCGAGAATGCAGAGAGACTTATCCGATAGTACTGCAATTCGGAATCAGGGCGTTGGATTGGCCTATTCATACCTGGCGCTAAAAAATATAATGGAAGGAATGAGTCGGGTTACTGTTAACGAGTCAAAAATTAAATCTGAACTTGATCAACATTGGGAAGTTTTGGGTGAAGCAATACAAACCATATTAAGAAAAGAACAGCAGTCAAATGCCTACGAACAATTGAAAACACTGATGAGAGGAAGATCAATCACCAAACGAAAAATCCAAAATTTTATCCGTAAAATGGATATAAACGAAAAGGATAAGCAAAAACTGATGGAGCTGACACCAGCCGGATATTCCGGGCTGGCAGCAAAACTTGCAAAGAAAAATTAATGTGCGGAATAGTTGGTATTAAATCCCATTCATCGGTAGCCGGTGAAATTTATGACAGCCTGATTCATCTCCAACACCGAGGTCAGGATGCAGCTGGAATAGTGACGTATAATCATCGCGTTCACACCAAAAAGGGTCTAGGGTTAGTGCGGGATATTTTCAATGCTGATAACATGGCACGACTTGAGGGAAATACTGGAATAGGACATACACGATATCCAACACACGGCGGTTTTGGCGATGGAGAAGTACAACCTTTTTGGACGGATGTTCCCCATGGAATTGCGTTGGCACACAATGGAAACCTGGTGAATTATAAGGAGCTGGCAGA
>CAZZIU010000017.1:12206-52826 GCA_964654545.1 uncultured bacterium
TCCTTGGATTATATCTTTGCCAGCGAAACCACCATGTTTTACGCCCTGGGATACGACCCAAAAGACAATGTTCTTCCTGGTGAAGTGGTATATATCGACGAAGATTATACCGTACACCGACGGATACTTACAGCGAAAGCATTTACACCCTGTATATTTGAATATGTGTATTTTGCTCGGCCGGACACCATGATGAACCATGTGAGTGTGTATCGGGCACGCCTGCGCATGGGACAAAACCTGGCAGAATCATGGAAAAAGAAGCACCCCGACAAACTTCCTGACATTGTCATTCCTGCTCCATCTACAGCAAACACGGCAGCACTGTCAATGGCACACGCCCTGGGAGTTCGGTATTCTGAAGGACTTTATAAAAATCCATTTATTGGTAGAACCTTTATTATGCCCGGGCAAACAGAGAGAAAAAAATCAGTTAAATATAAATTGGTGCCACAGGAGATAGAAATAAGAAATAAGAATGTTATGATCGTTGATGACAGCATTGTCCGGGGAAACACAAGTCGCGAAATTGTTAAAATGGTGAAAGATTTTGGAGCCAATGAAGTCTACTTCGTGGTGGCCTGCCCACCGGTTAAATACCCATGCTTCTATGGTGTTGATATGCCCACAAAATCTGAACTGATCGGTAGCCGATTATCTGTAGATGAAATTGAATCCTTTATGGGGGTAGATGCATTGTTATATCAGACAATCGAGGATCTGGTGGAGGCCGTTACCCGAAAAGGAGATCATAACATTGACCATCCCTGTGTTGCGTGCCTCAGTGGCGAATATATCACCAATGACGTAGACGAAAAGAAAATGCAGGAAATGGAGGAAGCCCGTGCAGCTGATCGTCAAAATAGAACACTTTCACTGTTCTAAAAAGCTATGCGAGTTGGAATAATAGGATCAGGCGCACGCGAACATGCAATAGCCCGGGCACTAAACAGATCCCCGCAGAAGCCCCACCTTTATTGCCTGGGTTCATCAAGAAATCCCGGAATTATTGAATTATGCAATACATACGAAGTGGGAAATGTTCCTGATGTGGATACAGGTGTTTCTTTCGCGCGTACATACAACTTGGATTTTGTTGTTGTCGGCCCTGAGGCACCCCTTGCAAACGGGATCTCTGATGAGCTATGGTCAGCAAACATTCCATGTATTGGACCAAAGAAAAATTTAGCGAAAATTGAAACCAGCAAAGGTTTCACACGAGAATTACTTAGAAAATACCACATTCCGGGGGGTCCAAGATTTACATTCTTCAATACGTTGAATGGAGTACAGGAATTCCTGGATCTACTTGGTAATGATTTTGTTGTAAAATATGATGGTCTCATGGGCGGTAAAGGTGTAAAAGTTTCAGGAGAGCACCTCAATTCCCACGAAGAGGCGATTGCCTATTGTAGTGAGCTTATTGATGGAAGTGGTTCTTTTGTCATCGAAGAAAAATTTACCGGTGAAGAATTTTCATTAATGAGTTTTTGCGATGGTGACCATTTGGCACATATGATACCTGTGCAGGATCATAAGCGAGCGTTTAATAATGATACAGGACCAAACACTGGAGGCATGGGATCGTATACGGACGCGAACCATTCCCTTCCGTTTCTATCCAAATATGACATCGTTGCTGCTCAGAATATAAATCAAGATACAGCAAGGGCATTAAAAGAGGAATTTGGTGAGGGTTACAAAGGGATTTTGTACGGCGGTTTCATGGCTACGGAGGATGGCGTAAAACTCATTGAGTATAATGCCCGGTTTGGTGATCCGGAAGCGATGAACCTGCTTGCTGTATTAGAATCGGATTTTGTTGCGTTATGCATATCCATCATAAATGGAAACCTTGAGCAGTCACAAATAGCATTTCAACCAAAAGCCACCGTATGTAAATATGCCGTCCCGAACGGATACCCGGAACAACCGGTTAAGGGAAAACCGATTGATGTAACCAATGTAAAGAATATGGACCAACTGTATTACGCATCGGTAGATATTGAGGAAAAGAATTTAGTTGAGACGGGTTCCAGAACGGTAGCAGTCGTCGGTATTGCAGATACTATAACCGAAGCGGAAAAAATCGCTGAAAAAGAAATACAGGCAATAAATGGCCCATTGTTTCATCGCACTGACATTGGAACACCAAAATTAATTCGGAAGAGAATAAATCACATGGCATCTTTCCGCAATAAACAGTGAATAAAACGATTAGACTTGCCATTCTTGGTTCCACCAATGGAACGGATATGCAAACCATTATTGATGCTATTGCAGATGAACGGTTGGACGCCTCTATAGAAGCAGTCATCAGTAATCGATCAAACGCATACATTCTGGAACGAGCCAGAAAGCAAGGCATTCAGGCAATCCATATTTCGCATAAGGGGAAACCCCGGAAAGATTTTGATGCTGAAATATCAAGGGTATTACAGGAAAAAAAGGTGGATCTAATATTGTTAATTGGTTTTATGCGGATCCTGTCAAAAGAATTCTGTCGGGAATGGAGTGATCACATATTAAATGTTCATCCATCCCTGTTACCCAAGTATGCCGGGGGAATGGATTCGAATGTCCATGCTGAAGTATTACAAAACAAAGAAGTCGAAACGGGTTGCACAATTCACTTTGTTACAGAACAAGTAGACGGTGGACCAATTCTGGTTCAAAAAACATGTCCGGTAGAACCTGACGACAGCGTTGCATCACTTAAATCCAAAGTACAAAAGTTGGAAGGTGAAGCCTTTTTGGAAGCAATAAAAATGATACAAAAGAGATTATATTGAAATGTTGAAAAATCCTGAATTGAACACAGATCCAGTTCCTGTTCGTCGCGCGTTGCTATCGGTATTTGACAAAACGGGGCTTATTGAATTCGCCAAAACTTTGTTATCCTGTAACGTAGAAATTCTTTCAACCGGAGGGACCGCGAAGGCCCTTCGCGATGCAAACATAACGGTAACAGAGGTTTCGGAAATTACAGGATTTCCGGAAATTATGGATGGGCGGGTAAAAACAATCAATCCGATCATAGAAGGTGGAATACTGGGATCGAGAAAACAGCACTGCAAAGAGGCCAAAGAACATCACATACCATGGATCGATCTGGTTGTATGCAATTTGTATCCTTTTGCAGATGTGATCCGGAAAAATGATATAACCCCTGCGCTGGCACTGGAAAATGTGGATATAGGTGGCCCAACCATGATCCGAAGTGCCGCAAAAAACATGGGTTGGGTCGGTGTCATGGTGGATCCGGCTGATTATCCCGCAATTGCAAAAGAAATAGGCGATGAAAAGACGATCTCATATGAAACCAGGAAAAGATTGTCGGTAAAGGCGTTTGGACACACAGCAAAATATGATTCCATAATCCACAACTATTTCAGCGATAATTTTACACCTGATAATCTAATCCTGCCCTTTGAAAAAGCGGATCAGTTGCGGTACGGCGAAAACCCGCACCAAAGCGCTGCCTCCTACAAGATGGCAAGCTTCGATGGATTTTCCATTCTTAACGCCAACGTACACCAGGGGAAAAAATTATCATATAACAATCTCATGGATGGTGACGGTGCTTTAGCCTGTTTACGTGAATTTCACGATCCGGCATGCGTGGTGGTAAAACACGCCAATCCTTGCGGAGTCGCCGTTGGAAATGAAGGGGAAATGCACACCATCTATCAGCGGGCCTTTAACGCCGACTCACTTTCTGCCTTTGGTGGAATTATTGCCATGAACCGAACCTGTACTGCATCTGTTGCTGCGGAGATCGCAACGGTATTTGTTGAAATTATTATCGCACCGGATTTTGAACCAACGGCATTGGAAATTTTATCGAAAAAGAAAAACCTGAGGGTCCTTGAAATGGGACCGATACCACCCCGTAAATCTCTTTTTGAATTACGAAATATCAGCGGTGGTATCCTTGTCCAAAATGCAGATATAAAAACCATAACAAAAAATGAACTAAAAATTGTGACAGAGAAAAAACCGGGAAAAGAGCAATTAATGAATATGCTCTTTGCGTGGAAAGTTCTTAAGCATGTGAAATCCAATGGAATATTAATTGCCAGTGATGGAGCCACTCGGGGAATCGGGCCGGGTCAGGTAAGTCGCGTTGACGCAACCGAAATCGCCATACAAAAAGCGGGTAGTAATGCTAAAAATGCCGTGTTGGCATCCGATGCGTTTTTTCCCTTCCGCGACAGCATTGATAAGATTGCCCCATCTGGAGTAAGTGCCATTATTCAACCCGGTGGATCGATCCGGGACCAGGAAGTAATTGATGCCTGCGATGAACATGGCATTGCCATGGTATTTACAGGCAGTCGTTGTTTTAAGCATTGATGCAGATGCAACAAGAATCCGATAAGCTATATCATCGCATTTATTCGATTGTTCGTCAAATTCCACGCGGCAATGTTACTACCTATGGACATATAGCCCACCTGGTCGGGACAGGACCACGTCAGGTGGGGTACGCCATGGCAGCGGTAAAGGATGTAACAATTCCGTGGCATCGTGTTATAAACAGTCAGGGTAAAATCAGTGTTCGGTCCGGTGGGAACCCAAGCATTGACCAACGAAATTTACTGGAAGCGGAAGGTGTGGAATTCAACAAATCCGGGAAGGTTGATCTTAACAGGGTAGGCTGGTTTCCGTTTTAAAAGAAGCATAACTCAGGTATGTTGATGCGCTACAAAAAACTTGGTAAGCGAGGGCCAACTATCTCCCAAATCGGATTTGGTGCCTGGGCAATCGGGGGGCGTGATTGGGGAAAGACGGATGATGAAGTTAGTAAAGCTGCATTGAGAACAGCTATTGATAAAGGCGTCACGTTTATAGATACGGCGGATGTGTATGGTTTTGGCCATTCGGAAGATTTAATTGCCCAAGTTATTGCCGAGAAAGGCAAGGGAGATATTGTCGTTGCTACAAAAGCGGGAAATGATTTTTACAACGCTTCCAGCAAGGATAATCATGGTTACGGACCGATTTGCCAGATATATACAAAAAAATATTTGGTTCAGGCAGCAGAGAAAAGCATAAAGAGACTGAAAGTAGATGCACTCGATATATTGCAGCTCCATAGTCCTGATCTGGATAAGCTGACACGTGATGACCCATGGGATGCCCTTGAAACATTAAAACGAGATGGCAAAATTCGTCACGCCGGCCTAAGCATTCAATCCTTTAAAGAAACAGAACAGGCATTTTTATTGGAACAGCATCACGATATATTGGATTGTATTCAAGTTCGATACAATGTATTGGAGAGAGAGGCGGAAGAGGTTCTGTTTCCCAAGGCAATGGAATATGGTATTGGAGTGATTGTAAGAATTCCATTGTTGTTTGGTCTGCTAACCGGCAAGTTCAAAGGGACAGAAACTTTCGGTGAAAATGATCATCGTCGTTTTAATTTGGCGCCGGAAAAAATGGAAGATTATTTACGCAGAATGAATGCAGTCAAACCAATGTACCAGAAATACCCACAAGCATCCGACGCACAAATAAGTCTGGCATTTTGTTTGTCCCATCCAGCCTGCCATACGGTCATCCCCGGAGGCAAAACGCCGGAACAGGTAAGAGACAACTGTGGTGTGGTAAACTGGTTGCCTCTCTCAGAATAAAGTCAATTAGTCAACGGCTCTTTCGATCATCATAATAGTTCCATTACTGGCATCTACAGTAACCGGCGATCCAACAGGAAGCGTAAACTTGTCATAAATGTGTCCGGCCATTGAACCATACCAAGCCGGTATTTCAAGCGGTTTGATATATTGGTCCAAAATTTCTATTAATGAAAATCCCGGATCATCCTCCTCGCACGTTGTACACTGAGCAAAGATAAAACCATTTATTTTATTCAAAATGCCAGTCAGTTTCAGATGCATGAGCATACGATCAATACGATATATATCTTCCTCTACATCCTCTAAAAATAAAATTGTACCATCTGGTTTGGGTAAGAATTCGCTGCCAGCCATTGTTGAGAGAACGGATAAATTCCCACCCCAGAGTACCCCCGAAGTAGTTCCCGGCGTAATGGTGTGTACATCATGAACATCTTTGGACATATCCGGATTCATGAAGGTGGTAGCAATTCCGTCCACAAGAATTTCCTGAAAATATTTGCGTGTAAACGTGTTCCATGTAGAGGTCACAACAGGACCATGAAATGTGATAAGTCCGGTTTTGGTGAAGATTGCATTACACAGGGCCGTGATATCACTATAGCCCATAAATATTTTTGGATTGTTTTTAATTAAATCATAATCCAAAAGTGGTAACAAACGATTACAACCCGATCCACCACGAGTGGCAATGATAGCATTGATTTCTGGATCCGAAAACATGAAACGGATATCCTCAGCACGGTTCTTATCTGTGGCAGAATAGTAACCCCAGCGGTCGAGTGCATGTTCTGAGATTTTTGTGTTAAAACCCATATTCTGAAATAGAGTAATAGCCTTTTGCAGGGAATCTGGATTTTTGATCGCGCCTCCGGGAGATACAAAGCCAATAGTATCACCCGGTTTTAAGCGGTGTGGTCTAAGAGCACTATTTTGCCCAAAGAGTCTCTGTATCGACCAGTGACCGGACACAGCACATAAAGTTATTAATCGTAAAAATTCTTTACGCCGCATGGAAAATCAGTGCTCCATTGGGGTTATCGGTAATAATACCTTGGGCACCCTGGGTAATCAACCACTGCATGGCCGGCGCGTTATTGACCGTCCAGACATTAACAGGGAGATTTTTTGTCCTGGCAAGTTGCAAAAAATGATCATCTACTAATGCCGCATCAGGATGCAGGAAATCGGGATGGACAAGATTCACCGACCACAAATAATCAAGCGACTCCAAAATGAGCGCGGTGGGTGTCTTTTTAGCAAACCATTTGATGATCCAGATGACAAAAGGATTAAAACTGGAAACAATCACCTTTTGTTTAATCCGACCGGTTCGTATTAGACGTGCCACTGTAATTGCATGACGAAGGTGAAAAGCACCGAAGGATTTTATCTCAATATTTATGATAATATTTTTTGGTAAAGCAGTCGAAACATCAACCAGCAAATCAAAACCACAAACTTGATTCGGATGCGAATAATTTCCCGTATTTACTTTTTGTAATTCCTCAAAAGTTGTTTCATCGATCCAACCAAAGCCATCAGATTCTCGTTCGAGGTCAAAATTGTGGGAGCAAATTATTTTGCCATCAGATGTCGGAACAACGTCCATTTCAAGCGCTGTAAAACCGTGTTCCAAAGCTGACCGATAGGATGAAAGTGTGTTTTCCGGTGCATTTACCAATAGTCCGCGATGGGCAATGATCAGAGGTGAATTTTCTAAATAAAAATCCGTAGTATCAACGGGTGACCAGAACCACCAATGCCGTACAAAGATCAACCCAATGATGAAACAAATGAACCAGCAGGTTATCATAGATGCTAAAATTTCATCCCAATTGATTCTTTATTCTGGTAATAGTCTCAAGTGGGAAAATTTATCTGAGGATTGTATGGCATCTTTGTCAAACCAGGTTGTGCGATATTTTCCCATATTGTAATACTGAGCCTGATCACTATAATGTGGACTGGCCGGCAGTCCAGATTGACCAGTAGGTAATACAAACTGTGTTTCATTGAGGTTGCTGAAATCTACAATTCGTCGCATGCTTGGACCAAAATCGTGCACGTACGGCTTGTCATAAGAAAATCCGCCATTGTTAACGCTGTTTCCTGAGCCACCGGTTATAAAGGGTCCCACATTAAAGGAAAAGAGCTTATCCAACAATGCGACCTTGCCCAAATCATGTGGATGGGTGAGTGTGTGAACTTTACCCCACGACCAGCCTACAGGATCACTTCCAACCAAATGCTCAATTTCATCCACGGCGGAAACCAGCGATTGTTGGACGATATCTGAAAGTGTTTCTACATAATCCGGTGTCTGGATGTTGTCAACCCAGGTGGACGTTTCATCCATCAATACCCATTCAATATTTCGGTGTGGGATCATTGCGAGATCAAGGTAGGCGGAAAAGGCATCTGGGCCAATCAAATCCAATTCATCCCGGTAAACATGTTTTAATAATTGGAACAGTGTGACATGAAAGACCAGTGCTGCAGCCGATTCAGGCGATTCATCTCCATCCCAACTACGGAGTAATTCGAGGGCAGTATTCACATTGGCATCATCGGTTTCCTGGCACAGGTCAACCAGAACAGGAGCCAGCGCTCGAGAGAATGGGGCAATATAATCGGTTTGAATGGACTTTACATCGTCCACAGAAATCAAGACTTCTTCGTTGATCCGCTCGTGGATGCGCATCGCGCGGCTTGGGTGAAGCCATAGATTGGATATATAGTAGGGATACGTATCATCAATTGATTTATTATTTGCCGTGACGATATAACCTTCCGGCGGATTGAACAGATACGGCATTTCACTGAACGGGACATAACCTTTCCAATCGTAGGCCGGGTCATTTCCCGGTCGCGGGATCAGGCTTTCACCGTCCTTGCGAATTGGAACCTTAACGGCAGGCCGCCAACCAATATTTCCAGCTGTATCGGCATATACTATATTTTGTCCGGGTACACCAAATTTCTCCACTGCAGCGGAAAAGCTTTCCCAGTCGTATGCCAGGCTCAGACCGAAAAGGGATTCTAAAATTTTGAAATTATCCAAGCCTGTCCATTGCATAGAAATAACCGTTCCGGAAGATTTCACCATGCTGTGAATATCTGATATTACGGGACCATGTTTACTCATTCGGATTATAATTGTCGTATCCTGAGCACCTTTTACCGGGATGGTTTCTGAAATCGATTCAAATTCCAGCCAATCTTCACCTGATTGGTACAGGTTGGGATTATGGGGATCCACTGTTTCAATGAAAAAATCAATGTCATCTGCCATGACATTCGTAAAGCCCCAGGCAATGGCCTGATTTTGGCCAAGCACCGGAACCGGAATACCCGCCAAACAAACACCGCTAACATTAAATCGTCCCCCAACAAGGTGCATTTCATACCACTTGGCTGGCTGAGTAAATCCCAGATGGGGATCATTGGCTAAAATTGGTTTTCCGGTTGGTGTTTTTGATCCGCCAATCACCCAGCAGTTTGAACCAATGTCATGCCCATCAGTTCCGGTCAACTGACGGATGGTGGATTCCTGTTTTCGAATTTCGGCATACACTTCCTGCATACCGCCAGGCAGCTGAAAATTTTCCCCTATTGTTGGTTGTTCTGATCCATAAGCCGGAGGGAGCAATTCCTGTAATTTTTCTTTCCCATAGACAGACAGAACCGATCCGAATAGGATTTCCGGTTTCCATGATTGTTGCAAGTCGTGTGCCATTAAACGAGCATAGCCAATGACGTCAGAGGGAACCCATTTTAAAGGTTTTGCCCCAATGATTTTAAATTCCGGCGGCAGATTATCCTCTACTTCATCGACCCAGGTATTGATACCATCACAAAACCGTTGTACTAGAATTTTGATCTCCGGCGATAGCTTCTCAGCTCCCCTTCGACCGGTTTCAGGAATGCGCCAGGTGCGCAAATACACATCACTGGAAATTAAATCTTTACCAAAAAGACTGGCCAATTCACCACGGGCTGCTGATCCCACCACGGTCATTTGCCATAGCCGTTCACGTGCTGCAATATAACCGGCTGTAAACAGAAGGTCATCCTCGGACTCAGCAAAAATATGGGGCACACCCCATTCATCTGTATAGACCTCTACCGGCTGCTCCAAACCGGATATATGGAATTCGCCATCATAGGGGGGTAAATCATAGTTGAAATACAATTTAAACACCAAAAACCCCAAAATGATCATTGTTCCAATAATAATAATACTTTTTTTAGCCATTGCATTTCCGTTTCTTCATTTCAGTCAATAATATTTAATGAGTCTTACGCTTTTTTCTAATTCGATTTTGTTGAACCGGATCGGTTAATTCACGGTAAGCATTTTTACCAATCCAACGCGCCGCCGATTCTGGTCTTTCTGCCAGATGCATTGCGACAGAAATTGCCTTTTGATTCAATTCCATGTTGCGTTTTCCAATCTGTCGCAATGCCCAGTTCACGGCCTTTTTCACAAAATTACGATTGTCATTTACTGCACGTGAAATTACCTTTAAAAAAGGATAAAATTGATCATCGTCTACTTTTTTATCATGAACAGCAAGAGTGGCCATTAAAACAAAACCGGCGCGTTTTTCAAATTCCGGTTGACGCCCAGACCACTCGATAGCTTTTGCAACCGCAAATGGCGTTTTATCAAAAAGCGAACCCATACACTGATCGCACACATCCCAGGAATCAATATTCTTTACCCACGTTTCCATCTGCACCTCCGTGACCAGTTTTGGGTCATCAATCCACGCTGCAAGTATTTTGGTTTCCAAATATCCTTCGTCCCACAACCGCAATGCCAACCCATGGTTTTTTCTAAATGGTTTTGCAATCAATCGCAGGTCCGGTTTGCGAGTACCAAAACATTTTTCAGTTTTTATTCCAAAATGCGCCATCCCCTGAATATTTTTTTCATTGTAGCTTGCTTGTAATTGTTGCATTATAATCGAAAAATCAGAGGCGATTGTTGTAGAAGTCATCATTAGCATGTCAATTGCTTGTATTCAGTTACGTGATTCATTTTTGATAATTTATTACCTATAGCAAAGGGATTGTTTTATTCGGAGATACTGAAAATACTGGGAATTAACATGGAAAGAAACGGGAAGCATGTAGAAGCGTTATAGCTGAATTTTCTCCACACCCTTTTATATCACTATGTAATAAATTCATCACCTGATGAAACCAACAACATACCACAATCTAACCTGGATTCCACCAATGGTGGTTGGAATAATTGCCATTGTGCTTGGGGGGGGGTGGTTATTTTCTTCGGAGCCCTGGATGCTGGATCAGCATGCAAATGAGGTTGCACTCCAGATTTCTTTCAGCGAATTATTTTCTCATAATATCAACAGTCATCTCCCGGATTACCTCACCATTATTTATCGGTTTTTCGGTTGGTGGGTAATAACAATCGGTCTACTCCTGACAACCTTTGTCCAGGTTACCCGAATGGGAACACCCTTATCCAGAAAAGTAATTCACAGCGTACTGGTTATCATGTTAATTGGGTTGTATACGCTTGAGATATCTTTTATTCCCTCTTCACCGTTTTTATGGTTAACGCATGGAATAACGATTTTACTTGGTATGAGTATATGGGCAGGAACGAAATTGCGGTCATTTGACTCATGATTCCATTAGACGATCTGCACCCACTGCTTGTTCATTTCCCAATTGCTTTATTCGGTCTGGTATGGTTGTTTGATGTTTTATCCGTAGTTCTCCAGGATGAACGGTTTGAGTTTGCCAGTTTCTGGACATTAATAATGGCACTGCTCGCTACGGTTGGAACGATCATTACAGGTTTTATCGCTGACCAAATGGAAGGCCACATGGATCAATTCTGGTTGGTGTTTAAAACACATGGATCCATGCAACTTCTGTCGTCGATCAATTTAATTTGTTTGGCGGTGTGGCGATTCCGTATCCATGGAAAAATCCCCGGCAACATTGCAATGAAACGAATATATTTTGGGTTGTTGACCATTGCAGTATTGGGAATATATTACGGAAGTCACCTCGGAGCGAAGCTGGCTGGACGCATATAAAAAAGATATTCTTATTTATAAATTGATGAATGGAACAAGAGAGTCCTAATTTTTGACTTATAGATATTGCCTATATATGATTATTCAAATTAATAACATTACAATTCGGAGCTAATATGAATTGGTTTATCACATTCTTCAGTTCCTCCATCGGTAAAAAGATCCAAATGGCTATTACAGGACTCCTGATTTGCGCGTATCTTGTGATTCACCTGTTTGGGAATCTCTTTTTGTACGCAGGTGCGGAAGCATTCAACACCTATGTGCATGCTTTATCATCGGTGAAACCGATCGTGAGAGTAATTGAAGTTATTCTGGTACTTATTTTCCTTGGTCACATCGTCAGTGGTTTGCGGCTGACCATAGAGAACAGGCGATCAAATTCCAAAAAGTATACGGTAAGCGGAGCACGAGAGACAAGCAACCTATCTTCACGTACCATGGGGCTTACTGGCAGTATCATTTTTATTTTTCTAGTCGTGCATCTTTCTACGATCTGGTGGCAATTCCAAATTCATCATGGAGGCGAAGAATACTATAATATTGTGATGAGTACCGGGTTTGGATTTGGAAACATCGTGATCACAATTTTTTATGCAATCGCCATGTTTTTATTGGGTTTTCACCTCCGCCATGGTTTCCAGTCCGCATTTCAGACATTTGGGATCCGATACAACAAATATGGCAAATTAATCGAATGGTTATCCGCAATTTTTTGGCTGATTATTCCACTGGGCTTTGTGTCCATCCCAATCTATTTCGGCTTATTGAAAGGAGGGTTTTAGCATGACCCTTAATTCGCATGTTCCAACAGGACCACTGGCAGAAAAGTGGACCAATCATAAATTTCAATTAAAACTTGTTAATCCAGCCAACAAAAGAAAATACAATGTTATCGTAGTTGGAACAGGATTGGCCGGTGCTTCCGCAGCAGCTTCCCTGGCTGAGCTGGGGTACAATGTTCAGGCTTTTTCATACCATGAATCACCTCGCCGTGCCCATAGTATAGCAGCGCAGGGCGGAATCAACGCAGCGAAGAATTATCCCAATGATGGTGACAGCATCTTTCGCTTATTCTATGATACCATTAAGGGTGGAGATTACCGATCCCGGGAAGCCAATGTTTACCGCCTGGCTGAAGTGAGTAATAATATTATTGATCAATGTGTGGCGCAAGGTGTTCCGTTTGCACGGGAGTATGGTGGACTACTTGATAACCGATCCTTCGGCGGCGCACAAGTTTCGCGCACATTTTATGCCAGGGGTCAAACCGGACAACAATTGCTCCTCGGGGCATATTCCGCTCTTGTAAGGCAAATGAAAACGGGAAAAGTTCAGTTTCATCCTCGGCACGATATGTTGAATCTGGTTACCATTGATGGTCACGCAAAAGGCATCATTACCAGAAATCTGGTTACTGGAGAAATTACATCACACACAGCTGATGCTGTCATTCTTGCAACCGGCGGATACGGGAATGTATTTTTCCTGTCAACCAATGCAATGGCATGTAATGCGACCGCAGCATGGCGGGCATATAAGAAAGGTGCATTCTTTGCTAATCCTTCATTCACACAGATTCATCCAACCTGTATACCGGTCTCCAGCGATCACCAATCCAAATTAACCTTGATGAGCGAGAGCCTGAGAAACGATGGTCGTGTTTGGGTTCCGAAAAAGACTGGAGATGATCGGCATCCAAATGACATACCAGAAGAGGAACGAGATTACTATCTAGAGCGGATATATCCATCGTTCGGAAACTTGGTGCCGCGGGATGTTGCCAGTCGTCGCGCAAAAGAAATGTGCGATAACGGACATGGCGTTGGTGATACCAAACTTGCGGTTTATTTGGATTTCAAAGATGTCATAGAACGAAATGGAAAACAATGGGTAGTTGAAAAGTATGGAAACCTGTTTGATATGTATCAGCAGATCACCGGAGAAGACCCGTACACTGTTCCCATGAGGATTTATCCCGCCGTCCACTACACCATGGGCGGTCTCTGGGTTGATTATAACCTTCAGTCTTCCATAGATGGGTTGTTTGTTCTGGGTGAGGCCAATTTCTCTGATCACGGAGCCAATCGTCTGGGAGCCAGCGCCCTCATGCAAGGTCTTGCCGATGGATATTTCATCGCGCCGTATACATTGGGGAATTACCTTACATCTCATTCAGGCGAGGGTGTTGATGAAAAGGATAAGGCCTTTGATGAAGCATTAAAAGAAACAGAAGGGCTCATTGATAAACTAATGTCAGTTAACGGCAACAGGACTGTGGACAACCTCCACAAAGAACTCGGTAAAATAATGTGGGAACATGTGGGAATGGCACGCAATGAAACCGGGCTTACTAAGGCGATTGAATTGATACCACAACTGCGTGATGAATTTTGGGACAATGTTCGTATTCCAGGAAAAACAAATGCCATGAATACAGAATTGGAAAAAGCAGGTCGATTGGCTGATTTTCTTGAATTGGGCGAACTTATGGCTCGCGACGCGTTAAATCGAAACGAATCATGTGGCGGCCACTTCAGGGAAGAATACCAAACAGAAGAAAATGAAGCCTTACGAAACGACGAGGACTATTCGTATGTCGCTGCGTGGGAGTATAAGGGTGACGGAAAGAACCCTGAACTTCATAAAGAGCAACTGCAGTTTGAAAACGTAAAACTAACGTCAAGGAGTTACAAATAATGAAAGTAACACTAAAAATATGGCGTCAGGAGAGTGGGCAGGCCACCGGAGGATTTAAAACCTACAACATGGACAATGTCACCGGTGATATGTCCTTCTTTGAAATGCTGGATATGTTAAACGACTCTTTGGTAATGGAAGGGGAGGAGCCGGTTGCTTTTGACCATGATTGCCGTGAAGGAATCTGCGGGACTTGTGGCGTTGTTATTAATGGACGAGCGCATGGGCCTTTGCGTGGTGTGACCACCTGCCAGTTGCATATGCGCAGCTTTAAAGATGGTGACACCATTGTTATAGAGCCATGGCGAGCGACAGCTTTTCCGCTGATCAAAGATTTGATTGTGGACCGTCGGGCTTTTGACAGAATCATGTCTGCTGGTGGGTATGTATCGATAAATACAGGCGGACCTCAGGATGCGAATGCAATCCCGATCCCAAAGCAGAATGCAGATCAGGCCATGGATGCAGCAGCCTGCATAGGTTGTGGTGCTTGTGTGGCAACCTGTAAAAATTCATCTGCCATGTTGTTTGTAGGTGCAAAAGTGAGTCAATTGGCACTTTTACCTCAGGGTAAAGTTGAACGCAAGCAACGAGCTCTTAATATGATTTCAGCGATGGACGATGAAAGCTTTGGAGCCTGTACCAACACAGGGGCCTGTGAAGTAGAATGCCCCAAAGAGATATCTTTGGTACATATTGCCCGGCTGAACCGAGAATATTTTAGGGCAAGTCTCACATAATATACAGAATAAACAAAAAACCCCTCGTCAGAGGGGGTTTTTATTAAGAAAAGATTATGGGATAATAAATGACACGGGTATGGTCATCTTTACGGCCACCCGTTCCCGACCAATGATTCCTGGTTCAAATTTCGTAGCCAATATTGCTTCAGTAGCAGCTGATGCAAAACCGTAGGAACCCTTTCCGTCCACAGCTTTGTCACGTCTACCCTCCCCATTTTTATCAATATAGGTTAATATGGACACCTGTCCTTCAAAATGATTTTGAAGTGCCATTGGTGGATACACCGGCTTTATTTTTGATTTTGGAACTGGGGGAAATTCTTTGAATTCAGTATTGGGTGCAATTTCCCAAGGTGGCGTAATCGGTGGAGGGGGAAGCTCAATAATTATTTCAGTAGTTTAGAGCGCTTCTGGATCTTGTGAGGGAATAGGAAGCGAAGGTCGTACCGGTTTTGGGGAGGGCTGAATTATCTATGTTGGTCATCGGTACAGTTTCGATGATAACAAGAGGTTTCTCTACAATAAGATAAATGTTCCCTGTGCAGTACATTGGGAATTCTAAAACGGCAAGCGCGATTTCTAATATCGTTAGAATCCCAGTCATTCTCACTATAAGGGGATAATCGTCCCGTTCAAAGACAGCGACTCGATTGTTCATAATTTCTCCAATCATCACTATTTAAGTGACTCAGTTAGAGGGATTTGAAACCATAAAAAAATCCCGATTGGAGAAAACCGGGATTTTTAAACAATTATGCTGAAAATTGTATTAGTTTTTTAGCTTAAAGTTTACAGGGATTGAAATCCAAACACCGACGGCTCTTTCTCGCTGTTTTGCCGGTTTAAATCTTGTTGATCTTATAGCCTCCACAGCCGCCTCATCCAAACCTGTATTGGGAATACCTTTTAGCACAATTGTTTCCTGAACGCGACCCTTATCGTCAATAAAGGCTTGTACAATTACGACACCTTCTATTCCAGCCTCCTGGGCAATTTCAGGGTATTTTGGTTTAATGGGTTTCATGGGTTGAGGCGGATCATCGTACGGTATAAACTTTACCTGTGGTCCGCTGGGCGGCGGCGGCGGAGCGTCCCATGCTTCAAACGATTCCAGATCTGTTTCTTCGATTGTCAAATCATCGGCAATGTCTTCGCTCTCCGATTCTATCGGAACAGAAGGTCGCGCAGGTGGTGGTGGACGATCAATTTGTTGGGTTTCGGGAATATCGAGATTTTCGATAATAATTTGATCAGTTTGTTCAATAACCGTGCTATTAACAAAACGTGGGTAGAGAAGGAACAAACCAATTAATATGATAATGCCCACTACACTGGAGATTCGTGAAGTAATGGGATAATAATATTGAAGAGCATTACTTGACATACTAATCAACCTCAAGTTTTGCTGAATAATTTAATTTGAGGGCATCGGCTTTTCTTAATTCACTATGTAACGCAGAAATATTCTCCATTTTTGCGCTCATATCCGCTTTTAGCGAAACGGTGATCTGCGGATCACCGGCGCGTTTATCGTACATGACGTCACGAACATTGTTCATGGCATAAATTTTATCTTCTATGGAAACCAACCCGTCTTTGGAAATCCACACATGAGCTATGTGTCTTTTTCCTTCCAACTTCTCAATCCGTTTTGCTTTTGGCAAATTTACATTTAATCCTGCGTATTCTCTGAGAACGGTTGTGACCATGAAGAACACCAACAACATAAAGATAATATCAGGCATTGATGCCGTTGGAATCTCACTCGATAGCTTTGTTTTTTTATTGAACTTCATTATTCGGTATTTGCGATGGATATACGGGTTGCGTTGGCCATTTTTAATTGATCAATAACACGCACATAATCAGCATATTTTGCCTGTCCATGTGCTTTTACGGATATGATCAATTTGCTGTTTTCCTGGAGCTGTCGCTTGACTTCCTTGCTGATATTTTGTATTTCAATCGGTTCTTTCCCGAGCAGTACCTTACCGGAGGAATTGATAAGGCAATTCAAAATATTCTGCTTTTTAATTTCAAGTTCCTGACCTTCAGCGGGTAGCACGATGCCCAGACCTTTTTCAGTATCTATGGTTGTTGTTACGAGGAAAAAGATCAACAGCAGAAAGGCTATATCCGCCATGGATGAAGTTGGGATTTCTCCACCTTTGAATCTGCGATTTTTCAGTGCCATTTAATCTACTTCTTGGTTTGTGATTCGTAAAGGTGATCCACGAGCTTCACTGATTGTTCTTCCATTTCAAGAACGAGCTTATCAATTCGTGAAACAAAAAAGTTTTGAAACATTTGAATAATCATAGCCACAATCAACCCAAATGCCGTAGTTAATAAAGCCTGTGAAATACCACCGGCTACCACCGCAGGGGAAATATCGTTGGCTGCTTTGATAGCATCAAAGGCTGAAATCATACCTACAACCGTTCCAGTAAACCCTAACATGGGTGCGATGGTGACAACGGCATTAAGCCAAATCATATTTCGCTCCAAGAATGCCATTTCTACAGCACCGGCATTTTGAATGGCTTTTTCAACCTCATCCAACCCACGATTCATTCGTGTGAGACCAGCATGAAATATTTCAGCGATTGGGCCGCGAGTTGTTTCACAGAGTTCAACTGCAGCTTCAACGCCATTTTCTCCAAGAGATTGTTGAATGTCTGCGAAGAATTTTTTTGAATTAATAGAGGACATTACAAGTGAGTAAAGTCGTTCTAACGAAAATGCCAATCCAAAAACCAACGCTATCAGGATTGGCCACATAAATGCACCGCCTTGATTAAAATAGTCAACCATAGTATTTAATTATTCCTCCAAATTTTCAATTGTTCGTCTGAAAAATTATGACTTCATCCAAGTAAAGTCAATAAAGTGCATCGTTAGGGAATTGATTTCTTTCCTCCAACAAATTGTGCCGCCTCCGAAAAGTGATTTAATGCCTCCATCACCTGATT
Organism: uncultured bacterium; assembly: GCA_964654545.1. Lineage (GTDB taxonomy): Bacteria > Fidelibacterota > Marinisomatia > Marinisomatales > JABMOV01 > JABMOV01. The sequence goes on from CAZZIU010000017.1 coordinate 30,344, forward strand.
GTCTTTTGTCAGGCGAATCCCAATTGCTTCATTTCGACTCCACAGGCTCCCTGCAATTTCAGCTTTAATATTGGTTTTGAGAATAGCTTTATCGCTTTCGATGGCAGCCGGATCATATGAAATTTTCTCAGCATCCAAATAGGCTAAAAAGGATTGTAAGTCATCCTCAGATAAGGTCCAGCTACCCTTAAAGTTCTCGTAACTATCCACGCTGTCTTTTATTCCAGTAGCAAAGGTAGATGCCCAGTTAAAAATGGGTCGTTTTGAATTCCACAACAGTTTACGCGTCCCCTCAAGGGAATTATCTTCCCAGGGCAGATACACATCCGGAGTAATACCCCCTCCGCCATAAACCGTTCTTCCAGCCCGGGTTTTATATTTTGGCAACGTTTCTTTTAACGAATCGAGAACGGACTCACGATTTTTCTGATATAGTTCCTTATAATAAGCGTGTGTATCACCATTTTCAAAAGGACGCTGAATTAATCGACCGCTGGGGGTATAGTAACGAGCGATTGTAACCCGAATAGCAGATCCATCCTGCAACGGAATTTGACGTTGAACCAATCCTTTCCCAAAGGTGGTTTCTCCAACAATAATTCCTCGATCCAAATCCTGAACCGCTCCCGCCACGATTTCGCTGGCACTGGCAGACCCACGGTTAACGAGAACAATTACGGGGAAATCATCCTCACCTATTCTGGGATTTCCCACAAAGGCCTGTTCAACATCCTTGCGTTTTCCTTTGGTGAACACCAGTGTGTCGGCTGAGGCAATAAACAGGTTTGCAATAGCTGCTGCCTGATCTAGGTAACCACCACTATTGTTTCGTAAATCAAATACCAGGCGTTGCATATTCTGGGCACGGAGATTTTCCAAGGCCGATCGAACTTCATCCACCGATGTAGAAGAAAAACGTGTAAGCCAAATATAGCCGGTTGAATCATCCAGCATAACAGAAGCGCGAACACTATAAATGGGTATTTTGTCCCTTATAATCGTGACATCAAAGGGCTTTTTTTCACCTGATCGCTTTATGGTGACATCCACAGAAGTCCCCTTGGGGCCGCGGAGCTTTTCAAAAACTTCTTTTTTAGTGATTCCGTAAGCATCTTCTCCGTTGATGGCAATAATGTGGTCACCAGGCTGTAAGCCCACTTTTTCCGAAGGGCTATCGGCCACCGGAGATATCACGGTGATATAGCCGTTCAAGATATCAAACTCAATTCCAATTCCCTGAAAATTCCCCCTGAACTGTTCGTCAATTCCTTCCAGCTCCTTTGCCGGAATAAAAACACTGTGTGGATCCAGTTCGCTCATAATGCCATTAAAGGCTCCATCCATGAGCGATTCCATATCCACATCTTCAAAATACAGCTCGTTGATGTATACCAGGATTTGGTTTAAAACCTGCATTTTTTCCTTTATGGTAGCAAAAGGATTTTTACCAATGGAGTACGCCGTTTTTGCCAATGGAGCCAGGAAAAGGAAAAGGACAATGGTGCTGGTTGCCACCATCGAATACAATAGTGGACGAAATTTCCGTTTTGGATTGTTCTTCATATGAATGATTCTTTTCAGTAAAAAGGTCTAAAGACCGAAGTAAAGCATGGTTCGAATAGCAATTCCCTGAAATCCTGATTCCGGAGAATCACTGATTGGGACGCGATCATTAAGAAACCACTTTCCGGCACCTAAAGTTCCCTTATGAAAGCCCATACTGATTCGCAAACCCATGCGATCCATGATTTGCCACTTAACGGCAAGATAGGGCTGGAAATTGAAAAATGTACCACCGATAGTGGTATATTGAGACGACAGAGGATCAGAGGTCAGTCCCCCCGCAGTTACAGATATGAAGGCACCAACGCTGTCCACCTCATAATAAAGCGAATTGTTTTGATAGTTACCGTACAAGCCGTTAAATACAGTTCCCCAACGTGCAGTTCCAGAGTGTTGATCCAGGCTTAAACTCATCGATCCGATGCCAAACATGGCACCCGTTGCAAGCTCTACATCCCGAAGCAAAGGCACAACATACTCAACTGAAATAGCGCCCAGAGCGAAAGAAAATTTTGATTCGATGGTGGGAGAAAATGCACCTGTATACACAATTGCCGTATCCGGGGTTTCCGTGATGATGGTGGGCGTTGCCTGATACCCGCTTTCACTGTCCCGATTAACAAAAAGCATGACACTGGGGACGGAACTTATACGCATGGCACCAACCCCTGTATAACCACCAATGCGCCATCGGCCGGCCATATGAGTAAACGCTTCACCGCCCTGCATAATAAAGGGCGATGAAAAACTCTTGGGGTCTAGCCCCGCCTTTTGCAATAAAGATGCCCCGGGGATAGAATCCAGTGTAATAAACATGGGACTGTATCCAATTCCTCCGCCGACATAATTTTCCATGGGATATAAACCACCCTGCGCAACAAGCAGCCTGCCGCACAAGGATACAGTAAGTAATATGATATTAATAGTAGTCCGCATCCTACACCTCGATCACGTCGGGACAATTTAGGCTAATGAGTCGATAGAGCGAAAGTTAAATATTTTATCAAAAATTTGGATTAATTTCTCAGGAATAATGCAAGAAATACCAGTGAAAACCTGCGGTACTCGGGTCATATGTTTCCGGAAAACCAGACAAAAACCGAATTCTGAATATTGTTTGATTTGAGGAATGGATAAAAGTCACAGGTGTCTGGCGGTTTTCTCTTCGGTCTTTTCCTTGTATTATTTAAGACGGTAAACCTATATTTACATAAAGTTGGAGGTAAGGGAACTGGGAGATCAAAACAGTTTTCTCAGGTAAAATCTATGATTAAAGCAGCTTTTCATTTCAAGGGTTCCAGTAAGATCCGGGGTTTATTCTTAGCAATATTTCTTCTTTTTAGCACCACGTATTTATGCGCTGCTGAACTGTATATCGAAGGTGGTATCGATCAGGATGGAGATGGAAACCAGGAGTTTTTAATATGGTCACAACAGCCCGGTGATTCCACAATAACATATTCAGAGATGACCGAGGATGGACTTCTTCCAATTTGGGCGTGGTCCTACAGACCGAAATTTTCTGCCAGAATCACGGATGTTAAACTGGCTGATGTGACCCTAGATGGTGCCCCGGATATTGTTGCCATAAGCCGATCAATCTATGGATCAAACGACGCCAAAGAACCGTGGCTGTTTGTATTCCCTTCCGTTGAGAGCGGATATCCGGATAAGCCGTTTTCCTTTTCCGATCCACTTGATGGCAGTGGAAGAGTACGCCCCACATCGCTGGATATACTGCTTATTGATCAGGTACCAACCTTGATAATTGGACAAGGAACTCCTGACCGCAAAGCACTCACGTTTCAAATTTCTATTTCTGGCCAGAAACTTTCCCTTGAAAATCTAACCGAGTATACTGCACCATTGGTGACCAGTGGCTATGGCCAGGTATATGCACAGGGTCTTGCAACCGGACAGGAAAATTTGGTGGTGCTTTTTAGTATGGAATCAAATTTGTTGAAAACAGCACTATTTACGGTAAATAGTGCTATCCCCATAGCGAGTGATATTCTTGTTCTGGATGGCGCTCGAAGCATGATTGGCTCAGGCATTACCCACAACAATATGGAGGGTAACAACCCATCCTTACTGCTTCCGTTTAAAACCGGTGAAGTGATGGAGCTATCATGGACCGATCGTAAGTTAGCGTTGATTTCAACCGATGCATTTAGCCCCTTTCTGTGGCCTGGTGATAAGGCCGCCTTATGGTCAGTTTTAGCAAATTATCATGAAAAGCCGGCAGCCGAAGCAACAATGATGGCACCAGATACGATGGTTGCAGTCCCCATGGAATATGAACCTCAGTTCAGCGATACGGTGAAAATTGGTGATTCTTATACCCGCAGCATAGCACCCGATTCCGGCGAAACATTTTACAGTTTTTCATGGTTGTCACCGCCGCCGAAAAACAGCGTTCTCGATTTGTATGAACAAACTATTACCTGGGTACCTGAGCGCAAAGATATAGGTGTACATCTGTTTGCCTTTAGGCAGGAAAATCGCACCGGTGAAAAGGTTGAGCAGATTGCCGACGAATATGGATATCGACATCAATTAATACCCAACCTTATCGAAAAAGAAACCATCTTGACTGTGGTTGTTAAAGATACGATAACAGTGGAATTAACTCCGAATGATTCAGCGTTGCTGGTTGTGGAAGAACCGCGAATGTTTTCGTTAATAGTTACTGTTCCGTCAAAAATGGAGAGTGACCGTTTTTCATTTGATGGTGTGTCCCCATTTGGTATCATGGTACACGAATCAAAGGAAATCGCCGGTACAGGGAAAAAACTAATCGGTCATGATATCATAGCAGACCTTAATCGAGTGGCAAGGGATTCTGAAGTGGAATTTCGATATTTTAGTAAGGATACCTCGCAAAAAGCGACCACAACGTTAACTATTATTCACGATCTTGAATCAAATGTAATGTACATGTCAGTCGAGCCCAAATTGGACACCCTTCCCCAATCCTTTCATCCCGAAGCCTGGTCATCTGATCTGTATGGCTATCCGGAGTATTTCTTTGAAGGATTTCCAGGAACAATGAAAATGGATTCAGTTCGGCAATCGCTGGTTTTCTCATTTGGTGAAGACGTGAAAACAAATATTTTAAATTCATCGGTAATGATGATGAGTCCCTTGAACCCAATGCATTGGCTAAGTCTTTATATGGATGAAGGGGCGTTATTGGAAATTCGCGGTGAGGTAAAGGTAAAAGAAAACCAGTCTAAGAAAATAATAATTGAGATAGACTTCACCGGCGACTTTTTCCCACAGATGCTACGTACTAGAGTTGCAATGGGTGAGAGTGAGCTACCACCGTACAGTATTCCCGTTACGCCATTACCGGTTCGCGATGCATTACCAGTAATACCGGCAATGGATGACACAACCATGATGTCGACGGAAATGGACACACTTAGTGAGCACATGGACTCACTGGTAGTTCCATTGCCCGATTCTGTTTCTCTTGAAAGGGATGAGCCCGACTCGCTCATGTCGATAATGAAAGACACATTATTGAGTGAAGAACAACCGGATTCGGTTGAAATTTTATTACCTGTTGATAGCACAGCATCAGACACTTCCGGTCAATAAATATGCGTAAAGGATCCTTCCTTCTTTTTCTTCTTTATTGCGGAATATTTCTTCATGCGGAAGATTATAAAATCCTTCATATGGTTGGATCTTATGATTTGGATGGTGATGATCAGCTGGAATTTTTTGCGCTTGAAAGCGTTCCTCCCGAAACAAACCAAAGCACCATCCTACGGCAATATGAACTTGATCAGGACGGTTACCAGGATTTAATCTGGGAGCTTCACGCTCCCGATGGATTATTGGGTCATTTCGTGAATGCAACTGTTGGTGATTTGGATGGCGATGGAATACCCGAATTGATCACTGTCATGAATGTGGCAGGTTCCGCTGGACAGGGTCTGTTACAGCCAATCATGTTTGTCTACCGTTGGAGCGATAACCAATTCATGGAAGAGCCGTCAGCCAGCCTGCGCCTCTCTAAAAACAGTCCTTTTGTGCGGTGTCAAAATATTTGGCTATTGGACACAGATGGAGACGGCGATCAGGAACTGGCTGTTTCCCTGGGTGCCCCGCTTCGTTCTGTATCTATTATTGATATGCATGCCGAGGGAGACTTGTATATCCTGACGTCGATAACGCCGTCAGCAATGCGGACAGGATCCGGGTTTGTCAACGTTGCCGCCGTAGACTACGATCATGACAATCGCGATGATTTGATTTTACTAACCCGCGAAGGAAACACTATTAAAGCACAAGCCTATTACAACGAAGGCGGAGTATATGTCGAAGGAGATCTGGTGCATGAATCCGTTAACGGACTGGATAAACTATTGGCACAGAAAATGATCGAAAGCGATTGGGACGCCGATGGGTTTAAAGACATCCTGCTTCCGTTTCAATCGGGCCATGTTCTGGCATTAACGCTTACTCCCGAAACATTGGTTATTGATGTGGTTCCGGTAGATGGGGGACCGCTTTCTGATGTAAACAGTGGTGATTTCAACCATGACGGACTTTCTGACTTATTGCTGGTTTCAGGTGAAATGAATCTGATGACCCTTGTTCATGGATCGGAGACCGATGAATTAACGTCCGAATATTTCTCTTTGGAAAGTGATGCAGAAGGAATGCAAGTATTTTCCACACTTCCACTGACCAAACTTGGGGTCTATCTGGGTTCGGTTATAGGTGCTGGATGGAATGGTGAAATGAGTGCCGTTTTCATTACCGAGTTGGGTACCCCACCGGCAGTAAAAACACCGGATATGGTTCCAGAGATGGAAGCAATGGTCAAAGAAGATGAAGAATTGTTGAGCGAATTTCCAGTGCTTACCCCAGATCAGTTTTCTCTGCCACAAATTCCCAAACCAATTCGAACTGCCGGTCAACCGCTGCCAGAAGGAATTCTTCCTCGCCATATATTAAGGGTAAATCAGCCCTTTGCTTACACGATCCCCGAGGAGGAAGGTGAGCATTTTTATTCCTTCCGCTGGCTACAGCCCCCACCCAAAGGGATGTTTTTTCACTACGACACCAAATCAATTTTATGGACACCCAATGAATCACATTTAGGCGCATTTCGTCTGGCTTACCATGTGGAGATGCGCATAGGAGAAACTGTGGAGGCAGAACCGACAAAGAATGATTCGCTCATGTCTTATGAGGTTAAACCGGAACTGGAAGGTTACGATGAATACTTATGGGTATACGTTAATGATCCTCCGGTTTTTCTATCTGAACCGGAAGGAACAGAGTTTGTTGCCAACAGTACATTTACATATGAGCCGATCATTCGAGATCGCAATACGGGGGAACTAATACAATTTGATTTGGAAGTCGCCCCGATTGGAATGACACTGGATTCGGGAATAGTTCGCTGGCAAACGGATAGCACCCATGTGGATGTTTATGATGTTCGACTGGTCGTGACCGACGGCTTTGATCGAAACGCACAGGAATTCAAATTGTTTGCTCGTGCGGGAGTCAGGATCATTTCTACACCTGTTTTTGAAGGATCGGTAAACCAGCCCTACGAATATGCTACGGAAGTATACCATCAGGATATCATACGTCCGGTCACTGTTGAGTTGGCAGAATCGCCGGAGGGTATGGCCATTGATGAGGCTGGTATCATACGATGGACACCGACGGCGACCCAGATTGATACACAATATATAACAATTGTTGCGCATCAGGGGGTTGCTACCGACACCCAGCGCGTAAATGTGTTTATCAATCATCCACCGGTAATACGGTCAGCACCACCGCCAATGAATCTGGTAAATGTGGGCGATACGTGGGATTTTCAATTGGAAGCAGATGACCCCAACTTGGGTGATAAATTGATGTTTACCGCTTTAGAGATGCCCGAGGGTATGCGTATGGATCCATTCACAGGTAGGTTGCGCTGGGATCCCAATGCGAACCAGGTGGATTTTTCATCATTGGAAATAGAAATTTCCGATGGCCGTGAGAAACGATTTGTAGAAGCAGAGTTTTTTGTAAACGCACCTATAAAAGCGGTATCCATTCCGCCTATGAATGCCACAGTTGGCGAAGAATACACATACGATATTATGACCAGTGATCGCAACCGCTCTTCACTGTTGCCCTTCAAAAATGTAGTAAAAATTGAGAATGCAACCAGTACACGACTTTACGCAGTAAATATTTCAGATGACATCTACAGGGAAAATGTTCAACGTTATATTGGCGACTGGAATAATGCTGAAACAGTATATTTAACGGATCCAGATGTGCCTGAAGCGGATCAGGTTTCTCGCCTAAATCTGAAAAAATATGTTCAGACAATTTTTTACGAAGATGAGCGACTTTACGTAATTGTATTGACCCTTGATGAGCGTACTGTCAAAATAAAAGATATCCTCTGGGAGTTTTTTCAGGGAAGCCAGGGTAAACCGCCCCGGGTTGTGGTTGAAAAGCAATCCATGGTTCGCTATTCATTGGTGGATTTTCCTGATGGCGCCACCATTGATGAACTTACGGGAACGGTCCATTGGGTACCCACCAAGGAACAGGTGGATCAACAAAAAATCACACTACTGGTTTCTGATGGCTATACCAAAGATGAACAATCGTTTGAGGTTTATGTAAATCATCCGCCAACCATTGTATCCAATCCTCCGGCTATGGGCTTAGTGGATGAAGTATACAAATACCAGGTACAGGTAGAAGATGCCAACAAAGATGCGTATCTGGAATATGAACTGGTAAAAGGCCCACAGGGGATGCAAATGACCCGCGACGGGAAACTTGTGTGGGTACCGGAAGCATCACAGATCAACACACATATATTTGAATTAAAAGTGTCGGATGGTTACAGAGAAGATGTGCAGCGTCATAAAGTCTTTGTGAATATTGCACCGCATGTAATATCAAGCCCAAAACCGGTAGGACTTACAGGATACGAATATCGTTATAAAATGGTGGTCGAAGATTTAAACAAAGATGAGATAACCTTGCGACCAGTTCGGTTGCCAAAATATTCAAAATTCAATACCAAAACAGGATCATTTACCTGGAAACCACGAAACAATCAGGTGGGACCAAACGATATTATTATATTGGCAATTGATGAACATGGCGCCACCACAACCCATTCTTTTCAGATTCATATATTTGAAGATCCCAGTGCCCGTCAGTTTGTGAATACCAGTTGGCCCCTAATGCTCACCTTTGTGGGCGTGATGTTCGCCTGGGGAATCACACAGATGTAATGACCATACTGGTGTCTGTACTATCCGTATTTGTAGCCGCAGAGCATTTCTTTTTTCTCATCTTGGAAATGGCTCTTTGGACAAAACCATTTGGTCGGAAAACATTTGGTAATTCTAAAGAGTTAGCGGAGCAAACAAAAGTTCTGGCTGCCAACCAAGGCCTATACAACGGATTTATTACTGCTGGAATATTATGGGGATTATTTCATCCGAACCCTGAATTTGGACATCAGGTTGTATTGTTCTTTCTCGTTTGTGCAACTGCAGCAGGTATTTTTGGCGGTATTACCGCGAACCGTACTATTCTATATATTCAAACGTTTCCGGCTCTCATAACCGGTGTATTGGTATACTATATGTTATAATAAAAAGGGCCATCCGCAGACAGCCCTTTTGTCGTTTCATTCGACTGTTTTTATAAGCCTGCAAATTGAATACCATCGAATACTAACGTAGGCGTACGCCAGGCCGAATAGGGATAGGGATCATTCCCAACCTCTATCAACTGGTTGAGCACATCAGTATAGTTGCCGGAGATATTCATTTCATTTATTGGCTTTGTTCGTTTTCCATTCTCTATTAACCAACCAGAGACACCCAAAGAAAAATCTCCTGTGGTTGCGTTTGCGTTTCCGCCAATAAATCCGGTTACAAGAATGGCGCGGTCCATATCTTTTTCGATTTCTTTGCCCGAACGATTTCCGAGTTTAAATGTGACATTTGAAGTGCCACCGGTAGTTGGTTTCATTTCAAGTTTGCGACCATAATAGACGTCAATGTAATAGTTTTTCAATATACCTTTTTCTATAACGGGCATATCTTTTGCCGCAATACCATCACCGTCATAATAACGGCTGCCCATACCACGAACAATGGTTGGATTATCAGTAATCGTAAGCAAATCTGAGGCAATTTTAGTGTTCTGCTTTCCATCAAGAAACGAATTTTTCTGCTGCAGGCTGCTCGCGTATAGTGCCCCAAACATGCGACCCAAAAGTCCGCGACCCTGATCGTTGTTCAGAATCATGGGTAGGGTTGACGTTTCGATTTTTGATTGACCAACCGAATCCTGCGTGCGTTTTAACGCCTCATCAGCAATTCGATTCAGATCAGGTAAATCCTGTAAGTGACGAACGCTGTAATAGCGCCAGCTCTGCGGCTTTTTCCCGCTTCCATCATCCAGGGAAACCTCCGCCCCTGCACCAAACGTAGAATTTTCGTATGAACCTTCAAATCCATTTGATTTCAGATGAACGTTTTCATAGTGACTATCACTAAAATAAGAAGTGACAGAAACGATACGATTATCTTTGCCATTAATCCGTTCAAAAATTTGCCGGGCTTTGTCCACACGACCTTTGGTCTCCACCTGGTGGTATGTTGAGTCAAAGAGTTCAAGATTCATGGATGGTCGACCCTCATATAGGGAAGGATCGGGCAAGGCCCGATAGGGATCTTCTCCCAGGTATTTGGTCATGGCAAGTGCGTCATTAATGAATTTCTGCAAAGCCGGTTTTCTCAAGTCATTGGTACGGTGGGAGGAATATTTTCCCCCGGCGAAGAGTTCAATGGAAAGGGAATTTTCCGTTGATTCTCTCAGCTTATCAATATTACCATCACGATATTCAATATCAATAGAACGGTTATTACTTATCACAACTGACGAATCAGTGGCGCCTTGTTTTTTGGCATAGGTTGTAACCCATTTTGCTAGATCAATTTTGCTCATGACTTACCCCTTTCCGCCAACGGTTATGGATGAAACAAGTACGGTTGGAAGCCCATGTGATACAGGAACAGATTGACCATTTTTACCACAGGTCCAACCACCTTCGGTCATGGCAAAATCGTTCCCGACCATGGTGACTTTTTCAAGCACGTCGGGACCATTGCCAATGATGTTTACGTCCTTGATTGGTGCAGTGATTTTACCGTTTTCAATCAAGGCACCGGATTTCACATAAAACGTGAAATCGCCGGGACCAATATTAACCTGCCCATTGGTGAACTGATCAGCAAGGATGCCATATTCGACACTGCTGATAATTTCGTCATAGGTATGCGGACCGTTAAGCATATACGTATTACGCATGCGAGGCATGACATAATGCTTAAAGGACTCACGCCGTCCGTTTCCTGTTGGGCTGACACCATAGTGGTTTGCTGAAATTCGATCATGGAGGTAGGTACGAAGAATTCCATTTTCTACCAGGTATGTTTCTTCTGTGCCGAAGCATTCATCATCAACGTTAATGGATCCACGAATACTGGGGTTTAACCCGCTATCCACGATGTTCACAAATTCAGGTGCAATTTTCTTGTTCAGCTTATCAGCATAGATGGACGTTCCAATGCGATTGAAGTCAGCCTCCATACCGTGGCCGATTGCTTCGTGCAGTAAAATACCTGAACTACCCGGTGTCATCACCACCGGTAGTTCACCGGCTGGAGCTGGTTGGGCATCAAATAATTTGACAGTCCTTGCAACAGCTTCTTTAGGCATTCGATTCAACCGTTCCGCAGTGAGAAAGTCAATGTCATCGCGCATAGCATAATCAAAATAATTTGATTCCCGCTGACCGCCATGCTCCGCCGTACAGTAGACAATAACCCTTAGCATGGGTTGGTAATCAGTACTCAGTTTACCCTCAGAATTGGCCACTAAAATGTATTTTTCTGAATCATGAAAACCCACATAATTTTTAATAATACGTGAGTCTTCATCAAAGACAGCCTCATCCAGCGATTTGACAATATTCACACGCCGATCTATTCCCACCGATTCCCAGGCGATATCAACGGGATAATGATTTGGAAGATTCATTGGAGAAAATTCCTGCGGCGGAACCCTTTTTGCGCCCTGGGCAATATTGGCGGCAGTTCTTGCTGCTTTTTTCATGCTTTCCAGGGTCAAATCTTCTGTAAAGGAATACCCTGTCTGGTCCCCTTTAAGCACGCGGATTCCAACACCAAGCTGAACATTGGTACTGGCGGAATTAACAATTCTGTCCTCCAGTCGGATAGAATTGCTTATGGTATTTTCAAAATAGACATCAGCATAATCACCACCGTAGACAAGCGCTTCTGATAACACTTTTCTGACGGTTTCAGAATCAATTCCAAATCGGGAAAACACAGTCGCTTGTGCTTCTTTTGTAGTCGCACATCCGATCAATCCCGGGAAGACACCGGATAGCGATGCTAATGCCAAACCGGATCCTGTGACTTTGAGAAAATCACGTCGAGTAACATCTGACATAATACACTCACTGGTTGAATGTTAATAAAACGAGAAGTGGAGAACTCCAGTTCACTTCCCTTATTGTTTCTACGAAGGGAAAAGTTATCCATCTGTAAAATGAACAACAAGCTTATGGCTCAATAGAGAGTAAAAGGTTGTCATCAGACCGGTCTGGAAGGCTGCGCTAACTTTTCAGAAATTATTTTTTTGATCTCTGGAGAAATGTCCACCTCTAGTGAAAATATAGATACAGGGAAGGGTGGGTTAAGTTCCGAAAGCTTGACCCAATCTTTGGCCGTGCATATAATACCACTGGATTGGCTGGTTTTTATTGCTGTTTCAATGGTTAGTACATCCTTTTCTGTGAATGCATAGTGATCTGGGAAAACCATGGACTTTGACAGGGTAAACTTTTTCTGTTCTAACGCTAGGCGGAGCGCATCCGGGTCTCCGATCGCGCAGACCATAATATAAGGTCCGTCGTTGTCAACACCATGTACCAGGTTTAGTTTATTTGTCATTCCAAGCGTATGATAAGGTTGCTTCATTCGTTTTAGACGGTTTACTAAAAAAGGTTTTGGGGAATAAACATCTGTTTTTGTGAGAGCCACACAATCAGCACGATGGATACCACGCCATGGTTCACGGAGGATCCCTGCAGGCAGGAGTTTATGGCCCTGAACAGTATCCCCGGCATTTACCAGAACAATATCCACGTTCCTTCTGATTGCCCGATGTTGAAACCCGTCGTCGAGAATAATGACATCTGGGTGAAATTCCCTAATAAGCTTCAAGCCTCCACGATAACGATTTTCGTCCACTACAACCGGAATACCATGCGTGAGTTGGGCAATCATGGCTGGCTCATCTCCGCAATCTTTCCACTCAAGTAGCAATCCGGAACCCTTACTTACTATCTGTGTACCACTGCTCCTTCGTTGGTATCCGCGGCTAAGAATAGCAACTGCGCGACCCTCCTCTTGCAACCAATTTGCCAGTGCCATGACAGTTGGTGTTTTTCCCGTTCCACCGGTAGTAATGTTTCCCACACTTATCACGGAGACAGGCAAGGCTCTTGATACAAAGAATCCAATCTGGTAAAAGGTATTTCGTATAAAAATCAATGCCCCATACAGAATGGCCAATGGGAATAGAAATATACGCAGGGTGTTGTTACTGTTTTCGGTCATATCACAACCGGCCATCTGCTGTATCGCATACCAGATTTAAAGCGTCTTGCAGGTCTTGAATTGCCTTTTCCTCAGACATATCTTTGGAAACATCTAGCGGTTCACCAAGGACCATTTCAATCCTGCTAAACGGTTGAGCAACAAAAAAGGTGTCCCAATTGGTAAATCCCCAGTGGCGGGTAGATTGGGCTCCGATTGGCAGTATCGCTGCATTGGTGAGTTTTGCAGCACGAATGGCACCTGATTTGGGTACCAGTGCAGGACCCTTTGGACCATCGGGTGTTATAAATAATGTGCTACCAGGGTCCTTCAGCGATCGAACAATATTTTTAAAGGCTTCAGCGCCTCCTTCCGAGCTGGACCCACGGATCATTTGCCAGCCAATGCGGGAAGCAATCTGTGATATCAATTCTGCATCGGCATGGGTACCGGCTAAAGCGTAATAGTTTCGATTGGCAAAATACATTACAGGCATCAACAGTCGACCGTGCCAGCAGGCCAATATAACGGATTTGTTTTCAACGATCAAATCATCGAGTATTTGCTCCCCTGTAATACGATACCGGCAGGTTCCATAGATGGCTTTGAGAACCCATTTTGAAAAGAAAATTTTGAAAGCTGACAAGGGATTACTCAATTTCCATTCTATCAAAAATGGTTTGTGCAGCACGCCTATAAACACCAACCACACCAAGAGACCGGCGAATGGTTTCGAATCCCGACAACATGGATTTTCGTTCAGGCGTGTTGCTCAACAAGGGTAACAATGCTTTTGCCAATGAGGTCGGCTCCATGGCACCCTGAAGAAATTCAGGAACGACGGATGCATTGGCAATCAAATTTGCCATAGATGCGTAGGGAGCATGGACAAACCATTTAGCAAGCATCCACGAGACGGATGAAAGGCGATAGCAAACAACTGTAGGTGTATCTAACACAGCTGTCTCCAGAGTAACAGTCCCTGATGCTGCCAGGGCGGCGGTGGCACTTTGGATAGCCGTTGGAATATCATCAGTTTCCACCTTGATAAAATCTGGAATAGAGGGAATCTCCACACCGGGGGCCTTGCCGAGGAGAATCTGTACATGGGGTTGCTTACGTAGGACTTCCTGAACTGTTTGTAAAAATATATTCCAATGACGATTGATTTCCTGCTGTCTGCTCCCGGGCAGCAGAATGAGCCGGGGTGAATCCATGTTGAGAGACAACCGCTTATGAAACCGATCAATTCTATCCGGTTCTATCACAGTTTCCACAAAAGGATGTCCTACAAAATCCACCATCAGGCCGTGTGATTCAAACCATTCCAATTCAAAGGGGAATATGCTGATACATTGACTGGTATATCGCTTCAATATTTCGATTCGATTTTGTTTCCACGCCCATACTTGTGGAAGAATGAAATACGTTACAGGAATTCCCAGGTGAGCTATTTGTTTTATCAAACGCAAATTGAAACCGGGGTAGTCGACCAATATAATACGGTCTGGTTTTTCATTTTTAATAGTAGTTGTTGTCTCGCGCATGACACGCACCATAAAAGGTAATTGAGATAGTACTTCTGAAAAACCCATCATGGAAAGCGAATCAATATGGTGAAGAAGTGATAATCCTTCTTTTTTCATCGCATCACCACCATGACCAAGCCACTGAATCGATGGCTGTACATTGTTCATTGCGGCCATAAGTTTTGCGCCGTGCAAGTCGCCGGAAGCTTCTCCTGCAACGATAAATATTTTAGAAGGTGATTCAGTCATGATGGGATAAAATTTATGGTAATTCCCACGGAATCAATAGGAAAGAGTACCTCGCCAAAAAATGTGGCTAAAGAGAGTTACGAATCCACAGAATTAAGATAATTAGCATTATGTTTTGCAGTGTTCTTTTTTCCGTTTTAAATGTTTTTTTCCACGGTGCGGGTTGGCGATCATCATCGCTTTTCCACGGTATTATGCGAGGGATCAGAGCGGGGACGAATTGGCGGTAGGTTTCGTAGGCTTCACCGAACAATTCGATTAGGGTTTCTTCCTCCAGGTTCACAATCAAAGAATATTGAATAGTAAAAAACACCCATGTGATGGTAAGCATCCACCAAATGTTCGGCGCACCTGCAATGAGTACGATGCCTGTATACATAATCATATTGCCAACATATAATGGGTTACGGACCCGGGCATAGGGCCCGGATGTGCACAAAGAAGGTGCCCCTACTTTTGTTGTTCTGGTAGCACCACCGGCATAGCGAACCGCATTCAAACGGATTGATTCACCTACAAGGAGAATGATGAGACCCAAAAGCGATTGATGCCAAAGGGGTTGGGAAAAATAGATGATAAGCAAGGCCAAAGGAATCGGTGTGTAACTGCGATTGGAAAAGAAAAATTTTCTCATGTCCATTAATGTATGTCTTCTATAATAAGGTTGTGAATTTTAATTGCCAGATCTAATGCATCCCGGCCGGCCTGACCGTCGACGATCGGTTTTTCTTTGCCCCGGATAGCCTGCACAAAGTTTTTTAATTCCATTTCCATGGCATCAAACGATTTAACAGCGGGTTTTTCGTAAGCGATTTCGCGGTTGCGACCATTGTTGTGAAAAGGTGCTGTAAAGATGGCCGCTCCATCTTTATGAGGGTTTTCTAAAACACGGTATACTTCAGTTAAACCAAGCAGAAAATCAATAGTGATATACAAGTCTTTTTGGAAAATCTTGAATTTGCGCACTTTATCTTTTGCAATTCGGCTGGAGGTCATGCTAACTACTGTTCCGTTTTGGAATCGAATACGCGCATTGGCGATATCCACGGAATTGGTCATGATGGAAACACCACTGGCACGAATATTTTTTACGGGTGAATCTACCAGCGCGAGAATAATATCAATATCGTGAATCATCAAATCCAATACAACGGGAACATCAGTCCCTCGTGACGTGTAGGGAGCCAATCGCTGAACCTCAATATATTTTGGCGCCAGTTCCACATTATTTAAAGCCATCAGGGCAGGATTTAATCGCTCGATATGCCCAACCTGGATTAATGAGCCATGGCGATTTGCCAGTGCTAACAACTGATCTGCTTCCTCGATGGACTTTGTTATGGGCTTTTCAATAAAAACATGTTTCCCGGCTTTAATGCACGTTTCAGCAACCTGGGCGTGAAGAGGAGTAGGGGTGACAATGGAAACGGCGTCAACGTCAGCAAGTAATTGTTCTAATGATGGGAAAGCTGTGGAGTGGGTTTTTTTTGCAATATTGCTTGACCGTTCCTGGTCGATGTCATACACACCAGAGAAGACAATATCTTTCATTCTAGAATAATGCTTGGCATGATGTTGACCAAGATGTCCAACACCAATTACGCCCAATCGCAGAAGTTCAGTTTCTGTTTTTTTATTCAATGTCACTATGGAAAGTTATTAAAATGCCCGGCTGGGTTCACATGGATTTGTACAACGAGTATTTTTTAATACATATGATGGTTTGCTCCTATTCCTGATGCCGCATATTTGGGTGAAACCAACCAACGACACCGCAGGCTGCAGCACCCAGTCCAATCCAGAAGAAGATATGTTGTATAGCAACCTGATTGGCGATGATACCAATGAGTGCAGAAGACAGAGCCGTAACACCAACGACCGCCAGATGTACCATGGAAAAAATCCTACCATGAAACTTGTTGGGGGCATAGGATTGAACCAATGCAGTTCTGCTTATGGTGATCAGCGGGATACCAATGCCATGTATAAATATGAAAAACCAAGCAGCCTGCACCGATGAAACCCAGTAAAAAACGGAATACGTTACTCCGTCCAGTAACATGCCAATTAATAGCAGCTTTCCTGAAGAAAAATACCTGCCAAAGCCATACACAAGAAACGAGCCGGTAAGCATTCCCAGTGCCATAAAGGATTCAACAATGGCATAATCTGAAACGGTACCACCAAAGGCATTCTTTACCAGAATGGGCATACCAACCAGCGCAGGTCCCATAATAAACAAATTGTTAATAATCGTTAATACAATTAGAAAACCCAGAAAATGATGTTGAGCAACAAACTTTAATCCATTTAACAATTCTGAAAGACCGCTGTGCTTAATGTGGTCGACATGCACATGACGTGGTTTTCGTACCAGCAGGAGAAATCCGATGGCAACTAGAAAGGACGTAGCATCGGCAATAAATAAGCTCTGAACTGAAATCCACTGTAGTAAAAAACCCGCAACAGCCGGACCAAGAAACCAGGCAAATTGTTGCGAAGTCACCAAGATGGAATTCACTCTAACCAAATGTTTTTCTGACACCATTTCAGGTACAAAGGCATTTAAGGAGGGTGGAAAGAGGGTTCCAAAAGCAGCACGAACGAACGCCAAAAGACCAAAGGCCAGCGCCTGTTCATGTTGAAAATAGATAAGAACCGGAATTATTAATACAGTCACGGCCTGGCTCAGGTTAGAAATGATCATCAGGGAAAGGCGTCGGTATTTGTCAGCCAAAACACCCGCATACAATCCAAAAATGATTGCTGGAAGATAAGCACTCATCGCAACGAATCCGGTGGCAACGGATGATCCTGTGATATCCAGGATTAACCACATTAATGCGATGTGATATACCGCATCTCCGGCCGAAGAAACTGTTTGTGCAAGCCAGAGGATAAACACATTGCGTCGGGTTGTAGAATCCATGGGCGAAGTTTGAAGGAAATGTGATCACAGTACAAGAAAAATCGACCAACCATTTAAAATAATAATAGGAATCATTACTATTAATGAATAGTTTTAGCCATGCGGTACAGCCAGCAAAGAGAAACAATAAAAGATATCATAAGCAATACCAACAGTCATCCCACCGCGGACTGGATATTTGATCGGGTGAAAGAAGCAATTCCCAATATTAGTTTGGGAACGGTGTACCGAAACCTTAAACAACTGGAAGAAGATGGGACGATACGAACTATTGCTGATGGGAGTAAAGCCCGATATGATTGGAATACTGAGCCTCACCAGCATTTGCGCTGTACTGTTTGCGGGGAATTATCAGATATCCATATAGCGGATAGTGACATTAAAACCATGGTAAAAGAAAACTACCAGTTTGATGTGAATCAAATTGATATGGTTTTATTTGGTACCTGTCAAAAACATAGTTAATCAAAAGGAGAAACGCATGAGCTTGAATGGAACAAAAACATTGGAAAACCTAAAAGCCGCTTTTGCCGGTGAATCACAGGCAAACAGGCGGTATCTGTATTTTGCACGTCAGGCGGATATTGAAGGTTACCCTGAGGCAGCCGGTGTTTTCAAAAACACTGCTGACGGCGAAACCGGACATGCCTTCGGGCACCTTGAATTCATGGAAAAACAGGGTGGCGGCGACCCGGCAACCGGTTTGGAAATTGGCGAAACAGATGCCAATCTTAAAGCGGCTGTTGCAGGAGAAACCTACGAATACACCGAAATGTATCCGGGGTTTGCAAAGACCGCTCGGGAAGAGGGCTTTGAAGAAATCGCCGAATGGTTTGAAACACTGGCGCGAGCAGAAAAATCCCATGCCGGAAAGTTTCAGGAAACACTGAATAATTTATAACATCACTCTCCAGTTCCAGGCTCATTTTTGAGCCTGGAACCTGTTATCGCTAAAACCGGGGGCATACATGATCAATCACTCTGACACCAGCAATACCGTTTATGCTATCACCAATCCCTTGTATTGGGATAAGGGATCCTTTGACAAGGAAATGGACAGGGTTTTTGATGTCTGCATTGGATGTCGATTGTGTTTTAATCTATGTCCATCCTTTCCCTCGTTATTCGATGCAGTGGATACTGCAGGAATTCAAAAACGTACCGTTGCTGAGTCTGAGGGACGCGTTGAAAAGCAGACTGAACGGGAAGAGTATCTTGATTTACCAGAGGGAGAGCATGCTTCGGAAGCCAGTATCGAAGTTGAATTCCGGGGGGAAGTTTCCGATTTAACCAGCGATCAGCGTTGGGAAGTAGTGGATCTTTGTTATCAATGTAAATTGTGTGATCCAGTCTGCCCATATACACCGGACAAGGATCATGAGTTTCAACTGGATTTCCCAAAATTGATGACCAGAGCTCAGGCCATTCGCACCAAAGAAAAAGGCGTAAAAAATAGCGATAAATTCTTAGCAAATACGGATTTCACCGGGAAAGTAGGTTCCGTATTTGGTCCCCTACTTAATATGGCAAATAGAATCAGTATTGCGCGCTGGTTTATGGAAAAATTTGTCGGTATTCACCGGCACCGTATTCTACCAATATTTCAAACAAACACGTTCCAAAAATGGTTTAAAAAGCATAAAAATCCTGTATCGGAACCTCAGGATAAAGTTGTGATTTTTGGAACCTGTTTTACCAACGCCCATGATGTGGAGGTGGGCAAAGCTGCAGTAGCCATTCTTGAACATAACAATATTGAATGTGTTTATCCGCCACAGCAATGTTGTGGCGCGCCATACCTAAGTCCGGGGGATTTTGATGGTTTCAAAAAACAGGCACAACCAAATGTGGATGAATTGAGCAAATGGATCGACGACGGATATAAAATTGTTGTAACCGGTCCACCAACATGTAGCCTTACACTGAAAAAGGAATATCCTGATTATCTCGGGTTAAATGATCAAACCAAAAAAATTTCCGAAAACACCTATGATATTTCTGAGTATCTCATCATGCTCCACAAAAAAGAAAGGCTAAAGACTGACTTTAAAAATGAAGTGGGTACGGTGAATTATCATGTAAGCTGTCATTTAAAAGCCCAAAAGATGGGATTTAAGGGAAGAGATGTACTCCGTCTAATACCCAATACAAGGGTGAATCTTATTAACCGTTGCAGCGGAATGGATGGCGGATGGGGAATGAAGGCAGAATTCTTTGATACATCCATGAAAGTTGCAGAAAGATGTGTCAATGATCTGGGACAAAAAGAAGCGGATGTGGTCTGTTCTGATTGCTCTCTGGCCAGTCACCAGCTAAAACAAGCCAGCGCTGGAGACATGGCGCCAAGCCACCCAATTTTAGAATTATACAAAGCCTATGGGTTGGAAACATATCAATAGAGACGATGAGAAACATTAATCTTTCAGATTTACTAAATATATTTGAGTACGAAAAAGTCCGTGAGGAATACCGCAGCGATATTATGTCGTATAAAAACACCCGAAGGGTAGAATTGGGACCCCATCTTACTCTGACATTTGAAAATATGACAACCATGAAATTTCAAATTCAGGAAATGATGCGGGCCGAGCGGATGGTACACGATGCACAAATACAAGAAGAAATCGATATATACAACAGTCTTCTTCCTACCCGCACAAGTTTAAGCGCAACCCTGTTTATTGAAATCACACAGGCGGAAAAAATCAAACCGGTTTTACGGCAGTTTATCGGCTTAACTGTTGGCGATACAGTGTACTTATCCTGGGGCGAGAATATTATTTTTGCAGAATTTGAATCAGGACGCGAAGAAGAAGATCGAATAAGTTCGGTCCATTATATTCACTTTTCATTCGATGAAAATTTGCTCAAGGATTTTCTCAAGACAGACCAATATGTTATCATGGGTGTAGATTACAATGATTACAACTATAAACTAGAGCTGCCAAATCAGGTTTTGCAATCGCTCCGAAGCGATTTTGATACGTACAAATGAGCAATTCCAGTTCTTCTGGAAAAGGGTCTGTTCTCTATATTCCTCATGGTGGTGGACCGCTCCCACTACTTGCCGATAACAATCATAAAGTACTAGTAGAATTTTTAAAGACGGTATCGTCCACGCTGGATAAACCAGACGCGGTCGTAATAATTAGCGCCCATTGGGAGGAAAAACAACCAACAATACTTTCCGGTGCACATCCCCCGCTTTTTTATGATTATTATGGTTTCCCATCCGAAGCGTATAACATACAATATCCGGCACCAGGCTTTCCGGCATTAGCCGATGAAATTCAGGATACATTGTCTTCCGCTGGATTTCCAATCGCAATGGATTCCAAGCGCGGGTTTGACCATGGCATGTTTGTTCCCATGAAACTGATGTATCCGGCAGCCGATATTCCCTGCGTTCAGATATCCTTGCTAAGCAGTCTCGATCCTCAGAATCACATTGCATTAGGCAAGGCATTATCATTCTTGCTGCGTCGGAATATTCTAATCATTGGTTCTGGCTTTTCATTCCACAATTTGCGTGCCTTTTTCAGTGATGGCGGCGATTTGAATGCTGCCAATGATGAATTTCAGGATTGGCTTATTGATTCGTGTACAAATCCCAAAATTGATAACGAAGAGAAGGAAGACCGACTTATCCATTGGTCGGCGGCTTCCCATGCCCGGTTGATTCATCCCCGTGAAGAGCATTTATTACCGTTGCATGTGTGTTTTGGAATGGCCAAATCCGTAGGTTTTCAACCCGAAATCATGTTTAATAAACCCATCCTTGGAAAGCGAACCATCAGTATTTTGTGGCGATAAAGACGAAATATAATCTTATAACATATTTAACTATATTCGATTAAATTAATTTCATTCTAATTAAAATAATTAGACAGCGGGGGCTGTATGAAATATGTGCTACTAATTCTGATCTTCATTACTTGTTTATTTGCTCAATACGATGAGCCGTGGATAGAGGTACATAATGATTCACTGACGGTTGGTATCTACAACATGTATCGCAATTGCGCAACAGAGTATGTCATGAATGGGCAACTTCAGGATACGGTGTTTACATTTGCAGCAATCGATACGGCCCATGGTCGAGCCTATTGCGATTGTCAGTTTTTTGTGAATGCTGAGTTTGGTGGATTTGCACCGGGCGTTTACACAGCAAACCTTTATACCTATGACGGAGCGATCTATGATTCATCTTCAAATATAATCGCCCATTATGATACGGTATTTATTGGAACACTAAATTTCACTATTATACAAAATACTGCCAACAGTATGGGAATGCTATCAAGTTATATGAGCTACTGTGGGGAACAGGGCGGGCAAGGCATTGAAGAGGATGAAATCCCAACCCAATTTGCATTATTGAATAATTATCCCAATCCATTTAATACCAATACAGTGCTGTCGTACACGTTATCACGAGATGAACAAATCGCAATTGCATTATTTAACATGAGCGGTCAGCTGGTAGATAATATTTATCAAGGATACAAGAAGCAAGGTCC
>CAZZIU010000018.1:0-52560 GCA_964654545.1 uncultured bacterium
ACTTTGAGTTTAGTCTCTTTGATAACCATTTACACAAAAAACTTTATACCCTCCTAGGGCTAGTTAATTGGTGACTCCGGTGCGATTCGAACGCACGACCAACGGCTTAAGAGGCCATTGCTATCAATGCGGTGAAAATGTAATTAAATATGTTACATTACTATAAATAGGTTGAATCTCTATTATACATAATCTGTGTACATAAAAAGCGTGTACATAATAGGGGTATTTGTGTCCATAAATGTCCACCATTGTCCTCTTGGAGTATTTAAATAGTAGTAATAAAAAACCCTGGTTTCTCGTCGACAACCAGGGTTTCTATTCGAGTCGAGGTGGAGGGATTCGAACCCCCGATCCCCTGCTCCCAAAGCAGGTGCGATAACCGGACTTCGCTACACCTCGATAAGAAAAATCTTTTGGGTGAGTGATGGGATTCGAACCCACGGCCTTCTGGGCCACAACCAGATGCTCTAACCAGCTGAGCTACACCCACCATTCGGTTCCGACGCAAATCGGAGCGGCGGAAATTAGGTGTATTGTCTTCGCCAGACAATAACCACAATTGAATTTTCATGCGATTTTTTTCCGCTATCCCATGACCCTCCCGGCAGTCAAATCTGTTCCAGTCCAATTACCAATATCCCAGCTTTCCATTTCATTATCTGACGCGTCTGTGAATAACTTCTCCCATGCGGATGCTTAACAGATATATCCTCAAGGAAATGTTCCTCCCCTTTTTCTTCTCCCTGCTGGTCATCATCTTTTTGCTGTTCACCAATTTTCTGCTCCGAGCTATAGACCGTTTTCTTGGCAAAGGATTAAGTGTCTTTGTCATTTTCGAATACCTGTTTTTAAACCTGGCATGGATTGTGGCCCTGGCTGTACCCATGGCCGTACTTATTGCCGCACTTATGACGTTTGGCAGGATGTCCGAAGATAACGAAATAACCGCCCTCCGCTCGTCGGGGATAAGTTTTCTTACCATCATTCGTCCGGCTGTACTCTTTGGATTCCTGGTTGCCGGTACCCTTATTTATTTTAACAATTTTATATTACCGGAAATGAATTTTCGTGCTCGCATTCTCTCCGGGGATATTTACCGAAAAAGACCCGGGCTTAATATTAATCCCGGCCATTTTATCGACGATCTTCCCGATTATGGTATGATCATCCGTGGCAAAAAAGGTGACGTCATGGAGCGTGTTTTTATTACCTCCAAAAATACAGTCAATACCAAAACCAATATCATTGCGGAAACAGGCACCCTGCATACCATTGATGATGCACTGGTGCTTACTCTCTTTGACGGTGAAATTCAGGAAATCGAGAACGATGATTTCGCATCATTACGCAGGATCGGATTTGAGAAAAACGTCATTCTCCTCCCTGCTGACAATTTGGTTCTCAATCGCAGGGATACTTCCAACCGGTCCGATCGCGAAATGACCGTACCCATGATGCTGGATCGACTCCATCGCTATCAGAAACGCATGAAAACGGTACACAACCGCATTGGAAATGGGTTCAAACGAATCACAGGAGACAGCCTGGTTCCCAAGGATCTTGAAACGGGGATGGCTCACATTGCAAAATACAATGAAGAGACCCAGGCAGACACCAACCTTACCGGTACTGAAAGACGGGTAAAGACTCGCCGCTTGAAGTCCCTGGGACGACAGTTGAACAACGAAATAAAGTTGATCGAGAGCTATACCAAAAACAGCAACCGTTATAAAGTGGAAATCCATAAGAAATTTTCTTTGCCGGTGGCCTGCATCCTTTTCATTTTTGTCGGTGCGCCGTTGGGTGTTCTGGCGAAAAAGGGCGGTTTTGTGGTAGGCGTGAGTCTCAGTTTTGGGTTTTTCCTTATCTATTATATTTTTCTCATTGGTGGCGAGGAAATGGCTGATCGTAATCTGGTGACCCCCGAAGTGGGTATGTGGGCACCCAACGTACTGCTTGCCATCGTGGGGCTTTATCTTACCTTTCGCACCGTGCGTGAACGCGGTCCCATGCAAATTCAGATTCTCAAGTGGCTTCGTCGTCGCAATCGAGAGAAAAAACGCAAAAAAACCCCTTAACACAGATTTCTCCCAATCGAAAAATTATGGCGTATACCAACGTGCCACCTGTGCTCCACCACAACTTATTCTACCATCTTCATCAATACTTCAATAATTTTTCTCATGATTCCGGCTGAATTGATTAAACAGAAGCGTGACGGTCAACGATTGACAAAATTGGATTTAAAACAATTTGTTCAGGGTTACGTGGATACCACCATTCCTGAATACCAGATGGCAGCCCTACTCATGGCAATCTATTTTAATGGCATGGAACCGGATGAAATCAATTCGTTGGTTGAGGTGATGATTGAGTCTGGTGACCGTATGGACTTTTCTGATCTGGAACCGTTTGTGGCAGATAAGCACAGTACTGGTGGTGTAGGCGACACCGTTTCACTTGTCCTCGGTCCGCTCATGGCAGCCGCCGGATTGGCCATTCCCATGATTAGTGGGCGCAGTCTTGGACATACCGGTGGTACACTGGATAAACTTGAATCCATTCCCGGATTTAACGTCAACTTATCCCTTGCTGAATTTCATAGAGTCGTCCGGGATATTGGAATTTGTATGATTGGTCAGACCGGTGATATATGTCCCGCTGACCGCATGATGTATGCTCTGCGTGATGTCACGGGAACGGTGGAATCCATTCCACTAATATGTGGTTCTATTATGAGCAAAAAAATTGCCGAAGGAATCCAGGGATTGGTGCTGGACGTAAAATGTGGAAACGGCGCCTTTATGAAAGATATAGGACACGCTCAGGAACTGGGAAGCTTGCTCAAAGTCGTGGGTGAATCATTTCATGTCAAAACGGATGTGGTGCATTCCAGCATGAATCAGCCGTTGGGTCGTTATGCCGGTGTCTGGTGCGAAGTGGAAGAAGCACTGTCATGTCTAAATGGAAATGGCCCCAAAGATACCATGGATGTGACCCTGGAATTGGGGGCCCATATGCTGGTTCAATCTGGCTCGGTTGATTCCAACGGTGAAGCCATTACTGTGCTCAAAAATAAAATCGAAAATGGTTCTGCCCTTAGTGTGTTTTATGATATGGTGAATGCGCAGGGTGGTAATCCACTTGATTTGGAAAACCCAGCTGATATCAACAGGCCGCAGGTAGAAACAATTGTTCGAGCCGGAGCCGATGGTTTTATTACCTCCATGGATACCTATAAAATCGGACTCGCTACCGTTGAATTGGGTTGCGGGCGCAAACGAACCGATGATGTGGTAGATCCTACCTCCGGGATAGAGTTTTATGCAAAAATAGGGGATGAAGTGAAAGAAGGTTCTCCCGTATTCCGGTGCTTTAATTCCGATAAATTGAAGCTTCAGCAGGCCGTTGAAATTCTAAATTCAACCGTGCGCATTGGTGCCCAGCCAGCTTCCCACCAATTGTTTTATGCACCTAAACAGGATGAATAATATGGAAGATTCCTTTAGAAAACTCTTTGCAGCAGATACGGCCACGATTATCGAAGGTGTGAATGAAATTAAAACATATCTACAGACCATCTCAGACGATGATATTCCTGCCATTGTGGATGCTTTATCGTCGGTGTTTTATGTAGATCCTTTTGATAATCCGGATATGGCCCAGGTTATTCAGGATGTTCAGAACATCATTGCGGGTATCGGTCCAATTGCCATTCCAACCATCCTTGAGAAAGTGCACAATACTGATATCAAGGCAGAGTTGGCTTTTGCCCGTACATGTAGTCTTATGGGTGAAAATGCCATAGAACCTTTGTTGAATGTGGTAAAGGACAAATCCGATACTATTGACACATCTTTCGCTTTGTACGCCCTTGGGAAAATTAATTCGCCCAACGTCGTGCAAGCCCTGCCCCATGTGGTCAAAGCAGTCAAAAGTCCCTTAAAGGAATCGGAAGATACTGCAGTCCGTGCTCTTGGAAAATTATTTGAAAATATCCAACCCGGGGATGTAGTAGAAGAGATGCGTGAAGAAATAATGAATATTTTCCTCGCCAAGACCAAACATAGCAATGAGGTAATAAGATCCAAAGCGGTGAGAGGTTTATCTAAAATGCTCCATTTTGGATTTATTAAAAATGAAGATAAACCGATAATAATAAATTGCGTAAAAGGAATTTTAGGTCTGACAGATCCGCAGGATTGGGATTCTTCGTATCTGGTTAGGCGAGAAGCCCAGCAGGTCTTAGATCAGGATTAGTAATTCCGGTGGTATTTACACCGCTGGGTCGGTTCCGTTCCTTTAATAAATACTTCTTTCTCCGTCGGACAAGCCTGCGTCGGACGGTCCTTTGTCACGGAACAAATTTCAAATTCGATAATCCCTTCCGGCCGCGGAAAATCGGCGACGGCCAATCCCAATGTGTCATGTGCTTCACGCATGAACCGTGCCCAGGCAGGTAAGGCTGCTGCTGTTCCTGATTGGCCTTCACCCAGACTAATGCCATATTGATCCACCCCATACCATACCCCGGTGGCAATCTGCGGTGTATATCCCACAAACCAGGCGTCACTGTATCCTTGTGTGGTTCCGGTTTTGCCAGCTGCCGGACGATAGAAATTGAACATCCAGCGGGCCCTTCCACCAGTACCAGCATCCATTACAGTTTGCATTAAATTGGTCATCATATAGGCGGTTTCAGCACTCAGCACTTCTTCCTGTTGGGGGAAATATTCCTGAATGACATTGCCATAGCGATCTTCAATTCTTGTGATACCAAAGGGTTTGGAATACACACCACCGTTGGCATAGGTAGCATAGGCTGCCACCATCTCAATGGGATATACTTCCGAAGTCCCCAGTGCAATGGCATCCACTGCTCTTATGTCGGTGGAGATGCCCATCCTGATAGCCGTATTCTTCACCTCCACAGCCGGCACCAATTCCTGTACCATCCGCACCGCAATGAGGTTTAATGATAAACGTAGACCTTCGCGCAGGGTGGTAAGTCCACCGGTGCTGTTGTCATAGTTGCGCGGCATCCATTTTTCCCATTCACCATTGGCATTTTGTACATTGAGAACCACAGGCTGATTCATCAATTGCTTTGTAACCGGCCATCCATTGTCAATGGCAGTGGTGTATACAAATGGTTTAAATACCGATCCCGGTTGTCGCGCAGATTGAACCGACCGGTTAAATTGATCCGGGTAATCGGGTCTTCCTCCCACCATGGCCAGTATTTTACCCGTCCTGGGATCGAGGGCCACAAGAGATGTTTGTACCAGCAATTTATTACGTAATTCTTCATAAAGAGGCAGTTCACCTGCCATCATCATCTTAACCGTATCTTCCGGATAAATTCCTAAATAAGCCAGTTGAGCAAATTCTTCTTCATTTTTCCATAAACGATTGTTTAGTATATTCTGGTTTTTCCTTATAGACCGCATGACCATTTCTTCTGCCACCGATTGCAATCTGGAATCCAGAGTAGTATATACCTTTAAACCATCCCGATAGATATTAATATTGAGGCGTTCATCTTCCCGTTCTAAGAATCGGCGGATATATTCGGTAAAATACGGTGCTTTACCCTGGAGCGGTTCATATATCACCGTTTCCAATCCCAGAGCGCGCGCTTCATTGAATTGGTCCTGGGTACAATACCCCTGATCCAGCATCAATCGCAGGACCGTATTGCGTCTTCGCATTGCCCGGTCCGGATGATTGATGGGTGAATAAATGGCGGGACCCGGTAGCACACCAACCAGAATTGCTGATTCATCGATGGTTAGTTCAGTGGCATCTTTCCCAAACAGCCGCTTTGAAGCCGCCTGCACTCCATAGGTTCCGTGCCCGAAATGAACTGTGTTGAGGTACATCTCCAGAATTTCATCTTTGGTGTATGTTCTTTCAATCTGGATGGCAGTAATCACCTCTTTTATTTTTCGCGTTAGATTTTCTTCAAATCCGATGGACTTATATAGATTGCGTGCCAACTGCTGAGTGATCGTACTGAATCCCTGACGGTAACTCAAGGAAAGTGAATTAATAACAATGGCCCTTGCAACACTGTAAAAATCAATTCCCCAATGATCGTAGAAGCGCTTGTCCTCTGAAGCAATCAGGGCTTGTTGCATGTGTGTTGGGATTTGATCCAGTTCAATAAAAACACGTTTTTGTAGAAATAATTCGTGGAGCACAATCCCGTCCTGGGAATAGATCCTGGTCACCAGATCTGGATCGAAATTCTCCAGTTGTTCTATTGAAGGCAGATCACGGGATAAATAATACACATAGGACAGGATCCCAATACCACAAATTCCGGTCAATACAATCGATCGGCGGAGAATGGTAATGAACGGTGTTCCTTTTTTCTTTTTTGCCATGAATCAATTTACACTTTTGTCACATTCCTGCGAAGACAGATTCTTTACAATACACATGGACGCTGCAGTTGTTCCGACAACCAGGAAAGGATGATGTGACGAAACCAGTCAGCCAAAAATTACTTAGTCAATACCTATGAGTTTTTTGGCGACCACTTCTGATTTACTTTTTACGTGGGAATGTAGCGATGCGCCATTGGAATCCATGGTCACTACTGCCTTAAATCCCTGTACCTCAATCACCCACATCGCTTCCGGCACACCGAATTCCTCCAGTTTAAATACACCATGAACCTTTTTAACGCTTTGTGCAAGAATTGTAGCAGCTCCCCCCACTGCGTGTAGATACACTGCTCCAAAATCCTTTAAGGCCTGTAATGTTTTTTCGCCCATGCCACCTTTCCCAATAACTCCACGGATACCGTATTCCTTTATTACATCACCCTGGTAAGGCTCTTCCCTGATAGAAGTGGTAGGGCCGGCTGCAACAAAAGAATATTCACCGTTTTCCTGTTTCACTACCGGACCACAATGATAGAGAATGGAATTTTGTAATAGGTCACGAATGTCATCGGGTTTTTCATCAATCATCCAGGTATGGGCCGTGTCTCTGCCAGTAACCATGATTCCATTGATGGATACTTCATCGCCGACATTTAGTGATCTAATCTGCTCTTCACTAACAGGCAAATTAATTTCAATCATAGTGAGCCCCCTTCTCATCAATAGTTAATGTATGGCGCCGATCCGCCCAGCACATATACGATATGGAGACAAAAAATGAAGCCGGTAATCGGTGTACTGTCCCGATTTTCACACCGAGAATGGTGGTTTTTCCACCGAAGCCCATGGGACCGATTCCTAATGTATTCAGATCGCCAAGCAATTTCTTCTCCAAGGCAGCCAACTCTTCGTTTGGATTTGAATCAGGGAGTAATCTGAACAACTGCTTTTTGGCTTGTATCATACCACTGGCTCGATCACCACCGATACCTATACCCAGCACGCCGGGAGCACATCCCAATCCCTGGGCATTGTGTACAGCATCTACAATACATTTGTAAACGCCCTCCAAATTGCGACCTGCCTTCAGTCTCGTATCCGGTAATTTGTATTGATCAGAAACATTTTCGCAACCGCCACCTTTCAGCGCCAGGTCAATGCGAAGCTCTGGTCCGTCACCCTCTTCAAAGTGAATGAAAGGAGCCATAATTCCTGTATTATCGCCTGGGTTTTTACCGCTTACCGGGTCAACTGTATTGGGGCGCAAAAACGATTTTTTTGTGGCGGATTTTGTGGCATCCACAATAGCTGATTCTACCATGCGCATAGACATTCCAGCCGGGATGGTTACAAAGTACAGATTTGTCCCTGTATCCTGACAAATTGGTGTGCTATTCGCTTCCGCTTCCCTGGCATTTTGCAACATGAACGACAGAACAGATTTTGCTGCACTGCCTTCCTCTTCATTTGCTATGCCCAGTTCCATTGCCGTGATGACATCCTTGGGTAATTGTGTTGATGTCAATCGAATCAATTCCTCAACGGCATTCGCTATTGCAGCCGGTTCGAAATGAGGATTCATTTTATCCTCCTTAGTGGTTTAGTCTACTGTCCAGGTATCTCCTGAGTTCAGTATATCTGTGACAGAACCTTTATTTTTTTCTTTTGCAGTATCTATTTGCGTTTGATGTAAATCTTCATAAACAGGGGCATCCACGGCATAGAGCACACCAATTGGTGTTGGAAATGCATCCTGATAGGTGAAATGACTTAAAATTGATGCCTTAACTTCATCCTGCTCATCATGAACAAGCACATCATCCACGGACCATTTGTCCAGAGTAATATCAATCACCCGTGGCGTATTTCCGTCCAAATGAATGCCTAAGTTTTTTTCCGATCCGAACAACATGGGTTTTCCATTATCCAGTTCCAGAATGTGGTCTAATTTTGCATCCTTTGCCGTGTAGCGCTCAAAGGCTCCATCGTTAAATATGACACAATTCTGGTACACTTCTAAGAAGGAAGTGCCATGATGCGCGTGAGATCGTTTGATCATTTCCTGCATATGTTTCGTGTCACGATCCAGGGTTCGGGCAATAAAACTGCCGTGGGAACCCAGTGCCAGAGCCGGTGGATTAAACGGACGATCGATGGAACCAAGAGGCGTTGATTTCGTCACTTTTCCTAATTCAGATGTGGGAGAATATTGGCCTTTTGTTAAACCATAAATACGGTTATTAAAAAGAATGATGTTTACATCAATATTGCGCCGCATGATATGAATGGTATGATTTCCACCAATGGATAACCCATCACCGTCCCCAGTAACAATCCAAACAGAAAGATCAGGATTAGCCAGCTTTACGCCCGATGCAATGGCAGCAGCGCGGCCATGAATGGTGTGGAATCCGTAGGTTTCCATATAGTAGGGAAATCGACTGGAACAGCCAATCCCCGATACAAAAACAAAGTTTTCCTTTTTTACTCCTAGATCGGGAAATACTTTTTGTGTTTGTGCCAGGATAGCGTAATCACCACAACCGGGACACCATTTCACCGCCTGATCCGATACAAAATCACTGCGCGTTAGTTGTTGCGTCTGAATGTGTGTGTCATTCATTGTTATGCCACCATTTCTTTTACTTTTGAAACTATATCTCTTGCCCTGATTGGACGACCACGTACAAGATTTAGTCCAATTGCATCTACCAGGTATTCGGCTCGAATAATGGTGCGCAACTGACCCATGTTGATTTCAGGAATCAGCACTTTTTTATATTGTGTGATTATCTTTCCAAGATCAGCAGGTAACGGATTAATCCATCGCAGATGAATATGTCCAATGTCTGCCGTCTCCCCTTGCAATCTTTCCGCTGCTGAACGGGTAGCACCAAAGGTACCTCCCCAACTGATAAGTAAAAGATCTCCGGATTTTTTACCATAAACCTTGGATTTGGGGATATCCTTGGTAATGTTCTTTACTTTCTGGGCTCGACGTTCAATCATGGTATGGTGATTATCGGGTAAATAATTTACGTTCCCTGTTGGATCTTCTTTTTCCAGTCCGCCGATACGGTGTTCTAAGCCTGGTGTCCCAGGTATAGCCCATTCCCGCGCCAATGTTTCTTTGTCACGGAGGTACGGCAGGAAATGATCTTCACCGTTTAGTTTTTTTGCTAATTTAATCGGAATTTCAGGCAGTTCATCCATGGTTGGTATGGCCCATGGTTCTGAACCGTTACCCAGATACCCATCCGTGAGCAGAATGACTGGCGTCATATATTTAACCGCGATTCTACACGCTTCATACGCAGCATAAAAACAATCACCAGGTGTTGCCCCTGTTAGAACGGGAACGGGTGCTTCGCCATTTCGACCATATACTGCCTGGTACAAATCAGCTTGTTCTGTCTTAGTAGGTAGACCCGTGCTCGGCCCTCCCCGTTGAACATTTACCAGAACCAGCGGTAATTCGGCCATCACGGCCAACCCAAG
The DNA here is from genome assembly GCA_964654545.1 of uncultured bacterium. Taxonomy (GTDB): domain Bacteria; phylum Fidelibacterota; class Marinisomatia; order Marinisomatales; family JABMOV01; genus JABMOV01. The sequence goes on from CAZZIU010000018.1 coordinate 9,894, forward strand.
TGCTTCCGATTTAAGAGCGACGCCTGGACCAGATGTAGCCGTACAGGCAAGGTTGCCTGCAAAGGATGCTCCCAGTGCAGATGTAATGCCGGCAATTTCATCTTCAGCCTGGAAGGTTCTCACATTTAGATGTTTCCAAGCAGACAATGTATGCAATACATCCGAAGCTGGTGTAATTGGATAACCTCCATAAAACAACGGTCTTCCGGCCTTTTCTGCCGCTGCAGCCAAACCAAGCGCAGTGGCATAATTCCCGTTAATATTTCGATAGGTGCCTTTGGGCAATTTCGCCTTTGCCACAGTATATCTGGTTCGAAACACCTCGGTAGTACTACCATAGTTTCGGCCTGTATCTAATGCTCGAATGTTGGCTTCTGCAACCAAAGGTTTTTTCGCAAACTTCTGCTTCAACCAGTTTTTGGTGGTTTTGGTAGGACGATCATACATCCACAGCAAAAATCCCAAGGCCAGCATGTTTTTGGTCCGTTCAACATCTTTTGATGATAAATCCATATCGGCGCAGGCTGCTGTAACCAATTTGCTCATTTCGATACTGTACAATGTATAATTGGTAGTTAATTGTGGATCTTCCAGCGGATTATCCTCATATCCAGCCAACTTTAAATTTTTAGGTGTAAAGGCATTAGCATTCACAATGATAATTCCAGCTTTCGCTAGATCTGGTAAATGCACTTTTAATGCTGCTGGATTCATTGCGACCAATACATCCGGTTCGTCTCCAGGAGTATGAATATCCTTGGAACTAAACCGTAGTTGGAAAGCGCTTACCCCAGCCAGAGATCCGGCAGGTGCTCGTATCTCAGCGGGATAATCCGGTAATGTGCTTAAGTCATTACCCACAATGGCAGTATTGGCAGTAAACCGGCTACCGGTCAGCTGCATACCATCTCCAGAATCCCCCGCAAAACGGATGATGACTTCGTCAACTTGTTTGATTTCTACTGAATGTTCGGACATAATAGTTCCCTATGTTTCATCAGAAGTGGTGTGGTACATAACAAGATATGTGTTGTTAGAGTGATTTTTGTTCAAAATAAGGTGGAAATTTACCGACCTTCAAAAACGCAAAGCAATCATGCTTTATAATTTATCTGTGATAAATGCAAATAATCACATGTACTGATATTAGAATGTTTAAGAATGTATGCGAATGGAACTATTCTGATCCATCTTGCGGTTTCCAAAACCGGCTTAAATAAATGAATGGTGTGTCAATGGCAGCAACCAATATTTTTAGAAAATAGGTGGTGATTATTATCTCAAATACAACCGGTATTGGCAAAACAGCATCCGGGTTAAGAAACAGACGCGGGAATACGGCAAAGGCAAGGGTGGCAAACACGACTGAATCCAGCAATTGACTTACCCAGGTGCTCAGGTTGTTTCTCACCCACAGGTAATTGCCCTGAAACTTCTTTTTCCAGAAATGAAACGCCCATACGTCGTGCAATTGCGATATGAGATAGGCAATCAAACTGGCAAGTATTATGCTGGGCGCAAACCCAAAAATAGACGTCATTCCTTCTGCTGCACCCCAATCATTTGGGCTGGCTTGGTAGGCCAGAATAAATTGCGACATAATTAAATATAAGAGCACAGCGCCCAATCCAATAAAAACGCCCTTTTTTGCAGCATCTTTTCCATAGTATTCCGATAATAAATCCGTACTCAGGAAAATTGCTCCATAAAGGACATTGCCGCCGGTTGCTTCCATGCCAAAAAGGGTGATGGTTTTTGTGACGAATATATTCGCCAGTACATAAAAAACAGCTATTAAGGCATAAAGCCATGTTCGTCCTGCCTTAAATGCCAGCAGTACAAATACCAAACCCATGATTGTCTGGCAAAAAAATAGGATTTCATTCATAGTGAAAATCTGGTTTCTTAGTGATGCTCAATTGCTATCAGCTGGCAAGTGCTGCAAAATTATCCCAGCCTGCTCAGCGTGTTTTATAATGCGATCATCACGATAAAATTCACCGTAATATATTTTTGTAATTCCGGCATTAGCAATGAGTTTGAAACAATTGTAACAAGGACTGGCAGTAACAAAGATTTCCGAATCTTCCAAACGGATACCATGGCGGGCAGATTGTACAATTGCATTGGCTTCAGCATGGACTGTGCGCACACAATGATCGTTTTCCATTTCATGACCCGCTTCATCACAGTGCTTTAACCCGCGGATACTGCCATTGTAACCTGTTGCCAGTATGGTTTTACCTCGTACAATTACGGCGCCAATATGTTTTCTATCGCAGGTGGAGCGTTTGGCGACTTCCTGCGCAATATTCATAAAATATCGCTCCCAGCTGACTCTTTTTTTAACTGCCATTATCTACTCAAACAACGAAGAAATATCCATGATGTACAGACCCAGTGTCCGTTCACCCGGTTTCGCCCCACGACTGGATGAAAACATGACTGAATTCCCATCAGGTGAAATGGATGGAAACCCATCAAAGGCTTTATTGTGAGTCAACTGGGTTTGCTCCCCGGTTTTAATATTCATCAAAAACAATTCAAAATTATGTGGCGGAAGCACTTTGACAAACGCGACGTGTTTGCCATCGGGATGAGGATAGGGTGCCCAGTTTGTCCCATCATCGAAGGTCAGTTGTTTCAGATCACTGCCATCATGTTTAATGGTGAACAACGTCATTGGAATACCCCGTTTATCATCATTTTTCTTTTCCCAGGCGCGATAAACAATAGTTTCGTTGTCCGGCATATAGAACGCACCACCCTCTTGCCAATCTTTTGTATATGTAATTTGTTGTTCGTTTGATCCATCCGGTTGCATGCGCCATAGATCCACTTCCCCATTGATTTGGCGAGAAAACAGAATCCATTCCCCATTGGGTGCCATGGAAACTTCCGCATCGTAAAATTGATTATGGGTTAGTCGTACTTCGTTGGATCCGTCAAAGTCTGAGATATATAATTCTGCGCCTGTTGGGTAGTCGGACGGCACTGACCATTGACCCTTCGGCAAATCCAAATTGTCTTTTGTTGACGTATAGATGACTCGATCTCCTTTGGCTGTAAAAAAGGAGCAGGCATCTTCACCAACACTATTGGTGCGAATAATTTCGCTACCGTCAATTTTTGCAACATAAGTATGGTGGACCGAATCATCTTCAGCCACTTGGGCATTACAAATTAACCAGTTACCGTTAGGTGAAAAATACGATTCAGCTGCTGTCGTTAAACCGGGAATTGCATGGACCGGAAATTTCTCCTGCATATCCGCGGGGTGTGATTCCGTCGTCTCAGGCATAGGTGCCACCTGCTGGTTCTGGCAGGCGAACAGGATTAAAATGATCGTTATGGGATAAATATTCTTCATGTTTTTCTCGATTAAAGCGGTTGAATTACTGGTTTAGTTAATTAAATAAAAGTTGCAGTGACATCTGACTCATATTTCCAAATGGCCCCATAGGTTGAACGGAATACCCCATTTCTAATTTTCCGAATCCGGGTATTCTGCTGTTAAAACCAATGCCAATTGTAAGTCTATCCAAATCGTAATTGAATCGATAACCACCACGGAATACAATCATGTTGTACAAGGTATATTCTAAGCCAACGTTCACATGTTCACGGGCGTCATTCGGGTGTTCTGCATCCACTGCAACAAGCAGTGTATTGGTACGCGAACCAAATGGTGCGGTGGCAGGATCGCCTATGATTTCTAATGCAGTACCTATTCTGATCATCAGTGGTATTGGCCATGATTCAGTACGTAAATCAGCATCTGATTCTATATTTCCGTCGTACTGGTCGTCAATATCCGCCTTTTCGATTAAATCGGTTCCTGAATATTTAATTTCTCCACCAAAATTGGATAGTGACATACCAATTCTCATACCATAAAAATCCGTCTCTAAAATAGACCCAATATCAAAGGCAAATGTCTGTGCAATTTCACGATAGGCGGATGATTGAATAAATTTTGCAGTTGCTCCATAGCGAAGACGATCGCTCAAACGCCGTGCAACACTACCTGAAACAGCAATATCTAAAACAGAATAGGTTAATCCCGTTCCATCTGGTTCACTGACAGTTGTTATCTCCTTATCATTCATAGTCAGAGCTGTGACAGAAAATCCAAAAATCGTTGATCGGTTTAACGGATATTGAATTGCAAGATACTCTTGTGAAATATCCAGAAACCATTCCTGGTGATTAAACATGGACTTGAATGTTTCGGCAAAGGATAAACCGGCCGGATTCCAGTAAGCAGCACTTCCATCATCAGCAATTGCTACAAAGGCTCCACCCATACCGATGGCTCTGGCCCCCACACCAATTTTTAGAAATTGGCCGGCAGTTGTACCCACTTTATCAAAAGATTTACCAAATACAACAACAACGAAGAAAGTGAAAATGATCATTTTTTTCATCATTTTATCACCAAAAACCTTCCTGTTGCTTCATCGCCACCAGGTGTCTTCGCATAAAATATATAAACTCCTGGTGCAATAAATTGATCGTTCTTGGTGCGCATATCCCAGAATTCGTACCCCATGGGGTTATCGTGGCTGACGGTGGCTATATGGTCACCAGATAAGGTGTAAATCTTTATTGTACATTCATCCGGCAGATTGTTGAATTGTAACTTTTTCCCAAATTCAGTTTTTTCCCAAATGTTTGTAACCACGTATGGATCAGGGACGACCTTAATGTCTTTTATAGAATTGGTTTCTAAATCGACGACTTTTTGCGGTGTAAATCCAAATGTATAGGATATATCCGGTGTAAAGTTTTTCCACGTGATGATCGTGAATTCATCACCTTCACTTGGAGCTTTTGCATCCAAAATTAGCGTGTCAATTGTATTCGAAGAGGTATTTAGGTACAAGGAAGTATCAGGCTTATTATTCGTAAACATAAACAGATAGTTGTATGTTGTATCGTATACGACAGTATCGGTACCTGCATCATTTAATACCGTAGAGTCAATATAGTCCGATTCTAATATCAGGATATCAACATGTTTATCATACCAGCCGGGACTTGCTTCGTTAAAACCTAGTCCCCCTGGAACAAGATCCCACCCTAAAGGGCTATAATAATCCCTGCGATATTCGTCAGGGGCCGGAATTGCAAACTCACCTAAATACGACTCGGAGGTTACTTCTCGAGGATTGTCCGGATCGGTAATAATTTCAATTTTAAGAGGCACCTCTTGTGTGGTCTCCTGCTGGATACCGCTAAACATATCAATCCACAATATTTCTTGTGGATCATTGTAGGAGACTGTTATACGCCAATCATCTAAAGTCCTTATGTCTTTTTGCACCAATTGATTGCCGGCTGATGGATCTATGCTTTGAAATCTCCAATCGAATGTGCACGTATCCTGAGCTACTCTAGTCCATCCTGCCGATTTAATGCCAGCTTCTGTATCTCGGATGATCAGTCTGAATCCGTCCACGATTGGTAAATTATCTAATGATTCATCGGATAAACGATGTCTGTAAAAAATTGTACTGTCAACAGTGGTATCAATAAGCGTAAATCCAGTTCCGTATTCAATAATTCCGTCAGTAATATCATAGATGGCACTATCAGTAAATGTGATTTTATAGCCATGATCCAGAATAGCGTCTGGATTTGCAATTTCTACTCTTACTGTGCCTTCGCAAACACCACCAATTGGTTCAAGATTACCCACAGGTCCCACAGCTGGTTCAATGTTTGTTCCTAAATGACCGGGGATGGCAGAAACGGTGTGAGATTCATCTACGGATGCACCAAGAGGATACATATACGACTGCTCCCACTCTCCCGGATTTTGATTTCCTTTATCGTAGGATGTAACACAATACCAGTATTCAACACCATTTACCAAATTTGTATCTACATACGTGTGTCGTAGTCCAGTATCATTACCCAAGTTTTGCGGGTAAGCAGGATCTAACCCGATAATGGAATCGGCTATATCGTAAATTGCTATGGGTACAAATCCAGCTTCTCGCCCGTGAATATCCGTGATTGTTGTACCCCATGTGTATCCGTTATCTACACTTCGAAAAATCTTATAGCCCTCAAAATCATTTTGCTGCATTATAACATCTATTGAGCTTTCAGAAGGGTCAGAACTCCAATAGAGTGATACGGATTTGTCGCCTGCCACGGCCGTTACAACCGGTGGCGGTGGCGAGCCCGATCCCTGGAAATACAACTCATACATGTCGTTTGCCCATGCCGTGTTTAACAACAAATCTGTTAGGTCTGGTTGGTAAGGGATTTCTCCAGATTCACCCATTATCATCCCAAGTGAGAATGGTACAATCGAATCTGCCGGAAGATGAAATGGTCCACATGAAACGATAAAATTTATTCCATCGCCTTCGTATTCAACGCCACTTTCATCATCCAACCATCGGGGGTAATAGCTGGCCAGACTGTCTACACTGCAGTCATCGAAGTGGGGATCATCACCATGGAAAAAATATTCAGGATTCTTAACATAATTTGTGTCAATCGAACTTGAAAGAACCGCCCACATTTCTTCATCATTTTTTGGTGATACACCACGTCCAAAATGATGAAAATCCGTAACTCCCATTTTATAGGGTGTGTCATAAATCCTTATTGCAGGAATCCCCATTGGAGCATCATCGTGAGCCCAGGATTTATTTTTCTCATTGTTTAAATCATAAACATAAACCATATCCTTTATACTATCGTTATCCGTATCGATAAAATTGATATAATCGTGGTAATCATAATCAGGACGCAGTACAACATACATTCCAACATAAATGCTATCCAGGTCTGCACCACTCCTGTTGTGTATTTTCATTTCCCAGAACAGAAAATCCTCGGCATAGGGCCGGCCATAGCTATGACCCGTTTGTTCGACTTCAATACCAACTTCTCCACGAGAATTATATTTATCATTATAGACGCTATAAATATCGCGATCCGATACAAATTCACCATTTTTCGTGGGTAGGGTAGACGAATTAGGATGGGCATCCAATTCCAACAGTGATAACGCTCCCACATCCACACGAAAGTCACCCGGCCATTGTCGACTACTTGTTCCTATCCAGTTTTCATTGTCATCATAATATCCATAGGGCCATGTTTCATAATAGTCACTTGAAGCCTGGAAAGGTGTCTCATCCGAAGCGGAGACTATATCACCTGAATAATCATGCGCATAGGCGCCATCTCGGGGTAGCCAATCGGTGACAACTGATTGCCACTGGGTTGATGTTTCAATGACATTGCGCTGATTCACACCCACAACCAGTCCGACACCAAAAGCATATTGACGATCACTCAGTGCAGTCCGAGGCCAGTGACCAGAATTTTCCGTCCATAAGTGATAGTTTGCCAGGTCACCCATATTTCCACTATAATCTGCTAACTGACCCTTGTCAAGGATACCTACGGCCACATCTGTTTTTCCTTGTGATTTATAGGATGGCGAGAGAGGCATCGAAGAATGGCATTTGGCACAATCATCGCCGGCAAATACTGTGGTAAGTAAATATATTGAACCCGTGATAAAAAATTGTTTTACCATTCTACAAATGCCCCAACCTTGATGGCGCGCGGCGGACCGATATGCGCCGGATTATGGTTTGAGTCTGGCGATGTTCCCAAAAATGATCCTCCCGGATCAAATGGTTTTCCGGTTCTTGCATACACATATCGAATATTTTCATAGTCTGTGAGATTTGTAACCTCAACAAATGAATCAATTGTAATTGATCCAACCGCAATGGATTTATTAATGCGTGCGTCTGCCGTGAAAGTCCATGGTTTTCTCGCCGAATTGACTTCCACACGAAAAGCCGGATCTACATATGGAGTATATGGCAGTCCACTACCCGCGTTAATAACTATATTACCATAGATGCCGGTAAACTTTGGTCCTTTGAAAACGATATTCATCGCCAGGTCATGTCGCTGATCAAAATCCAGGAAAAACTCCTGATGCGGAACTTCCTCATTGGTATATGCTGAAAAATATCCCGCCTTCGGATTGGAGTTATTACCTTTGGCGATAGAATAGGTGTACTTTATTGATCCACCGATCCATGATGTCATCCGTTTCTCGAAGGAAATATCCATGCCTTTTACGGATGCGTAGTCCGTATTAGAAAATAAAATATATTCCGTGGACAGATATCTAATCTGCGTCGTGGATAACAAACCTCTGATATCTTTAGACCACACATTTAAATGGAAAGCCACATCGGGTGACACCTCATGTTTAATACCCGTCTCAAACGATATTGTTTTCTGGGGTTCAACCCTGGGATTTCCAACCAATGGCAACGCCGCAGACAGGTCTTTCATTGCATTGGTATAGTATGCATCAAACGACGGTAACTGGAAAAAATGTCCATAGGAGAAGTGGAAGATTGTTCTATCCGTAAGTGGATAACCAATCCCAATGCGTGGACTTATTTTGGTAGCAGGATTTACATCCACATTTTCAGCATAAATAAGTATATCCCCTATCCGTTCACCAAATCGAGTAACATCTTCCCACATGCCAGCATTTGGATCCAGATAATCATACCTTAACCCAAGATTTAAAATGAGGTAATCAAATTCAATTTTATCCTGCATATAGACGGCGAATTCTTTGGGTGTAAAGGTTGTATCCTCTTTAAAGTTCAGCCCGTCTGTCCAAGGATCTTGTTCGTTAAAAATGTCCAGAGTATAATCAAAATATTGAAACCCTGTTTTTAACAAGTGCTGTTGATTGATCTGCCAGGTTACATCACTTTTCAGTTGAAGTACATTGTTCTGATTAAGAGAATAGTTGCCATTTGTACCACTCGTATAAAAATAGACTCTCGAACCAGTATTTGGTCGGGAATAATCACTTGGAACAAAGTCCCTTACACCAATCCGGGTCCAGGTAGATTGCATTGCTGCCTGGGCGGTGTAAAATAAATGTTGGCCCAACGATTGATTTAGTGATATGGCCATTCGTTCGATTGCCTTATAAGAGTGGGCGTTATTCAACGGTAAATATTTCCATTTGTGCGAATAGGATTGACTCAAAGATTGAGAAGAGTGAAATTGCAGGGATAGCTTTGTCTTACTGGTTATATGATCGGTAACCTTAAGAAGCATATCCTGCGCCAGGTGAGTGCCATGGGGTAGATGGCTATCATTATTCCTTGACATAAAGGACGAGTAAAAGGTTACCCCTTCAATAAGGGGACCACTGAATGAAACTCCAATTTGTCCACTATTGGAAACTTCAATAAATGGCAATAGGGGTTGTTTAGAAAATCGTTCGATATAGTTTTGCTGGTAGGTCAGCAGCTTTGAACTGATATCAACCCATGAGTATGCCCCATCCTCTGCCACATTAAATGCTTCTTTCTTGTGGTAGGGTGAATCAATCACGTCACTGGTGGAGATATCCACTCTTCCTGAGAATGTATTTTCTCCCTCCCGTGTGATAATATTAATGGCGCCGCTCATCGCTTGTCCATACTCCGCATTAAATGTCCCACTGATTACGGTCAATTCCTGAATCGCGTTTTGATTGACATTCCCAATAAAATCACCACCCATGGGATCTTTCACCAGAAATCCATCAATCAAATAGACTAATTCTTTGCTGCGACCTCCACGAACATGAAGTTTGCCATCCGCATCTTTGGTAAAACCTGCCTGCGTTTCCAGGATGTCACTTACATTTTCCACCGGCATATTGATAATATCATCGGATGACAATACCTGGATAGATGAAGTGGCATCTCGTTGAATTATTGGTCGATCCGCATATACCTCAACCGCCGTTTCCGACTCTAAGACAATTTGGGGTAATTTAGCATTGATGCGCGAGGTAAGATCGCTTTTAACCAATACATCTTTAATTTCCAGCTTTTGATATCCAATCATGGATAATTGAATATCGTACATACCAGGAGCAATATTGATTATAAAAAAATCGCCATTGGAATCTGTAGCGGCTCCAAGAGAAGTACCCTTCAGGATTACATTTACACCGATTAATGGCTCATTGTTTTCGTTGGTAATGGTACCTGCAATTTTGCCGTTTTCTCCGGCAAAAAGAAATCCCAATAGGAGGAATAGAAATGTGCTTTGTTTCATGTACAAAAAGGGGGCGCAGAAACCCATAACCACGCCCCCGAGGAGGTCATTTCAAAAGCATCATTTTGTTGTGGGAGGATACTCTCCCTTGCGTTAACTCATAAATATATACACCCGATGGAACTTTCATGCCACGATTATCCGTACCATTCCAGCTAATGGTATATTTTTGAGGTAACTGGTTTTGGGAAACCAGAGTGTTAATATATGTCCCATTTATGTCATAGACCTTCAGCGTTGTAAAACCTTCCGTCAACAATTCATACGCAATGGTTGTTGAGGGATTAAACGGGTTGGGATAATTCTGACTTAATACAAAGTTATTTGGTAATGTATTTCCATCTTGTATATCCGTAGAACCCAAATCATAGACAACAATATTGTCATAGTAATTTGCTATAGCAGATCCATACAATCCAAATTTACCCTGCCCATAAACATCAACACCGGTATCATCATAATAGGGACTTCCAATCTGCAAACCATCGAAATAACATGTAAATCTGGTTGTACTTTCATCAACCGTAGTTACTTCTAATCTCATCCTGTGCCAGGCGTCTGTTGTGTAGTAGCCGGATGCATCAATGTCCTCAGAAAATGTATAGTTGAAGATTGTAAAGTTTAACTGGTTATTGTAGAGCCGAAATCGATTACTACTATCAAAGTCCGCCACCAATTTGTAATAAAATTCTGTACTCTCAGATCCTGCATGCGAAGAGTCTGCATAAACCACTAACCCACTATAAACGGAACCTGCGGCATTATTTACATAACAATATACATCTGCCTCTATTGCATAATTTTGTAAGGTTACATCTCCAGCGACAGCCATAGCATAACCTGTGTAAGATCCATCTGCATCATGTAGCATGCCTACATAATTACCACCATCGATTAATGTAGCTGGTGCAGAAGCCATTTCAATTGCACTTATGCCTTCTTCTCCGTCCCAAAACAACTCCCAGTCCTGGCTAGCCGTTCCCGATTCAAAATCTTCTGAAAAGATAACGGTTTGCCCGTAACTAATTCCAAAGATTACAGTCAATAATATTAGTAACATTTGTTTCATACATCCTCCTAAACAGATTAATTAACTAGGTTAACAAAGGAATTTGCGAATTTAACCCATTGTTGCCATAAATGCACCGGTAAAATATGCGATTACCCAATAGATATATACATATTTCAAATACGTGCCCAAATTTTCTGGTAAGGAATGGTCACCGGTCCGGTACTGAATAATCACTCGGATCACTCCTATTAGCATGGTTAATAATGCCGAATACCCAATAATTCCGTGTATGGTGAAAGGGGGATGGCTAGCGGCAATTGACATACACAGAAGTGATGTTAAATCCAGAATTGTTCCAATTGAATATCCCACGACCAAACAAATTGTGAGTTGTTTAGATCGGAGTGCCTTGATGGATACTATCGAGAATAAAATCAGTGCAATGGTAACTGAAATTGTACCAGTGAGTATAAGTGGAGTCACGAGTGAACCTCTTTTTGTGTTATGGGTTGCGTTGGTGGATTGAATATGCCATTTACCATTCTTTCAATCTCATCTTTTGATATTTTTTGTGGTTTTCTACCTAAGAAAAATAAGCCGTGGAATAGGCCGCCAATACCACGCATTAACATTTGGGTATCTACCGCTGGAAATTCTCCCTGCGAAATGCCGTCTTCTAATAAGCCCTTTAATACGGTATACAACCGTGCCTGATACTGTTTCCAATCTGGAGATTGTTGTTTCGGAGACGGCATTTGTACGGGAGCATTAAATAAAAAATCGTACAATTCACGATTCTTTTCAATTTGTTCCCCAATTGTCTGGAGAATATATATAAATGTCTGTCGAGGAGAATCACCTGCCTCCAGGACTGGTTCGATACAATCCCACAATCTCTGCCAACCTTCAATTAAAAGTGCACCAATTATTTTTTCTTTTGAATCAAAGTAATAATACAACGTGGCTTTGCCAAAACCGGATTCTTTTGCAATATCCACCATGGTCACGATTTCAGATGGTGTTTTGGCAAATACATGTAACGCCCCTTTCAAAATTTGGCGACGTCTGTATTCACGTTCTTCCTGTTGTCTTTGTGTTGGCATCGAATTTATAGTTTGTTTTTCGACTACGAGGTCGAAAATTAAAACTACTATTCCGGATGACCAAGTCCTATTTACAATTTATTTTGAAACTAAACGCCAAATCATTTCAATTGGTATACTTCACCGTTTATATATAGATACGGCTCGGCGATGTTCTCCGAAAAGGATATGACGGGCATGTGGTGCCAGATGGGCGGAAATCGCCATAAATGCCCAGGTTGGAATATGGGTATCAGAGCATCCCCGAATTACTACATTTTTGTTCGCATATTGTGTCCAGTCAATATGCTGCATTTTTTCACGGAAGGGCTGTTCCTTCAAAATACCTTCTGTGAGAAATTCTTCCCATTCGATGGTTGCAGAACCAGCCACCTAAAAATATTTCCTGATTGCTTGTATGCTCGTTATAAATTGATTGATTTCATCCACCGTGTTATAAAAGTACAGACTTGCACGTATGGTTGAGGTTAGATCAAAATGTCGAACCAGTGGTTGGGCGCAATGATGTCCGGCCCGTACTGCGATTCCATACTGATCAAGAAACTGTGTCAGGTCAGCTGCATGAATTCCATCAATGACAAATGGCACAACTGGGCCACGATTGATATTGGGACCAAAAATCTTAACGTCTCTCAACGCATCCAGTTCGGATCGCATATGATTAAGAAGTGATTCATTATAAGATTGAATTTTTTCCATTCCAACAGATTGCAGGTAATCAATGGCTGCCCCCAGACCTATTACCTGTGCTATGTTAGGTGTCCCAGCTTCAAACCGGTACGGAATATCATTCCAGGTTGAGTGTTCCATCGTCACCTGGTCAATCATTTCCCCACCGCCATGGAATGGATCCATTGATTCCAAAATATCCATTTTTGCATAGAGGACTCCCACACCTGTGGGCCCAAGCATTTTATGTCCTGAAAAAGCAAAAAAATCACAATCAAGGTCCTGTACATCAACCAAAAAATGAGGAACGCTTTGAGCAGCGTCAACCAGCACTTTTGCCCCGACATCGTGCGCCATTTTGATAATTTTTTGTAAAGGATTTATTGTTCCCAATACATTGGATTGATGGCAGATCGCCACCAGTTTTGTTTTTTGATTGATTAAAGAATCAATATCGGATAAATCAAGTTCACCTTCCCCTGTCATTGGAATATATCTAATCGTTGCCCTTGTGTCTTTTGCCGTCATTTGCCAGGGCACAAGATTGCTGTGATGTTCCATTTCTGTTACAAGAATTTCATCAGCTGGAGTTAGTACCCTTCTTGCCCAGGCATAAGAAACCAGGTTTATTGATTCAGTTGTTCCTTTGGTAAAAATAATTTGCTGTTGAGATGGAGCTTTAATAAATCGGGCTATTTTTTCTCGCACAAGTTCATATTCTCGAGTGGCAACTTCGCTGGTATAGTATACTCCGCGGTGCACATTTGCGGTATAAGTCGAATAATAGCGAGTAATGGCATCTATAACAGACTGAGGTTTATGGCTTGTGGCAGCGTTATCAAAATATATCAATGGTTTGTCATGAACCGTGGTGTGGAGTCCGGGAAAATCCTGACGGATTTTTTTTACATCAAACATCTACAATAATCCCAACTGTAATTGAGCCTCATCTGTCATCATGTCTTTTGTCCACTGTGGCTCCCAAACCAATTCCACCAGCACATCATCCACACCTGGAACTGCCAATACTTTCTGCTCAGCGTTCTGAGCTATGACCGGCCCCATCCCACAACCTGGAGCGGTTAAGGTCATCTTTATGTGAATTTTATTTCCTTTTGGTTCCAGAGGAAGAATTTGTAAATCGTAAATCAATCCAAGATCAACGATATTCACAGGAATTTCAGGATCGTACACGGATTTTAACTGATCCCAGATCATCTGTTCATCCAACTGTTGGTTTTCATCATCGGTAGTTTCAGCTTGCTCCTGAACATCAAATCCAAGCGCATCCCCGTTTTGCCCTGCAATCTGGAACATATTACCATTTAGCACAATGGTGTAAGCACCACCCAGCGCCTGGGTAATACGCACTGGCTCATCTTTCCGTAACGTTACTTTATCACCCGAAGGTACGATATAGGCTTCCACATCACGGTGCAATTGTATCAATTCTTGTGAACCTTCCATATTACTCACTGCAATTCTCTTTTAATTTTTTCCAATGCACTCACAAATCCGTTGGTGCGTTGACTGCTGATTGCACCATCCAGTCCCAGAGCCGATAATATAGTTTCACCATTGTAACTTATTATATCAGCTAACTGCTGGTTTTCAAAAATTGTCGTTAGAATTGTCAGAAGTCCTTTAACTATAAATGCGTCAGAATCAGCCTGGAATGTGTAGGATTCATCTTCTTTTTTTTCCCACATCAACCATGCCTGAGATGTACATCCCCTAATTCTGTTATCTTCCGTCCGATTAATGGGGTCGAAAGTTGGGGCTTGCTTACCTATATCCATCAATTGGGAAAATTTATCGCGGGGATCATCAAAAATATCAAAATCCTCTCGTAATTCATCAAGTTTCTCTTCGATTGTCATTATGATGCTACCAGCCATCTATCCAATCGTTCTTGGAACATTTCTCTGATAAATGGATGTGAAACTTGATCAAGAATTTCACCAGCAAACCCCGAAATCATCAACGCCAATGCCGATTCGCGTTCAATACCTCGGCTCTGCAGGTAAAACAATGCGTCGTCATCCAATTCACCGGTAGTTGACCCATGGGAGCAGACAACATCGTCTGCATTTATTTCTAATTGAGGATTTGTATTTACCCTGGCCTGTTGCGATAAAATAATATTTTTATTTGTCTGTGAAGCGTTGGTTTTTTGTGCATTTTTTTCGACAATAATTTTTCCGTTAAAAACGGCGCGAGAAGAGCCCCGTAAAATATTTTTCACAATCTCCTTACTTATGCCGTCGGTTTTATTGTGATGTATAATTGTTTGATAATCTGTATGGGTTTTGTTGTCCTGCAAACCTAGCACATATAATTCCGAATTACATCCGATGCCATCCTGAAAAATTGAACATTCATATCGACTCAGGGATGAACCCAGCGTTAACTGTGTGGATGAAAATTTACTATGGTTCTCCTGAGATATTTCTAAATTATAGAATAGGTGACTAGAGGTCATATCGTGCATTTTTACATATTCAAACTGACTGTTTTCGCCTTGCTTACTTTGACAAACATGATTTACAATCCCCGGATCATTTCCAAGTGTAATAATTTGATCCAATACCTCAACTTTACTGGATTCTCCAATGATGATGTTGCATCGAGTGTGAACTACCTCATTTTTCTTTTCAAACGTATTAACCCAAAATAATTGAATCGGTTTGTCGATTACAGTATCCGGTGGAATTTCTAAACAGAGTCCCGGCTTAAAAAATGCTTCATTCCAATGAGTGAATGGTGTTTGATTTCTAATCACAGATGGTTGAATTTTTTCATTACCATCAAACGAAGAACAAAAAACATAATCTGGCAAATTCAAATCGGATGGACTCATTTTCCCATTTATAAGTAGAACGCTATACGCCGAAGACAATTTTTTGCTTTGAACAATCTTGTTGATGTCCATCTTGTTAATCCGGGTATCATCCGACCACACATAATTTGTTCTATTCAAATGAGAAACATTTGTAAATCGCCAATGCTCATCGCGGGGACCTGGAAAACCTGATTTCAAGAATTGATCAAATCCCTTTTGACGAAGATCTATATACGAATTTCCGTCCGCAGATTGAACCCAACGATCAAATTCCTTAGTGTAGCCCGACTTCATCCGATAGAACCCCCGTCGAGCCAACTGTATCCTTTTTCTTCCAATGTATCCGCCAATTCTTTGCCACCGGTTTTAACAATTTGACCGTCCATCAGTACATGAACAACATCCGGTTCAATGTATTTGAGCAATCGTTGGTAGTGGGTTATCACAATAAACGAGCGGTCTTTTCGGCGATACCCATTCACACCATTTGCTACAATTTTCAATGCATCGATGTCCAAGCCTGAATCCGTTTCATCCAAAATAGCTAATTTTGGCTCCAATGTTACCATCTGGAGAATTTCGTTTCGCTTTTTTTCGCCACCGGAAAATCCATCATTTACGGCGCGCTTTAAATAGGTCGGATCCATTTCTACCAGTTTCAACTTTTCTCGAATAATCTTCATAAATGAAGCTGCATCCAACTCTTCCAGACCATTGTATTTGCGTTTTGCATTTAATGCTGTACGGAGAAAATATGTATTGTTAACACCCGGAATAACGACCGGGTATTGGAACGACTGAAAAATACCTTTTAAGGCTCTTTTTTCCGGAGAAATATCCAGAATGCTTTCGCCTTTATATTCTATGGACCCTTGCGTAATGGTATAGCCATCCTTGCCAGTAATAACATTTGTCAGGGTACTTTTACCTGAGCCATTGCGCCCCATTATCGCATGCATTTCACCGGTTTTAACGTCCAGGTTGATTCCTTTTAGAATTGGTTTGTCCCCAACGGAGACATGCAGATTTTTAATTGATAACATCCTTTTAACTCTTGAATCTACTTTCCAATAAAATTGATGAGTGGACTCCGAACGGGGTCAACCCACACTCCCCTCGAGACTAACTTCCATCAGCTTTTGTGCCTCCATGGCAAATTCCATCGGTAATTCCTGAAACACATCCTTGCAAAATCCATTTACGATCATGGACACGGCGTCTTCTTCAGACACGCCACGCTGATTGCAATAAAAAATCTGATCTTCACCAATCTTAGAAGTGGTTGCCTCGTGTTCCATTTTCGCTGATGGATTTCGTACATCAATATATGGAAATGTATGGGCCCCGCATTGATCGCCAATCAAAATGGAATCACACTGGGAATAATTGCGGGCATTTTTTGCATCCCGTAAAATTTTTACTTCACCACGGTATGCATTGGAGCTTTTTCCGGCTGAAATTCCTTTTGAAATTATGGTACTTTTGGTGTCTTTCCCCATGTGGATCATTTTTGTACCTGTATCGGCCTGCTGAAAATTGTTGGTCAATGCCACAGAATAGAATTCACCAACCGACCGATCGCCCTTTAAAATCACACTGGGATATTTCCACGTCACGGCCGATCCCGTTTCGACCTGCGTCCATGATATTTTCGAATTTTCTTCCAGGCAGATTCCCCGTTTCGTGACAAAATTGTAGATGCCACCTTTTCCTTCCTTATCACCGGGATACCAATTTTGAACGGTAGAATATTTAATACTGGCGTCTTTATGGGCAATTAATTCTACCACAGCAGCATGAAGCTGGTTTTCATCGCGCATGGGGGCCGTGCATCCCTCCAGATAACTCACATAACTACCTTCATCTGCAATAATCAATGTTCGCTCAAATTGTCCCGTATTCATTGCATTGATACGAAAATATGTGGACAATTCCATGGGACATCGGACACCTTTTGGAATATACACGAAGGAACCATCGCTAAATACGGCAGAATTAAGTGAAGCATAAAAATTGTCCGTTGCCGGCACTACCGAGCCAATATATTTTTTCACCAGCTTGGGATGACGTTGCACTGCTTCGGAAATGGGACAAAAAATTATACCATGTTTTGCTAATTCGGATTTAAACGTGGTGGTCACCGACACACTGTCAAAAACAGCATCGACGGCTACACCAGCTAAAACCTTTTGTTCTTCCAAAGGGATTCCAAGTTTATTGTATGTTTCTAATAAATCAGGATCTACCTCATCAAGATTTTTCAAATTCGGTTTCTTTTTTGGTGCAGAAAAATAACTGATGGATTGGAAATCAATAGATGGGTAGGTCACTTTTGCCCAGGTAGGCTCTTCCTGCTTCAGCCAGTGTTTGAATGCCTTTAAGCGCCATTTCAAAAGCCATTCCGGCTCATTTTTAATTGCGGAAATCCGACGAAGGACTTTTTCATTTAACCCGGGTTCAAATGTATCCTGCTCAATATTCGTGACGAATCCATATTTGTAATCCTGGTCAATTGCGTCGTCAATTATTTTTTGTTCGTCACTCACATTATACCTATTATGCTGAAAAACTGGTACCACAACCGCAAGTGCGGTCGGCGTTTGGATTGGTTATTTTAAACCCCCCATTGAGTAAATCATCAGAATAATCAATGGTACTTCCTTTTACGTACAACCAGCTTTTGATATCACAGAATACTTTTAATCCATTGGATTCAAAGATCTTGTCATTGGGTCCCGAATTATTATCAAAGGTCATGATGTAATTCAAGCCAGAACAACCACCGCTCTCCACACCAAAACGCAGGGCAAAACCAGTTTTCCCTTCACCTTCCATGACCGCCATAAAACGATTCACAGCTGCAGTGGTTACGGTGATTTCCGATTGGTTGAATTCGTTTAAATTCTGTTCCGGGGTTTTTGTCATATTTTCCATAGCTACTCCCATTCAAATGAATGATTTTCCCCCGGTGATTGTTGCAGTTCTAAACCTAGTTTTTTCCGTGCTATATTGCTCATCATTTCAGGATTCCATGGTGGATCGAAAGTAATATTTACTTCTGCTTTTCCCACACCATCCAATGATTCCAATTTCGATTTGATATCCCGAGCCATGTGATCTCCCATATGGCAACCGGGAGTCGTTAATGACATGGTAACTACAACGTCAACCTTTTCATCATTGGGCCTTGTTTGGATATCGTATATCAATCCCAGGTTCCACAGATCAATTGGAATTTCTGGATCGTAACATTGTTCAAGCACGGATATTAGTGTTGATTTTTCCATTTATTTGACTACATCAGCCACTGACATATTTCTGAACATATTTAGAATTGTATCGTTTATTTTAACAATGGGTGATTTGATGTTGCATTGCGATAATTGAGTGCAATTTGAATCAAAGGAACAATCCATAATTCCAATTGGCCCCTCCAGCAACTCAAAAAAATTTGTCATATTGATATCATGGAGATTTACCTTCATTTTGTATCCACCATTTGGACCCTGAACCGGCTCGACAATGTTCTCACGAGCCAATTGCTGAAGGATTTTAGCCAGTAACTGTGCCGGAATGGAATAGGCCTCGGCAATTTCCTTGGCAGTGGATAAATTATCCTGCCCTTTCGCCTGTATATGACGGAGAGCAATGAGGGCATATTCTACTTTTCTGGTTAATTTTAACATTAATACGACTATTTAAATCGGGTATAAATTACGCAACCTATTATTTCGAAACAATAATTAATAGGACTTAATAAGTCGTATTTCCTTCGGTACTTACTGTTTTACAAGGATCGCAGGAGAATCATCCATTTCAATGATCTGCCCTATATAGCAGGCTTCAAATGGTGAATTTTCATTAAACAGGGATAGGAATTTTTTCGCCTCTGACTCTGACAACGCAATTAACAAGCCGCCTGAGGTTTGTGCATCGGCGCACAGTAGTTTTTGGTCTGCTGTAAATGAATTACCGAAGGACACATGAGGCTCCACATATGCCAAATTGCGTTTTGTGCCGCCCGGTACAATACCATCTTTGGCTAATTCAAAAACCGTGGGCAGGAATGGTAATTTTGAAAATTCCAATTGAGCTGATACTTGACTGGCCTGGCATAATTCCAGTAAATGTCCCAGCAATCCAAAACCGGTTATGTCGGTTGCGGCATGCACGTCAACCTTTTGCATACAATCTGCAGCAAACCGATTTAATTCACTCATGGATTTCACGGCTAGTTCCATGGCAAATTTATCCGCTTTTCCCTTTTTTATGGCTGTTGATAACATTCCAGTTCCCAGTGGTTTGGTAAGAATAATTACATCACCAATCTGAGCCTGTTCATTGGTAATCAGATCGTCCTTATCTACCTCTCCTGTCACAACCAATCCATATTTTGGTTCACGGTCATCAATGCTGTGACCACCAACAATGGAAATACTCGCTTCAGCTGCTTTATCTGCACCGCCCTGCAATATTTGTGTGAGCATTTCTCGTGGCAATTGCTGAATAGGAAATCCAACTATATTCAAAGCAAAGATGGGATTCGCACCCATGGCATAGATGTCCGATAGAGAATTGGCGGCTGCGATTTGGCCAAATTGATAAGGATCATCCACAATAGGTGTGAAAAAATCCACGGTTTGGACCAGGTATTTGTCGCCGTTCAGACGCACCACGGCAGCGTCATCCTTGCCATTAAAACCGACAATGATGCGGTCATCCTGCACGGTGTTTTTTAATCCACCTAAAACGTGAGACAGGTCCTCCGGACCTATTTTACACGCTCAACCGGATCCGTGACTTAACGTGGTTAGTCTTACGATATCATCTGCGGTCATGGGAGAAAATTACAGGAGTATTGTGTAAAGAGTAATCAGTAATCTAATTCGATTTTCTTATGTCCAGCGAACAATTCTTATTGCATATCTTTGATTAAATTCTTTATATCTTCGATCGATTTGATACTTTTGTCCTGTAAATATTCAAGATGTATTGTTTTGAAAATTGCAGAAATCTGAACCTGATCCACATAATCATGAAGCACCATTGGTACATGCATTGTTTTTAGAGCTATGTACTGAAACGGATAGTCAATATCAGTAGGTTTTATACTGTATACTGTTTCGTGTTCCTCCTGAACTTTTTGTCGGACTTCACTGATTTCTTTAAGTGTGAGTCTATTTCGAAATTCCCATGGTGCCCTTAAATCCGCAATGGAATTAAAGTAAGAATAACCTTTTTCAAAATGAGTAAGAAACATTTTCCCATACTCCCCGTGACTCAGTTCTTTGTATATATAATCATCAATAGATTTTTTCATCGACTCGAGGAAATGTTTCCACAACGAGAAATGTGAACGAAATAAAAAATAGCCGAAAGAAGTCTTAAAACTGTTTTTCTCATTAAAGAATGATTTTAACTCATAGGTGAATTTCTTTAATTGATTACGTACGTCTTGGGGGAAAAGGTGGATAGTGCTGGTCGTCATGGGCGTATCCGTTTTAATAAAGTCGGCAGGGATATCCACTTCATTAAGATTGACCGAATATAATTTTTCCAAGCCGGACACGTTTAATTGAATGAAAGCTCCCAGGTCACTCATATTTATTAAGTTATTAAGTGCTTTCTCAAAAGCGGGCAGGGTAGTGATTGATGCTACATCGGCATTTTTTGACAATTCTGGAAAAAGAGGAAGTTGCCTAGGATCAAGTTGTTCACGCATGATAACCTCTTTGATTTCAAGGATATATTACGACTGAAGTGTCAAAACATCAATGCCGGCTGTCCTTTCAACTTAGCTATTGATTGTAAGCCAAAAGACAATCAAATTTTGTCGGGATAATTCTCTTTCAGGCAACCTCTTCATAAAATGATAAAAAAATACAGCGTATGGTTTTGCGTGGTATTCACGCTTTGGTCATGTTCCGATTTTGGATCGAACATTCCCCAATATCCGGAAATTATAGTGGCTGAATCCCTTGCTATTGGTACACACAATACTGGTGACACAATTTATGTAGATATTCCCGTGACGAATGTTGGGTCAGAGAACCTTGAGTGCAACAATTTTAAAATTGTTGGAATTGATTCCAATGAATTTTTATTTGATTCTACATTTAGCGGTTTTTTGAGTTTGAACCCAGACAGCAGTTCCACTATTCCGGTTATACATATTCCGGCAGATTCGGGAAGTAAATCGGCCAGCATTACATTTGACTCCAATGTCCCAACCAGGGCAAATATATCCATTATTCTTACCGCTCAAATTTTCACCATTGCCCCGGGAATCTTTGTAACTGAGGCCGTTCTAATTGATAGCAATTTTATTGGAGATACCATGTCAGTTGAACTCAGCATTCTCAATACAGGGAATGCTAAATTGCTCTGTTGGAATTTCACATTTTCTGGTATAAACGCGGATGAATTTATGCTTGATTATTCTGGGGATTCACTCATGCTTGAACCTGCAAATACCGCAATGCTGACCGTGAACATTATTCCGAACAAATATGGCGAAAAATCTTCATTATTACTTTGGCAAACCAATGTGCCTGGCATGGATTCTGTTTCTATAGCATTTTCAGGATATACAAAAATCAGTTACAGCAATGAAATTCAGCCAATTTTCAATGTGAATTGTATAGGCTGCCATGGTGGGTCTGGAGGACTAACATTGACTTCTTATAATACATTGATGGCAGGAAACAGTGACCACGGACCGGTAGTTGAGCCAGGCAATGGATTCAATAGTTATATTGTTCGAAAGCTTGAAGGTCGCAATATTACCGGAAGTCCCATGCCGCAAGGCGGAGCATTAACACAGACTCAAATACAGTCCATTTCAACTTGGATTGATGAAGGAGCGAAAAACAATTGAGAAAGCAGATCACCATTCTTATTTTAATTGCACCGCTTTTTGGTGTACCGAAATTTTCAATACAAAATGGGGCATTCTGTGGTTTGTGCCATGTGAACCCTACAGGCGGTGCTCTGAGAAATGATCACGGCATTACTATTGTTTCAATTGAAGATTTACCTGCGCAAGTCAATGACACCAATTATGAGAACAATTATACCGGTTTATTAAATGATTTTTTACGTGTTGGCGGTGATTTCAGAATTCAGGAATTTTCCTATCAAACCGGAAAAGATCGGTATCATGCATGGATTCCAATGCAAGGAGAAGTATACGCCTATGTTTCCCCAACATCATCACTTGGTATCTATGCGGAATGGGATTTAAATCCCGGTGGAGCGGGTTCCCAATTTTGGGCAATCCTTCAGGATCTTCCATTCAACAGCTGGATAAAAATTGGAAAAACATTGCCAAATTTTGGTTTGAGGCTGGATGACCACTCTTCTTTTATCCGTGGAGGTCCGGTAAGCCAATTTTATGGCATTTCCGCGAATCTTCTACCCTTTTCTCCGTTCACTCCAAAACCACTGCTAGTTGAAATGGGGATTAAACCACATCGAAGCATTTTATGGACAACCAGCGTTGGAAATCCTATGTTTTCATCAAATATATCACCGGCTGAATTATCAGATAAAAATCTGACTTCACAAATTCAATATTCCGCAAATTTTGGTGGAATTACCTTTTTATTTTCTGCCCAGGGGATGTGGGAATCCAAAAAGCGAATTTTAGGAGTGTCAGGTGGTTTTTGTATCGGTCCATTAACGTGGGAGCATGAAACAGATTGGGCTTCGGCAACCCGTAGTGACTCATTAGATGGACTAGCCATTCATCATCTAATATCATTTGAAATGAAAGATGGCTTTTCTATTATCGGTTTGCATGAATTTGTCGATCCAGACTTGGATTGGAAATCAGGTGCGGTATCACGTATTGGATTGGGATTTGAGTATTTTCCTATCCCATTTCTTGAAATTAAATTTCAGACCAGGATGTATGGAACCAATAATCTTAATGGGTATTCAATTAAGCCGGAATACATTCTACAAATACACACATGGTTTTAATTAAGGAGCTTACATGAGACGGTTAATCGTATTTCTTTTGCTTGGGTTATTTATTACCTCTATGATTCCAGCAAAAGATAAATTTAAAAATCTGCAACTATTGGAATTTGAGACAGAAAAAGAATTAAAAACATTCATGGAGGGTATGGCAAATGATCTGGGTGTAAAATGCAAATTTTGCCATGATATGAATGATAAATCCTTTGATACGAAACACAAAAAGATTGCCCGTGGTATGTTGAATATGGTAGCCAACCTAAATACAGGTCCTTTCAGTTGGTCTGAAGAACCAAAAATCAGTTGCTGGACTTGCCATCGTGGCGAAAAGGAACCACCGGCAAAACGACCATAAAACGACTATCGATCTTTAAATACGTTGTGATTGAATAAATGTAAAGCTAACGCATTTGCGATCATTCCCCGAAATTGATTGATTTCCATGTAAGAATACACTTTATAATGACGCGTGTATCGAATTGCTTCCTTTTTTCGTTGAGGAATATCCGTTTTGAGCTTTCTCATTACGGATGTTTCTTTTAACCAGTCTTGATGCCAGGCAACCAGAAAAGCGGACTGATCACTTGCGCATTGAATCGATAACCCAATTTCATCTTTTTTCAATTTTCGTTCAAATTGCCCTGCGGTTTTGAATTGAAATTTGCCTCTAGCGAAATAATTATCCCGGATTTCCCAATCAAAACATATCCGTTCTCCGGTCTTGGTATTCACGATAACACCATCATCCCGGTAATTTTCCACATGATAGATTTGCATTACGATCGGATGGCAATCAATTACAGCATTAAATGCATCTGCAAAGTTGCTCAGGCTTTTTTCATGCGCCTGATACATACTGGCTCGTTTCATATATATCAAACTCCCGATTACATGTTAGCGTACTACCTGTGACTCATTTAATTATATAAAAGCGACAATTTGCTCCTTAATATTTTCAGGATTCCCAATATGTTCCACATGTCCGTGACGTTCCAACCAATGTGTTTTTTGGAAATTTCTGGATGTTTTACGCCCGGTATACTGCTCAATTACACGTTTACCTGAAAAGCCGATATTACCTGCATTCAACTCAAACAATTGAGTTCCCCTGGAACCGTATCCAATGGCAACACCTCCAAGGGTAGGATCAGTAATTAATGTTATCACAGGAATTCCTGCACGCTCAACCCGAGATAGAGCAACATGAACTTTTGGGATACCAACCATGGATGAACAACCTTCGTGCATTCTGGCACCGCCACCAGCCGCCTGCAGAACCATGGGTATTTTTTTTATCAATGCAATTTCTGCTGCACGCCATATTTTTTCTGCTGTGCTCATGCAGAAAGAGGCCCCAAGAAATCCAAAATCCGTTCCGCAGTAAACGACCTGATTCCCAAGAATCGTCCCATTTCCCGTAATCATTGATGTGGCTAATCCCGTCGATTCCTGAACCTGACTTATTCGTTGCTGATACCCGGGGAAATTCAAAATATCTTTATCTATTAGGTGCCGAGTTTCCTCATGTTCCTGAAATGAATTTTTATCCAGAATAATATCAATATAATCCCATGCTGACGGTCGGACATAGCGATGACCGCAGGTAGAACACATATAGTTGTCCTTGATCAATGCGTCCAATCGCACGGGATCATACCATCGATTTCCATTCCGATCGACGCATCCTTTGTGACGGGCAATAAAACCGGTATCAGTTTGCTTCGGCAGGCGCGAAACATGTTTTTGATTTTGAGAAACTGTTGCCTCAGTTGTGGTATTCCAATGCCCGATATTAGCCCAACGTTCTATCCGTTTATCCATGCGCTCACTATCAGGGATATTCCACAATTTTGGTATCACTCGCGACAAGGTATCTTTCACAGCAGCCGTTGCACCGGATTTATTGCGATGGGCAGGTTTGTCTGGCTCAGAAATCATTTCATCTACAATTCCAAGTTCAAACCCTTCTTTGGACAAAATTCGTGATACTTCAGCCGCCTCATTGGCACGAGACCGAGTATGAAACAGAATGGATGAGCAGGCTTCCGGTGTAATTACCAAATACGTGGAATTTTCCATGGCCAACACCTTGTCGCATCCTGTCAAGGCGATGGCACCTCCACTGCATCCACGATTGATAATGAGAGAAATTGTGGGCATGGGTGTTTCTGCCAATTCCTGAATGGTTTTTCCAATTTTCCAGGCAATACCACCTGCTTCTGATTCTTCAGTTGGATCGGCTCCCGGTGTATCCACGACTGTAATGATAAGTCTTTTCTCTCTATTTGCAATTTCTATTGCGCGCACCGCACGCTCATACGATGCCGGTGTTGGCATTCCATGATTCCACCTTTTCATCACATCAACGTCTTTCATTTTTTCCATTAATAACGCATAATCTGACGTGGGTCCTGTCTGCTGCCCAATAAGCATTACGGGATACATTTCCTTCTCAACTTGAAAATCTGCGCGATGTGTTTGTATTAATTCTGCACCAAACTCATCGGATTGGAGACACTCTTGAATCGATGAAAATATGGATAGATAATCAAGATATTTTGGACGTTCGGGGTGATAGGAAAGCTGGTATTTTTCATATTCAGACAGTGCAGCAACATTTTCTTCAGTAAATACAAATGATCCGTTTTTCTCGAATGGTAAATAGAAATGTTTACTCATGTTGTTGCTTTCCTCATTCTTTCCTTCATGAGTTGTTTTAGCAATTTCATCATCTGCGGGTAATAGTCGTCAAGATGCAGCTGAGAGAATATTTGCTGGTCTACAAATTGACGGTCTGGCATTTCAAGTTCTGTGCACCAGTTTTCGATTCGGCGCGTCAGAAATGTACTGGGAATTTCCAAATTAGCGATTTTTGGGTAAGGAATATTTCCAATTCCAGATTTCACAAGTCTAATCGCACCCCCACCAAGGTTTCGTCTGCCAAATAGTTCAACCATTAACCATACCCAAGAAGAATTTAATATTGCCAACATGGATGTAATATCTTTCCCATGTGGTGTTAAACCATAAAATGTATGTTCGAAATAAAGATTGTCTTTGTTCCATACTACCAGGTGTTTCCCACCACGCAAATCTGTCCAAAGTATTGGAGCTTTTTTTAGCCTGTAGGGAGTATTTTTTGTTTGAATCCAATAAATTGCGTCTTCTTTGTTAAATAGAATCGTATTTGTCTCGCGGGGTGATTTTATACAAGGGAGGCAATTTTTGCTGATCTTGTTTGAATAATACCTAAGATTATTGCCCGTAATTACTCCTGTGGAAATAGAAAATAATTTGCCCAGAGTTGTCAACCGGGCGCTATCGGCGAGAATGCGTCTCAGCCAGGCTGGACTTCTAAGCAAATATCCAGACCATCCAAGTTCAGACGGTGGCAATTGATTGTTAGAGTGGATTTCCTTCTTACGATCCTTTTCGACCAGAAACGATTGCCCTGGTATTTTTTTTCGAATCGTTAAAATGATCGTATTAACATCCACTTCAAAATGCTTGGTGATTGAGTCTTGTATCGATACCATTTCAATGGTGGTGCGCAGCAGTTCCCTTAAAGATTTTCCATAATCATTATCCAGCCAGGTGTTGGGTACAATAAAGGTACAAATTCCATTTCTCTTTAAATCATGAATGGCTTTTAATAAAAAATAAAGATACAAATCACTACGCTTTGATATGGACAAATCCGAATAATACTGTTTGATAGAAAAATGGATCTCTGACTTGTACTTTGCCTCGAGTATTTCTTGTCTTACATATGGAGGATTGCCAATAATAATGTCTGCCTTGTGCTTATACCAAAAATAATCCTGGGATTGAATATTAAGCCTATATCCGTCATGCACAATTTCATTTGCGGGTGGATGGATGTCGCAACCGGTTATGTGAGTACTTACCCAAGTTTTTTCCAGTCTTTCTCCATAATGACTATGGACATTTATTAGCACCTCCAAGATATTTTTCATAAATACCCCAAGACCAGCAGAAGGATCTAAATAAGTCAATGACCTAAGAATGCTATTTAATTTTAATCCGATTTCCTGTGAAATATTTCCTTCGAAGTAATCATGTAACTGGGGTTTTTTATTCATCTCTGTTGCCAGCCTGGCCTGCAGTGCCGTAGTCACCATTTGTTTTGCAACCAAATCGCTGGTATAGACCGTCCCGGTGGCTGGATCACCCTGTTTGGATAAATGCTTGATCATACCCTACTGTTTTTTATTACAAAATACACTGCAACCGGGGGGTTATTTTATTGATGAAAAAATTAGATACTATCTGCAACCAATTCTGCCAGATCCTTTACGTAAAATTCATTTTCTTTCCCGCGTACCTTCATCGCATCGTCCATCATAATCGTACAGAAGGAACAGGCTGTTGCTACGCCGTCTGCACCTGTGGTATAGACTTCATCAAATCGTTTCAGGTTTATCCTGCTTCCTGTATCAATTTCATACCACATATTGCCACCCCCGGCACCACAACAAAAACTTTCTGATCGACTGTTTTTCATTTCAATCACACTGTTATTTTCTCCTGCCAGAGCCTGTAATATATTTCTTGGGGCCTCATATTCGTTATTATGCCGGCCAAGATAACAAGGATCATGAAATGTGAGTTTTTTATCTTCAGAAGTGTGTAGATCCAATCTTCTCTGGTTTATTAATTCTTGTATGAACTGGGTATGATGCTGCACAGAATAATGTCCGCCAAAATCTGAATATTCATTTTTTAAGGTATGGAAGCAATGAGGACAGGGTGTCACAATTTTATTGAATTTATACTTGTTTATGGTTTCGATATTTTGTTGTGCCATTGTTTCAAATAAGTATTCCTCACCCAACCTCCTGGCAGAATCGCCAGTGCACATTTCTTCATCACCAAGTACTGCATAATTGATTCCTGCTTTTTCAAGAATCGAAACCATGGACCGCGCAACCTGTTGGTTTCGGGGGTCAAATGCCCCGGCACATCCAACCCAATACAGTACATCGGCCTCCTTTTTTTCCTGCATAATGGGCAGAGTAAGATTTGCATCTGTTGCCCACTTGGTTCGATTGGACATTCCCCAGGGATTTCCAGTATTGGTGATATTCTCTAAATGTTCGCTGGCCTTGGTTGGTGGTATACCCTCTGACAGCACAAGATACCGTCTGAAATCAGTAATCATAGGTACGTGGTCAATAAGGACCGGGCATTGCTCCATACAGGCACCACAGGTTGTACAGGACCACAGTTCCGTTTCTGTTATTGCACCCCCAACCAGTTGCTCATTTATTGCGTCCCCGTTTATATCATGTCGAACATCAGTAATGATTTTCATGGGAGACAGTGGTTTATTGGTTGCATAAGCCGGACAGACCATGGTACATCGCGCGCACTCAGTACAGGATATTGAGTTTAAAAGTTGTTTCCACGTGAGTTCTTCTGCTCTACTGGCACCCAGCGAAATGGCATCGGGGTCCATATCAGGGTCCTCCATTAGTTTGCTCACGTGCATTGCAGGGATGCTTCCTCGCTTTGGTATATCCGTGACGGCAACATTTGCCAATACTGCTAATGAGTGGAATATTTTTGTCTTTGGCAGCCAGGCAACAAACGCTAATGCTGTGATGGCGTGGAACCACCAAAGCCAATCTTCAATCTGGAGCCAAATTGATGCGGGCAACAGCTGGCTAATCGGATACCCAATCCAGGACCATTTAGCATGAAGAGGATCGATATTTGCAAGACGGGCAGATTCTGCAATATATCCGCCGAAAACCAAAACCAGAAGAAAGAGTAATATCCCCTTGTCGCCCAATAGAAATCCGCGTCCACACCAAGTATCATTAGGCAGGGATTCTGGGGTATTGGAAATCCGACGATAGAGAGCCATGCTTAGTCCAATCGCCAGTAACAATCCTCCGGTATCATTCAAGAATGCAAACCAGGGAGTATCCAATTCAGGCAGGTACGTGGTAAACCAGCCTCTAGCCTGGAAAAAATCTACAGTCGTTGCAAAAAATAGTTCAAAGAATCCCCAGGCCAAAAAGGTATGCATAATTGCCGCATATCCAAAACGTTTCCTGTATACTTTACGTTGACCAATTCCATAGGATAAAACATTTGATACCATTTTCTCCCAGGAAATATCCAGTGGGGAGGATTTACCGCTCTTTACAACCGTGAACTTTTTAAGATTGTACACAAACCCAGCAAGGGCGAAAAATGCAATAATATAGAATAGAATTGGTATCGAATGCGATTCCATCAATTACCTCATGGGTTTGGTTGTGCTCCTGTTACGACAATGCTTCGGTCAGTTTGGGAATAATTTCCAGTATATCTCCAACAACACCGTAGTCTGCAATCTCAAAAATTGGAGCTTCAGAATCTTTGTTGATAGCGATGATATTCTTTGACCCTTTCATTCCAACAATGTGCTGGATAGCACCAGATATACCCAAGGCAATATAGAGCTTCGGGGCAACAGTTTGTCCCGAACTCCCTACTTGGTGTGATTGGGGCAACCAACCGGCATCTACAACCGGACGCGAAGAGCCCAGCTCTGCACCTAATGCTTTTGCCAGTGCTTCTGCCAATGGAATATTTTCCGGCTTTCCTATTCCCCGTCCAATGGAAATAATCAGGTCGGCAGAGGAAAGATCAACACCGCCGGTTTCTTCCTGAAATGGTGCTTCGGATGATGATACAATGTCAGCTTGTGTCAAAGAGACTGATTCATCACGAATCGTAGCCGTTCCTGCGGAAATAGTATCTGCCTGAAAAGCTGCACTTTGGAAGCATATCAAAGCTGGTCCATTATGGGCGATGCTTGTACCGGAATTGAGTTTGCCATTAAAAGTGGTACGAATAAAGATCGGAGTACCATTTTCGATGGTATATCCTGCCACATCGGACAACATGGGACATTGTAATCGCACACTCAACTTGGGTCCAAAATCACGAATCTGGTAGGAATGACCAGCGACAACATATTGGGGCTGTTCCTTGTTAACTATCTGCTCGACAACTGAAGTCCATGCTTCAGCTGTATAAAGTGATAGCAATTCGTTTTCCACATTTATCACTTCTCCAAGTTCGTAAGCCTTCACTTCGTCAACAACCGATTGGATATTGTTTCCAAATACCAACGCATTAACAGGCAAATTCAAATCTTTGCCAAGTGATTGAGCAGCCACAAGCGCTTCTTTACTAATTCGATGGACCGAACCGTTCTGATTTTCAATAACAACTAATATACTCATGACTTCCCCTACAACACTTTTACTTTGGTTTTCATAATATCGACCAAACTTGATACAATTTGGTCTGTATCCCCCGAAATCATTTCGGTGCGTTTTTCTGCTACAGGTACGCTCAGAGATTGCATTCGTTGAAGATCATTTTGCCCATCAAGAGCATCTGGGACAGGCAATGTTTTAATTTCTTTCTTTTTCGCTGTCATAATTCCTTTTAAAGATGCGTATCGCGGTTGATTTAACCCGGATTGTACGTTGATAGAGGCCGGCATGGGTAAAGTAACCCATTGAAACCATCCGCCTTCAAGTTCCCGTTTCACGCGAATTTTTTGATCAATGATTTCAGTCTCCATAACCAAACTGGCAGTAGACATGTTTAGCATTTCCCCCACTAAAATTCCAACTTGTCCCGATGAGAGATCGCCAGATTGCAAACCGGACAAAACCAGGTCGAATGACTCTTCCTTGCACATGGTTGCAATTGCAGTAGCAATCAGGTATGGGTCATATAAACCAGGTACGCCATCGACCAAATGAATTGCTCTGTCGGCTCCTTTCGCCAATGCTTCCCGTATAGTTTTCACCGTGCGTTCCGCGGGTCCAAGGCAAATAACAACAACTTCCCCAGAGCCCTGTTTTTCTTTGATAAGTAGTGCTTCTTCCAATGCGTAGGAATCGCTTGAATTCATTTCCCAGTTGGCATCCGCTTCATTTATCCACAGATCCGATCCATGTATGGGAACGGGTGATTCACTGCTTGGTACCTGCTTGACCAGCACACCGATTTTCATGATATTCTCCTTAATGTTTTTGGGCTTGGTTGTATTCGGTAATATTGCATAAACAGATTGATATAGATTGATAGCAGAATTTATGGTGAATTGGTTATTTTTATCATCATCTTTCGAACATAAATGACAACATTCACAACCATATTTATTGCCAATCTATTATTCTTTGCCGGGTCTGTACTTATTTTGTGGTCAATTAAACGCTATATTGAACGTAAAAGAAAATAAAAAAAGCAGGGTATTCTTGAAATCTGGGAGCGGGGGAACAACCAGTCTTCTTTCATTACACCCTGCTTGAATTTGGTGGAAATTAGATGTTCAACTTGATGCTCACAAGTGATTTTTTAAAGTGATGACTGTAGATATCCTGCATTGGATCTGTTTTGACGTCTTTGGAATAATCATGTCACATTGATCGTATACTGATTGATTCTGTCGTCAATAAAATTGGGATTCCGTTCCTGACAGGATAATAATATGTACCATCTTCTGATACCAATCCTGATTCAACGGGTTGGTTCACAATCTTACCTGAAATATTAATAATTTCTTTTTTGGAAATTCCTAAATTTACTTTTTCAACCAGCGCATCATCCGCCAACTTTAAGGGCTGCATTGTTATTGGACATCTTAATAGTCTTAATAGATCAGGATTAACCACATGATTGACTTTTTCATTCGATTGGATCATAGCTTATTTCAATTTATGAATGGCTCCCTATCAAATCCTCTATTTGATTTAATTATGCCGTTTATCACCAATCCCAATAATTGGATCCTGCCAATTCTTCTCTACATAGGTTATGCGATCGGGTTTGATAAAAAACGTGGTCGAATTGCCCTTGTCATCCTGATAGTTACCCTGGCAATCACGGATTCAGTCGCAGCCCAGATTATTAAACCGTGGGTTGGACGTCTCCGTCCTTCACATGCCCTGGAGGGTATTAATCTGTTGGTTGGAAAAGGTGGAAAGTTCAGCTTTGTATCAAATCATTCTGCGAATATGTTTGCCCTTGCCACAATCCTTGGATATTTCTATGGTAATGTCAAACCTTATCTCTACACATTCGCTGCAATCATTGCGTTCAGTAGAGTGTATGTTGGAGTACATTATCCGGCAGATATTTTATTTGGAGGATTATTTGGATACGGTGTTGCCTGGGGTGTGCTCAGTCTGTGGGTGATGATAAAAATGCGTGAGCTAAAAAAGGGAAAAACCTGGGTATGGTATGCGGATGAAAATCCGCCAGATGGACACTAAATTGTATTAGTTTGGTAATTTGTCCTTTGGTGGTTTTACGCCAAAATTGTGAAATCCCTCCTGTCCCGGATTCTTTATTTCTCCATACTGATTTTCAAATTTCTTTATGTTTTCAGCAAGAGCATGCATAAATGCTTTGGCGTGAGGTGGCGCCATAATAATTCGGGAATGAACTTTGGCTTTAGGAACGCCAGGTAACAGGCGAGTGAAATCCATAACAAATTCTGCAGGAGAATGGGTCACCACAACGAAATTGGCATATTCCCCACTGCTTACTTTTTCATCTAATTCTATGTTGATTTGTTGGACTTTTTGTTTCTTTTCTTCCATGGCGTTACTCTATTCTTTTAAAAATCATCATAATCACTAAGATTGAATTCTTCCCAATCTTCGTTAATCCCTTCAAACTTTTCAAATGCTGTATCATCGATGCTATCGTCTGTCTGCGGTAACATTTCATTCTCAAATAAATTAAAAGTGTCTTTTTTCTTTTCAAATTCCGCCGGATCAATATCTTCTTCATCATCAGGTGATAATCGTTCGATATCTTCCTGGTATACCTCTGTATCAAAAAAATCTAAATTTTCTACAATTCCGTTTTTCATGAGGTATTCAAGAAAATCCAAATATATCCGTTGCTTTAAATCAGTATTGCAATTGGGACACTTCAGTTTTTCTCTAAGCTCCTGTTCATCCAATGTGGATTCACAGACGGGGCATATTATACCTTCTAGCATTCGTGTTTCCTTCTAAAATCGGGCGGTAATATACACGACGGCATTTGGTTCGTCAACAGCAAATAAATCAGAAATTTTGATAATAAATTCGTTTAAAATATTCTAATGGTACGTTATCTGTTTTGAAATATTCTGGCAAATAATTTTTCCTGCACGCTTGAAAACGTCTTTCCCCGTCTTCGCATAGATGTTTTTGCAGTTTCCGTGAATTTATCAAACTGAGTTTGGCGGTGTTTCCCATTGATGTACCAGGTAAAGGGGCGGATTACTTTTGGTGGAAAAGTAGAGGATATAATATTGCATCCCGGACCGATAACGGTTCCTGTATTCAGGAGTGTTCCAATCGCTGTTTTGCTGTGATCGCCGATATAACTGCCAGCGAATAATGTACCTGTATTTATCACGTTGCCATTGGTGACCACCGAAACAACCTTATAATTGTTTTTTAAATTACTGTTGGTTGTCCCTGCCCCAAGATTTACCCACTCACCGAGAAATGAATCACCTAAATGTCCATCGTGAACCTTGTTGGAAAAGCCCTGAATTATTGTATTATGGATTTCACCACCAAGTTTACACATGGGTCCGCAATAAGAATGCATAAATTGAGTAAATGGGGACAAAACCGAACCCGATCCAATATGTGCTGGTCCCTGAACATAACAAAATGGGTATATCTTTACCCCTTTTTCAATTGTGATCGGTCCTTGGGATGCATCCAAAACTACATTTGGTAATATCTCTGCCGATGTATCTACCGATACATTTTCTTCCTGAATAACCGTGAAATTGCCGGCAATAATTTTTCGTTTGATTTTACTTAGGTGGTTTTTTTGCAAATGGTGTGCTAACGGTAAAATCTCCCATAAATAGTGGGGTAACGGGTTCACCATTTCCCTTTGTTGTAGTTCAGATTTCTGTTCGAATTGAATAGTGATGCCGTCCCCATCCAATACCGCGCCATGGGCAATATATCCTGCTATTATTTCGCCATTTTTGCAAATTACACTTTTCTTATCAATTAGCGAATCCCATTCATCCCTCGTTAGCACTGCGGTGGACTTTACCCAGTATCCGTCTTTGAGTGAATCTGGATTTACAGCAAATTCCGAATACAACTCTTTAGTGATGTCTTCCAATTCTTTTCTTACAATTAAAATGATATTGGAATCCTTGGGGAGTTGTGACCTGTTCCATTCAAGAAATGTTTTTTGTCCACAGCGAATTGCCATAATGGGCCGCGACAGGCTAATTGGATCAAAATTCCTTGCCGTATTATCCTCAATAAAATAAATGTTCATAGGCCTAAAATTCGTTGAATGTGAAGGTAGGTTTTTTCCAAAGATGCCCGACTCTTCCGCTCGATGAGTAAATTGTAATTATGCGACTCATTTGATGAATGATACCCAATTCGAATCGGGCTTTTCGCGAACCGCATAATCCAGTCCACTACTAAATTTGACCGGGCACTCAGGTTTATAACCACATCGTAATTCCTGGAATACACTGAATCAATAAATGCCTGATTTGGCAAGTGCCAGCGATCCAGATTTTCTTCAGTAATTAGAAGTATACCGTTGCCTGACGATGGTGCAGGCTCGATGAATTCAGCCGTGGGTACAATAAAGTGAAAAGAAATGTCAGGATGTTCCTGCTGAATTGATTTAAATACATGCCGGGCCACTCGGTATTCTTCCAATTGGTCGGGTAAAATTATTAACAATGACTGGACGCCTTTGCCGTCCACAGAAAACCGGACAGGATGATGATCCATCATCGGTTTTCGTAAAGATCGCAACCACGTGCCAATCTTCATTCTCATAGAATTCTGCATGCCGGAATATACCTTTTTTAGAACAAATGAACCTGCGTAGTTTTTGTTCTTCTTTATGGATAATAAATACCATTGATTTCCAATGGTTCCGGAACATTTTTTCGGATAAACATTTCCAATACAATTGGGTTAAAAATACGTTAGTGAGAATACACATTGTCTCTTGGTAAGCGGATAATCTGGGGAAGTTTGGGTTGGGTGCTTGGTGGACCAATCGGCGCAATTATTGGGTACGCAATGGCCTCCATGTCAGATGCGGGCGCAACTCCTTTTGCCTCCTTTGGCCCAACCACAAATTTTAATCAATCCACAACTCCACGTACACGGCCAGGTGATTTTATTGTATCGGTTCTGGTTCTCTTTGCCAAGGTGATGAAGGCGGATGATCAGCTTCTCCGCGCCGAATTGGACTTTGTAAAATCCTTTTTGCGCAAGCAATTACCACAAGAAACCGCCCAGCAGTATATGATTCTGTTCAAGGACATTTTGAAGCAAGACTACCCCTTGCTGGATGTGTGTCGTCAAATCCAACGATCCATGGATCATTCAAGTCGCTTAGAATTGATTCATGTTTTATTTGGGTTATCTCAGTCAGATGGGACAATCCATAGTCGGGAGGTAGATGTCATCCAGACTATTGCCCGGTATCTTAATATAAATGAAAATGATTTTAATTCAATTAAAGCAATGTTTATAAAAGATTCAAATATGGCGTATAAAATCCTTGAAATAGACCCTTCAGTCACAGATATTGAATTAAAAAAAGCGTACCGTAAAATGGCAAACAAGTATCATCCTGACAAGGTGGCTCATCTGGGAGAGGATCTGCGTCTGGTCGCTGAAGAGAAATTCAAAGCTGTGAACGATGCATACCAAACCATAAAGCAGGAACGGGGCTTGGTCTAATGGAAAAACCAGGAAAATTCCCTTTTACGCGTGGTATCTATCCAGAAATGTACAGTAAGCGGTTATGGACAATGCGTCAATATTCAGGATTTACGACGGCAGAAGAGTCCAACGAGCGTTACAGATATTTGTTGGATCAGGGAGTCACCGGGCTTTCCGTGGCTTTTGATCTTCCGACTCAAATTGGGTATGATTCCGACCACGGGATGGCTGAAGGTGAAATAGGACGCGTGGGTGTTCCTATTTCCACTATTCAGGACATGGGAGCTTTATTTAAGGACATTCCAATTGATCGCGTTTCCACATCCATGACAATTAATGCAACTGCGCCAATTTTACTCGCATTGTACATTGTGAATGCTGAGCGGCAAGGGATCTCCGCAGACAAGTTGCGCGGGACAATCCAGAACGACATATTGAAAGAATATATTGCTCGTGGAACCTACATTTTCCCCCCTGCTCCATCGATGCGTTTGGTAACAGATGTTTTTGAGTTTTGTGCCAGTCACGCTCCAAAGTGGAATACTGTTTCCATTTCCGGTTATCATATTCGTGAAGCAGGAAGTACAGCCGCCCAGGAATTGGCTTTCACAATGGCCAACGGAATTGCCTATGTGGAAACCGCCATAAAACGAGGATTGGACCCCAATATATTCGGCGCACGTCTCTCATTCTTTTTTAACGCACATAACGATTTTTTAACAGAAATTGCAAAGTTTAGAGCGGCTCGTAGAATGTGGTCCCATATTATGAAGGATCGATTTGGCGTTGTAAATGAAAAAGCACAAATGTGCCGCTTTCATACTCAGACCGGGGGTTCGACCCTAACTGCACAACAAATTGACAATAATATTATTCGTACAACCATACAGGCGCTATCAGCAGTTTTAGGTGGTACCCAATCTCTTCACACCAACAGCAAGGATGAAGCTTTGGCACTCCCAACTGATGAAACTGCCCGAATAGCCCTTCGCACCCAACAAATCATTGCTCACGAGTCGGGAATACCGGCCCATCCTGATCCATTTGGCGGTAGTTATGTAATTGAACAATTAACTGATGACCTTGAAAATCAAGCCAATAAAATTATACAAACTATTGATGACATGGGGGGGGCTGTTAAGGCAATTGAGCTGGGCTGGGTCCAAGATGAAATCGCCCAGTCGGCTTATGATTATCAAAAGTCCATCGATATGGAGAAGCGAATTGTAGTAGGAGTTAATGCATACCAAACCGATGAACAAACTACAGCCGAATTACTCAAGATTGATCCTGAGCAAGTAATAAAGCAAGTCACCGCCGTTAAGGAGTTTAAGCAGTCACGGAACAATATGATGGTGATCACACAGTTAGATGAATTAAAAAAAGCCACTGGAACTTCTGACAATCTGCTACCGTATATCATTCAATGTGTCCAAAATGACTGTACCCTGGGTGAAATCGCCGACGCTCTCAGGGAAAAATTTGGCGAACATTCGGACACATTCTAATTCCTAAACAACATTTTAGAGGACAAGATGAAGAGAAAATTGTTACTAATGTCTGTAATTCTGTTATTAGCGGGATGTGCCAAGCAGTCACAAGAGTTGATAGAGCCCAATCCAGCAGATGAAGCCAATTTACTGATTGAATCAACACGAGTTGATTTGGAGAATAATGATGCAGTTCCAGAAATTCCCAAAGAGGAAATTGCAGTAGAAAATATCTCTCCTGAAATTCCTCAGCTTGCTGCAGGTACAAATGTCGTCGTAAACGAAAGCCCTAATAATACTACTAGTTCAAATGACCCAGAGCCCACTGTAGCAACTGAAAATTTGGTTCCGGCTGTACCGGAAGAACCTGTTTTCCTAGACCAAAGAAAACCAAAATTTGATTATACCCAGGAAGTTTTATTCCCTGATAGCGCTTGGGATAAATACATGATCAACAAAGGTGATTTTCTGATTAAGATTGCTAAGAATGAATACAACGATTGGACTATGTGGCGCAGTATTTATAATTGGAATAAAGAAGAAATTGGAGATGACCCAAATATTATTTATCCATACCACTGGTTGGATTTACTTAAACCATCTGACCAAGTGGATGCCTGCAAGCTAACATTTTTCCAACGTCAAACAAAAACCGGTGAGTCTCTTTGGACAATAGCTAAAGATGTATATGGCGATGAATATGCCTGGATTGTACTATTTTGGGACAACGAAGAACTCATTGAAACCAACGAAGGTGTTTTGTATCCTGGTATGGAATTGCAAATCCGGGAGAATATTGATCCCTGCAATGTAAAATCATAATTAACCCATTTGTTGCTTTAAAAAGGGCAGAATTTTTACTGCCCTTTTTTTATTTTTAGCAATGATCAATTCTCAAATACATAAAGACTCATTCTCACAAGTAAGTTTTAGAAGGCATTTAAGATCACGTACCTTCGGTACCCATATCACGTATAGTGAACATGTTGATTCAACGAACACTGTAGCAAAACAATATGTTGAAGACCAATCCAATCATGGCATGCTTATTTTGACTGATGACCAAACACAAGGACGTGGTCGCTCTTCAAAAAGCTGGTTCAGTACGGAACGGAAAGGATTAACATTTTCATTAATTGTTCATCCAAAAATCGAAGCAACCAAAACAGGGTTATTTGCACTTCTTGCCGGAGTTGCTCTCTGTGATGCTATGGAATCCATTGACCTCGCACCACAATTAAAATGGCCCAATGATGTAATGGTCAATGGAAAGAAAATTGCAGGAATACTGTGCGAATCAAAATTGCATGGTTCAACCATTAAGTCCGTGATCATTGGTATCGGGCTGAATGTAAATGAAACTGAAAATGATTTTCCATTTGAATTGCGAAAACTGGCAACTTCAATCGGGTTGTTAACCGGTCAATTTTGTTCCCGCGAAAAATTTTTAGGGACTATTCTACTTCACCTCGAAAATAATTATGAGCATTTAATTAAAGGTGAAGAAGGGGGATTAATGAGAAGATGGTTGAACTACAGTTTTCAGATTGGTCAACCAATTTCATTTCACAAGGGGAACCAACTTGTAAGTGGAATATTTGTGGGTTTATCCCCGGTGGGTGAAGCAATTCTGGATATCAATGGGGAAAAACAAATTATATCTTCCGGTCAGATTATTGATTAATCCCCTTTCTCCAGTTTTCCGGGATTGGTCTGCTTGCTATCATTCCTAATACTGTTTATTTCATCGTAGGTATACAATTTCCCCTCTCCAACTCCTTCGCATTGTTCAGCCACGATTTTCCACCTGTATTGAGATTTAAGGTTGGTTATCCAAAACGGATACGTACTACATTGCATTGGACGAACCGGGTATATCTTACAGAGATTGTCTTCCAGAAAAATGCAGGCATTATCCTTGTCTTTCAGTACAAATATATTTTGATGTTTTCTGGTGTAGACTTCTACAAATTGTTTATAGGAAATATTTAAATAATGGGAAATCTGATCAATTTCAAGGGGAGAAACAGCTACAAATCCTTCAGCAAATTTGCAGCAATCACCACAACCGGTACATTCAAATTTTAGTCCGTCTGCAAACCAGCGCTTTTTCCTGGTACCCATCGCGAGAGAATCAAAATGATTCGGATATCAGTGTACAAAATTTGTCTATTTCCTCTTCCGAATTGTAAAAATGAGGCGATACACGCAGAATATTTTCTCTTAACGAAATAGTAACATGTTGCTCGCGTAATTGGGTGTGGATTTGTTCATTTTTGTTTCTATCAGGATGGGTGAATACAACAATACCTGATTTGATATTATCTATGGCTCTATTGGATAATATTTGAAACCCAATGGACTGCAATCCAACCGTCACTACATCAGTCAAGCTCATGATTCGATCCTGAATGTTTTGTATTCCAACCTCTAACAACAGACCAAGGGCTTCGTTGGTACCCCAGATCCCCGGACTAGCCGGTGTGGCAAATTCATATCTATTGGCATACGGTTTTAATGCCTGATCGTAGTTATGAAAATCAAAAAATGATTCTCTGCTGTGCCAACCGAGATGCGGTGGGTGAATTTTTGATTGCAGTGCCTCTGAGATATAG
Organism: uncultured bacterium; assembly: GCA_964654545.1. Classification (GTDB taxonomy): domain Bacteria; phylum Fidelibacterota; class Marinisomatia; order Marinisomatales; family JABMOV01; genus JABMOV01. Next base: position 50,500 of record CAZZIU010000018.1, read on the forward strand.
ACCAAACCAATACCCTGAACGCCCATCAACCATTTGGCTGTGCCAGACGATATATAATCAGCTTGCCATTCGTTTTGATTGTATTCTATCGATCCCAATCCCTGCATGGCATCTACTGCCAACAAGATTCCTCGCTCATGGCACCAATCTGACAATGCCTTAATATTATTTCGATACCCGGATAAGTACTGTACCCAGCTTACACTTACCAATACTGTTTTATTGGTAACCACCTTTTCCAACTGAGCAGGTGATACTTCACCATAATCGGAATTGATGAAATCGATTTCCACACCAAATGGCTTTAAATCATACCAGGGGTACACATTTGACGGGAATTCCTTGCGGTGTAATACTATTCGATCACCTTGTTTCCAGGGGTATCCACGCGCCAGAAGAATAAAACCGTCGGTTGTGTTTTGAACAATAGCCAGACGGTCGCTGCTTGCAGACAGAATTCTTGCAAACCTATCACGGACCTCATTCATTTTTTCTAAAGTATCATGATAATTATTAACCCGTGCACCTGAGCGTTCATTTAGATATTGCTCCATGGCAGTCTTTGACCGAATATTTAACGGAGAAACCGCCGCATGATCCAGATACAAGTGACCATTGTTTAAATGAGGAAATTCAGATCGGTATTTAAGAATATCAGCCATCAGAATAAATGCATTCCAGAAATCTTTATATTCACTTCATAATCAGGAAATTGTTCAGCGACAGCCCTTTCCAGATCATTGCAGCACTCCACCGTTCTGCTTCTGCTCAACTCAGGATCGGTATTAATACCGAACAATATCACCTGATGGTTCTCCGTATCGACCACACGCACATCATGGAAACCTGTAATCCGTTCGTCCGCTCCCCAATTGGTATCTAGAAATTTCCGAATCTCCTTCACTTTTGGGTGTGAAAGTTTTACCGGATCTACATGAACGGTTGGAGACACATCCAGCGAATCTGCTAATATTTCCTCCACTGCTTCCGCAATGTCATGGGCTCGTGAGGGAGAGTTCTCGCTGTCAATTTCGATATGGATACTTACAAATTTATCTTTTCCGTAGCTGTGCACTGCAATATCGTGGGCGCCAAGAACGCCATCGATAACGACGGTCTGTTTGCGAATATCTTCAATTTCTTCTCCCGTAGGTGGCTTCCCAATCAGATCATCTATGGAGTCCCTGGCTATCTCAATACCGGTTATAAAAATGAACACGGAAACACCCAGACCGGCCCAGCCATCGATGCCATAAACACCATATTTTCCAAAAACAAATGCTATCACTACCAACACGGATGATATGGCATCCACCCGGTGATGCCATGCATCGGCATGCAAAGCGCCTGATGCTATCTTGGTGGACAGAAATTCTGCATACCTCGCCGTGAGCTCTTTAAAAACAATCGTAAGTACTACTACCCCAATCATCCACCATTCCGGATGCATCGGCTCAGGATTCAGGATGGCGTCAAATGAAGATTTTATAAATTCTATTCCTGCAACAAATAATAGAACAGCTATAATCAGTGCCGCAATGTATTCCGCACGACCATGTCCATAGGGATGCTCTTTATCGGCAGGTTTTTCAGCCTCGTGAAATCCCCAGATAACCACGATGGAGGATATTACATCCGAGAGTGTATGAATTGCGTCCGCCATCATAGCCACCGAACCCACCAGCAATCCGATAAATAGTTTTATGACAAACAGAACGGTATTCACCGTCACGGATAGCCATCCCTGGAATTTGCCAATGCGGCTTCGATATATACGAACGGAGTCTTTGTTGACGGGGACAAATTTATTTGTTATGGATTCAAATATGGGCATGCTTAAGTATGTATAACAGTTGAAATTACCAAAATATCAGGGCTACATCTGAAACAAAAAAGGGATGAATTCTTCCCTTTTATATTCATAAACAATTTAACGCCAAATACCAATAATCACTCCGGTCATCAGTACGCCTATCAACCAGTAACCGCCGTTGATGAAAACGTATGACCATGGGCGATTTTCAAATGCAGGTGCAGTTAATAAATAGGCAAAAATATATC
>CAZZIU010000019.1:0-5578 GCA_964654545.1 uncultured bacterium
GTTGAATTACTTGAACCAACATAGGGTTTTGGCCCTTGATTCAAGGCATCAGCTTTGCCCATAACAGGTTGACTGACATGCGAACCCGCCAAATATTTAGCTTTGACATTTTCTACGTTTCCGTTTGCAGCGAACAATGTCCAGCTCATGGCGAGCACGATGCCTACTGTTAGCATTTTTCTGCTCATGATTTCTCCTTTATTTCCTCTTTCTTGCAAGAAAGACGACTGTTAATCGTCATTCAATTCTTTTATTAGAAGGCAACCTTAAATGTTAACCAACTAACACCATCAAAAATATAAGTAGTCCGATATGAATAGTCTACAGAAATTCCCATCCCTGTAACCTGGGACAAGTCCAACCCAAAACCAAAGGCCGGCCCCCAAATGAATTCTTCATTTTTACTATCATACTGTTGGTCATCACCGTCATCTTCAGTATCCTCAATATTATCTTCTCCATAAGGCTCTGGATCATAACCGATTGTTATCCCGCTTCTAAGATAGATCAACCCCAGTGCGTTAAACTCTGCTCCAAAGCGATACTCGTCAAATGAGAAGTTATTATTAAGAAAGGATGCTGCAACCACAAGTTTCCCCGCGCCAAAATCAATTGGCCCATAGGAGGTGCCCAGTTCCAGTGTCGTTGGCATCTCAAAGGATTGCAGGACTACGCTATACCATTCGTTTGGTGTGCCCGGGTCTGAATCTACCGGTTGATGTTGTTGTTCTAAGTCCGATCCATTAAAGACCATATTAAGACCGAGGTTCTTCAAAGAAACACCCAAATGCAATCCGTTTGGCTTAGCGTGGTATTGGACCCCCGCGTCAAGGGTAGCTCCTTTTGCATTTTCATTTATGATTGATTCAGATATGAAGCGGACGTCTGCACCGAAGTTTATTCTGTCGGTCATTTTCCTTGCATACAAAAATGCAATATTGAAAAAGGCTGGTGAATAAAATTCTCCGGTCCCTTCTGTTTCCGTATAGGTTGTAACGGGAATTTTGCCAAAATCCATTGATTTTAGATTTATACCAAAGATATTTCTTCCACCAACAGAACTCGCAATCCCAAATGATGAGATTGTGATATCGGCCAGCCATTTTGTTTGTGAAAACATGGCTTCACCGGTCGTGCTCATTCCACTAACCCCGGCAACGTTCCACTCAACCGCTTCTATTCCGGATATACCAGCGACATAAGCACCGGCCATGGCCGTTGCCTGCGATCCATTGGGAATCATCAATTCCTGCGCTCCTGCTGTACCTCGCCGGTTTTTGCTACCCGCTTCTAGAAGTCCTACAATTGTGATAATTGTAACAATTAAAAATACTGTCTTTTTCATTATCAGCTCCTAGGATTAGTATATGCCTAATCGTTCTTCAGGCTGGAATACAGCCAGTTTCAAAATTCGTTCTCCAATATTTTTACCGGATGAATCTTCAACATCCACATGAATCAGATACATTCCGCTTGCAACTGGAACGCCTGCCCGGTTTCGCATATCCCAGGATACCCGCCTATCAGAATCATTAACGTCATCAATCGTGTGCGTCATTTTTGAAACCAAATCTCCCGAAAGGGTGAAGATACGTATGGTGGTTGTCCCTACGCCTAAATTGGTAATGTATACGATATGCTCCTGTGGATTTCTTTCCTCCGGATTATGTCCGTAATAAGGGTTGGGGTATACACCGATTTGATCTAAGTCGCTCGAAATTGACGAAGACGTTGTAACGCCCGAACCGTTAAATGTGAACGTATCGGTACCGGCTATGAGCGGATTGGGGAATACCAGCCTGAATATATTATCAAATTCAAACCGCGACGTCCCTGAGTTGAACCCAATTACCCACCCCATCTTTGAAGCGTCATCTGCAAAGTCATATGTCGCCGTCGCATTGTAGTCTTCGAAGACAGGTATTATTTGAATGTTCGCCGTAAACTTGTATGTCAGACTATCATCCAGCGCCCACCATCTGGCCGGTTTTGCGCCAGCCACTTGATAAACGGCTACATTAATCCTGCGATCATCCTGGGTGTCCCACAATTCAAAAGGCACCATTAACGTGTCTGCTGTTGCGCTACCAGTCAACACCTGGACATTGTAATATGACGCAATAGATCCTGTCTCAGAGAACCGAATCTCAACATCCCGTTGCAGTAAATCATTGGTAGGCATGCCATCGGGGGCAGGCACCAGACCGTTGTATGCTACATTTAAAAAGTTTATGAAGGCCGCCCAGTAATCAGCGTCGCCACCTGCTCCCAAACCGGAAAATACCAGGCTCGTGGAGGTGTCAGCGTCAACCGATGCATAGGCTGAGTCTGCACCAGTAATGTCGAACATTCCCTGCTCGGCAGTAAAAATAAACCCATCTGTTATTTGCTTATTTACATAAACATCTGTCGGCTCGACTCCGCCGGCTGCATCTGTAAGCGCATCAAAGTAATCCTGAGTTACGGGGAAAAGCGTACTGTCTAAAATAACATCGCTCCCCTGCGTTAGCGTCCAATGATGAACGCTATCAACAATATTGATAGTAATGTCATAATCAAGATTGGTCAGTAAATAGGGGTCAATCACAATCGGGTTGAATTGGGTTGCTGCCACACCGGTGGAATGAACCACATCAATAACATCGTCATAGGTGTTTGCCAGTGTGTTGCCAACCCCCGTGTTACCGGGAACTACCGTCAGCGGTTTGAAGGTGCTTTCTATGGTTTTTGGTGCCGTCGCCCCATCATAGGCGTAAGATGTAACAGTGAAATAATAGACACGGTTATTGATGAGTGCCGCATTCCCTCGAACCGCATCCTGGTCGATTTCAACGTAATGCAGCAAGCCCGTATCGTCACCAAATTGCACTGGTTGGCTTAAGAGAAGTCCCGTATTCAGGTCCAGTGTTTCATCCGTTATAATTTTAACTTCGTCAATTTCATCATATGTTGCGATGCGTTGCCAGGGACCCGTTGGAGATTCTCCCTGGTATACATTGTACCCCTGGAAATTGTAACCTAAACAATTGTAGTCCGTTACTTCGTCTAAATTTGTTTCCCAGGAGAGGATCACCTTCTTATCCAGTTGGGCCACAGTCACGTCCGGCGCAACGGGGCTACATAAGTCAAAATTTGAATCAAATGCATTTTGCGCAAATTTATCAAAATATTTGAATACCAGCACACTTGTGAGTGGATCTGGACCAGCACCAATTATCACACAACCTACAACCTCTTGCGTGTCACCCGGGGCCATAGTAAAGGGTCCTGACGTCATCAGAAACCGTCGGTCCCCGCTGGGGTGATCCATTGCATCTAACCATCCGGCACCTGTAACGGGGTCGCCGTTACCATAAAAAACCGATGGCTGATTTGTGGTTGGATCAATATAATCGCCACCACTTATTCCAATTTTTCCATTCATATAATTGTACGTTTCTTCTGCTGTTTCAGGATCCCCATAATTATCATCCCCTCTGATATATTTTACAAAGCTGCTAAGCGGTAACGTTCTCTTTCCGGGTAGATCTTTTTTATGATATCCCAATTCTTTAGACCATGTTAAAATGGTTGCCGTGTCTCCCGGCGAAGGAACGGTAGGACCCTGGAAAAAGTCCGATCCGGACACAGGAGCTGCGGTACCATAAGTAACATCGGATCCATCATTGTAGGTAAACCCGACAGACAGTGACGTATCGCAACCAACAAAATCGTCATTAGCATCACCCACGTCGTCGTCGTGCCAAATGGAAACAAACATGGAATCAATGGGCTGGGTCCCTTTGTTTACCATAACCCAGCGAATAAACATGGTGTTACCAAGTGCATCATTGGGTGGACGGTCAAAACCAAAGATGGATGTTTGTACCTCAATATTCAGCGGTTGTGTTGCCCATAGCGGTGTGTGTATATCCGGGTTTCCGTCGTTCATGACATACCAGTGAAACTGATCACCCAATATATCGGGATAATCAATGGTATAATCATATGCACCATCGCCATCAACGTCTACAAAAGGCGCTCCCAGGCTTACGGGCCACTCTCTATAGTCGCGAGTGGGGATTGATACGGTTTCAGCCGTTCCGTCATTATTTAAATCCATGTTTGCAGTCGATAATCCTGCCAACATTGCGACGATTTCTGCTTTGTATATTCTGTATATTCTGTTGCCCGCATCATCCGGGTTGCCCGCATAGGGTCCCGGCTCAAACTCACAGGTATATTCTGCCGCGGCTGTTCGAATTGAATTGTCTACGATACCGGCCAACCACAATCCGGCCTGAAACACAGCAGTTTTTTGACTGCCTTTTGGCCACTCCAGCCCGGAATTACCTGTGACATGGTAACTCACAAAATCCCCATGGTTTCCATGGTAGGTGGAGATTTGGTTGCCATCCCACAATTCATGCTCCAGTGTCGCTGTTTTAGCGTTCAGCAGATTGTGCAAATTGGTACTGTCGTCTTTATTGTCCTTAGCGTTCGCAATTGAAAACACCAATGCTAAGCTAAGCGCTGTAAAATTAATGATTTTTACCATTCGTTTTACCTTCATTGATTGTTGCTCCTATGATGGTTTATGGTCGATTTAAAACTCAACCCGGAGACCAAGCTTTACTTGCCTTGGTGGACCCCAATTGTATGGATGTGAAATAAAGGACTTATATAAATCCGAACCGATATTTGATCCATAGGGATTAAGCCATATTGCCTGGCCCTCGGATGACGCCAGCCAATTGTCGTTGCCCGGTTCGCCGGTTGCAGCATAAACGTCATTTACGATTTCCGTGTTTAATAAATTGGTTATTTGTGCATAGGCCGCAAGATAAACATTGTTTATTCTGAATCCTTTATCGATTTGCAGGTTCAAACTAAAGCTAGAGGGCATAACGCCGGAATTTAAACCAGCAACAGGTTGTGCCGGGTTGGATGTGTCAAACACCTCAGAGCGCACTCTCGATGGTGTGTATCTCCTGCCCGACCCATATTCTGCTAAAAGATTAATACCAAACATAGGAATGATATCTTTTTCACCCATTCTGTAATCAATAACGATATTTGCAGTGTGTCTCTGATCAAACTCAAGCGGTGACACAAAGGTGGGATAATTCCCCGATTGCCACGCAATGGTGTATTGTCGAGTGGAATTTGAACCGGTTCCACCTGCATACTGCAAAGTATAATTAGCCGACAACTGAACACGATTTATTCTCCGCACGTTTAATGCCAGAGACAGACCTTTTACCGTTCCATAGTCGCCATTAACGTATAAGGCATATACGGTAGGATAAGCTGCCTCGTTGCCACCGACCTGGTTGACGTTTCTAATTTGAACATAGCCCGTCATCTGCTTATAAAACACCGTCATGTCTAAGCTTACATCGTTGGTCACCAATTGCTTGAAACCAATTTCATACTGAGTTGTCTCAACCGGCTGTAAATCCGGGTTGCTGCTTGTGGTATAATTACCCTGCTGCATGTTTGCTAAAAATCGGGTATAACTGATAAACATTCGGTTTAATTCTGGTTGTTGAATGAACTTTCCATACTGGGCGTGGAATACTGTTCTATCCGTAACCGG
>CAZZIU010000019.1:5678-18070 GCA_964654545.1 uncultured bacterium
TCATCCAAATAAACCGTCTCAGCCAGATTGCCAAAGGTATTAATGACCACATTGTTCGCTCCGCCAGTGGCAGGGTTAAACCTATAGTTGTTTGGATCAATGTAATCGTACCGCAGACCAGCATTCAAAATCATATCTTTAAGTTCGAGCTTATCTTGAACAAAGAGTGCACCGATGACTGGCTTTCTTGCTCCATTGTCCCCGGAGTTTAAGTTTTTGGTGCCCGTAACATCATACCCAATATTTTCAGCGTAAGCCCCTTCATAAGTATTGTAGATACGATCATCATAGTAGGCTTCATATTCAGAATCTGAAATGGATGAATCTTGATTGGTGTCCCACTTTGCCCATTTATCATACCAGTTGCCATTAAATTGAATCGAGTCTTCTCCCGGTATGGCAGATATTGCCAAAAACAATAGTGAATCTTTTTGAGCCAGTGAATAAGGAGCATTATTCTGAAACGTTGACGCAAGCCTGATGGGTGCCGCTATTCTATAAAACCTGATGTTGTAGTCGCGATAATCAAAACCGGCCTTTAATTCATGTTTTCCCATCTGTTTCGTAACCGTGCCCTTGAACCCATTGTAAATAATTTTGTTTTTAACATATTCGTCATAAACGCGTCCTGCAAATGAATATTGCACCACAGAGTCTGTCAAGACAGGTTGGGTTCCAGCTGTTGGAAAAAGCGGGTTAACCCATGAAGAATCTACGTAATCGTACCGTTTGCCATATTGAACATACGGCAATTCTTCCGAAGCGGATCCATCATCAAACAAAAATTTACCGTTTCCTTTCTTATACATTGGGTCATATTCCTCATAATAATCTTCATATCGACTATATTGAAATGAAAAATATGTATTTGTAGATAAAGCCCCCGTCAACCGAGCATATGTGGTTTGAGTTTTGGAATCCTCTCTTGGGAATCGAAGCCGAAGTGTTCCATTGTCATTGTAGTAATCAAATACACTTCGACCGTGGATATAAGCGTCTCGTCTATCGGAATAATATGTTCCACCGGTCTTTAATTTGAAAGGCAATCCAACAATCTCTTTTAAGTCAAACAAGATATTGCCGCTCACCATTGTTCTTTTTGAATCATTATTTGGCAATGGCCCATTTCTATATTTAATATCATTTCCATTAATGAAAAAAGCATCATGTCTGCCATTCCCATTTTCATCTACATAAGGTTCTGCAGCCGTTACGGGACCTCTTCCCCGTGATGCAATTGTGCTTTCTCTGTCCCATACTCCGTTACCGTTGAGGTCTGTAAAAGCCTCACCGTTTGTCGGAATTCCAAGGTTTTTGTCTAAATCGCCAACGTAAACTGCGTGTGTTCCCCACGTTGGGTGTGCATCTGCGATTGCCCTTGTTTCACCCGATAAGAAATATTTTACCCACGCTAATCCAGGAACTGGCCCGGATATTGCGCCAGATAGCAATTGATTTCCATAGGAATATACCATCGGATCGCCGCCGTCATCTTTTTGCCACATGGCATCTGTTAACGTCTCAAATGACGAGTGAAATCTATCTCGTCCTTCTTTTGTGGTGGTATTAATAATTCCCGAGTTGGCGGATCCGTATTCTGCATTAAACCCCCCAGCCTGGAATGAAATTTCTTCCATGGCCGTATTGGGAATTTCCATTGTTCCCCGGTCGGGTGTTGCGCTTACTCCGCCCGTTGCTGTTCCAGCTGCAGAAAAGCTCGAATAAGGGTTATTGACATAAACACCGTCAATATAATATCCAACTTCATCTGAACGCCCACCGCGGACATGTAAATCGCCACCAGTGTTCACGACGCCTGTTTGTAGCGAAACAATATCTTTGTATCCGCGAACGGACATATTTTGGATATCTTCCGATCGGACAACGCGGACTTCATTGGTTGCGTTAATTTCAATCAATGGCTTTTCTGCGATCACAGTAACCGCATGTCCTTCGATAGCTTCTGTACCCATTTTCACGGAATATAAATTTGTTGTAAGGTCTTTAGTCGCCCGTACGTTCTCGATAGTAACCGTCGCGTAGCCAATAAATGTAAATTTTACATTGTACAATCCTGGCGGTACAAATAGAACAACAAAATCTCCATTCAGGTCTGTTGCCGCCCCAAAGGAAGTCCCTTCTAACACAACGTTTACGCCGGGCAGGGGATTGCCGTTTTCTTCGTCAATCACCGTTCCTGTTATTTTGCCGGTCTCTCCAGCAAAAAGCGAAAGTGGTACTAGGATAATTGTGAGTAATACGAGTACAAAACGTGCTTGATGACGCTTAATCATGTGCTCTCTCCATTCTTTTCTAATTTTTTTGTGCAGAGTGATTGCAATCCCTCGAAAGAACTCCGCAATAAAAATTCCTTGGGAGGTAATATTATACCTAGCATAACCGGATAGTCAAGGGTAAAAAGGGGGCGGCTTACAATGTCATTTTTAGAGGAGCCGGTTGTCCTCTTTATAGGGTGATCTTGTTTTTATTAAACCGTTTCATCTTTAATAAATGTATTTATCAGTTTTGACAATTAATTTCCCGCCATGATATTCAAACAAGCTCTTGCCCGACGAAGTTATCTCCTTCTTTTGTTTGGGGTATGGTTCCTGCTATCGGGTTACCTGCTTAAACAAAATTATATAGACAAAAGCAGGGCCTATTCGCTGGCATCCCTGGCAACCGGCATAAAAGAGATTCCCAGTGATTCTGAGTGGATGAACATTTATCACAACGGCCAAAAAATGGGGTATACCTTATCATCGCTGTCTAACCTTGGAGGCGATGGGTATGGTATCAGCAGCATTACCAAGCTGCGACCGATTATCGCCGGGATGAATGCAGATGTTTCCATCTCTAATCGCGTGAAAGTGGATACCCTTTTTCGTCTACGATCTTTTGATTTTCGTCTTATTTCTGACCAAATCTCCACGCATATTAGTGGAGAACGCAAAGGTCTTGAGCTGGTTCTTAAAATTCAACAAGGAAAAGATATCTCTACACAAAAGCGTTCACTGCCCAAGGAAGTATATTCTTATCTGGGGTTACAGCCCATGGTCGCATGGAAAGGAATCAAACCGGGGGAACGAATTAAAGTGCCCTCTTTCGATCCCGTATCAATGGACATGGGTGAAATGGAAATATTTCACGAGGGCAAAGAGGATATTACGATTGGAGAGCAGGTCTATCGGCTTAACAAGATCCGGGTCGAGTTTCGCGGTATACCATCAATGTTTTGGCTGGATGATAATGGATTAACCTATCGTGAACAATCCGTGCTTGGCCTGGTAATGGAGCGTACAACCCCTTCAGAAGCACTTCAATTTAATGACGGTCCCGTCGACATTATCGATACCTATGCAATTCCAGTTGATGTTCCTATCAGAAACCGCGAACAAGTTCAACAGCTGGTTCTCGAAATTGATGGGTTAGACAGTGAACTATTGCGACAAATGGAATCCGGTCGACAACAAATCGTTCAGGAAAACCCTATAATTCTTAGGCTCATATCTGAGGATATTTTGGCCAACGATGATGCCCTTGCGCCCTTTCTCATGGCCACCCCCATTCTTCAGTGCGCCAACCCGCGCATAGTGAACCTAGCACGAAATATCACGAGCCCGTATCCCAATAAGCGTGACAAAGTCAATGCGCTCACCGATTGGGTGTTTGAGAGCCTTGAAAAAAGAGCGGTTGTAAGCCTGGGATCGGCGATTGATATTCTTGATGGAATGGCAGGAGATTGCAGTGAACATACAACCCTGTACACCGCCCTGAGTCGCAGCCTGGGAATACCCACAAAAATGAATATTGGAATCGTATATCTTCAAGGGCGCTATCTTTACCATGCCTGGCCTTCCGTTTATCTGGATGGAAATTGGATTTCGGTCGATCCAAGTTTAGGCCAACATCGGGCCGATGCCACTCATATTGCTCTAATGGAAGGCGATTTCTCACAAATCACGCAACTGGTGCCGATATTGGGGAAAATTAGTATAAAAATTTTAGAACAACATTACCCGCAGGAATCATGATAGAACTAACAGAAGTAACAAAACATTTCGGAGCCTTGACTGCAGTCGACAACGTTTCTTTGTCCATTCAAGACGGTGAATTGTTCAGCTTTCTGGGCCCCAATGGTGCCGGAAAGACGACTACCATAAAAATTCTAACCGGATTGATGTCGCCGGACAAAGGCACCATTTTGTTGAACACCGTAGATATACAGAAAAACCCTGTGACGGCAAAGCGACTTGTGGGGTACGTTCCAGATGCCCCTTTCCTGTACAACAAGCTCACAGGGTTGGAGTTCTTATCAATTGTTGGCAATCTATATGAAATGCCTGCCGGCGAAGTATCAAAACAGATTGCATTGTACCGTCAGCAATTAGAGATGGACAATTGGTTTGAGGAGCAAATCGAAGGTTATTCCCGCGGTATGAAACAGCGCGTTGCCTTTGCAGCAGCCATGTTGCCCGAACCGGAAATATTGATAATTGATGAACCAATGGTTGGGCTGGATCCTCGAACTGCAAAAACGATGAAGCTGCTCATGCGTGAAAAAGCCAATAATGGAACGACGGTTTTTTTGTCAACCCACAATCTGGGCGTCGCGGAAGAGCTGTCCGATAGAATTGGTATCATTAATAAGGGCAAAGTACTTGCTGTGGGAACGATGGCTGAGCTTAGACGCGCTTCAACGTCTTCCCTGGAAGAAATCTTCATTCAGCTGGTGGACGAATCCTCCTCCGGCCAATGAATTTTTACACCCAGTTTATAACCATTCGATTTCGCTCTTTTTTGCGCAATATCTCTGCCGGCGTTCGGAAACGTTGGCTCGAAACGCTGGTTCCGCTGGCTATAATTACAGGACTTCTGGTCGGTGGGTATAAATTGCTTTATCTTGGTGCAAATTTTCTCATAAGACAGGGTGAAATCGGTATCCTTTTGCTGGATCGCTTTTTCTATCTTGGCTGGTCCATTATCTTCTATTTACTCATTTTATCCAATATTCTCACCGCCATGAGCACCTTGTATCGCTCACCGGAAGTTTCTTTTCTTATGACCAAACCTGTTTCGTATCGCCAATTGTTCAATGCAAAACTATTTGAAAATTTGTTGTACAGCTCCTGGGCCATTCTAATGCTGGGGATTCCCCTAAGCCTGGCCTATGGTCAGGTAAAATCGTTGTCTTTCTACAAAATCGCTCTTTTTCTGCCGTTGGGTTTGCTGCCCTTTTTGTTGATTGCCGCTGCAATGGGTATGTCCCTGATCATGGTAATCGTTAAACTCTCAAAATATTTTAGGATGCGATCCATTTTCATTGCCCTGGGCGTAATCTTCGCTGGTTTGTTCTTTGTGTACTTTCGCTTCAGCCAGCAGGACACCATTCTGGTCGGCGTACCGGGAAATTTCCGCGCTATCAGTCGCTACATGGGGAATCTTGCTTCAAACCCCTTTCCCTTTATACCGTCATACTGGCTAAGTGAAATGATTATTGACCTTAGTCAAAAAGACTGGAACAGCCTGCTGTATTTTTCTGCTCTCATGGTTACTTCCGGTCTGGTCTTTTTTGAAATTTCAGGATGGGTTGCCAGCCGCTGGTTCTATCCCTCCTTTCAAGTAATGGAAGGTGTCAATTCCCGGCGCAAGAGGCTCTCTTTTCGTTCAATTTCGCAACACCGGTTTTTTTCTTTTTTACCTTCACAATACCGGGCATTAGTTATTAAAGATATCCTACAGTTTGTACGTACTCCTCAACAGTGGATTCAGTTTTTGATGTTTGGGTTTTTTATTGCAATCTATTTGATCAATCTCTCGCGGGCAAATATACGGATTGCCCATTTGGATCCCTTTTGGCAAACCTTGATTTATTTGTTTAACTTCGGTTTTTCCGGGTTTACGCTGGCCGCTCTTACTTCCCGTTTTGTGTACCCATTAATTAGTCTCGAAGGTCACGGATTGTGGATCCTGCTTTCATCGCCTATGAAACTGGCAAAACTGTTTCAGGTCAAATTCTGGATGTCCTTTTTTATCTTTTTTACCCTGGCCGAAATTGTCGCACTGGTAGGTAATTATTATCTTGGTCAGGATCCGACGATGACAACGATTTCTACTCTTTTTTTACTTGTAATGAGTCTTGGGCTGGTTAGTCTCTCTCTGGGGTTGGGCGCTGTTTTTCCTCAGTTTGACGAGCCAAATCCCATGCGCATCACGTCCGGGGCCGGAGGAATTATTACTGTCCTTGCAAGTTTGGTGTATGTGGCGATAATGGTTGGTACGATGGTTTATGTGTATCAGATATGGCAAGCAGATCGCTGGTCTGGGTTGCTGGCCATAATTTTATGTGCAATCCTTATTCTTAATGTTATTGTCATATCCGTGCCCCTGTGGTGGGGGAAGCGCATCCTGCTTAAAACCAGTTTGTAGTTCGTGTAACCTATTTCGTCCACAACCGTCCAAGAACTGTCGTTTAGAAGACACTTTTCATAATTATAACATTGAAACGAGGGAAACATGACATGCAACATGGGTAAAACCGATCGCATGATAAGACTTTGGCTGGGAATTATAATCCTGGCAATTCATTATGTAATCTATTTTTCAACCGGGATGTATTTTGTCTGGGCAAACTTGGCCTGGCTACTCATAATAACCGGATTATTCAAATGGTGTCCATTTTATGTGCCTCTAAAGATCAGTACGGCGGACAAAAACAAGGATTCATAAGAATCAAGACCCCGCAAAAGCGGGATTTTGTACATGTTATTTCTGTTTATTCGTCCAACCTAGAAGGGTGGGTATAACAACTACCGTTGCCAGGAAACAGGTACCAACACCTATAAACAATGCGGTTCCCATTGACCCCATCCCACGATAGGTTGCGAAGTTCAATGATCCAAAACCGATCATGGTCGTCAGGGATGTTAGCAAAATAGCCCTACCGGTTGATGAAAACACTGTTTGGTGCTGTATTAATCCCTCAACGTTATAACGATGTATGATATGCACACCATCGTCGATTCCAATACCAATAATGAGGGGCAACGCCATGACATTCAGCATGGTTAATTGCAGTCCAGACAGCTCCATAACACCCACCATCCAAATCATGCCGATCAGCAGCGGTATTATTGCCAGCAATGCCCGTTTGCTGCTGCGGAAGTCAATGAACAGGAGCAAGAATATTACAAAAATAGCCAGCGTCGATGATTTTTTACCATCGCTGGCGATGTAGTTCATTAGGCGGCGAAAAACTGGCGGTAATCCTGTGGCACGCGGAGATAAGGACTCCAGTTCATCAGAAAATCGATCGAGAAACTCCAAATCCCAAACGTTATCCTTTGGGAAAACAGTAATGAGATAATTATCGCCTGATGCGCCCACATATTGCGTGCGTATTGAGGAGGGCAGGGATTCAATGGTTAACGGTTCTGAATTAGCCATGGTCAACACTTTTGATTTAAAAGCTGTCGCGAAATCATTTTGAAATTGACCAAGATTTTCTTTTTCTTCGTCAGAGAGCTCCTCCATCATTTCCCTTAATTGTGAAAGTGTACCGATCCCAATATTGCTCATTTTTCCTTTCAGCTCATCCTGCATGGAAAGGATGGTTTCATCCTCTTCTTCCGGAACCACCCCAACCAGTAACCCCGTCTTCAAATACACTTTATCCTGACCGCTTATTACGGCCATGTCCTGAATTTCCATCACATTCAATTCTAATCTGCCGATTTCCCCTATAAGTTTATCCATATCCGATTGGGATAGTGCTGGCTGTACTGTTTCAGATACCATTGCGCTGTGTATTCTTTGTATTTCAACAGCACGTTTTTCCTGTTCGGCCTGCGGAGGGAGAAAATCCGAAATAGATTGTACCATACCGCTGGTTGTCATGTCCTTCGCTTTTTGGGTTAATTCCTCAGCGGTTGTCAGGTCGTTGGCAGTGACATAGGCATAATCAGAGCTTAGATCAAATTTCTCAATCATCTGGTCCTGCAATTCGACACTCTCCAGGCCAATTGGTTCCATGTTCAGATAATTGTAATCCATGGTGATCTGGCCTGAGCGATATCCAAGAACGGCTGTAATAACAAGACCGATTATCAATCCTATGCCCCAGCGCTGGGACAATACGTTGGCTATGTGACCCAGGCTGGTATAGGAAATATCCTTTGTCTTCGGTTCCTTTTTACGAACTTTTCCCCAGAGCCTGTCTCGCAAGACAAGAAACGTTGGCAACGTGAGAATGGATGCGATCATGGTCATGATTATCCCAACGCCCAACGTCAATCCGAATTCTTTCATGCCCGCATTGCTGGATATGAGCATGGTAAGGAAGGCTGCAGCTGTGGTGAGTCCGCCGGTCACGATTCCCTGCCCTGTGGTACCCAAAGTATATCGTAGCGTTGCAGATATATTCTCTCCCTTTTGCCGCATCTCCGTATACGCGGAAATGATATGAATGGAAAAATCTATTCCCAACCCTGCCAGCACGACGGCCATCATACTGGTCATCATATTTAATTCGCCCACCAGTACCCAGGCAACACCCATTGCCCAAACGATTCCGATGATCAGGGAGATAACAGCCAGGAAGGGAGAAATAATCATCCTAAACGAAACCATAAATAAAATGAATATACCCACAATCGCAACCAGGGTAAAGGTCATGGAATCGTTGGAAACGGATACAAATTCATCTCTGGCAAGTGGAATTGTACCGGTTAATCCCGCCTTCACATCAAAAGCTGAAGCCGTATCGTGCACAATTTTTTCAATCACATTGGTGGCCTCTACGTCCTTTACTGTATCCGTAAATGGAAATGTGGGGATCACCTGCATGATGAGCATTTCTCTGTCCCAACTTCTGTAATAAAGATCCCCCACCAGCACAGCCTCTGAAGCATCAGCGCCGGCGCTCTCCAGCTGTCCGCTTAAGGCGCCTTCGGTCACCTCCACAAAGGTCTGAATTCCGTCCATAAACCGCAATACATTCTGTTCCTGTTCCTGTCCTGATATTTTTTCGTCGCTCTGAATATATTCTTTCTCAAAACTGTCGTTCAGATTGTTTAAAAAGCCGGGCAGGTTTGGATTTGTGAATATTGCACCCATGTTCTTGAGGTCATTGGATTTCATGAGCATGAGAGCGTGATTGTCAAAATATTCCTTTGGAATCTGATAGTCTACCTTTTTGACAAATTCCGTACGGCCTTCAATTATCGGTGCCACGGCGGCGGCAAACGCCACCAGTTTTTCCGGCTCTCCTTGCGCCACGACCATCATGGATGCTGATCCGGCATATTCATCCATAATCCGGTCAAACTCCTTCACCATGGGATCATCCTGGGGCATAAGGTTGGTAAAGTTTGGCGACAGTGTGAGATTCTCCGCCATTACACCAAAACCTACGGTGATGAGGACTATGATCAACAACATCCACCATGGTGAATTGCTTGTAAAGTCTGCTATCTGTCGCAATATTTTTTGTCTCATTATAAACCTTTATTGTGCTTCGTTTGTCTGTTGGATTCCTAGCGCTTCGAGGCGTGGGAAGAAAATATTTGTATCCACAAAATGTCCCATTAAATGGAGACCGGGTTTTCGGTTATTGGGGTTTATCCATTGTTCAATTGCTGCCGCTACCGGTATGGCAGTAAACCAATATCCATTCTCATGGCTAATCTGTAGTTTTAGTTTTTGCGTATGGCCGTCAAGCATTCCCTCGGCTTCAAGCATCAGCAGGGTATAAAACGGAGGTTTGGAAACGGCGGCCAAACGGTGAAAGAAAAATTGGGCAAGTCGCTCGTGGTTTTTCGTCGGCAAAAGCGTTAAGCCAAGCAAAACCAGGGGGAAAATAAAATAATCTATAAACCAGTGAAATCCGGCAATAAAGAAACCCGTCTCCTCTAGTGATTCTATCATGTTTGGGAGCGCTTTCATCTCCTGGAAAAACATGGGTGAAAACCAAAATGATCCTTTGTTGTTAAGAAGTGTGTTGCGGGTAAATCCCTTCATAGATATGACCGACCCACGCTTCCATTTTTTATTGCGGTAAAAGGACAAATCCATGGATCGTAATTCGTCTAAGAATTCGGTAACAGTTGAATCATTTATGTCTAACGCTCCCCAATTTTCACGGATTACTCCGTAAATATTTGCTTTGGTTAGCGTATCCATTTGGGTAGCTGCCCAGCGAACCAGGGCAGATGGAATCCCTGGATGAAACCCGGCTTCTGTAATAAAACAACGACCGGCTATTTTAATCTCATTTTTGATTCCGTGAAGTTTTTCAAATTTTTCCTGAGAATATATCACATCCAGCATATCGGTCTTGGTTTCAATGGCCAGCTTAGCCAGATTTTGGATCTCTCCGGTGACCGCAGCTGTCACGACCACCAGATCGTGATCCATAAAAATTGGTTTCAGTGTGTCCTGGTCGTGCACATCCACAGACACAATGTGAAGCCGGTCTTTGTTTTCCTTTGTAATCAGGCTATCGCGAACTTCTTCCAGCTTGATTAAACTACGGCTTCCTAACGTGAGCAGTACGTCAGAATTCTTCACCAGCAATTCTGCCAACTTGCTGCCCGTATTCCCGGTACCTCCCAGTATGAATATGGAAACCATGAATTAGAAATACGTCCTTAGACGAAGACGCCAACCATCGCCCTGGTAGCCATATTCCGAATCGGATTTTCCACTGGCAAAGGAATACCAAAAAGATAGCGTACCGTTTTCAAATAAACTCCATTCCAGCTGAGGGCTGATCATGGCGCTATTGTCATCCAGATTGGTCAGGACAAAAATACCAAGGTTTACAAAATCACTTATTGGGTAAAGAGAGTATAAGAAATCATAATGCTGCATGAGGCTGTGGGTACCGCCGTCAAAATAATTCATGTAATCAAAAAAACTCAGGTTTTTTTCTGCTGCTCCCTGTTCATTAACAAAATATTCAGTCAGGATGTACCAGCCATTTGTAAATGTATAATCCGCGCCGACCACAACTTCCCAAAATGCTTTTTTGTCAAAAGCAGATTGCTGTTTATGCCAGGCCTCAGCCCAGATTCCGGCGCCTAACAATTGTCCCACGGTTGATCCTCCATAGGATTGGTATTTTGTAGTGGTTTCCGGTTGTCCAGCATAAACTACATAATTCCACCAGCGATACGGTGCACTATATTCTGCCCAGTTTAGAGTAAAATCGAAGCTTCCCAATCCCGATTTAATTTGCAAATATTTGGTCGCCGATTCCCAATCTTCAGCCGGAGTTACTATCAGCGAAACACCTCCGCGGGACGTAATTGGGGCGTCGAGCCGAAGGGACTGAATGCCCGTATTATCATAGGTTGGGTCCACCGGATCTTTTTGATTAAAGACGTCCACAGGATTCCAGGCATAACCAGTGCCCAGGGAGAGGGGTTGTTTTCCAAGGGTCATATCCAGGTTGTTAAAGCTTGCGCGTAAATAGGCGTTGTCCAGATACAATGTATCATTATAGACAAAGGGAAGTTCGGTTTTCCAGAGCGAATCCGGTAGATAGTCCGGCTGGTAGATCGGTTGCCAGATTTCCTTTGGCAGAAAATCCAGCAGGTTCCATTCTCTACGTCCCACATACTGTTGAATATTGATATTTGCAGCCACCAGCACGCTTGTCGCGGGTCGTGTTTCCATGTCCAGGCGGGTTTTTAGATACCCAAAATTGTAGTTTTCATCTCCAAAAGAATAGTGATCCAGCTCTGACTCCAAGTAACCAAACCAATCCACCTGAGCCGAGAGTGGAACTATTGCAAGTCCAATAATCAGTATACACTTTTTCATTTTTTTAGATTCCTTTCACTGAAGAAATCCTTTTCCGGTTTCCAATTGTAATCCATCTCAATGACCTTCATCACGGTTTCTGAATATTCCAGGTCATTTTGCATACTCATTGTTGTTGCTGTGGGAATTCCATCAATATTCTCTATGTTCTCAAATGTCATTGTTTTTTCATGGCGCCCTTCACGATTGAAATAGTACATAAGCAGCGGGGAGTAGTCAGATTGGCGTACAAAAAGTATTATTATAGGATAGTCGGTATCGTTGGTCGCGGTTTCATCTGCTCTAATTTTCCAGCATTTGTCACCGTTTAAGATCGTATCGCCGCCAATGGCTGTTGTGTAGTCAGTTCTCCACATATCATTGGAAGAAAAATCGCCAAAATTGAAATCACTGCCCTGCACTTTCTGGTTTTTTGAGGAAGATGCCAGTTTTCTAACGCGACGCGTTCTAGGAAAATAGGTCCAAATGTCTTCGGCGTCATTAAGCATTAAAAAGGATTGACCCCTCACGCTGGTAGGTTTGCTGTAGCGCATGAATACACTGCTTCCTGAATCAGCGGTGAACATTTC
>CAZZIU010000019.1:18170-51963 GCA_964654545.1 uncultured bacterium
CCCCCACTGAAAACCAAATAAAGTTACCTTATGGGCAACAACGATATGTTGACAAATCCTGCCATAGAGCCCAATGAAGTTTGTACGCCTGCAGGGAAGGCAACCATTAGTTCTTGATAATACCAATTATTGACTATATTTTACTTCGTCATTGGAGAGAGATCATGAAAACGATAAATACCGTCGTTCTTTTGTTTCCTTTATTGTTGTTTGCCGGCGAAACCGGAAAACTTGTAGGTACGATATCTGACGCTAAAACGGGGGCCATGCTTCCCGGCGCCAACATTTTGCTTGCTAACACTCCGCTTGGTACCATATCAGACGAAGAGGGAAATTTTCTATTATTAAACATACCAGCCGCTTCATACACCGTTGAGATTACCTATATCGGGTATAAAAAAGTATCGGTCAAAGATGTTACTATATACACGGACCGAACGACTATACTCAATATTGAAATGGAAATATCTGCCCTTGCGGGAGATGTAATCTATGTGGATGCAGAGCGACCGATAATTGAACGCGATCAAACAGCCACAACGCTGACCGTAACCGAAGAAGAAATTGCCGACATGCCCGTTAATTCTTATCTTGAAATTATGGACAACATGGCTGGTGTTGTCGATAATGACAACGGGGGTGGTGACGATGGAATACATATCCGCGGAGGAAGATCCGGTGAAATTGCTTATATGGTTGACGGTTTTTTTGTGGAAGATGCAATTTTTGGTGGAATGGGCACTGATGTGGCCCGAGGGGGCATATCTGAGTTATCAGTCATTACCGGATCGTTCAATGCTGAATATGGTGAGGCCATGAGTGGGGTTGTCAACATTGTCACCAAAGAAGGAACGTCTGAATACAACTGGAATGTTAGATCATCCACAGATCAATTTGGTCTTAAGAAAAACGATTGGTCAACCAGTCGTTTCGAAGGTCTGGTAAGCGGCCCTATCTTGCCCTTTGCCCCTGGCTTGGCCACCTTTTTCTTAACCGGTGATATTTATTCCACCAACACTTACTTATATAAAACATATTTACCAAAGGATGTTTTAACCGTCGATTTGAATGGGAATGGTAGTTATGATGACGGTGATGAGTATGCCTTGGCCGATCTTACCGGAGATGGCAATCCAAACACTCTGAAAAAGGGGGCCCTTAATTTATTTGATACGTATCGGAACGAAGAGCGTATTACTGGAAAATTTGTAATTCGTCCACTAAATAACCTCAAGCTTTCAGCTGGGGTAAACAGTCTAAAACGCGAAAGTAGAAATTACACTTTAGATTATCGTCAAATCCCGGATAAAAGCGATCTTGACTGGCTGGAGAGCGATCTATATTATATACGTGCAAATTATACTGTCAGTGAAAAAATGTTTTTTCAGTTTAGCTCTTCGCAATTTAGAAATGAAAGTTGGGAAGGCAATCCGAAATACCTAAATAAAAATCATGAGTTGTACGCCAAAGAGCATACCATTCCAACCGACTGGAATAACTCTGTACTCAGTCCGGGTGAATCATGGATATGGTTAAGCCACTATGCAGAACCGTATAATGATATTAACGGCGATGGTGAATGGAGCCCTTTCGCGGCCGAATGGTGGGATGATGCCAATGGGAATGGCTATCTTGATTGGACAGATACAAATAATGATGGCGTGTGGACAGCCGGCGAAGGAGAACGCTGGAGCGATTGGGACGGAGATGGAGTGTGGGATATATTTGCGGATACCAACGGAGACGGTATTCCCGATTCCGAAACATATGATGATGTAGACGGAAATGGGGCCTATAGCCCCGGAATCGCGATTCCCCTACGCGAGGGCGATGCCTATGATAACACTTCCAATTATGAGTTTTTTGGTCAGTATCCCGTCATTAACGGATACGGCGATACTGTACGTGTAGCAACCTCAGATTATTATAGTTATGAACACTATCGGTCTATTACCAATTCACTACAAGGATCAATTACATGGCAGTTAAACAAATGGAATCAGATCAAATCCGGTTTTGATCGCAAAAAATATGCCCTTAACAATTTTTTGGCTCAAGGACTGGGTGGAGGCCCCTACGGGTCTGCTTCTGATCCCGGCTTTGTTGTGTGGGAAAAACATCCCGAACAAAGATCGTTTTACCTTCAGGACAAGATGGAGTTTTCTGATCTTGTGATCAATATGGGGATTCGCTGGGACTATATGGATCCCAATAGCCGGTACGCTGACCCAACCAAAAAATTAGCTTATCTTAGAGACGGAGAAATTGTGGCGTTCCCAAACAATGAGGATACCGATGACTGGGGGTATATTGAGGGTCAGGATTTTGACGGGGATGGAAAGGCAGATTCTACCTGGTTTGTTCCAGCTCCAAAAACAAAAATTAAACGCAAATGGAGCCCCCGCATTGCATTTGGGTATCCCATTACTGACCGAATGGCATTCCACTTCAGCTATGGACAGTTTTTTCAATATCCTGAATATCAGAATATGTATAGACTATCAAACTCAAACGGCTACACTGGCCTGCCAAATGAATTGACCAATATTTCCAATTCATCCCTGCTAAGCAATACTTTTGGGAATTCATTTTACCCCTTCCCTTATGGATTAAACGATTGGTATATACCGCCGGTTGGAAGTCCAAATTTGAAACCTGAGACCACCATTGCATACGAAGTGGGATTACGAATGCAGGTAACCGATGAATATGTGCTTCGGACAACTGTGTTTTATAAAGATATTTACGATTATATCGCCGCGGTGATTTATGATGCTGACCCCACTGAGTTTTCCGTTTTTGAAAATATGGATTATGGTAACTCTAAGGGTATTGAGTTTACTCTACAGCGATTATTTGATCGCCACTTCGGATGGAATATCACATACACATATTCACGATCCGAAGGAAATGCTTCCAATGAATTTCAGCACTGGAATGATGCCTATTCTGCATCGGTATATGGTACGGTTCCAGCAAGAAAAACCATTACAATGCCTTGGGACCAGCCCCATACTATTAATATTGCAATGAATTACATTCACCCAAAAGGCTTGGGTGTAAACATAATAGGTAATTGGGGAAGCGGATTGCCGTATACTCCTTCCGATGACCGTGGTCGGCCACTGGATGAGAGCAACTCGGGTCGAATGCCCCCTACGTCAACGCTTGACATGAAAGCCTTTTATGATTTGAATCTGTCTTACGCTGCAATACGATTTTATGCCGATATCACCAATCTGTTTAACCGGACAAATGTTTTGAATGTGTTTAATGATAGCGGCAAACCAGATGAAAGCCTAAATCCAAGTACATCGCCAATGTGGGAGTCCCGCCCTTATTATTTTGGTGCTCCTCGCCATATTGAACTTGGAATTAGCGTGGGGATGAAATAATGAAAAATGTTCAATTTTTAATACCGTTGGTGTTTTTAGGGCTGGTTTTCAGCCAATCAAAACTCGATGTTTATGAATCAATTACAGGAAAACATCTTTCAAAGCAGCCCTACAGTTTTAAAACTGCAGCTTTTGGTGATCGCAAGCGAAGTGTCATGAATCGCGGGCAGATGGTTTTACGGCTATCTAATGCAGCGGTATATGGATATGATAGGTGGGGATTAAATCATGAATTTCCTGCCGGCAGTATGCTAAAAAACAGCTGTTGCACATATTATTGGACTCAATCACCTATTGTGGGTGGCCTAATAAATGGACAACCTAGCGTGGCAGTGGGGGTCCGCGGTTCAACGCGCGATTCGGAGGAAGAATTCCAGCCTCTGGCAGGCTATGATGCAAATTATGTTGATACGGAGGCCAATATTGGAATTGCTTTTAGTGACATTCCAACCTCGTGGCCTACCCTATGGCCTATAGAAATTGACCCAACCGGTACTTATGTGGACCCGAATACCGGTCTCTCTTTTCCTGAAATAGAATCGCAGCTACACAACAATATCCGGTTTCCTGTTCCCTCTTTTATGCAGGAGTCTTTCCCGGCAGACGATCCCGACAAGAGAATTGCATATTTCGTCGTGACCGACAATGATCCAACCGACGGTAATACTGTTGCAAAAAACGGAGTGGGCCCGTTGAATGTTCGCTTTGATATCTGGGTTGTAAATGACGCCTCAATATTTGCGAATGATGGATTGATTTTTATTCAGCTTATGACAAACGTTGGAACCGACACCATCAAAGATTTATATATGGGAATTTCTGGGGACCCGGATACACCAGAACAAGGTGGTGCCGAATGGACCGATGATCTGGCCATGTTCATTCAAGCAAATGATCCCCATATTGCTGAAAAATTATCAGATACGACCGATGCACATTTATTGGAGAATTTGGCAATTGTCTGGGATCCCGATGATCAGTCGCCCGGTTTTATCTCCTCTGGCGTCGCGTGGATTGGATTGAAGTTTTTAGAAGCAACCAAAATAAGCAACGATGGGTCAGAGACCTCCTATGACGTTTCCACGGTATTTAGTTATGAATACAGCGAGGATGCACAAAGCGATGCTGATGCTTACAACAATCAATTAAAGGCTGGTATCCAAACCCCCCAGAATACAAACCCACATCCTTCGGACCAGTTTAATAAGCCCTATTCATATGGACCGGATATCACCTGGGTAATTGCCGCCGGACCCATGGACGTTGCGCCGGGGGAACACGTTATATTTACCTTTGCTGATTTTATGGGATTAAATGAGGCAGATTTACTTAAAAATGCACGGCTTTTTCAGGCCTATTACGACAATGACTTTCGCACTCCAAAGCCACCTGATCCACCCATTGTTCACGCAATTCCTTCCGATGGAGAAGTTGCGCTGTTCTGGTCATCTGAGCCATCTGAGTCATCGGTTGATCCAATAACCCAATCAAATCGCTTTCAGGGATATCGTGTTTATAAAAGCATTGATCGTGGCAGTACGTGGGGTCCGGTTATTACCAACAACGAAGGAAATCCTTCCGGTTACTATTTGCCATTAGCAATTTTCGATGTGTCTGATGATATTTCAGGGACGTTCCCCATGGGTGAATTTTATTATAATTTGGGTAACAACTCCGGATTACGATATTCCTATGTGGATAAAAATGTAGTAAATGGATACGAATACTGGTACACCGTTTCAGCATATGACGGCGAAGATGATTGGCTGGGCGCTTCGGTTCCACCGCTAGAAAATGCACCCGCCAACAACCCTTTCGTTGATGGAAATAATTCGGTGGCAGTCATTCCACAGACAAATCCTGCAGGATTTGATCCCGGATTCGCTACGGTAAGCCATACTTCCGGTGTGTCTGATGCCGACCTGACAATAATTAATGCAAATCCCTTTTTAGAAGATGGGACCATGGATGCTTTCCTCTTTAATGGAGACAGCATTATTGTGACGGATTACAGTACGGACCAATCAAATGCCTATTTTATAACATTCCGTTATGATTCATTGCAGAATGAAAAAGTGTGGACTCTGGTTGATTCAACTACAGGTGATACATTAATTGAGTCCGAAACAGACCTTATTACGGATTATACATATTTAATTGATGGCTTAATTCCAATTTTTGAAAACGCATCGTGGGATTTGATGACTGACTCTCTAAATGTAACCATTAGCGACGATGATCCAAATACTAGTCTCGGTATTACTCTCGGTCATGCCGCCGGATACGATGATACCTGGCCCGGACTTCTGCAGGCTTTTTACGATATTGGCTATCCCGTTGATTCGCCTGAGGGCATTTCCTCTTACACCAGTTTAGATAAAACCTACGAAATTCGATTTAACGATGGGGGATCCATAGCAACATATTTTATGCCCAACTTAAGCGCTGTTGACACTGTAATTGTTCCTTTTGAAATCTGGGACGTAGAAAACAACCGACAGGTAAGTGCGGCTATTTTCCCGACAGCAGGCGGAAAACCCGTTTATCAACACAATTCGGATTCAACCTTTATACTTACGAAAAACTTGTATGTTGCCATAATCGATCAAGATTATAATGTCACCGATTTCCCCTATGCTTACGGCGGAGATGCGGACAAAATGGGTTGGCTTGTTTATTTAGATCGAAATGCCAATGTATTCGAAAACGGCAATTCCATACAATTCAGGGTAGATTATACAAAACCAATTCTCATAGGCCAGGATAGTTATTCTATACACACAAAAGAACCAAACTATATTGTTGCGTCTGGTGATTTAGATGATATCTTGGTTGTACCCAACCCCTACATTGTTTCTTCTGTATATGAGACAAATGTTGAGGTAAAAGAAATTCAGTTTACCCGGCTCCCGGACGACTGTGTCATTAGAATCTATAATATCGCGGGGGAATTGGTTCAAATGCTCAAACATGATATGTTTAGCGATGGATATCGCGGCCCAAGCATTGAAGCTTGGAACCTACGAACATATAACGATCAAGAGGTTGCCTTTGGCGTCTATTATTTCCACGTCATGGCTGATGGTCATGAAAAGACCGGAAAGTTTGCGGTGATACGATGAATAAAATTCTTTTTTCAGGCTTAGTTGTTATCCATGCTTTATATGCCCAATTTGACAACGTGGGTACATCAGCCGCTAATTTTTTGAAAATAGGGGTTGGCGCAAGAGGTACTGGCTTAGGTGGTGCTTATACAGCACTCGTTGATGATGCTTCTGCGCTGTATTGGAACCCTGCCGGGTTAAGCGAAACGACAAGACCAGCAGTACAGTTTAATTCCACAGATTGGATGTTTGATGTTAAACATCAATTCCTGGGTGTCGCTCTACCGGCCAGGAATAAAGTTGTTTATGGGTTTAGCGTGAGTTATTTAACCATGGGCGAAATGAAGGAAACCACACACTATGAAACAAATGGAACCGGTAGAAAAATTTCCGCCAGCGATCTTGCTCTTGGTTTTGGCATGGGAAGAAAAATAAGTGATCGTTTTTCCTTTGGGTTGCATGCAAAGTATATAAAAGAAACTATTTCTTTTTCCAGTGCATCCGCCGTTGCTGTTGATATAGGAACCCAATACCGGACTGGTTTTAGTGGTTTAACCATGGGTATGTCGCTTTCAAATTTTGGCTCAAAAATGCGAATGTTTGGAACGGATCAACTGATTGATGTTGACATTGATGAGGACTTGGATTCAAATCCGGACACTCAAGGCCGTCTTGACACAAAGGATTGGCCTCTTCCTCTTGTTTTTCGATATGGGCTCTCCTTCTCGCCAATTGGAAAAAATCAGTTGATTCAAGCTGAACGATTTTCAGGCGTGCTTAACCTGGAGTACATAGACCCCAGAGATTACAATCCTTATTATATTATTGGTGGCGAGCTGGATATTGTAAACGTAATAACTTTGCGTAGCGGTATTAAGTATAGTTATTTCAAATATAATGACGCGCTAGACGAATCTCATTCTATAGATCAACTGACAAAAGAACGGGGATATCTTCCACGGCTGTCCTGGGGCTTCGGTTTAAATAGCGCCAATTTCCCTTTTATCCCCTACAACTTTAGCGTTGATTATTCTTCTTCTGATATGGGTGTCCTGGGGTTGGTAAGCAGACTAACAATTACGCTTGGAATGTAGCCTCACCATCCCCACTGAAAATCAAATAAAGGTATCCATGTGGGCAACAACGGAATATAGGCTGGCATAATATTCCACTGATTGCCAAAGGGATATTGACCGAATACAACTTTATACCCTATCATTGCCTTAAGGCGAGCAGACTTACTCCACGTGATTAACCCCTTATGCTCAAACCCCAAGGTGGCATCACTGTTTTTTATAAGGAACAAATCATCGTCCAATAGCAAGGAAATATGATCGGTTAGCACGATGTCAAAATCGGCGCCTATTCGAATATATGCCCCATCATAAAGCGGCGATAGGCGTTGATACGCCACCGCAAAATCTACGGTGGTACGCTCATCCAAATCACCGAAGACCAAACCCAAAGCCAGACCTGTTTTACCCGTCATGATTACACGATCGTTTATAGGTCGCGACACTCGAAGTTCGTTGGCAATGATAACTGCCGGAGGAATTTCGAATTCGGGGGAAATCAAACCGCCCGTCCCTTCTTTTGCCAGCATATTTAAAAGCGGTGTGGGGTAATAGAGTGAATGTACAGAAGCCCAGGTTGCGTTTAATTGGACTTTCCAGACATGTTTCACCGTTATGTTGGGGATTACAGCCATTGCCAGCGGATGCGCTGACAGTTCTGTGCTGGGTGAATAACCATACTTTAACGGTTGAAACAGACCCGTTTCCCATCGGCCGTGTGGTGTGACGTAGGCAGTGCCATCTGACCAGTTTTGGGATACCTGCTGTGCCGTGATCGCAGAGAGTAAAACAAATAATATCATTTTTTTCATTGGCCCACCACCCATCTTGCTGTCACGGGAAGATGGTCGCTAAAGGCCGCCGCTTCCCAGTGGGTTTTATCCGAATTGTTAATCCAGTTCCTGTTCGTCCACAAGTAATCCAATTTTCGATCAAAACCCGTCAAGTTCTCATAGTTCGGCGTATGTGTAAAATAAAGCGCTTCATTGGCCTGATAGGTTAGCGTATCAATGGCGGGTGTATATGTATCATAAAGAGTTGTTAATATTCCCAGATCCGCTCCATCTTCTCCCACAAACCAACTGCCCTCGCGGTGTGCCGGTTCATTATCGTAATCAAGCTTTTTTGGATCAAATCCGGCCGGATGATAGCTTTCGCCGGCGCACATGTCCTCCATACAATAGTCAAGCGAATCAGAGCCGGGTGGCACCGAATTTAAATCACCCCCTGCTACGAAAGGTTCTCCCGCTGCATCAATTTGGTCCAGAACATCTTTGAACTCCTGTATGTGCTTCTGTTTGGTGTCGTCGGTTGCAAATGCTGTGGCATGAACATCCACGGCGTAAAAAGATGTTTCACCCATGGTAATCTTTGTCTCCAGAGCGTTCCGTCTCAAATAGAACAATTGTGTCAGGGCATCCTGATCACCTCGCAACGAAAGCTGATGCCGAACCGCATCGGATATTTCCCATTTGCTAAGTACAGCATTACCCGTGTTCATCCTTCCCAGTCCATCACTGGGAACAAATTGTGACTGCCACATGGACGCGTACGCGCCATAATTAAAGGCTGTATTGTTTAGCAACCACTGTACCTGATCAATGTAATTTGTACGCTTGCTTTCCACGTCTACTTCTTGCATGAAAAGGATGTCCGGATTGACCGAATTAATATAAGCAACAATATTTTCGAGACTATGGATTACTTCATTGTTCGTTAAAATCACACGACCGCCGCACGCATCACCAAACCAGGGCAATCGGGCGGCTCCAAATCGAATATTCCAGGTCATCACCGTCAAAGTATCTACAGCTGGCGCCGTTACAATACTTGATGCTTCATATAAAACGGCATCTTCCATATCCGGGAATTCAGTCACGATTGGTTCGCAGGATAACAAAAATAAAAAAATGCTTAAATAGATTAATACTTTATAAAGCTTCATGTTTTTTCCACCGTTGGTGCCGCAAATATACTGTTTTATGCAAATCGACGCTACTGAATGATTTTTTCTTATTTTTATTTTCCTGAAATTCTGTCCACGATAATGAATAGTTTGTCAAACTATACCGCCTTTGGTGTTTCTGCGTCAGCCCAAGCGTTAATTACAGTCAAGAACGCCGCAGAGTTGGAACATGCTTTTAATCTTATCGCAAAAGAAAACTCCTCCTATTTTGTTCTTGGCAGTGGTA
Organism: uncultured bacterium; assembly: GCA_964654545.1. Taxonomy (GTDB): domain Bacteria; phylum Fidelibacterota; class Marinisomatia; order Marinisomatales; family JABMOV01; genus JABMOV01. The sequence goes on from CAZZIU010000019.1 coordinate 27,935, forward strand.
GCAATGTGCTCTTTGTGGATGATTTTCCCGGAACCGTACTGCATATTGCCATTCCGGGCATTGATCTTATTGAAGAAACGCCCGAAGGGGTAACCTTACGAGTCGGTGCCGGTGTTGTATGGAATGATCTGGTTAATTATTGTGTCGATCGCCACTGGTATGGAATTGAAAATTTAGCACTTATACCCGGTACGGTCGGGGCCGCTCCGGTACAAAATATCGGTGCCTATGGTGCAGAGTTGGCTGAAGTATTTCAATCGCTTGAGGCTTTGAATGTCTCCAGCGGCACCTTTCAAACGCTGGATAAAAACGCATGTACTTTTTCATACCGCAATAGCATTTTTAAACATCAAAATCAGTACCTTATTACGTCGATTGACCTGACCCTGTCTAAAATCCCGCATCTCAACACCAACTATGGAAAAATCAATGTGTATTTAACAGAAAACGGCGTAATGAATCCTAATCTGCGTGATGTACGCGATGCGGTCATCGCAATCCGTCGCAGCAAACTCCCCGATCCGGAAAAACTGGGAAATGCAGGGAGTTTTTTTAAAAATCCGGTTGTGGATAATAATCTGTATGAAGCGCTTCGGGGGAAAGAGCCTGACGTGCCCGGCTATCCGGCGGATGGCGCTGAAACCAAAATCCCTGCAGCCTGGTTGATTGAGAAGTGCGGCTGGAAGGGCAAGCGGGTTGGAAATTGTGGCGTATATGAAAAACATGCGCTGATTCTGGTGAATTACGGGGGTGCTACGGGCAGGGATATTTACAACCTGTCCAAATCAATCCAGGCATCGGTAATGGGCCGTTTCGGGATTGGGTTGCAGCCGGAAGTACATCTAATAAAAGGATAACCAATGAAACATGTCATTTTTGTTCTTGTGGCCAGCGTGCTCTTTTATACCTGCGCCGGCACATCTTCTCAGGTGGTAGTTGACCTTCAGAAACCTGCTGATATTGCAATTGATGATGCTATGGCGCGCCTGAGCGGTGCACTTCGTATTAAAACGGTTTCGTATTCCGATAGTGCCGCCACCGAAGCAATTGCCTTTAATACATTCATCAATTATCTTTCTGTTCACTATCCCCTTATCCATAGCCAGCTCTCCCCCGAAAAAATAAACAATTTCAGCCTGTTGTATACCTGGAAAGGTTCCCGGTCTGATTTAAAGCCTGTGTTTTTATTGGCCCATTCCGATGTTGTCCCGGCGGATACAACCGGCTCCTCCCGCTGGCGTGTAAAGCCTTTTGACGGCGCAATCGATGACAATGTATTGTGGGGGCGGGGCGCAGTGGATGATAAGGCGGCAATGATTGGAATTCTTGAAGTTGTAGAATATTTGCTCTCAAGTGGTTTTCAGCCGGAGCGCACAATCATCCTGGCCTTTGGGCATGATGAGGAAATTGGCGGGAGAAATGGCGCTCAGGCAATTGCTGATACACTACGTAAACGGGGAATTTCACCAGATTTTATCATGGACGAGGGTGGCGCCATCGTGGAAGAGGGTGTGCCGGGCGTTGATGTGCCGGTTGCCCTGATTGGAATCGCTGAAAAGGGATATGTCAGTCTAAAGCTTTCTGTCGATGGAGTGGGCGGACACTCCAGTATGCCGCCAAATGAAACTGCCGTAACGGTACTTAGCAAAGCGATTGGAAAATTAAGCGATAACCCGCTTCCGGCAACGCTGGAAGGGCCCATTAAAGAAATGCTGGTGACGCTGGCACCGGAAACATCATTTCCCTTCAATTTTCTCTTTTCCAACCTATGGGCGTTTGGTGGAATAATTGAAGGTCAGCTGGCAGGGTCTTCAAAGTCAAACGCCTTAATCCGAACCACAACAGCGCCCACCATGTTTCATGCCGGTGTTAAGGACAATCAGCTTCCGCAAAAAGCAACAGCAGTGGTGAACTTTCGATTAAAACCGGGAGATAGCGTTGATGGTATTATTGCACATGTGAAATCGGTAATTGATAACCCAAAAATCATCGTGGAACCAATTGGCGACTTTCCACAGGAAGCATCCGAGGTGAGCAATTATAAATCACCCCAGTATACCGCCATTGCCAAAAGTATCCGTCAAACGTTTCCAGATGTGCTGGTCAGTCCTTATTTGACCGTCGGTGGCACCGATGCCAAGCATTATCAGGGAATGACCGATCAGATTTATCGGTTTTTACCTATCCAGTTTTCACCGGAACAACTGGACGGAATGCACGGAATTGATGAGCATATTACATCCTTGGATTACGAACGGCTCCTTACTTTTTATCTACAACTAGTAAAGAATACCGCCGGGCCTGACAGGCTCTGGTAAAGGGGATGGTGGGCTAGTCTATGCAATTCAAATTTAGTAAGTGCGTGGCTCTTCAACTGCCAGATCTGGCGGAGGGAAAAGCGTTTTATTCGGATATCCTTGGGCTCAGCGCAAAAGAAATTTCAGATGGATACCATATGTCTCCGGGTGATGGGAATCTTTTCATAGCGGAGTCGGATACATTGAGGGGGCCGGTCCTTGAATTTATTGTAGATGATGTAGAGGCTGCAAAAAAGTATTTACTTCAGCACGGCTGCAAAATTGTCCGCTGGTTGGGAGCCGGTAAAGACTGTTACTTAAAAGATCCCTTTGGGACCGTGTTCAATCTCTGGGAGGAAAAGAAGTAGCCTTCCGGGTTTTTAATATAACTCGGAAATAGAGTATACCATAGTTGCTAATGCTGCAACGCAACGATTGAATTCATCTCGATCAATCATGGATACTGCATCTGCCGCCGTATGGTGGTACCAAAAATATTTAGAATTATCAACCTTTAGGCTCATCCCTGGTACTCCGGAAATCATTAAGGGTGAAATGTCCGCTTCTTCTCCATTGTCGAACAGTTGATTGGCGCCAATAGGTTCTAATGCTGCGACCAAATTTGCCAATTTTTCGCGCATCGTGTCCGGACCGGTGAAACCAAAACCACGAGGGGCGAAAACGCCACCATCCGATTCAATAGCAACAAGATGGTTATCGTCCTTGTGGGCTTCAGCATATGCCCATCCGCCGCGCAGGCCATATTCTTCATTGGTCCACAAGACAACACGCAGCGTCCGCTTGGGTTGTATGCCCAACGACTGAATAAGCCGCAATGCTTCCCAGGCGGCTACGCATCCACCGGCATCATCCATGGCTCCCTGTCCCACATCCCAGGAGTCGCTGTGGCCACCAAAAACAATGATTTCATCTGGTTTTTCACTTCCACGGAGTTCCACAACCACATTGCGTGATTCCACATCCGGCAACATTTTTCCCTCCATAATCAAATGGAGTTTGGGCTTTTGTCCCCGCTGTGTCATGCGATGCAACATGGCTGCTGCCTCAACCGTTATGGCGGCCTGGGGAATCTGGGGAACCGTGTCAGAATAGGCCATTCCACCGGTATGCGGGGTGTTTAGGGAAAAGGGTGTAACGGAACGAATCAGGCTGGCAACCGCCCCATAACGGGCTGCTTCTATGGCGCCACTATAGCGGTATGCTACTGTTTTTCCATATGATGTGAAAGGGGCGTCGTATACAACAATTTTTCCCGGCACCTCAGCTTTACGCCGCTCTAATTCTTCAAAATTTTCAACGGCCAGCACCTGGGCGGTAATTCCCTTTTCAGGTGTTCCTATACTTCTTCCCAGGCCCAACAATGGGAATGCCATTTCCCAGGGCTCTATCAACGTTAACGATTCCTTTCCGCGTACCCAATGGGGAACCATCGCCGACTCACCGTGTGCATTGTCCAATCCATCTTTGTGCATTTCTGCAATTATCCAATCGATGGCCTTTTCCAGGTTATCCGATCCACTGATGCGCGGACCAAAGCGATCACACAATTCAGCCAGACGGTTATAGGCGGCGCTGTCATGTAACGCTGCCTGCATGATGCGTTCTATTGTTTTTTCATGCGTCTCTGAAGTGCGTGTTACCGCTGGTGGGTCTGCATAAAGAAATGCGCTTAGATAAATGACAAAAATAACAGGAATGTACTTGGCTGCCATGGATACTCCTTGTGTTTCAAACGGGGGAATTTACCCAATCTTGCCCCAGGAGAGCATCTTCAATCGGGGGTCGCTACGACAACCGTTGCAATTTAAAACCGAAAATTGATGGAAATGGCCGGGGCCGTTTTTCGTTTTCCATCAACCGTATACGACAATACTGTTGGCATAACAATCGTCTGCGCGCCAAGATCTGTTATCGTTGAACCTTCTTTATTAGGATGAACAATGCCTCTTGTAAGGTACGTACCAAGGCCATAACCCGTTAGCGTCAGAATCATCATTGATTTAAGGTTGTCCACTTCCATAATGATTCCCAGACCGGTCCCGAACGCCATTCCGGAAGCAGAACCGAGCGACATTAAAATGGATTGTCCTGCAGAAAACTCAAACCCTCCAATCCACTTATCATAATACAGCATGCTGCCCAGTGCGCCAAGATTGTTCAAAACCATCCATCGTTTTTCATCGAATTTGTTATAAAGAATTTCCTGCAGCATCATACTGTTAAAAAAGCCAAAACCGTAACCCTGGTATAGCATGAGAGCATCGCCAAAGCTGTAGGTCTTTTCCCTTGCCAGTTTTTTACCAACCAGAAACCCAATAGGATATCCAACCAGCAGTTCAATAGCGGTATGATTTCTGTTCCACGTTTCATAGTCTTTTTCGAGCTGCTGTTCGAGAACCGGATCAATCACTTCATTTTCTTCGTTGCCATAATACGGATCCGGGTCAAAATATGTATAAAGGGTGCGGGCATTAATGCCTCCAAGAGCGGTCCACAGCGTGAACACCCAGGCCTGACCATTGCTCGGTTTCAAATCGCTGTAGAAATAATCACCGGCGACTATTCCGGTGGGCACAGATGCCATAAGAATCCACGCCCAGGTTTTACCAGTATCGCTGAGCCTGAACAGGGTTTTTGTCCCCAATCCATACCGCAGTCCAACCAGACCGCCGTATCGCAACATTTGGGCGCGCGCATGGGATATGTCCATGTCTTCCGTGTACTTATACGTGAGGTAAAACGCTCCTCCCAGTGATAGCATTTCTGTCCCGGCATACCAGCGAAAATCATCTGCACCCAGAACATATGGGACAGTCCATCCGTATAGCCCGGAACCAATGACCATGTTTTGAAGAACCAGGGGCCAGCGACCTGACTGATCTTTTATCATGCCCCCCTCTTTAGACGTGGAATCAGATAACCCTGCGGTGCTGTCGGGTGGAAGATTTAGTGCGGTCGATAAAGTGGATAACAGTTTTTGTTCATCGCTGGAAATGATGCCGTCCTCCATAGCGGTTTGCCAGGCTTTCTGGTAAATGTCGTTGGGCATTACCTGGTTTTGTGCCATGGAGAGCGAAAGGAAGACTACAAGGAAACTGCCATGGCGAAGGATGTTCATTTTTTCTCTATGGGGTTGGGCCTAAGAATGTATGCAATCCGATTGTTCATATTACCATAGGATTTTCTTTTCTTCAACCCTGTTCGCGAACAAAGAGCTTTTGTCGTATATTTATTATTGTTTATGGCTATATTAAACAAATTTGGGGACACAATGTACAGGCAAGAAACTCGTTACCGGTCGGCTCTGCGTACATTTATAATTTCTCTTTTTGCCCTTTCGTTGGCATACACAATTCCTTTAAAAACGTATGGCTATTTCGATCTTGAGGCAGAAGTGAATAACAAGGACCGCGCAGGGAAAATCTGGACCTTTGACCAACATCATTTGAATGTGATCAACATCTTCCCGCTTGATCAACATTTCCGGCTCTTTGTGGAAATGGAATGGGAACACGGTATTAGCCTGGAAAACGGTGGGCCTGGTTCAGGAAAAATCTATCTTGCCCAAAGCTGGTTGGAATACAAAAAAACCAATGCTTTTCGGATTCAAATGGGGAAAATCCTTGTTCCGTTTGGAATGCGTGGGCTTACTTATGACGCTACGCCAACCTACCTCTCATCTTTTCTTCCCGGTTCGGTCTATGGAAAGCATTTGAATTCTGTGAATCACCAAGATCGGCTTTTCGCAAAATGGTTAACAGGAATTCAACTTGCGGGGATTTTTCAGCCTGGGGAATGGAATGTGGAATATTTCTGTTATATCACCAACGGACGAGGGTCAAAACCTTCTGAAGCGGATGATAACTCCAATAAGGGCCTGGGGGGTCGGCTTCTTGTTCGGCCTTCATTCGGTGAAACATCCTTTGGGTTGTCCTATTATTCCGATGCTGATGGTACCTCCCACAACACGCTACAGTCTTCATATGGCGCCGATGCCACCTTCTCCTTTTCCGGCTTCACCTTTGATATAGAAGGTGTTTACAAAAGGGGGCAAAAGATTAATGAGGTCACCGAAACGCCCATTGATTCTTATTTGACCGGATATGGCTACTATATTCAAGCCAGTCGTACGTTTGGCGATCGTTGGACACCTTTTGTTCGATTCGACCGATACGACCCTGATCTGGATGGGCACATAAAGCACGACGAGACCGTCGTTGTCGGTATCAATTTATCGGCTACTCCACGGGTATATATAAAGGCCGAACTTCAGTCCATTCATGACGACAACCACACCAATACGTACCAATCCTTTGTTTCATCAATTGCGGTGGCCTTCTAATGGATAAACTTAGTTTACCCCTAAAGCGTGCGGTAATCTGTTTTGGTTTTTTACTCACCGTATCACAGGCACAAATTGCGATTATTGTTCACCCCTCCAATGCGCTGGACGACCTTTCTTTGGAGGAGTTGCGATCTGTTTATAATGGCGATAAGTCCCTATTTAACGAGAGCACTGAAATATTGCTGGTCGAATCCCGGTTCATCGCTGAAGATTTTTATCAAATACTCTACAATAAGTCCAGAATAAAAATGAAAAAATACTGGATCAGTCTGGTTTTCTCCGGTCGTAGCGCCAATCCTCCCTCCGAAAAACAAACCGTGGAAGAAGTCTTGGCCTTTGTTGCAAAAAATGCCGGCGCGATTGCCTTTATTCCTCTGGAACAGGTTGACGATAATATAAAAACTATCACGCTTAACGGGCTTTCGGCTGGTGATCCGGATTACCCCTTGAAATAATCCATGAAATCTCCCCGCTTATCGATTCGGCTAAAGTTTATTCTGGCAACCGCCCTGGCGGTGATGCTTACCCTTCTCTTTACCCTTCTTTATTATCCATCACAGCAAAAACGCCAAATAAGCGACGCCTTTGAAGAACGATTAGAGAGCACGGCTGAACTGATTGCTCTTAGCACCGGTGTGGCGCTGGGCCTTGATTCGTATTCGGCCATTCAGGAATCCTTTGATTGGATAAGCAATGACTCGACCATTGTCTATGTATTGCTCTATGATTCGGATGGGGAGGAGTTTGCCGTTTACAATCCTTTTAAACTGGATCTGGATCGATCCGCATTGTTGTCCCATGAGGATATCTACGAAAAAGACGCCATTCTTCACGGTTCAATGCCCATTTTGTTTCAAGGGTCAGACTACGGTCGCTTATTAATAGGATATTCTCTGGAGCCCATGTACAGCCGCGTTAAATCGAACACAAAAACCAGTATGTTTTTTGGCTATTTAATACTCGTTGCCGGTATCCTGCTGGCGTGGTTTTTAGGTCGACTGATCACCCGGCCAATTAATGAACTGAGAAACGCAGCCATCAGTATGTCGGAAGGGAGGACCGATATTTCTCTCAATACCAATTCGCCGGATGAGGTTGGGGATTTGGCGCGATCTTTTGCTGTCATGGTAACAAATATCAATGAAGCTGTTTCATCTTTAGAAGAAAGTGAAGAGCGTTTCAGGAATATTTCAGAATCTGCGGCAGATGCCATTATTGGGGTGAATCCGCAGGGGAAAATCGCTTTTTGGAACAAGGCTGCCAGCATCATTTTTGGTTATTCTGAAAAAGAGGCTCTCGGCGGTAATATGGTTGATTTGCTTATCCCGGAACGTTTCCGCGAGGAAGCAACCAATATTGCGCTTGAATATTTTCAAAGCAGTGGTGATAAGGCCTTGGGAAAAACCGTTAAACTTTATGGCCTCCGAAAAACCGGCGAAGAATTTCCCGCCGAATTGCATATATCACGCATCCAGTTTGGTGGCGATTGGCATTTAACGGGCATTTTGCGGGATGTAACCGAGCGCTACCGATCTGATCAAATGCGTCGCGTACTGTACAATATTGCCAATGCATACAGCACCAGTGAAAACCTTGATGCGCTGTTTAAAACGATTCACAGTCTGCTGGCAAAAGTTATTTCCGCTTCCAATTTTTATATCGCATATTACGACAAAGAGAAGGAACAGCTCTCCTTTCCATATTATGTAGACGAGGTGGATAGTGCGCCAAAGCCAAAACCGCTTGGTAACGGCCTAACCGAATATGTCCTGAGAGAAGTAAAATCCGTCTTTTTAAATAAAGAAGACATTTATGCCATGAGCCGAGAGGGAAAAATTGAATTAATTGGGACGCCTTCTGAACAATTTGTCAGTGTGCCGCTATCGATTGGAAAAGAGGTGGTGGGCGTCGTCACGGTGCAAAGCTATAACGATCCAAACCTTTACAACGAAAACCATCTTGCCTTGTTGGAGTTTGTTTCAGGACAAATCGCCGATGCCATTACCAAACGCCGGAACGCCGACACTCTGCGTGAGTCGGAAAGAAAACACCGCCAGCTTTCTTTGGAACTCTCCCAGTCCAATAGCATGAAAGATCTTCTGCTGGACATCATTACCCATGATCTTAAAAATCCCGCCGGTGTCATTCATGGCGTTGTGGATATGATGTCAGCCGAAAACCCGGACGATGAAATGGTACAAATGGTACGCAACAGTAGTGACAGCCTGTTAAAGGTAATTGCCAACGCCACGACGCTTTCCAAAGTTTCTATGGACGAAGAGATAAAGAAAGAGACCCTGGATTTATACCAACTCATCAATGACATTCTGGGCGAATTCAAATCATCGCTGGCTTATAACGAGATGGAAGCCACAAACTCCATTCCAGCAGACCAGAAAATTCATGCCAACCCCATTATTGAAGAAGTTTTTAAAAATTATATTAGCAATGCGATTAAATATGCGGCTCACGGAAAGAAGATTGTGGTTGATTGCGATGAATCAGATGGGTCTCTTATAATTCGGGTTAAAGATTTTGGAACCACCATTGATGAAGAAAAGCGTGACGCCGTTTTTATTCGCAATCTTCAGCTTGGTAAAACCGCCGGGCGCGGTCTGGGTCTGGCCATTGTGAAACGTATTGCCGAAGCTCACGGTGGGTCCGTTTGGGTTGAACCAAACACCCCGGCTGGTAATGTTTTTGGGCTACGACTGCCTGTGTGACAATCCTGTATTATCCCAACTTTATTTGTAGCCTTTCCTTTTGTTTTTAGGTACTTTTTAATACGATTCAAAAAATCTTTATCTCTTAGCAAATAGTAAAAAGAGAAAGCGTATTAACGGACTGGGGGGTTCTATTAACGCTTCAATAAAAAATATTCTCAAGAAATACTGGCTGTATATTTTCGGCTTCCTGTTTCTTACGGCTGTGATATCAAGTGCCGTTCTTTCTCATCGTAAATTTGAAAGCAGTCTCATAGACTCTTTTCACAAGCAACAGGCGTTCATCAATAACGTACTGCTCGACAATTTTAACTCCTTTTTAACCTCTTCCCTTCAGGCGCTTCATTCGATTGAACTTAATCTTCAATTGGATAACGATTTGGAAAATGTGCGCCAGTTTGGCCGTGACATCTTTCAACAACATATGGATCATTTCTACGCCATTGTGATCTATCGCGATCAGCAGAGGCTCCTACAGTTTGAACCGCCGCTTAACAACATTACCTTATTTGATCTCGATGCAGCCGATCAATATTTACATTCGGCTACCATCACAGATTTTCCCCACATTTCACCACGCATCTTGAATCCTGATAGTTCAGTGGCTCTTTTGCTGATTGATACGTTTAACGGTGCTGACGCTAATTATACAATTGTGGGTGTATTGCGGTTATCAGATTATGCCAAGACACACCTCTCTTTCCTCGAAAACCGTGATAATTCCTTTTTCCTTACAAATACGCAGGGTGAAATCCTAAGCCTGTATAATACGGAATGCGAAAAACCAGGTTTTATGAAAACAGGGAATATTTTTTCTCTTGAACCCGGCTGTTTATCGTGCCACCAACAAGATGAATTCATGTACTTAAAAAACGATTTTCGCAGCTCCTCCGTGATCCATCACGTTCACCACTATTCTTGGGGTGTTTCTGTAAACCGATCCACCAACAGTGTCAATATGTTTAATGATCGATGGTTGATCTGCGTGTGTACTCCATACAACAGTCTGCAACGATTAATTATTAATAATGCAATATTTAGCGCTACGTATTCTTTTGTTTTTATTGCAACTTTTCTTGTATTGTGTGTTCTGGTTGCGCGAAAGCAGACCAAAGAAAAACTGCTGAAAGCGGAAACGGAAAATTTGAAAAAAATAGCGTTCACCTCTGATGCCCTGAAGCAGAGCGAAAACAAGCACCGTTCAATTATTGAAACAATGGATGAGGGATACTTTGAGGTTGACCTGGCGGGAAACCTGACCTTTTTCAATGCTGCCTTTCAAAAATGTCTGGGGTACCCCGAAAAAGAGCTGGTGGGTATGAACAACCGGGATTACATGAAACCGGGTGCTGCAAAATATGCTTATACCAAATTTAATCAGGTGTTTAGAACAGGTATTCCCGCACGGAATGTGGAGTGGCATATAATAACCAAATCCAACGAAGAGCGGATTGCTGAATCTTCCGTCGCGCTGATAAAAAATTCACAGGGAAAACCCATTGGTTTTCGTGGGGTACTCAGGGATGAAACAGAACGAATCCGTGCCAAAAAAGAACTGGAAAGCTCAGAGCAGAAATTCAGAACGCTTTCTGAGCGTCTTGCCCAGACAAATTCCATGAAAGACCTGTTGCTGGACATTATCACACATGATATAAAAGGCCCTGCCAGCGCCATTCATGGCTTTGTTGAATTGTTGTTGGAGAAACATGGGGATTCAGAAGAGCTTTTGCTTGCTTATTCCGGCACAAAAAATCTGATTGGCATTGTACACAATGCAGCCGTGCTATCAAAAATATCCCAAGATAAAGAAATTCCGATCCAACTGTATTCTCTGGGCAAAGAATTGGAATATCTTATCCGTGAATTTTCTTCTGTCCACAAAAACATCGAATTTGAAAACCGAATCCCCGATTCATTTGAAGTGATGGCAAATCCTGTTATTATAGAAATATTTCAAAACTATTTAAGCAATGCCGCCAAGTATGCTTCCGAGGGAAAAAGGGTGATTCTGGATTGGAAAAAAAGCGATGGGTCGGTAACGTTTTCTGTAGAAGATTACGGCATTACGATTGCTGAAGCGGACCGGAAGCGGATATTTAAAAGGGGGATACAGCTATCTAAAACCCCCGGTGCGGGACTTGGGCTCGCTATTGTGAAAAAAATTGCGGAAGCCCACCGGGGCAAAGCCTGGGTTGAGCCCAATAAGCCGACTGGAAACCAATTCCGCTTCCAGATTCCAGTTTAAACAGTTATATCTTCGAAAACGCCTGTTTTTCTGTTTTTTCTTACTTTATCAAAATCAAAAAATCGACCATTCATTGCAATATAGACACCATATGGCAGGGCTTGTGCGAAGGCCAGTGCGCTGCCAAAATTGAACAACCCGTCTGAACTGCCGAATTTGTATGGTATCATTGCGCCCGTTAAAATAATTGTTTTTTGTAAGTGGGCAGCTGCGATGGTTTTGGCTGTCTCAACTATTGTATCGGTGCCGTGTGTAATAACGATCCCCTCTGATCTTGTTTTTTTACAATGGCTGCAAATGAGGTCTCGATCCTCCGGGGACATATCAAGACTATCGATCAGCATTAATGTTCGTATTTCCACCTTCAGTCGAGACCTTCCCAGGGCCAGGATTTCGCTCATGTGGGTATCTTTAAAATATAAAGTTCCGTTTATTTCGTCATATTCTTTGTCAAAGGTTCCGCCTGTAATAAGGATCTGGATTGGTTTATGATTTTTCATTCTGATAACAATGTTTTCACATTTTCCGGTGGACGACCCAGGATTGCTTTTTCGCCGCTTACCACTATGGGGCGCTCAATGAGTTTTGGGTGTTGGGTCATTGCGGTATAAAGCGCCTTGTCATCTTCCAGTTTTTCTTTTAATCCCAGGCTTTTGAACTCCGCTTCCCCCTTTCTTATAAACTCTTTGGGGCGCATTCCGAGGCGGGCTGCAAGGGTACGAAGCGTGGCTTCGTCCGGTGGTGTTTTCAGATAATGAATTATTGTTGGGGCTTTCCCGGCCGCTTCAAGGAGGGCTAAGGTTTCCCTGCTTTTTCGGCAACGTGGGTTATGATATATTGTTATGCCTCTCATTAATATTCCTTTGCAACTAAGGAGAAAATTATGGATTCCTGGTTTCCCCAACAAGGTTGGTGTTTCCCGTTTCACCATTGGCTGGAATGGAATTACATTTGACATTGATGACACATACAATAACATCTCGTACTCGTTTCTTTGTTCTTCTTTTATTGACGCTCCCTTTTGCTGTCGGTAGGAGCTGTAACATGTGGTCCGCCATCGCAAACCGGGGACATTTTCTTTCCGCTGACGATGGCAATTTTGATTCATTGCTCTCGGAGCAATTGGATGAATTTCGCCTCCAGGGACAAAGTTTTAATGACGGTTGGTCCCTGATGCATTACGATAGCAGTGCGACTTCTAATCCCATTTCAATTGTGCGATCGGCAGTATCAACCGAAATAAATGGTGCCGTGTATGATAGCGTTGTTGTATCCATCTTAGATCCAGAATCCAACACCCGGGTGGCATTGGGACACCTGAGGGCGGGGACGTCTGGCGCAATTGAAATCCCAAACCCACACCCTTTTGTTTATTATGCAGATAACTGCTATTCCTTCATACATAACGGTACCCTTTCAAAAGATGTTTTGCTTGGTTTACTTACGGATAATGGGGCGGACTCTTCCTGGATAATCAACCACCCTCCCAGCAGTTATGGCAATGGGGATTGGCGGAATGCCGGGTGGGGAGCCGTGGTCGACTCTGAATTGTATTTTCTTTGGATTGTGAAAAACATTCAAGAACTAAATTTTGATGTGTATGGCGGGATTATTCAGGCGCTGATGGCGCTGAACACGTTGATACCTGATGCAGACGAAAAAACTATGATTTTTTCAGATGGTTCGAAGCTGTATTTGTACGGCGGTTCAGCCAAATTGTTTTTCACCGACGGTGTCACGCCCTTGGAAAATCCCTATGCCGATGTTCCCGTTCATTTTAAGGCCGTAATGACAGTGCCACCTGAATCTGGAATCGCAAGTTATTTGCCCTGGGAACCGCTGCCGGAAAATGAGATTGTTGTTTTAAGTGCAGAGGGTGTAAGTACACATGCCCTCTCGACGATAACCTCAGATCCGTTTCTACCGACCCATGTTTCGCTTTTGCCAAATTACCCGAACCCCTTTAATTCCTCTACGCTGGTACAATTTGATTTAACAGCACACACGGAAATTCGACTATCGGTTGTTGATATTTCCGGACGGAAAATTACTGTCTTGAGAGAGGGCTTTGAATCGGCTGGTCTGCATTCCATACGCTGGAATAGCGCCGGTGCGGCTTCCGGCGTTTACACAATACTTCTGGAGACAAAGGATGGTGTTTACAGTCGAAAAATGGTGTTGATTAAATAAGCTTTTCCATGTCAAAGCTGCGGCGGTCCACTTTTTCCGCTTTGGCGATCTCCTGCTCGAGGAATGTGGTGATTGTTTTCCTGTCTTGGGTTGAATGGTTTGCTGATATCTGAATAAGGTAGAATAAAGCCGGTTCTGTGTGTATCCGCATATAAAGCCATTATTCTATACATAGAGTATGGGTGGCCGGTCTTCGGAAATCTCTCCGGTCATGATGGGGTGGCCTTTTTTCAACCTTGCTTGATGATAATGGTTACTTGTGGGTCGGATCTGAGAACCACGGCTTGTCTGTTTTCACTTTTGTTGCACATTATGATACTCTGCACAACTGGTTGAAAACCGGAGATCGACATACCAATTTTATGGTTAAGGGTCCGGAAGAGTATTTTCGGTTGCTTCCTATGTATAAAAAGAATTCATCTGGAATTATTTTCCCCGAAGTGAAGCTCCCCAATGGAAATATCTGGTATTTCTCTGATGATGGTATTCTAGTACTAGAAATTCGAACTGTTTTGTCGGACATGAGCGACGAGCTGGCGGTTTTTCGCACCATTACAACTTCAAATGGATTAAAGGACAATAATTCTTATCGCTTGATGGCGGACCCTGCCCACCCATTGGAAAACACCGTCTTTTTCACAGAATGTTTGCTTTGGATACTGTTCTTCCTGAATTAAATGAGTCCACCAAGATGCCTTGGAATCAAACATGATTGGTCACCTACTCGGCGAAACCGAGCTGATTGGTTTGTATCAGAAGCAGTAGTAGGTATATTTTTCAATCAACCTTCGTGGTTTTTCTGTAATTTTATTATTCAAATGAGGATGCTATGAAACATATTTACACTATTTTATTACTGGTCTTGTTTGCGTGTAGCCAGATTCCAGATACAGCTCAGGTAGATTTATCCCGCGTTGTGACAGAAGAAGAGGTCCTTGGCCATATTAAAACTTTAGCAGATGATAGTTTTGAAGGTCGTTTTCCCGGCACCAATGGATCGGAGATGGCCGTTAAATATATCATCGAACAGCTGAAATTGGCCGGTGTTGAACCTGGTGGAAATGCCGGTTATCGACAAGATTTTGAATTTCTCACAGGTATTTCCCTAACAGATAAAAACAGCTTGTTGGTTAACGAAACAAATTACTCCGCCGGACAAGATTATATTCCTTTGGCCTTTTCCTCTGAAGGGGAGATCGCTGCCCCAGTGGTTTTTGCCGGGTACGGGTTTTCGATTGATGAAGACAGTTTGAAATGGGATGACTATAGTGGTATCGATGCCACAAACAAATGGGTGCTGGTTTTGCGTGGTGATCCGGATCCTGACAATCCTCATTCGGACTATGCCAGGCATGCTGCCTTGAGGAAAAAGATGATGGTGGCTCGCGACCATGGTGCTGCCGGTGTGCTGTTTGTGTCCTCTTACCAGGATCAATTTGAACCTGAAGAGTTAACTCCTCTTAAAATCAATCATCGCTTCTCAAGCGCTGGGCTTCCTGCTCTTCACATTACGCGGGCGCTGGCAGATGGCATTTTACCTCAGGGTCAATCTCTCCAAGCTCTTCAGTCTGGCATAGATAGTACGATGGCGCCTAACTCTTTTGATGTTCCAACAAACGTCGTTGCCAGCATCGAGATTGAAAAAGAAACCGTGGATGTTCCTAATGTGATTGGTCTTATCCCCGGGAACGATCCTATCTTAAAAGATGAGTATGTCGTGCTTGGTGCCCATTTTGACCACCTTGGTTATGGTGGTGAAGGATCAGGTTCCTTGCAGCCCGATACCGTTGCCGTTCATAACGGTGCAGACGATAATGCCTCTGGTGTGGCTGGCGTAATCGAGCTGGGCGAACGTCTGGCAGCAAATCAATCTGCGTTGAAACGGAGTGTTTTGCTCATGTGTTATAATGGGGAAGAAGAGGGTTTGCTTGGTTCAAAATACTTTACGAAAAACCCGCTTATAGATTTGCAAAAAACGGCCTTAATGATAAACATGGATATGATTGGTCGCTATGAGGATAAAGTCGTGGTCGGTGGCGTAGGCACATCACCCAATTTTGAAACTATTCTCACCGAATTTAATCGTTCTCACAGCCTGACTATAAATTATAGTGAAGAGGGTTATGGCCCGAGTGATCATGCCAGTTTTTACATTGAAAATGTGCCGGTTCTGTTTTTCTTCACAGGAACCCATGGTGATTATCACAAACCCAGCGATGATTGGGATAAGATTAATGCGAAGGGTGAAGTAGATATACTCAACTATGTCTACGATGTGGCTTTGTATTTGAATCAGCTTGATGATAAACCCGTCTTCACCGAGGCGGGGCCAAAGGAAGAAGAATCCTCACGGCGAAGCTTCAAGGTTACCTTTGGCGTTATTCCTTCTTATGGAAGTTCCGCTTCTGGCCTGGAAATTGATGGTACAAAAAAGGGTGGGCCAGCTGAGCTGGCTGGAATGAAGAAGGGTGACGTAATTGTCGCAATAGGTGGCGGTGAAATAAAAGATATTTATGATTATATGTATCGGCTGGGTGAGCTAAAGCCTGGACAGGAAATCATGGTTACCGTAAAACGGGGAGAAGAAACCCTGGAATTAAAATTACAGCTGTAAAACATAAAGCCCCTTCGGGGGCTTTTTTATTTCTGTTCAACGCCTTTTTTAATTTCATTTCGAAGCTCAATGATCACATTAACATAGTTCTCAGAGTGGTTATAGGCATAAATAGCCTTCCAGTTTTTAGACTTTCTCGTATAATCTCTCGATCTGGATACAAACCCGTTCTGTTTTAGATAGTGTGCGATGCTGGCGAGTGCATCACCTGTATCAAAAGGATCCCGAACCCCATCGTTGTTGTAATCCTCGGCATAGGCTGTATAGCTGCTGGGGATGAATTGACCCAATCCAAAAGCACCTGCATAAGACCCCTGGATTGTTTGCGGATCAATACTGTCTTCGTAGCAGAATTTTAAATATTTCACCATCTCTGCCGCCGCCCAGTTCGTACGCCTCGGAACGATGTGTATTTGCGTGTACAGTGCATTAAAAACCGAATACTGGCCATGGTTATATCCATAATTGCTCTCGACGCCAAGAATACTAATTATCAGGTATTCATCAAGGCCATACTTTTTGGCAATGGCATGGACTGTTTCACGGTTTTCATTGTGAAAATCAATCCCCCCCTGGATGCGTTGCTCTGTAATAAAAATTGCGCGATATTCCTTCCAGGGTTTGGCTTCGTACGGTTTTGCAAAGCGGTCCGCAATTTCCTGATGCACCGTAACGGCCGGATCTGAAAAAACCGATTCCAGGTAGCCTTGCGGTAAGGAACCGGCCGCTTTTCCAACAACGGCAATATAGGCCGTATCCTGGAGGCCGCCTTGCTGTGAAAACGCAATGGATGCGTATAAAAATATGACGAGTGATCTTGATTTTATGTTCATTATAATGGTTTCTATTGATTTAAAAGGCTGAAAATTTACTTGAAAATCCGTGCGTTAGCTGAAATTACTTGCAGTAATTTTGTTTATGAAACATCCCCGCATGTTATTATCAATTGCATTGCTCTCTGTAAGTACGTCAGCTATCTTTGCTCGGTTCCTGCCAGATGTGCCTGCGGTTGTAATTGGTATGTGGCGAATGCTTTTTGCGGCGGGTATACTTTGGTTTTTTAGTGGTATTCGTCCTTTGGGGAAGCTTTCCCGTTCCTCCTATCCGGCCCTTGGGCTGGCAGGGCTTTTTTTGGGACTGCATTTCGCCTGCTTTTTTGGTGCACTTAAATATACTTCTGTTGCAGCTGCTACCTTTCTTTCTACAACTGCGCCCATATTTACCATTTTAATAGAGCAGGTATATTTGAAGCGTTCGTTACGTCTTCATGTATTGTTGGGTGTGTCGTTTGCTCTGGTTGGAGCTCTGATCATCCAGTTTTCTTCACTGGCGGGGTTTTCACAATACATGATGGGAAATACCCTGGGGATTTTAGCCTCATTGTGTATGACCGTTGTGCTTATGCTGGCAGAGAAGATCAGACAGACCGAGGACGCCTTGGTTTATTCAAGGATGGTATACTTAATTGCAGGCATCGTTCTTTTTGTGCTGGCGTTGTTTTTTCATTACCCCGTTCTGGTCTACTCTGGGAATGAATTTATCTGGTTGTTTATGCTGGGGTTGATTCCAACCGTCATTGGTCATACTTCTTTTTACTATGCCATAAAGTGGTGGCCCCCTACAGTTGTGGCTTCTGTTCCGCTTGGCGAACCAATTTTGGCATCGCTTTGGGCTTGGATTATTTTAACAGAAATTCCATCTGGAAATATCATCGGTGGGGGAGTGCTGATTCTCGCCGGACTTATTATAGTTACGCTACGATCGCCCTCAGATAACGAATTTCAAAGCGATATTATATAATTTTTAAAGAGTAGTTTATCATTTAGAGAAAGACGATCCAGTCACACCTGCTTATCCTTGGTAGCTTAGGCAAGATATCCCCTGTTTTCAGCCGGTAAAAGTTCGGCGATGTTTCGCATTAGGTCATCCCCAACAGCCTTAAAGACTTTCTCCCTTTCATGCCTGGTCGGCGGCAAGGATATGGGGCCAAATGGCTTCCCAATTGTTATTTTTATTGTGGGGCGAATACCCTTAAACCAATTGATCCAGACATCTTTTAGTCCCAGCACACTTACCGGCACGATAGGGGATTCTGTTACGGCCGAAAGATAAACTGCGCCGTTTTTCGCAGGTCTGATTTCATCGGCCGTGGAAGTGCCTTCAGGAAAGATTCCCAAAATATCTTTGTTGTCTAATACTTTTTTGGCTTTTTTTATTGTGGAGGGTGCCAGCTGCGTTCTGTTTGTCGGAATAAACCCATATAACCAGGGCGCCCACCATAAAAACCATTCCACCTCCTGATCGCTGGCCATTAAAAAACTGATTGGCTTGCGTATGGCATAAATGACAAATGCGGGATCCAGTCGGCTGAAGTGATTGATTGCGATAATGAAAGGACCTTTTGATGGGAGGTTTTGACGGCCTGTCACGGTAATCCGTGCCAACAAGGCACCAAGAAACAAGGCTACGTATCCAGCCAGATAGCGGATTGCCCGGGGCCGTGGTTGATAGTTGTTTAGATGTGAGCCAGCCATAATTGACGTTGAAAATAGAAGATAAACGAACATAAAAAAAAGGGGCAAATGCCCCTTTTATAGGTAGTAGCTAATGCCTAGAACGGAAGATCATCTTCGTCCGCTTCATCGGCTTTTGCCGGCGCGGCATTCTCTGTTTTTCTGCCAAGCATTGTGAAACGCTCCCCGACAACTTCTGTTGTATAGCGCTTAACGCCGTTTTTGTCTTCCCATGAACGGGTTCGAAGTTTCCCGTCCATATAAATCAATTGACCCTTCTTCAGAAAATCGTTGGCGGTTTCGGCCAATTTTCCAAAAAAGATGCAACGATGCCATTCTGTGTTGTCTTCATAATTCCCATCAGCGGTTTTCCATGACTCGTTGGTGGCCAGGTTAAAGTTGGTTACGGCATTACCCGTTGATGTGTATCGGCTCTCAGGGTCCCCGCCTAAATGTCCTACAAGTATTACTTTATTTACGCTACCTTTTTGCATATATCCTCCTAGAATTACAAACTAATTAGTACAATTACTATGCTGAATTGTACTCGTTTTTAATCCTTTTTTCAAGCATTAAAAAACAGGGGTCTATAAAGACCCCTGTTTTGTAGTTATGCGTTTGGTTCAATAGTACTATTTCATCAAAATCAGCTTCTTGACCTGTTGGAAGTCGGAGGCGTGAATTTGATAGAAATACATACCTGACGATACGGGCATTCCAAGCTCATTGGTGCCATTCCAAATCGTCTTATGGTATCCGGGTTGAAGCTCTTGATCAACCAGTGTGCGCACCTTTTGACCCATGATATTGTATACCACGATCCTGACATTGGAAATTTCCGGAATATCATAATCGATGGTTGTTACAGGGTTAAATGGGTTCGGGTAGTTCTGATGCAACGCGAACACTTCCGGTATTGCTGCTTCGTCGCCGATACCAACCAATGCAGATATGTCTACCGTGAGTGTAAACGGACCGTTTGAAGCTTCAACGTCATCTAAGCCATCGCTGGCCCATACAGTCCATTCCATCGTCATAGTGGTTAGTGCTCCACCCATCATTGATTCGTAGATGTCGTAGTTATCAACAAAGGTTGCTAACCCGGTGGTGTCCATATCTTCAAATTCGTCAAGTTCAACCAAATACCATTCCACATAATATTCAATCTGCTCGCCTTCGGGATCGGAAGAAGGTGTCCAAGCAAACAGGGTTTGGCCGTTTTGGTTGTTTTCATCTAAGAACAGTGTATCACCGTCTGTCGGCGCCAATAAACTAAATGGCGTCGGTAGTGAGTTTTCTGGTCCTGCGATTACATGATTTGATGGGTCAGTCTCAATCAATGTGGCCCCATTTGGTCCCGGTTGATTGAGTACAGCAGTAACGTAGTAATCGTATTCTTCGCCCACATATACATCGTCGTCAACAAACATTTGATCTACAATCATTTCGCCGATCATCATGTTGTCTTTGTACACGTTGTATGAGAGCGGTGGATACGATGGCGTTCCGCATACTCCCAAGCTGAAATTGTAATCCGTGGGATAAAACACACCGGCAGAGTCCCATCCGCTAAAGCCTGTTGGTTGCAAACCATCATCGCTAAGGGGTGATGGTACATAACCAGAAGCTAAGCTGCTATTTATCGAGTCTGCGTAGGTCATTGGCTGATAATGTATCTTCAAGAAATTATCATTTGTGCTAATGAATTCGTATCCCTCGATAGGAATGCTCCAGCGCCAGGCTCCGCCACCGTCGGGTGATACCATGGTTTCGACGCTCTGGAATATTGTATCTACGGTCGCACCAGATAAATCCGCTTCAGCAACGGTGACCTTTATTGATACCGGTTCGCCGTTAACGGATACTGTACTTCTCTGGTATACATCAAAGAAGACTGAATCCAGCGTCATTGGTCCTTCTGGGAAAGCAAATAACGATGAAGGTCCACTTAGAGAATCATACCAGCTCCAGTAATACCATGTGAATGGTGCTAAATTGAAGCAATCCATGCGATTTACGCCTGGCAGTATATCGTTTGCAACTTCGTGCGGAAGTGGCAATTCCTCAACGCCTGGGAATTGTGGCGCCTGTTGCGTCGGATCTGACCATGTAAGCGTAATATCTTCCGACGTAGAAGTGGCTGCCAGGTTAACCGGTCCGGGGAAGGTTTCCAGCATCACATTATCAATTGCTGCATACCAATCCCATCCGCCTAAATCATCATACAGGAATCCTATGCGAACATGTTCGTATCCAACAACTTCATTCAGACCAACCCAAACTTCGTCGGTCCAATCAAGCGATTCTGGTAGCTCTTCCAGGACGATCCATTGGTCATAGCCAACTCGTGCAACCACTGCCAGGACCGTACTCAAATCGTTGAAGTAGTAATCGAATTTCAATCCTGCACTACCCACGGTTGAGAAATCAATGAATGGTGATGTTAGAATCACGTTTGCTGCTACACCGGACCCCACAGCATCATCATCTATCCAGGCAAATTTTGTATGCTCTGGAATTGTGGGATTCACATTAGCCGAATCAGAAACCGTCCATTCTAGCTCGCCCATATTGGTATTGGTCCATCCAACAGGAAGTGTTCCCAGGTCAACCTCAAAGTCTTCCATGAAACCACCAAAGGCCACATCCGTGACTGGGCCCGCCGCAGCTTCTACCATGTTAGACGATACACTTTCGCCTTCATCGTAAACAGCTGTTACGAAGTAGAAGTGGGGCATATAGTTTTCTGTGTTTGCATCAACAAAGGTGTTTTCCGTGGTGTTTCCAATCAACATGAAATCCATCGCATCTGAAGCGCGGAAAATATTATAGCCTTGTAATTCGCGTGTGGTATTTCCGCTAACTTCATAATTCCGGCTTACTTTGGTGATCGTTGGTTCAAGGTCGCCCATTCTTGGATCGTTCTTCACATTTTCAGTCTCATGCCGATCCATGGTGATGGTATACGTTTCCATGGCGCGCGCTCCACCGGTTGGGGCATCCCATGAAAGCGGTATTTCACCGTCATTAAAGCTGGTGGCCATCAGCCCCATTGGTCCGGGCATTGGTGTGCCGCTGCCGGTGATGACAATATCATCAACCGCGGCGCCAAAACCTGCACCGTCTAAACCGGACCAGGAACCATCCGAGTCAAACAGAATGGCCAGTTCAACGTCTGGAATTCCAACCCAGGCTGATAAATCAGCATTGATTTCAACCCAGCCCTCCGTATCGCCAGAATATCCATTTATAAAATTGCCATCATTGTTAATATCAAAATCGAGGTAATAATATGTTCCGCCGTCTACTGATGGTTGATTTGCCAATATTCGGACATAATCATAACCAGATTCGCTCATGACCCAGAGTTTCATTGAAACGTGGGCCTGTAAGTAGTTGGTTAAGTCCATATCGCTATCGGTTAAATTCATCCACCAGGAGAATTCATTGTCGGTGTATCCGGCGGGATCGGGGGTACAAACCAGGAAGGAGTCTCCCGTAGCGGGCATTACTTCTGCTAACGTGTCTGCGCCACCAGCTGTGTAAATAAACCCTGCGCTTACCTCAAAGGGGTTGGCTCCGCCAGTGAATGTCCAGCCTGGATCGTGTCCGGTCTCAAAACCGTTCGAATAGACTTCTTCTGGTGAAGAAGAGAGCAACATAAAGTCTTGGGTGGTCGTTGCAGCAGAATCAACGATAACCGTAAAGTGTGATGGTTGGTATCCTTCTAAGTGGGCATCAACTATCCATTGCCCGGCAGGAATCATATCAAAAGAATACATACCTGCGGCATCGGTGCTGTCTACCCAATCACCAACCATAACTTCAACGTTTTCAAGTGCTGCGCCAAGGCCGTCAGTAACCGTACCGGCAAGTGCTCCCATTGGAGGTGCAGGACCTACAACAACTTCATCAAAGTTAAGGTAGGTGTAAGAGCCACCGCTATCCGGAGCAAAAGTAAAGGCTATATATTGATCGCCTGTTTCCGGTAACAAGAAATGGAACTGCTCATAGGAACTTGGGATAGTTGCTGAACCAAGGGGTGTAAAAGTAACACCGTCCGTTGAGTAGGATACGTCAAGAGTGTATCCTCTATCATAGCCATCGTAACCCCAGAAAGAGACCACTCCCAATTCAGGAACATTGATCATCGGTGTAATCATGGTTTCATCGGCATAGTAGCTATTGCTGTACCCGATGTAGGCAACCATATTACCGCTGCCGTCTAAACCATAATCATCATGATACCAAGTTTTCCTATACTCGGGTATCGTTGTGGCATCACCGTTATTATCCAGAATCGTCCAGCCTTCCATCGGAAGAACGTCAGCAGAGCCGGTATATGGATCAAAGGTTTCGACAAAAAATCCTGGTACACCAAAACCGTATACATAAACCGTATCCGGGCTGGTATCACCATCGTGGGTAAAGACAACATAGCCCTCATATCCAATTTCATCGGTTGGATCGAAGCTGATGTCAAAAGCATAGGAGGAGAAAGGATCAACGGTAAAGGATGTGGTTGTTGATGAAAATCCGTCACCGCTCAATTCGACACCTGAAACGGTTAACAAGGAACCGCCAATATTGTCTACCTGTATGGCTCCATCAACCACTCCGCCATCAATGGCTACACCGCCAAAGTCAAACATTGGATCGGCGTTAAAGGCCGCCGGTGTTGCGCCTACGCTGAAGTTATACGTGACCCAGTTAGTGCCGTCACCGGAGGTGGGTCCTCCGCCGTCTAGAAGAACATTCCCGTCTGCGTCGGTGATTTCAAATACGGCTCCATCCCAGCCGTCACCCCAGCCGTCTTGTGCCCAAAAGGTGTAAAACCCATCAACCAGACACAATTCTTCAGAGAACGTGGTGTAACTGCTCATACATCCGAAGCAGGACAGCAATGTGTCCCCTGCTTCATCCTGAACCATGAAATATTTTTCGCTACCGTAGCTTTGTGCTACAACGGTAACGGTTGTTGGATTATCCCAACAGGGGTCATCCGGATGTCCGCCAAGATTGGTAAAGTAATCCTGCGGGAAGACCAGCCATTCTGAATTGGCTGAATCTGTTCCAGCTGA
>CAZZIU010000020.1:0-25631 GCA_964654545.1 uncultured bacterium
GGCCCCTCAGGTAGAACCTGTTTTTGAAATTTTTTCCGATTTTCAGAATATCCGTGATTTTGCATTGTCCTCTTCAGGACAAGAAGCATTTATCACCGTACAGAGTCCATTGGAAGAAATTTCTGTACTGGTTCGCATTATTAAATCGGAAGATAAATGGGTCCAACACAGCATCTTGCCATTTTCCGGTAAATATAAAGATCTGGAACCGTTTCTAGCTACCAATGATTTGACGCTATACTTTGTATCCAACCGGCCCCGGTCAGATACAGCCTCCATTGCACCTGATTTTGATATTTGGTTTGTTGAACGAAAAAGTGTGAATTCTGATTGGTCAAATGCAAAAAATCTGGGACCTCCAATCAACACGGAGCACAATGAATTTTATCCCTCAGTCTCACAAAATAAGAATATGTACTTTACGTCGGATAGACCTGATTCGAAAGGATTGGACGATATATTCTTAAGTGTTTGGGATGAAAATGGATACGCTGAACCGCTTTCCATGAGTGAAGCAATCAATTCGGATGGATATGAATTCAATGCGTTTATATCCCCCGATGAATCCTATCTTATATTTAGTGGTTATCGACGCCAAGATGGTGTTGGTAGCGGTGATCTTTATATTAGTTTTTACGACCAGATAGCTGGTTGGAACAAGGCAATAAACCTGGGTGAAGGAATTAATTCTCCGCAGATGGATTATTGTCCATTTGTCGATTCCCTTTCACGCACACTCTATTTTACCAGCAAGCGCAGTTCTTTCAGCAATTTACATAAATTCGATACACTGGAAGAGCTGACATTGGAACTCAATAAAATTGATAACGGCAGGAGTACCATATATCAAATTCCCATTGAGGATATACTCCAATACTAATGAGCAGAAAACAAATTATATCCTGGCTATTGACGGGTGATGTTGCCATTCAATACCAGGTACACCGTGATCTATTGGGAAATGACCGATCCGACCTTCAGGAGCGAATTGCCCATGAAGGCTGGGGAAAACGCTATTTATCAAAACGCCATTCCAATGGCCATTGGGGAGATCGGTATTATCAGCCAAAATGGAAATCCACCCATTATACACTACTGGATCTAAGAAATGTATGCCTTAGTCCAAACAATGAGATTGTAAGGGCCACGATAAACATCGTATTAAACGCCGGTCTGGCAGAAGATGGCGGTATTCCATTGGGACCGTCTACTGCAGTCCACAGCGATGTTTGCGTTAATGCTATGTTTTTGAATGTCGCTGCCTACTTTAAGATTGAAGAACAAAAACTGACATCAATCGTGGACAGTATTCTTAAAGAAAGTATGCCGGATGGTGGCTTTAATTGTCAAACGACGAGAGAGGGTTCCACACATAGCTCTGTCCACACCACCCTGTCCGTGCTGGAAGGATTGGTCGAATTTCAGCGTTCAGGTTATCCATACCGAAAAAAGGATATCACGAAAGCCATAGCAAAAGGAGAAGAATTTCTGCTCATGCACCAACTGTTTTTATCAGATCATACCGGAGAAATTATTAACAAGAATTTCTTAAAAATGTCATATCCCAGCCGATGGAAATACGATATTCTCCGCGCACTGGATTATTTTCAATACGCCGGAAGGGATTGGGACGACCGGATGCAAAAAGCCATTGAAGTCCTTATTAAAAAACGGGGCAAGAATGGTCGCTGGAAAATGCCGGCAGCTCACCCTGGAAAGGTGCATTTTACTATGGAAAATGCAGGCGTTCCAAGTCGATGGAATACACTACGAGCCCTAAGGGTATTAAGTCATTTTGGAATTGATGGATAGTCGGTCGGCTCTCAGTGAAAAAGAAATTAGTATTGATCAATCCTAACATAGACAATTATCTCACAGAGGTTGTGGTCCATGCGAAAAAGTAGGGACACTGCAATGTAAAGTGCACAACTGGCTTGATGAGCTTGTTAAGCTCCGTTCTATTTTATTGAAATGCGGACTTTCGGCGGAAATGAAATGGAAACAACCCTGTTATACTTTTCAATCAGCAAATGTCCTGATGATGAGCACCTTTAATCAGTATGCTGCCATCAGTTTTTTCAAGGGGTCGTTGCTCAAAGATTCCTATGGCATTCTTATCGCTCCCCGATAAAAATTCACAGGCCATATGTCATCAGATTCGATTCACGAATGTCAAGGATATCACGCACCAAGAATCAATTATAGCATCCTATATAAAAGAAGCCATTGAAATAGAGCAATCAGGATTAAAGGTACGATTCAAAACAAAAGAGATGGATCCGATTCCGAATGAACTCCATATAAAATTTCTTGAGAATCCTACATTAAAAATTGCATTTGAAGCCCTCACACCGGGCCGACAAAGAGGATATATCCTCCACTTATCCGCACCAAAACAATCCAAAACCCGAACGGCTCGAATTGAAAAATGGGTTCCCCATATTCTTAATGACATGGGTATCCATCACCGATAGATTCTTGGGTGCGACTACCAAATTCCCACTGGATATGAATAGGTCAATAACCGTACGATTCACAGCGCTAAAAGAGCACATAAGGAGGTTGATATGATGAAAAAATATTCCTTGTTCATCATCATTATACTTGTTGTATTAACCCCGGTTTTCTCCCAGGGATTGGTCCTCAAGAGTAATGAATTCGGTGGTCAGATCACGGACCAGCAGGTTTTTAATGGTTTTGGTTGTACGGGTAAGAATATTTCACCGGCACTGGAGTGGGAAAATGCACCGGAAGGTACCAAGAGTTTTGCCATTACCATGTACGATCCCGATGCTCCCACGGGGAGCGGTTGGTGGCACTGGGTTGTGTTTGATATTCCGGCAAATGTGCACATGCTAAAATCAGGTGCAGGCAGTACCATGATGGATGCTATGCCCAAAGAAGCAATTCAGAGTCTGACCGATTTTGGCGGTTCAGGTTATGGTGGACCCTGTCCACCGGAAGGTCACGGATTTCATCAGTACGTCATTACACTACATGCCCTAGAGGTGGATAAATTGGGATTGGATGCATCGGCAAGCCCGGCCCTGGTGGGTTTTTACCTGCATGCCAACACCATTGAAAAGGCATCTTTGGTGGCATATTATCAGCGCTAATCGACGTATAACAAACAGTATCTTTTCCCCAGGCGCCTGGTATTTCCGAGGAATCGGTTAAGGTTGTATTTGTGCATCGAAAAATAATCTTAAATCTATGCACCAGTCTGGATGGATTTATTGAAGGGCCTCACGGAGACATCAGCTGGTGCTTTGCAGATCAGGATTATGGCATGACGGCATTTCTTGAGAGTGTAGACACTATTTTTTTTGGTCGGAAAAGCCATGAATTGCAAATGCGATTGGCCCCGGATATGTTTCCTGACAAACAAAAAATCATTTTTTCAACAACCCTTAGCCCCCATGAAACTGATTTTAGAATTGTTCGTGGCAATATTGACCGGGAAGTCCGTGCGCTTCAAAAAGAAGCGGGGAAAAATATTTGGCTTTTTGGTGGCGCTGAACTGACCACCAGTTTCTTATCACATAACCTGATTGATGAAATGCTTATCTCCGTCCATCCAATCCTCCTGGGGGGCGGGAAGAAATTGGTATCAGGTCTGGATAGGATCATTCAACTGAAACCAATAAGCAGCATTCCCTATTCCAGCGGGTTGGTACAACACCGCTACCGTTTGAAATAGGTATCGGGTATTCGATATGCAACCATCCAATCATTCAGCTGATTAAAAAAAAATCCGGTGATATGCCTGTGATACATCCAAAAAGTATACCTGAGTGGTATGTTATCTATGTCAAACATTTTGTTAGAATTTTATACCATGCAGGATTCATGAAAGTAAGCAGCAAAACACTCCTCATTTTTTTCATATTGGTTCCGCCACCATAACCAAATCAATGGTATCCTTCAAATAATCGTACGTACCGCAATGAATCTGGTTTGATTGCACTATTGGCTTCGACGATTTCCGGCGTTGGTGATTCTTCCTCGCTGCAGCCACAAACAAATAGAATCCCAACCAAACTGAATGCGTAAAAAATTGAAAGCATGGATTTCATAGGCAACCCTTTCTCCGATTGGTTTACAGAGAAAAAAGGGTTTTGGTTATGAATAAAAGAGCAAACCTTAAGCTCAGATAATATTTATATTTATTCAGTTGGATGTCCAATAACTTCACCCTCATTTTTCAATAAACTAATGTTTGATTCTGCATGAAATTATTGATTGCCATCGGTTCAGGAAGCTTTATTGGCGGTGTTTTGAGATACCTGATATCACAATTCATCCAAATCCGCTTTTTATCCACTTACCCTTACGGTACTCTTGGTGTCAACGTGTTGGGTTGTTTCCTCATTGGACTGGTCTTTGGATTGGCTGATCGGGGACATCTTAGTGCGGAATGGCGCATGGTTATTGCCACCGGGCTATTGGGTGGATTTACAACATTTTCTGCGTTTTCAAACGAAACCATTGCCCTGCTCAGGGATGGGCAACTTGGATACGCTACCCTCTATGTAGCCGGTAGCGTGGTTTTTGGTTTATTTGCCACTTTTTCCGGAATTTCTATTGTAAAATTGTTCTAGCTATGGAAAACAATCCTAACGCAAAACTGCTACGTATTTTCGTTGGTGAATCGGATAAGATTGGTCAAAAACCAGTCTATGAAACAATTGTATTCGAAGCTAAAAAACTAGGATTATCCGGTGCCACAGTAACGCGTGGTGTTATGGGGTACGGTGCAAATTCCAAAGTACACACGGCCAAATTATTTGAGATTTCTTCAGATTTACCCATGGTCATTGAAATTGTGGATACGGAAGAGAATATCCGGCAGTTTACGCAGGTGGTTGAACAGTTGTTTGAACAATCAGCCTCAGGTGGATTGATTACCATTGAAAAAGCAGAAGTTATCCGCTATAAATCCGGGCAAAATCCGAACTAATTTATTTTAACAATACCATCCGTTTTATCCTGCTTGATTTCCCTGGGGACAGACGATAAAAATAGACACCACTGGATTGATTGCTACCGTTCCATTCCACGGCGTACTCACCGGCAGGTACTGTTTCATCAAACAAGGTTGCCACCGTCTCTCCCAGGATATTGTATACCGTTAATGAAACCGATTCCCGGTTCCGCAACACAAACGATAACGTGGTTTCCGGATTAAAGGGATTGGGATAATTTTGATTCAATGTAAACCCTACAGGCAAATCCGGTGAATTGCTTTCACCAAATCCCACTGTGGTTTCAGCATCCCGTACCAGACGTACATAGTTGTAAATACGAATGACATCACCTTGTGGACCAAATCCGTAAGGATAATCTTCCGGGTTACCGGTTTTTGGGTCACTGCGCTGACAGCCTGCACCATGCACATCCATCAGTGTATAATCACCACCAAAGGGCGGTTGCATCCACCCCAATCCTTCTCCGAAAGCCACATACGCCGCATGATCACCCTGAACCATATTGTTGTGGGTCGTCCCACTCCAGTAAAATGGAAAATTTGTATACCCACCTTCATCCGTGATGAGCGTGCACTGAAACAGGGTATCGATGGCAGCAGAACTGGTTGTACTGGGTGAACGATTGTAGTCCACAATACTCTGTAATTCCTTTACATTCGGTACGCGCCAGTCGTTGTATCCAAGATAATTAGCGGTATTTTGGGTCTGGGCATATTCAAGGGCATCTAGCCACAGGATGGCTTCACCATTATCGTTCTTTGTCCACATGAGTCCAGTGGCATTATCGGTAATTGTACCATCACTATTATCCACAAATGCATTCATCCCATATGCCAAATTTCCTCTGACAAAATAGACATAAAAGACTTTTCCATCGGGA
Source organism: uncultured bacterium (assembly GCA_964654545.1). Taxonomy (GTDB): domain Bacteria; phylum Fidelibacterota; class Marinisomatia; order Marinisomatales; family JABMOV01; genus JABMOV01. The sequence goes on from CAZZIU010000020.1 coordinate 5,869, forward strand.
TCAAGCCCCGTAGCGTTTATTGGATAACCCTTAATCCTGCCATCGGCGAAATTCACACCAAATATGGCTGTATCGCCATCCATGACGGTGCCACCATACACAGTATTTGTCAGGAATTGTGCATCGATGATTCTTTCTCCGGCATCTTCATCTCCATAGTTGAAGTCGAAATACGATGTATCAATAAATGGAACCAAATCGCCAATGACATCACCGCTGGGATCCACACCTGAAAACTGAATCAATGAATACAATTCTTTGGTTGTGGGTATTCGCCAATCTGTATAGCCGCCCAATGCAAGTGTATCTGCCATTGACAGTCCCTGGGCATAGATCAGTTTGTCTTCAATATTGATTAGACTATCACCGTTCAAGTCTGGACTTTTTGACCACATGAGACCGGTGATATTATCACTGATTGTGCCGTCACCGTTATCGGTGTAGGAAGGCTGGTAACCGTCATGCTGTGCATCCTGACCGAAAAATGCTTCACCAGAATCAGGGGCGGTCATGGCATTCTGATTGTCATAATACGTGGTTTGACCTGTATCCACTATTTTATAACTCTGTGTGAAACTGATGCTTGCTGTGAAGATGCTGATCCATAACCAATTTTTTAACATACCTGACTCACTTATCCTATCCTGATTAGATTGTGTTGGCTTACCAGCGACCCCGGCCTATGGTTTTTCTCTCACTTCTATGATTATTCATCAACTGCTCAAATTTTTGCTGTTGATCATATGTTAGCAGTGCTTTGACTTGTTTTTCAAATTCTAAACGTCGATTATCCATTTGTGATCGATCCCGCGACGGTTTTTGTCCGTTTTGCCCCTGATGACTCTTCATCATGGAAAAATGATCCATATACAATTTCAATAATGCATCCTTTTGCTCGCCGGTTAATCCCAGTTCCTTTTCAAGGTTATTCACCATCTGTACGATTTGATCTGCATCGGGGACGGGTGGTGGCCCTTCCGGACGCTGACGTCCCTGGGCAAATAAAAAACTGGTTACCAGGACCAACCCGGTAACAGCCAGTAATCGATAGTTCATTTGGGTGTATGAGTTCATGACTCCTCCATTTTAGGTTTAGGCTTGTAAGATACGTGAAACGATCAAAGGTTAAATGCGTACGTAAATGAAACACTTGTCCCGGGCTGACAGTGTTTGTCCTCTTTTATCATATCACAGTAATTTGGTAAGCAATGAAAGATAATTTCTCTTCAAATTCCGATCAATATGTGACATATCGTCCCCTGTATTCTGACGCGATTTTTGCATTCATCTATCAACATCTTCCGCACCGTCGGATAGCCTGGGATTGCGGTACTGGCAATGGGCAGGTGGCGGTGAAACTGGCACAGACTTTCAAAACGGTATTCGCCACGGATATGAGTAAAAACCAGATACAACATGCCATCCAACGGGAAAACATTCGCTACAGTGTTCAACCGGCAGAAAAAACCACTTTACCGCAGGATACCTTTGATTTGATCATGGTGGCCCAAGCCATTCACTGGTTCAATTTTACCAATTTTTATCATGAAGTTCGTCGCGTCGCAAACCACGGGTGCCGGATCGCCGTCATTGGCTACGGTCGTGCCCGGATAACACCACAGGTGGACGCAGTGGTTGATGAATTATATTATAACCTCACCGATCCCTATTGGGATCCTGAACGTCGCTATATTGACGAGGGTTACCGTACCATCCCATTTCCATTTGATGAAATACCCACCCCTCCCATTCTCAACCAGGTGAACTGGACTTCCGAACATTTTATGGGTTATCTTAACACATGGTCAGGGGTTAAACATTTTGAAAAAGCCAAGAACCAAAATCCCGTTGATATCATTCGAGCTAAATTGGAATCGGCCTGGGGAAATTCTTCCCGCACCGTATCCTTTCCCCTGTTGTTTCGTTTAGGTATGGTTCAGAACAAATAATTATGAAAATATCCAACAGACAAATTGTGAAATCAGCAACCATTGATTTGCCGGTTGCTGAAGTATGGAAAAAATGGACAACCCACGATGGTCTACTATCTTTTTTTGGCGAGGATAATCGGATTGAGCTTACACCGGGTGGTGCATTTGAAATATATTTTTTAATGGACAATCCACAGGGGTTGCGAGGATCGGAAGGATGCAAAATCCTATCTTTTCTTCCGCAAAAAATGCTCTCATTTACATGGAATGCACCACCGGATTTTCCCGAAATCAGACAATCTGATTACCATACCTGGGTAGTGGTGCTGTTTCATTCCCTGGATGGGTTTCAAACAAAAGTAACGTTAACACATCTGGGTTGGCCCGATGACATCAGATGGCATCCGGTTTACGATTATTTTGAGCGTGCCTGGGGGGTGGTGTTGGATTGGTTAAAAAACGGTCGACCGGACCAATAAAGTTAGGAGTGAGTAATGGCCAGTGATCAGGATTTTGTGGACTTTGTTTTGGAACAGATCCAAGGTGCCGGCCATATCGTGGCGAAAAAGATGTTTGGTGAATATGGTGTGTATTCCGATGGAAAAATTTTTGCGTTGGTATGCAATAATACATTATACATCAAACCCACCGAAAGGGGACGCGCCTACATGGGAACCCCAAAAGAAGCTCCGCCCTATCCGGGAGCAAAGAACTATTTTCTCATTGAAGATAACATTGAAAACAGTGAATGGTTGAGCGAACTCGTTCGTCTATCCGCGAAAGAATTACCAGAGCCAAAACCAAAGAAACGGAAAAAAAGGAAGAAATAACGTTCCTTCAGGTTGCCGATGGGGGGATTATCCTAACGCTTCCTTGAAAAATTTCTTCACTTTTCTGGCAAAATCAGGGTGCTCATGGCAGTCTGAATGGCCATAATCCTCTACACTCCAGGTCTGTAGCCTTTCAGGATTGGATGCTTTTTCCAGTATTTTCATTTCACTGAAAGGAATGGTTCTGTCCTTGGTCCCATGGATGAGAAAAACATTACCTTTTATTTTGCCCATATTGTTCACTGGTGCCACATCCTTTATTCTAATTTTGGATGCAAGTTCAAAATAGCGCACCACCAGCCAGGGAATTGGCTGGGGAAAATGACGACGCTTAAATTCACCCTGGATTAAATCTTCCGGATCGGAAAAAGCGCCAACCGTGGCCACTGCTTTAACATTATCGTGAAGTGCTGAAGCATACAAAGAACCGGAACCACCGATGGATAAACCGATCAATCCAAGATTTTGCGATTGTACAGTTGGTTTTTGGTCCAACCATTGAATCACCGATCCAATATCTTCCGCAAATTTGATCATGGACGAAAAATCATCAGGGTCACTGGACCCGTGATGCCGGGCATCAAAAGCCATCAGGTGATAGTTTGAATCCTTGAATATCTCCAGATAAGGGAGTGATCGATCTGCATTGCGTCCCCATCCATGCACAATAATAATGACCGGTCTGGTACCCACACCTTCCTTTTCCATCCACCATCCGTAGAGTTGCTTCTTGTTTTTAGTTGGTATCATGACTTCTTCATATTGAATTCCCAACTCTGAAGGACTGGTGGTATGGGGCATAACCTTGTTCTGGAAAAAATGCTTTCCAGCCAGGAAGGGGAACAGCAATACAATCACGATGGCTGCAGATAGTATCCAGGTAAGCATATTACTGTATTTTTAATGGATCAAAATCGGTTGGACGGCCAATAATGGCATCATCAATTTTCCCTTTTCGGATGGCCCGTTTCAGTAAAAATTGCTCCATTCCCGTATAAACAGTGGGAATGAGAAATAGTGTCAACATGCCGGATACAATCAAGCCACCAATAACGGCTCGTGCCATGGGTGACCAAATTTCCGCTCCCGATCCCAATTCTATGGCCAGGGGTAACATTGAAAGAATGGTCGTAAGGGCCGTCATGAGAATGGGACGCATTCGGCGGCGACCACCAGTCATGACAGCTACATAGAGGTCTTTCCCATGTTTTTCCCGTTGCTGGTTGATATAGTCCACCAGGACAATTCCATTATTCACCACAATTCCCACCAGCAAGACCGCTCCAATAAGGGCTGTCACACTTAAATTGGTTCCGGTGATAACCAGACCCCAAACAACGCCAATGAGAGCCAGTGGTACAGTGAACAGAATAATGAATGGGTCTAACAATGATTCAAACTGGGATGCCATGACCATGTAAACCAAAAAGATGGCAGCAATAATGGCCAATCCCAGGTACATGAAGGATTCCATCTGATCTTCTGCAGTTCCTCCTATTTCCCAACGGAAATCAGGGGGAAAAGAAATAGCTTCTACGCCCTCTAAAATATCTTTGGTGACGGACTGCAAATCGCGACCTGAGACGGTACAGGAAACAGTAACCAGTCGATCCTGATCTTCCCGCATGATGGTGGTTGCACCATCACCTGAAATAATTTTTGCCAGATTTCCCAATGGAATTTGCGCTCCAAGAGGGGTTGCGATATACACATTTTCCAAATCAGCATAGGAATCCCTGTATTCCCGATCCAGCTGAATAAACACGTCGTATTCATCGCCACCTTCGCGGTATTTTGTTACCACCGATCCTTTTACGCCGGACTCAATAGTGGAAGCAACCTGGGCCACAGATAATCCCATGGCCGATATGCGGTCACGATCCAGATAAATCTGATATTCCGGTCTTGGCGCGCTGTAACTGGTGAGCACATCCACAACCCCTTCCGTGGATTTCATCACCGCCTCGATCTGGGCACCCAGGGATTGTGCTACGGTACGGTCATAGCCAAATATTTTGAGCTGAATATCGCCCTGACCGGACATCCCGGGAGGGCCGCCGCCTTCATCGAAGGTGATCTTGACTCCGGGGACGGATTCGAATTTTTTTCTGAGAATATCCTGAATTTCAAATTGACTCCGCTCCCGCTCGCTCACATCCGGGAGGGTAACCATCATACGACCCTTGTTTGAACCGTTGGCACCAAAGAAAGCACCAAACCCCTCCGCTGTTCCAAAGCTGGAATATACATTGGTGGCTTCCGGTACATTATCCCGAATAATTTTTTCAATTTGAAGAAAAGTCTGATCGGTTGCTGACAAGGATGTTCCACTGGCTCGTTCTATGTTGAAGCCAAAAAAGGATTGATCGGATTTACCCAGGAAATCACCACCAATCACCTTGAACATGGACATGGAGATGACAAACAGCACTGCCACGGATATCAAAAAGATCTTTTTGTGTTGAAGAACTCGATCCAGTGTTTTCATATAGGCTTCTTCCAATTTCACAAGAAATCTTCCAATCGGCCCTTCCTTATCAGGTTTTTTAAACCCGGAACGTCTCCCCAACCAGCGGGAGGCCAAGAGCGGTATTAGCGTGAGCGCAACGATCAGTGATGTTGTTAATGAAAAAACAATGGTCACCGCCATATCGTTGAACATGATTCCAGCAATGCCAGGTACAAACAATATGGGGACGAATACGGCCAGGGTTGTGAGTGTGGAGGCAATAATGGCCGTGGACACTTCCGATGTGCCCTCATCCGCTGCCTGACGAATAGTAATACCCGACTCGTGGCGACGAAAGATATTTTCCAGTACCACAATGGCATTATCCACCAGCATCCCTATCGCCAGTGCCAGGCCTGCCATGGATATGATATTCAATGTTAATCCACCCATGTCCATAACAAAGAAGGTTAATATCACTGACACTGGTATTGAAATCGCCACAATAAGTGAACTTTTAACATTTCGCAGGAAAAACAAGAGTACCAGAAATGCCATGAAAAAGGCCTGAAATGCAGTGTTCTTCAGGTTATTGATCGATGCCAGGATAAAGGTGGAAAAGTCAACGATCGTTTCAAATACAATACCCTGGCCCACCTTATCCACAATTTTTGGTAATTCTTTTTTCACCGCTCGGGCTGTTTGAACCGTGTTGGCATCGGTTTGCTTTTGAATCAACAGCAGCAAGGATGCTTTTTCATTGTTACGAATGATTTGGCGTTGCTCCTTAAAGCCATCCACCACACGGGCTACATTTTTCAAATATATCGGTATGCCGTTTTTATTGCCAATAACCGAATTCTTTATTTGGTCGACACTGGAATACTCTCCCACCGTTCGCACGGAAAATTCTTGTTGGGCTTCGTCCACCATCCCTGCCGGGATCTGTAAATTCCCCATGCGCAATACCTGGATAATTCCGTTGATGGACAGTCCTTGCGCCGCCAATTCATGGGGATTGACCAAAATACGGATTTGCCGTTCCAGGCCACCCTGTACTCCCACACTGGCCACACCGTTCACCCGTTCAATTCGTGGCTGGACTTGCTCTTCCACCAACCGGCGTAATTGGGCAATACCAAGTTCTGATGAACTGACAGCAATATACTGGATGGGCTGCATGGAGGGATCAAAGGCAAATGCAATCGGTTCACCGGCATCACTGGGGAGAAAATCCTGCACCAGATCAATCATTTTACGTACGTCAATTTCTGCCTGATCCATATCCGTGCCCCAGTCAAATTCCAACGTGACGATGGATGTACCTGCCGACGATTGCGATGCAACATGTTTTACATTTTCAACGGAGACGACTGATTTCTCCAGAGGGCGGGTAAGTGAATTTTCAATATCCTCCGGACCGACGCCCTCGTATTGCGTGATCACCCCAATGATGGGAAAAGTAATATTCGGGTACAGGTCAAGCTTGAGGCTGGATAGCCCGAAAAGACCGAAACCCACCGCTATTAGATATACCATGGTAAATGTGATACCGCGGCGGATCGCTAATTTTGATAATATCATGGTTTCCTACTTTCCCCTTTAATTTTCCACCTGGTTCACAATTTTCAGTGAATCATTCGGTTCTAAATTGTGCTGACCAATCGTCACAATGAGTTCACCATCTTTTACACCATCGATTATTTCCACCAGGTTATCGGCAATAATACCTGTTTGTACCTGACGAAATTGTGCACGGCTATTGTTGGCAATATAGACATAGCGATCCACAACCACCCTGGCGGTAGACAACTGGCCATTATCGTAGGCCAATTTTGTTTTTTCCAAAATGCTTGCCTTACCAATAACAATGGAATTGTTGTGCTCATTTAGAACGACCTCTACTTTTGAAAACATGCCCGGTCGTAAAAGGTGGTTGTCGTTTGGAATTCGTATCTCAGCATCAGCCGTTCTGGTAAGGGGATTGAGTGATGGATTCACACGGGTAACAACACCGGTAAATATGGTTTCAGGATGGGCTGTGACCTTCAAAAAGGCCGGTTGTCCAAGTTTAATATCCGGTAATTGGCGTTCAATCACATTGATGATCACCCTCACCGTATCCATATTTGCGATTTCAAACAGGGGAATTTGCGGACTTGCCAGGTCGCCTTCATTAAGCGTCCGGGAAACAAGAATACCTGTGACAGGTGCTTTAATCCGGGTTTCCTGTAACTGGCTTTTTGCTGATGAATAGGCCGCCTCCAATTGTTTAACCGATGATCTGGCACCGTCCAATTGGGCCGTCATACCATCCATTTGGGATTGACTTATGGCTTTTTCATTGTACAGTTTTTTTAACCGATCGTATTCTCCAGAAATATTCTGCAACTGGGCACGTGCAGATTCCAGGCCCGCCTCTGCCTGATCAACCGCTTGGCGAATTTTTTCCGTATCGATTTCCAGCAGCAGGTCACCCTTGGTTACTTCATCTCCAATATCATGATGAAGTTTTGTTATGCGATTGGGTACGGTGGAATACACTTTTACCGATTGGTCTGCCAGAATATCACCAAAAAAGGTGGCTGTTTCACGAATCGTTTGCCGTTCCACCGGCAATACATTGACCGGAACGATTTTTATTTCTTCTACGATATCATTAGTATTTTTTTTACCACAGGCTGCCAAAAGGAGCAGCCCTGCCATAATGAGCATGCTGTGTTTTTTCATAACGTGACCTATAATTGGTTTAATGCTTTTTCCAATCCCGCCAGAGCGAGATTGTATTCCAAGAGTGATTGCTGGTATGTCATTTTCGCCTGACTCAAAGCCAGTTCAGAATTCATGACGTCCAGTTGGGTGCTGGCACCTTCCTGATAGCGCAGGGATGCCAGTCGAAAGGCTTCGGTGGCCTGTTCAACTAATTTTGTCTGGGCCGTCACCTTTTCTTCCGCTTCCTGCATGGTGAAATACGCACCCTCAACTTCCATTCGGATACCCCGCAGTAATGCTTCTTGCTGGTCATCCACTTCCCCCAATCCTATTTTCGCTTTCTGTACGTTAGCCCGAGTCTGAAAACCATTAAATATGGGAAAACTGAAAGCCAGAGAAGTATTGAATGATTTTATAAAATCATTGTTATCAAAATTAAAGTCGTTCCTTTGTCCCTGATACTGATAGGCCGTTTGCATCATAATACTTGGTAAACGACTGCTACGGGCAATTTGCAATTGCTTTTGCGCCATGGATTTCTTAAACGAAAGTGATTGCACTTCCGGTCGCCTATCCAAGGCCTGTTGATACACTTCTTCAAGGGATTGGTGCAGCAAGGCGCTTGGCGCGTACATTAATTTTTCACTGGTTTCCAGGATGGTACTCTGGTCCACACCGATGACCATTCTTAATCGCGATTCGGCCAGGCGGGCACTGTTTTTTGCCGATATGACCTGCGGTTGGATGGTCGCTACCTGTACTTCTGCCCGAAGCACATCAAAATCCGACGCTTTCCCTGCATTGAGAAATTCCTGAACCTGTTTCAAATTTTCTTCAGCTGTTGCCAGTGTGGACTGCATAACATCCACCACCGAATTGGCGAAAAGCAACCCGTAATAGGCGCCCGTTGCATCCAGTAAAACGGCGGTTCGGGTTGATTCTTGCTGGTTCTCAACCAGAGATCTACCCAGTTTGCTGATTTGGTATCCATCCCAGGCAGCCCCTCCCAAAAACAGAGGTTGGGTTAAGGTGAGACCCGATTGGACGGCATTTTCCGATCCTACTGTTATGTAGTTGCCGGCAAAATAAAATTTGGCTAATTCCCATGACTTCTGGTAATTGGCATACCCACTGAGTGACGGCAGCAGATTGCCACGGGCATTTACCACATCCTGCTCCGACTTTTGAACGGCTTTTTCTGCCAGTTTTACCTGTGAATTATTTTCCAGTGCCAAGTCTCTTACCTTGTCCAGATCCAGGACAATTCTTTCCTGGGCATTTAGCGTGACCAATCCCAGGATTAATCCCGTAACCAGGTATTTCCCCCCGCGCTGGAACTTTTTCATATCATGTTTAATCATGCACAATACCCCTTTGAATAATTGTGGCAATCTCCGTTTTCAAGGTGTCTAATGAGATTGACCCGTTTGAAATCATCCATTCCATCATGGCGGCGGTGGTCGCTCCGGTCATTGTTAGCGCTATTGTTTTGGGAGATATATTGGTGGAGTCAGTTATATGATGTTCAATGACATCCTCCAATTCGCAAATATATTTATTGCGCAGCGCCATAATTCTGGATCGCAGTTCCCGATGGGATTGGGATTTCACTTTTGTCTGCTCGGCATGCGTCAGCCGGAATAAATAATGTTGCCGTTTGGTTTCATCAATCATGACCGCAATGCCAACCGATACCAATTCTTCCAGAGACGTGGTTTCGGATAGTTTTGATGTCACTTTTTGGATGAGTTCCTCAAATTTTTCGTGGATCAATGTGAAAAATAAATCTTCTTTATTTTTAAAATATAAATAAATCGTACCCTTGCTGATTTCCACTTCTTCCGCAATGGCATCCAGCGATGTATTCATAAATCCTTCACGGGCAAACAGCCTTTCTGCGGCATGCAGAATGGTTCTTCTACGGTGCTCTTTTTCCCGTGCTTTTCGTTCTGAAATTGACATATTATCTCCAAATAACTATTCAGTAAATTACTGACTGGTCAGTCATTGTGCAAGTTTTATTCACATTCCATGGTGGTGCTGCCGGTGGTAATTTCCTTGTGAAAATTTTCAGTAAAGGAATGTGTATTACTTGTGGAAATAAACAATCCCAATAGATGTCCCGCTTGCGGCGTTGCCTATCCCGATGAAAGATTACCTGCTCCCGTACGCTTCCATGCATCGGGAGAATGCTATGGTCAATACCTGAAACTCATTGCGTATACCTTGCAACAAGATCGACAATCATTCATTCACCAACTTGCCGTGGATACCTATGCTGCACAACATTCGGGATCAAAGATAAAACCTATCGGACTTACGTATGCCCTGATTGGGTTATGTCTGGTTGTAGAACATCACTTTTCTGGTTTACAAGTACAAAAAGTGCATAAGGCTATCCCCCGCCAAGGGTGGGAATTGTTACCCTTTCCCGACCATAAATGGACCATGACCGTCTGTGATGTATTGGAAGCGAAACCAGGACAGGATCGAGATCAAAAAATAAAAGAATGGGTTACTGCCGGTTGGAATGGGTGGGAACCTCACCATTTGTATATCAAAAGAATTGTGGCGGCCATGTTAGACTCCCAGAAAGGATAAAAATTGCACGTTCAGTTTTCGGTAGTGAAGATTTTTGAATACAATTAAGTTAGCGCAACTATCTAACCATATTGGAAAAAGACAATGACAGCACTTTCATTTCAGGACAAATATGATGCCTTTATAAACAAAGATTCTTCATTTGAAGGTCTTTGCGTAATGGCTGTAAAAACCACCGGTATATTTTGTCGCCCGCTGTGCAGTGCACGCAAACCTAAGCCGGAGAATGTGGAATTTTTTAATTCCAATAAAGATGCGCTTTGCAACGGTTATCGACCCTGTAAAGTTTGTAAACCATTGGAACCTTTGGGCCTCACACCTGACAATATCCAGGAATTAATAACCAAACTTCATAACGATCCTTACCGCCGTATTAAAGATAAGGATATACGTAACTATGGCATAGATCCGGTTTCACTTAGACGCTGGTTTTTAAAACATCATAACATGACCTTTCAGGCCTATCAACGGCTCTATCGAATAAATCATGCCTACCGACAGATGAGCAGTGGCAATTCAGTAACCGCTTCTGCGTTTGATAGTGGGTACGAGAGTTTGAGTGCATTTACAGATCAGTTTATTTCTATTTTTGGGAAACCCCCTACCAAAGCAGGGGAGAAAAGTGTTATCAATATTACGCGCATTACTACTCCCTTAGGACCCCTGTTTGCCTGTGCTAATGATAGAGGTATCAGCCTGGTTGAATTCACTGATCGGCGCATGCTCGAAACCAATATTCAAGCCTTGAGAAAAAGGCGTAATGCTGTCATTCTCCCTGGTCCTCATCCCCTTTTCAATGACCTTGAAAAACAAATGGCAGAATATTTTTCCGGTAAAAGACAATTATTTGATTTGCCGCTGGATAACCCAGGAACGGATTTTCAACAAACGGTCTGGAAAATGTTGCACACCATTGGGTATGGCGAAACCATATCGTACCAAATGCTAGCCCAGCGCATAGGATCACCCGGTGCTGTAAGGGCGGTTGCCAATGCCAATGGCCATAACCGGATTGCTATCATCAATCCCTGTCATCGTGTTATTGGAAAGGATGGTACATTAACTGGGTATGGTGGCGGGTTAGAACGAAAACGTTGGTTGCTTGACCATGAACGACAATTTGCTTAAAAATCAAATATCATGACAGAGAAAATAATCGTTTAGCATTGGTACTGGTAATCTGTGCTACATCTTCCACGGGCATGCTATGAACCGCTGCAAGTTGCTGGGCAACCAAACGGCAGCGGGCAGGTTCATTTTGTTTTCCACGAAATGGGACCGGACTCAAAAATGGGGCGTCCGTCTCAACCAGCGTACGATCAAGCGGAATTGCTTTTGCCACCTCTCTCAAATGGGTGTTTTTGAATGTGATATTTCCTGCAAATGATATATAAAAGCCTAACTCCAAGAATGCTTTTGCCGTTAAATAATCTGAAGAAAAACAATGGGCAACACCACGTGAACATCCTGTGTTTGTAAGTAAATCGATGGTATCCTCATCCGCTTCCCGGTTGTGAACTATAACCGGTAAATCAGATTCAATCGCTAGCCTGATTTGGTCTATGAAACTGGCTTTCTGTTGTTCCGGCGTGGCATAATCCCGATAATAATCCAAACCAATTTCACCAACAGCAACAATATCCTCCTGCGCAATAATCGACGTTAATTTTGTCAGGTAATCGTCGTCCACTTGGCTTGTATAATTGGGGTGAATGCCGACTGCTGCGACCACCTGATCAAATTGCTTTGATAATTGAATTGCCTGCAGGGCTGAATTCAGATCAATTGCTGGACACACCATGCGTGTGACACCTGCTTCTGCCGCTCGTTGAACAATGGAATTGATATCCGATTCCTGATCAGTCAGGTAAAGGTGACAATGGGTATCGATAAGCATGGTATAATTTCAGTGCAATTCAATAATTGGTGAAGGATTAATTCCTGTTTCGCCATTATTCCTTATTATACTATACTCTGGTGTGACGGAAAGTGAAAAAGAAACCAAAAATGTCAACCGATACCTGCCCCTGTATAGGTGTAAAGGCTTTGTGGCCATCATCATTGCGCCTGGAATAGGTCTGAACACTTCCAACCCTTTCGGAGCCAGTGGAGGATTGTATTTCATTTCCGCTATGGCAGACAGAAATAAATTGGATAACCATGGCTGATCCTATACCCGTGAAATTGCGGCGGAAAGATCGTGCCGTTTATGATCGATCAGAAATTGAGGCCATTATTCACAAAGCTGATGTTTGCCGCATCGCCTTCGCAGATGACAATTTACCTTACATTGTGGCAATGAATTTTGGTTACCGGTCAGGCCCACCTGATTCCCTCTATTTTCATTGCGCCAATACAGGTCGCAAGATTGACCTGATCAAGAAAAACAATGTTGTCTGCTTCCAAATGGACATCGATCATGAATTGGTACCGGGCAATATCGCCTGTGATTATACCATGACCTTTCAAAGTGTTGTTGGCTATGGTCGACTGTATATTGTCACTGATCCAAATGAAAAAATCGAAGGGTTAAATATTCTTATGGGTCAGTATGAGGAAGAAAAAGAGTGGACCTACGATCAATCCATGTTAAAACGCACAACTGTTTTGCGGTGTGATATTGATCGTTTATCGGCGAAAAGAAAAGCCGAACTTTAAATTGTCATATATTCCATGAAAAGCGGTACATGACTGACCGATCTGAATTTTCTGAAGAATCAGTGAAATACTTGTCCGTATTTCGCGATGTAACCCATCGTCCCACGACGTAGCCTGTTATAGCCCCACACAATACATCCGTCATATAGTGCTTATCCGCAGCAATCCGAAAGTATCCCGTAGCAGCCGCCAGGGTCATGCTTGTTACCCAGATGCTGTTTTTATATTCAGGGTATGATCGTGTCAGCATCATGGCCGTCGATGTACCGATGGAAAAAGCAAAACTGGTGTGCCCACTGATAAAGGACATGTTGGCATCATCCCCTTCATCTCGCGTTTCGTAATAGGCGGCGGGGCGTTGACGTCCCACACCTGTTTTTATTAAATCAGTAATGATGCCATTTACCGCCATAACTTCAATCTGGGTCAATAAAAGTGGAACATAATCTTCATTGCTCAATAATGGTGTAATGGGAATTCCACCAATAAAAACACCATAGAGTAATAAATCACTGTAGGATGTCGCTATCTTCATTTTTGGCAATTCCCAGCGCATTTGATCACGGAAATAGGTGTCAAAAGCATTCGGTTTTGTGAACCGCGGGTTTTCGGGGGAAAACGATCCAAACCAATCATTTTCCAGAGAAAAAAATAGTCCGGTTTCTGACAGTGTGCGGAGGTAATCGGTCGTCATTGGTTGGGCCCATAACAGGGTAACACCAAGAATACTGTATAGGTATAGAGTCTTCCTAGCCAATCTGTATATCATATTCATATTCCAATTTTAGCATTATTCCATTAACAAACAAATGTGGATCTACAATAGATGATATACAATATATAAATAGTATATAAAAATTGGAATGGATAGAAAAATGAAATTTAGTATATAATAATGATAATATTACACTTAGTGAATTTCTATGGCATTTTGGCATAACAATTGTGTATCACTTTTACAATGAAGGATCTATTAAAAGCGGACAAAAAAGGGAGATAGGCCATGTTACAAGATTCGCTTACGCATAGAACAACCAATCGGATTTCCAGGCAGAACACATGGAAAAGGATGGTGAAAAAATTCAGTTATATTCTTTTGTTCCTGCTTGTTGTGCCACTTGTTTTTATGGCATCTCCATTATTTGCCGGTGGGAAACGGTCATCCGCAGTGGATTTTGAACTCCAAACTTTTGACGGAGAACCGGTGGTTTCTGAAACATTGCACAATAAAGTGATTCTTCTGGATTTTTGGGATATCAATTCCCAGACGTCACTTAGCAGTTTAACCCAGATTGCTGCCTTGGAAGAATATTTTAATATGAATCTGGATGTCGTCATCATTGCCGTAAACATTGGTCATGAATCCATGGAATCTGTCAAATCATTTGTGGAGCGGAGTAAACACAATATTTTCTTTGCCTATGATAAAGATGCCAAACTGGCCAAAGCAATGGAGGTTCGGGATGTTCCAACAATTATCGTCATCGATAAAGAATATAATTATCATGCCAGAACGGTCATGAAATCCCAGAGTCAGGAATCCCACATCATGGATGAATACAAGCGTATGATTGAGGGTTTATTGTAACCAACTTTTTGTACCGGTCATACCTGATTTAGCCTGTAATTTTATCTAGTTTCTATTCCACACAAAAACGAATCATTTAGCCCTTTAACGATTCATTCGATTGAAGGATTTTTTACTGGATAATTTTCTCCATTATGCCATCCTCTGTTTCGCAATCGGCGCAGGATTTTTCGTCCAAACCATCGTTGGTTTCGCTGCCGTTCTGGTTGCACTACCTATTTTACTTATCGTCCTTGAGTTACACGACGCCATTATGGTGCTTTCAATTCTTCTGGCTCTGTTTAGTGCAATCTTAATTAGCAAACATTACTCTCAAATGGACAAACGGGTCATTCGTGATATAGGCTTGTTTGCAATTATCGGCTTGCTGTTAGGGATTTTTTCCCTTCGTTTCGGAAACCCTACTTTTCTCATTCGGGTGTTAGGGGTGTTCATTATCTTCTACGCAGCTACCCTTCGAGTCACGCGGCGCGCCATTCCGTTCGTGAATCACCTGGGATGGCTGTTTGGTTTGATCGGCGGGTTTTTTTCAGGCCTATTTAATACGGGCGGCCCTCTGTATGTTACTTATGTAACCAACCGTGTGCAGGATTCCACACATATTCGTGCCACGCTCTTTGGGCTTTTAGGGATGATCAATATTGGGCGACTTCCCTTGTTGTTCTCCCAAAATATGATATCGATTAGCCATATCCTGACGGCACTCCTGCTCATGCCAATCATGCTTGGATCCATTTGGTTTGGGAATGCCATGGTTGCACATATCCAACAGGATCGCTTTAAACAAATTCTGTTATTTTTTCTGACCATGGTGGGCATATCGTTGCTGGTGAAATAATCAAACCCGCTCTTCAAATTATTCTGTTAAAACTGTAGTTTTTGTTTCGCGAAACCAACAATTTCTGACACGCAATGAAACACTATTATATACTACTACTCCTGCTTCTCTGGTCTTGTAAGGAAGAAAACAGACCCGTCACCATTGCGTCCCCCTCCAATACTATTCGAGTAACATTTACAACAACGGAAAATGGACAACCTGTCTATGCAGTGCACTACAACAATAGCGCTGTCATTCAATCTTCAACAATGGGCTTCACATTTCAGGATAATCCCACGTTTTCGGACAGCATTGTAATTACCGATGTGTTTCAATCCGAACATGATGAAACCTGGGAAATGCCCTGGGGTGAACAGGCAGAAGTACAGAATACGTACACCCAATGTGTGATTACCCTTCAGGAGATTAAAAAACCGTATCGAACACTGAAAGTAATCTTTCGGGTATTTGATGATGGGGTAGGTTTCCGTTATGGTTTTCCTTCCGATTTTGCACCTGATTCTGTCAAAATATTGGATGAAAATACTGAGTTCAACCTTCATGATAATCCCCTGGTGTGGTGGACACCCGGAGATTGGGATATTTATGAGCACTTATATCGGTCCACCAGGTTGTCTGAGATTAATGCTATTCAATATCGAAACCACAACAATCTGGCACAATCCTATATACCCAACAATGCAGTGAATACGCCCGTTACCATGAAGTCGGATGGTGGTATCTATCTTAGTTTTCACGAAGCAAATCTCACCGATTATGCAGGGATGACCTTGGCCATTGATACGCTGGGTTTATCCCTGAAAAGTGCCTTGGTAGGATCAAAACGACACGAGTACAAAGTAATTCGGCAATTACCCTTTTATACCCCCTGGCGCACGATTCAATTGTCCGAACGAGCCGGTGATCTCATTGAGTCCTCCCTTATTTTGAACCTGAATGAACCAAATCAATTAGGTGATGTTTCCTGGTTCACGCCCACAAAATATGTGGGTATCTGGTGGGAATTACACCTGGGTAAAACCACCTGGGATATGGCCAGCGGACGACACGGAGCCACCACTGAAAATAGCCTGGCATTCATCGATTTTGCGGCTGATAATGGTATTGGAGCCCTCCTGATTGAGGGTTGGAATACAGGTTGGGAGCACTGGTTTATGGTTCCTGACCGTGAAGATGTATTTGATTTTGTTACGCCCTATCCTGACTATGATTTAGCCAAAGTCGTCCAGTACGGGAAAAAACGTGGCGTGGAAATTATCATGCACCATGAAACCGCCGCCGCACCAAGGACCTACGAACACCAATTGGATACTGCCTATACGCTCATGAAAAAACTGGGAATTCATGCCGCCAAAACCGGTTATGTGGGTACGGTAGTTCCCGAAGGTGAATACCATCATGGGCAATGGATGGTAAACCACTATCGAAAGGTCATTGAAACAGCAGCTACATATGAGATAGCCATTAATGCCCACGAACCCATAAAGGATACTGGATTACGACGAACCTTTCCCAATGCTATATCCCGTGAGGGCGTGCGTGGACAGGAATTCAATGCATGGGCGTCTGATGGCGGAAATCCACCAGAGCATCTTACAATCGTGCCGTTTACCCGCATGCTGGCAGGACCCCTGGATTTCACACCGGGTGTATTCAATATCAAACTTTCCCCCTATAAGGATGACAACCAGATTAATACAACATTGGCACAACAGCTGGCGCTATATGTGGTGATTTACAGCCCCATTCAAATGGCATGCGATTTATTGGAAAATTATAAGGGGCAT
The DNA here is from genome assembly GCA_964654545.1 of uncultured bacterium. Taxonomy (GTDB): domain Bacteria; phylum Fidelibacterota; class Marinisomatia; order Marinisomatales; family JABMOV01; genus JABMOV01. Next base: position 23,266 of record CAZZIU010000020.1, read on the forward strand.
CCCGCCTTTCAATTTATCAGGGATGTGGCAGTGGATTGGAGTGAATCCCACGTGATTGATGGCGCCATTGGTGATTTTGTGATGATTGCAAGAAAAGAACGAAACAGTGATAACTGGTTTTTCGGCGGCGTCACTGATGAGAACGAACGGGATTATAAACTTTCACTGGATTTTCTGGATAGTAATTTGACGTACATGGCTACCATCTACTCCGATGGAATTGATGCCCATTGGGATAAAAATCCAACCTCGATACGAATAGAAAATCGTCGCGTGTCGAACGCTGACAGCCTGGCAATCCACATGGCGGCAGGAGGCGGTTCTGCAATAAGTTTTATCCCGATGAAGTAAAAAATTAGTGCAGCATTGGTAATAACAACATGAGGCAACAATGAGATGGACATGGTTATTGATTGGATTGGTAATTCAAATAGGTTGTAAAGAAAACTCCGGCAATATTGATACCAGCACCGTTTCTGATTTTGACATTCAGCGCTATATAGGCACCTGGTATGAAATGGCTCGTTTTCCACATCGTTTTGAAAAAGACCTAACAGCCGTCACCGCCACCTACACTCTCAGATCCGATGGCAAAATTGATGTGCTAAACAAAGGGTATAAAGGATCACCTGACGGGGAGAAATCTATCGCCAATGGTGTGGCAAAAATCCCAATCCGGACGAACCTGCGAAGCTGAATGTATCTTTTTTCCTTTTTTGTTGTGCCGACTATTATGTACTGGAATTGGATGAGGACAACTATCCGGTTGCGTTGGTGGGCAGTTCATCAGACAAATACCTATGGATACTTATCCGAGTCCAAAAAGAGACAACGAAACGATAGACAGGCTTGTTGCCGCCACCCAGTGACGAGGATACGATACGTCCAAATTGGAAAGGGTGGTTCATCCCTAGTGCATCGGGGCGCCAACGCCTCTCACAATAGTGATCTTACAGGTGGTAATAGCTAGGCACATTTATTTGACATAAGGTATATACAATGGTACTACAATTGATTGACTGGATATGGATTATTGGTTTTTTTGCCGTGTCACTCCTGGTGGGAGTGAGTGTATCACGAAAAGCAGGAACCAGCAGTAATGAATTTTTCGCATCGGGGAAAAACATGCCCTGGTGGTTACTCGGTGTATCCATGGTGGCCACCACTTTTTCTGCCGATACTCCCAATCTTGTTACCGATCTGGTTCGCCAGCATGGTGTGGCCGGCAACTGGATGTGGTGGGCATTTTTACTTACCGGTATGGTTACCGTATTTATTTACGCCAAGTTGTGGCGTCGATCGAATGTCCTAACGGATATTGAATTTTATGAATTGCGTTATAGTGGGAAAATGGCCTCCTTCCTGCGTGGATTTCGCGCATTGTATCTGGGTGTTTTCTTCAATGTCATCATCATGGCTTCGGTTCTCCTCGCGGCAATTAAGATTGGTGGTGTCATGCTGGGACTTACGCCTTTCCAAGCCGTATTCTGGATAGCCCTGGTTGTGGTGAGTTACAGCATGTTGGGTGGTTTACGAGGCGTCTTAATTACCGATGCCATTCAGTTTACCATCGCCATGATCGGGTCTATTTACGCCGCCAAAATCATCCTTGGGCTACCACAAATCGGTGGGCTATGGAATTTATTGCATCACCCTGAAGTGAAAGACAAAATCGCATTTTTCCCGGATTTTTCCAACCCGGATTTGCTATGGACAGTCTTCATCATTCCCTTAGCGGTACAATGGTGGAGTGTATGGTATCCTGGTGCCGAACCGGGTGGTGGTGGTTATGTGGCCCAACGAATGCTGGCTGCCAAAGATGAAAAAAATGCCGTGGGTGCTACCTTGCTATTTAATCTGGCACATTATGGCCTGCGTCCCTGGCCCTGGATTATTGTGGCTTTGTCATCCCTGGTACTATTTCCCTCCATCGAATCCCTGCAGGTTGCCTTTCCTCAGTTGGACCCCAATATCGTTCGACATGACCTGGCGTACTCAGCCATGCTGACGTATTTACCGTCCGGTATTTTGGGATTGGTTGTGGCATCGTTAATTGCAGCCGTCATGTCCACTATTTCTACCCATTTGAACTGGGGTGCTTCCTATGTTGTAAATGATTTTTATATTCGTTTTATCCGCCCCGATGCGACACAAAAAAGGCAGGTCTTAATAGGCCGCCTAACCATTCTTATCCTCATGACATTGTCCGCCCTTCTGGCACTACTTTTACGCAATGCATTGCAGGCATTTCATATCATGCTGCAGATCGGTGCCGGAACCGGATTGCTGTTTTTATTGCGCTGGTTTTGGTGGCGAATCAATGCTGCCAGCGAATTGGCGGCCATGATAATTTCATTTTTGGTAGC
>CAZZIU010000020.1:25731-38287 GCA_964654545.1 uncultured bacterium
CTGCTGATCATTTACAATGGATTATTTGCAACCGGTTTCTGGCTTTATGGAAATACGATCCCAGCGGTGATTACCACTGTTATTTCCGTGGCTTCTGCTGTTATTCTAACCAGAATATGGTCTAATTTCAGTCTACAATAAAGAGAGAAAAATGCATCAAACAATTGTCGTACTCGCAGCCGGAATGGGAAGCCGTTACGGTGGGCTGAAGCAACTGGACCAATTTGGGCCATCAGGTGAAGCCATTATTGATTATTCACTCTACGATGCCTGGCAAGCTGGTTTTGAATCAGTCGTCTTTGTCATAAGAAAACAGATGGAAGAAGCTTTCCGAGATCGATTTGAAAGCAAGTTACGGGGCAAACTTGATCTCCATTTTGTCTTCCAGGAATTGAACCGGTTGCCGGCGGGGTTTACCGTCCCAAAAGGAAGGGAAAAACCGTGGGGAACGGCCCATGCTCTTTGGATGGCCAGAGATGTGGTAAAGGAACCACTCACGGTCATCAATGCAGATGACTTTTACGGCCGTGGTGCCTACCAATTAGCATACAATCATTTCAATAATACACCTACCACTGATCATTGTCTGATTGGCTATCAATTACGTCACACCGTGTCTGAATTCGGGTCTGTGTCCCGGGGTGTCTGTGAAGTAGATCCTTCCGGGTATCTGAAAGCCATCACTGAGCGAACCAAGATATACGGAAAAGAGGGCGTACTGGGATTTGAGGAAAGCGGGCAGTTTACCCCATTGTCCGATACAACCCATGTATCCATGAATCTGATGGGATTTCTTCCTGATATATTTACAAATATTGAACATGATTTCGATCATTTTTTGCGTAGCTACCCGCAAGAACTGAAAGCGGAATTCTTCCTTCCGCTGGTATTGGATAAAATGATTACCAACCACACAGGAAAAATAAAGGTATATCAAACCGATGAACGATGGTTTGGGGTTACCTATCAGGAAGATAAACAGCTGGTTAAAGACCAACTCATTTCCCTTGTATATGGGGGAATATATCCGGAAAATTTATGGCGAAATAACGAATTTTGAATAGGATTTATGCCGTTGTAACTTTGCCGCGCCAATCATCGATTATTTACACATTGGCTGGTGAAGAAATGATCGATTCATATTTCGGGGGATAAAGGAGTGACCGAATGAAAACCCCCTTAAAGATTACCCTCATCGTTTTTGCGATATTAATTGTCTTTGTCTCGGCAGCAATAATCCACATTGTTTTCTTTTTACCTAATATTCCTGTGGACGAATATTTAACCATTGGTCCCACACACGACATGATTACACGTGGGGAATATTTAGCCAATCATGTCATGGTTTGTGTAGACTGCCATGGGACTCGAGACTGGACAAAATTTTCCGGACCGATGATTCCTGAAACTGAGGGCGTTGGTGGCGAAGAATTTGATGAATCCATGGGTTTGCCAGGAACCTATTATGCACCCAATATCACTCCCGCTGCTATTGGTGACTGGACTCCCGGAGAAATATATCGTGCCATCACAACAGGTGTAAGCCGCGATAATCGTGCCCTTTTCCCCATCATGCCCTATCCTTATTTTGGGCAATTGACCGATGAAGATATCCATAGTGTAATTGCGTACATACGGCAGTTACCAGCCAGACCACATGCTGTACCAAAATCCAAAAACAATTTTCCTATGAATATTATTGTGAATACCATTCCCCACATCAGTAAAAAATTAGAAAAGCCATCTTCATATGATTCTGTGGCCTATGGGAAATACATGGCAACCGCCAGTGGTTGTATGGAATGCCATACACAGGTAGAGCAGGGCCAGATTATACCTGAACGTGCATTTTCCGGCGGCCGCGAATTTCCAATGCCTGGGTTTGGTATGGTGCGCACCGCCAATTTAACACCGGACATGGATACAGGTATTGGAAGGTGGAATAAAAAACGATTTGTGGATCAATTTAAATTTTACGATCTGTCAAATTATAATCCTCCCAGAGTAGGGAAAAATGAATTCAATACGATGATGCCCTGGACCATGTATGCCGGGATGACACGGGAAGATTTGGGTGCCATATATGATTATTTGCATACATTAGAACCCATTAGAAATGAAGTTGTAAAATTCACTCCCGAAAGTCAGTTACAAGAGTAACCTTCATGATGACAATGAAAATCCGTAAATTGATATACCACAATTACTAAGGAGGTATTATGAGTCGAAAACAAATGTTTTGGATATTTGGAATTTTAAAGGCTTTAACGCTCTGTACTATCATTATTGTCGTATTTCGGGAAATTGGTTCCATTGACGGATTCCGCACCATCGGGGCAGGTACTACTTATATGTTGAGTATCCTGTTCCCTGCATTTACGTTTATCGTTGACTATCTGATTTTTTCAAAGCACGAAATCTAATTTTCGCAATGGGTTCGGATTTCACTTAAAATGCCACTGGAACAGGCAACCTTCGGAGGTGGATGCTTCTGGTGCATGGAGGCTGTCTTCACGCGCATTCCCGGAATAGTGAAAAGTGTTTCCGGTTATGCCGGTGGCACCACCCAAGACCCAACCTATGAGGATGTATGCCGTGGGGACACGGGGCATGCAGAAGTCATTCAGATAACATTTGATCCGGCTGAAATTCGCTTTGATGATTGTTTGAAAATATTCTGGGAAAGTCATGATCCTACCACGGTAAACCGACAGGGAAACGATGTGGGAACCCAATACCGATCCGTGATTTTTACCCACGATGAAGCACAACACAAGGCGGCACTGGCATCGTTGCAGGAATTGGAAACTTCACAAAAATACAATAATCCGATTGTTACCAAAATAGAACCGCTGTTGGAATTTTATCCCGCCGAAGAATACCATCAGGACTATTTTACAAAGCATCCCAATGTCCCATATTGTGCCAGCGTTATACAACCCAAGCTGGTGAAATTGAGTAATCTGTTTAAAGAGTAGATTACACAAATTAAATCAAAAGACGGCTGATCAACTCAGCCAGTAACTGATTGGTCCCTTATTTTGGTTTTTAGTTGAACCAATACAGCACCTACTGTGGCAATCCCCATCCCAATCCCCTGTTGAACCGTAATCTTTTCATCGAGAAAAAACCAGGCCAGAATGGCAATTTGGATGAGCATGGTACCATTTATAATACTGGATTCCATGGCCTTGAGTGATCGCAAGGTATGGTTCCAAAGAGTGAAGGCAATGGCCGTATTCACCACCGCCAGCCAGCCAAGGTATACCCAGTTTTTATTGGTAATACTTGGGATTCCCTCTATCAATAATCCAATCCCCAGCAGAATGAAAGCTCCAATACCCATGCTAATAAAGGTAACCACTATGGAACGAATGGTTTGGTTGCGATTAACTTTTCGTCCTAGAATGGCTGACCCCGAATTGGCCAGTACAGCCATGGACATTACCAAAAATCCCAATCCCTGGTTTCCCTTGAAGGACACGGGATAGAAATAGGTTAGAATACCTAAAATGAATAGGATAGCTCCGGACCATTGCAAGGTGCTGGGTTTTTCATCAAGCAGTACATAGCCCATAGCAGCGACAATGAGAGGAGTAAAATTGAGTACGAGACTGACTGTGACAGCCGGCACCAATGAGAGGCCTAAAAATTGCAGTCCCTGGGTCAGGGTATAAAATATAATTCCTAACCAGATTAAATCTTGCCACTGATTGGAGTTGAGTTGTTGGATTTCCCTGCGAATATTCTGTTTTAGCAGGTATGGAAGGAAACATAAAAATGCTAAGGTATATCGCAGACCTGCATATGTAATTGGAGGAAGGTCTGTCAGCTCCCATTTAATGATAATAAAAGAGGTAGACCAAAGGAATGTTACCAGCAAGGCCTGCAGGACGGCAAATACATGATTCAGGTTTTGCTGTTTGGTCAAGAGTTACATATACTTATTCATTATTCAATTAATTGACGTCGGCCCCACTTCCAATGGTGCTATCATCCAGTGTTACCAAAGTCAGATCGCGTCCTTTTTTTGCTGCCAATAACATGCCATTGGATTCGATCCCTCTGATTTTAGCCGGCTTTAAATTGGAAACGAGTACAATTATTTTACCAATCAGTGATTCGGCTGAATAATGTTCGGCGATTCCGGCAACAATCTGTCTTTTCGTCTCACCCACTTCAACTTCCAATCGCAAGAGACGATCGGCGCCACCCACTTTCTCGGCATAAAGTATTTTGGCCGTTTTCAATTTTAATTTGCTAAAATCATCGAAGGTTACAACGTTTTCGGTCACCATGTTCTCTTTCACCATTTGTTTGTCTGATTGTTGGGATGTTTGGTTAATTCTGGGAAACAGGGGGTCGTGTTTCTTTAACAATGTGCCCGGTTTTAATCCGCCCCACATCAATACGGTATCGGTGTGCTGTAAAATATCCAGAACTTCGTTGGTCCGGCTGGGCATTACCGGCTGAAGCAATAAGGCACTGATGCGCAACGCTTCCGCAGCCGTGTAGAGTGTCCTTCCTGCTGCTGCCATGTCGGTTTTTACTTGTTTCCACGGAGCCTGTTGTTCCATATAGCGATTCACACTGCGTACAAATTGGAGCGTTTCCTCGATGGCGTCATTGACCCGCATCGTATTGATAAGATTCCTGACTTGATCAATTGTTTTTTCCGCTCCCACAATAATCTCATGTTCTGACTCTGTAACCAAACCAGGTTCGGGAATAGACCCGCTGAAATTGCGGCTTATCAAGGTACTCACCCGGCTCAGCAGGTTTCCGAAATCATTCGCCAGATCACTGTTGTACCGCTTGATAAACGATTCCAAAGTGAAACTGGCATCCTGCCCCAGCACCATTTCACGCATGAGATAATAACGTACAGGATCAACGCCATAGTCATCAATCAACTGCAAAGGATTTACCACATTCCCCAATGATTTACTCATCTTGGCTTCCCCACTTAGCCACCAGCCATGGGCAAAAATGGTGCGGGGTTGCGCCAATCCTGCTGAAAACAACATGGTTGGCCAGTACACAGCATGGGTCGTTAAAATATCTTTACCTATCAAATGGTAATTGGCGGGCCACCAGGTTGCGAAGGATTCTTCATGGGATAAATAACCTGGTGCAGTAATATAGTTTAAAAGGGCATCAAACCACACGTAGGTTACATAGTCCTGGTCGAAAGGCAATTCTACTCCCCAATTCAATCGTGTTTTGGGACGGGAAATGCATAAATCGCCTAACGGTTTGCGCAAAAATCCCAGGATTTCATTCTTCCGGTGTTCCGGTTGAATGAATTCGGGATGGGCTTTAATATGATCCAGCAATGCTTGCTGGTATTTCCCCATGCGGAAAAAATAATTCTTTTCTTTCAGCTTTTTAATATCACGAAATTCACCGGATTCCGCTTCTTTTTCCGTAATGAAGCGTTCTTCTGAAACTGAATACAATCCCTCGTATTCGGCCATATAAATATCACCACTATCGAAGACTTTTTGCAGAACCTGTTGGACCACGCCAATATGCCGCGGTTCCGTTGTGCGAATAAAATCATCGTATTGAATATGGAGTTTTTCCCATAATTCAAGAAAGCGCGGTGCCATTTCATCACAATGCTGTTGGGTTGAAATTCCGCGTGCTTCAGCGGCCTGTTGTACTTTTTGTCCATGTTCATCAAGACCGGTCAAAAAGAAGACTTTTTCACCTGCGGCGCGGTGATAACGGGCCAATACATCTGCTAAAATAGTTGTATAGGCATGCCCGATATGGGGTTTATCATTGACGTAATAGATTGGTGTGGTGATATAGAAGGTGTTTTTCATTCGGTAAATTTAGCCATGCTTTCATGTTGGAGGCTAAAGCGTGTTGCCCCATGGAGAAAATGCTGTATTCTAATGGTGGCCGCGGTGAAAGCCAGTGCAAGATTCAGATTCTGACGAGGGCTGTGCTTTACCTTTTCCAATTCGTTCATTATTTCCACAAAATTGGCTACCGGGTATTTTTCATCTGTCACCTCTAAAACCTTCTGCAGTTTTGGTTCCAGGCCAGATTGGAGTGTACCGGTTTTCCATTTCGCCAGTAAACCAAACCAGGTTTCTGCCACTGAAATCCGGAAATCAAATTCATTCAAATCACTGCCAGCCAACTTGGTCATTTCACGAACAAATTGGCGATGCCCTTTCGGATCAGGTGCTATAAGATTATCAATAATAATTGCAACAAATTCCCTCAATTCTGTCACACCCAGGTGACTGAGCCGGCGGCCAAAATTCACATTGCCCCCGGCCAGTAATGCCACTGTTTTTCTTCCCATTTCGCCAGGTGCATCCGGTATCAATGATTCCAGGATAGATTCATCCAGGGATGGAAAATGGATGTGCTGACAGCGGGATAAAATCGTTGGCAATAATTCGCTCCTGTTGTCCGTAATCAATACAAAAGTGGTTCGGTCCGGCGGTTCTTCCAGCAGCTTTAACAGAGAATTTGCCGCTTCGCCCTGACCAGCAGATAGGAGTTGTGCATCAAAAATCACGACTACTCGTCGTCCTTTTTCCACCATTTTCATGTACAAAACCTGTCGCAGATGTCGGATCGATTGGATGCGTATTCGATTGGCTTTGGGAACCATAATTTTATGGAATGGGTCGGCCGTCTTTTTTGCTATGGAAGCATGAATGCCATTGACAGCATCCGTATCTAAATCCTGGAAAGGATCGTTGTTGGCATTGGTTGATGTCTTGCCCCGCGGTAAAGGAAACACCAGATGCAAATGTTCATGCTGAAGTGTTTTAAACCGTGCACAGGCATCACAATGTCCGCATGCGCCATCTTCCGGCTGTTTGCAATTCAACAGTGCGGCAAATGATAATGCCACCCCTTCTTTCCCGACACCACTGGGTCCGGAAAAGATATACCCGTTACTTACCTGTCCCGATTGGGCAATTTTTGTCAATCGTTGCCAAATAACAGGATGAACATTTTCTCCAAAATCAATTATTGTTTTGTAAGCCATAGCACCGGATCTAATTTTTTATTTTCACCCCAGATCTCAAAGTGGAGCATGGACCCATTTACGGATCCTGAATCACCCATGTTCGCAATGACGTCCCCCCCTCGTACTTCGCTATCCATATTCACCTGGATGTTTGTAACATGGCTATAGACCGTATAAAAGCCACCTCCATGGTCGATAATCATGGTGGTTCCATACCCTCGAATGTAGGTAATTGAAATAATAATTCCATTCATTACGGCCGTGATTGGAGAACCAGGTTTCCCCTTTATATCAATTCCTGGGTTTTCCGTCGTTGTTTTCAATTTTGGATTCCATTGTCGACCAAAATTTGCCACCACTCGTCCCGCCGCAGGCCAGCTCAGTTTTCCTTTTAGTTCGGAAAAATTCCTGGCACTCAATGCTTCACGTTGTTTTCGCAGGCGTTCTTCCCGTTCAAATCTATCCTTGTCTTCCAGTAATTTTTTACGCACCGCTTCCAATTGCTGGACACCAGCCTGTTTTTCCTGGATTAATTCTGCCAGTTGCTCCTTGTTTTGCCGGATTTTCCGCAATTCTAATTCTTTTTCCTTCTTTTTATTGCGAAGTGCATTCTTCTCCTGTGTCTGTTCTCTCTTCAGCGAGACACTTTTTCGAATGGCTGCTTCCTGGTTCAATTTCTGTTGACTAATCTCGATGATTAACGCATTGATTTGCTTCTGTGTCTTCCGATCAATATTGGAAATGATTTCCAGATATTTCGCGCGATAAATAGCCTGGCGCCAGGAAGTGGAGCTGAAAATCTGTTCAAGAGGTGAAAGGGAACCTTTTTTGTACACGGCGACCACTCTTTTTGCATAGCGATCCTGTAATCGCACAAGTTGATTTTCCTTTTGGCTAATCTCATTTTCCAGGGCAGCGACGGTTTGTTGCGTCTTCCTTATTTCCCGGTCCAATTCTGACAGCAACCGATCAAGGAGCGATATTTCTTTCTCCAAATTGGTAATATTTTTGGTAGTGGATTGTTCTTTCTGCCCTTCCCGCTCAATGCGTTTACGAGTCGCTTCTATTTCTTTTCTCAGTGATTCGATGGCTTTATTTGATGATTGAATCTGGGTATCAAAGTTTCGTTGATTTCCCTGAGCACAAAGAAATGCACATAGAATGAAAATTGTTGTGACATAAATCCGGTTCAACTGCATCCTGTAAAAATACCCAGTCCACTCCTCTGTTCGCAACGGAGGATTTCTTTCATTTAATCTCCGCATCCAATACTTGACAACCGCTGAAATGTTTGTGAATTTCACAGATCATCAGGAGAGAATATCTTGAAAAACGCACTTTGGGTTAATCTGTTTAAAAACTGGCAGCAAACAGAGAGTAAAACGGTATTAACATTGAAGCACGTTCCGATTTTTCAAGGTCTTTCAGAAAAAGAATTTCTGGAAGTCGAGAATATAATCCATGAACGCGCCTATCACCCCCATGAAATCATTTTTAAACGCAGCGCCCCAGGCGAGGCGATGTACATTATATTAACGGGGAGCGTGGAGATTTACGTAGAAGACCATGCAGAAAATAAAAATATATTGGCCACCTTAGAGCAGGGCGATTTCTTCGGTGAACTTGCATTGCTGGATAACGATACACGTTCCGCCACTGCTGCAGCTATTGACAGTTCTACTATTCTGGTTTTTTCCCAAACAGATTTGGAATCAATCATGGACCGGAAACCAAGTTTAGGGAATAAAATATTAATGAATCTGGCTCGTGTAACCAGCACGCGTTTACGAAAAACCAATGAATTATTAGCCGACGCCCAAAAAGAATCCTGATGGGTACACCCGTTGCATCACTCGATCCCCTGGTAAAAATATACCGTTTGATTGTTACTATCATGGTAGTTGGGTTCATTTATGTCATCTGGCCCTATATTTCAAATGTGATAACCATGCTCATCTTTACATTCCTGTTTACTACCGTTTTGCTACCAGCGGTAGACTTTTTGGAGCGAAAAATTAAAAGCCGGGGATTGAGTGTACTGCTCATTACCCTGGTATTCTTTGCCATTATTGTCATGTTTTTAAGTAGTTTTGTTTCCAACTTCGTTGGTCAGGCAAAAGAATTTTCCGGTAAATTAAATCAGGAAGAATACATTGCTGATCTGTCCAATTTAATTCATGAGAAACTTCCTTCCTTTGACCTCACCGATTCTGCCAGTAAGGCTGAAATTGTCAATAAGATTCAAAGTTATGTAAAAAGTACGCTGCAGAATATTTTATCCATGGTGGGTGCGATTGGAGGATTTTTGTTTACAACTGTAATGGTGTTGATATTTACAATTATTTTACTTTTTGAATATCATCGATTTAAAAAATCCCTGGTCCGTTTCATACCCAACAAATATTTCGAAGTGGGTCTTCGCATGATCTACAATATTGAGCATCAAATATCCAGTTATTTGCAGGGGCAATTGCTGGCCGCTTTTAGTGTATCCATCATGTCCATTGTTGGGCTCTTTTTCCTTAATCTCGGTGGGGCAAATTTGACTCTCATTGTTTTTATTGGAACGATCGCCGGCCTGGCAAACCTGATTCCACTGGTGGGGCCGTTTGTGGGGATGATTCCTGCTATTGTTATTGCGGTGATGAATAATCTGGGCAGCGATGTGGCCCTGAATCATGTTCTGTTTGGGATCACACCGATACCTTCCCCATTTTATATTGTTGATATTATTGTCATGTTTTTGATTGTCCAGCAAATTGATAATAATTTTGTCACTCCAGTCCTGGTGGGTGAGAGTGTGGGTTTACATCCCATCATGGTTATGATTGCATTGCTTATTGGCGGAACCTTGATTGGTCCACTGGGAATGTTGTTTGCCGTCCCGGCTGCAGGTGTTTTAAAAGTAATTTATCAGGAATTTTCGTTTATTACCAAAAATTCCCATCTATTGTAGTCTTATTTTTCTTCTATTTTAAACAGGACAAATTCGCGAAAAGTGAGAAACAGTTGGTTTCCATTTGTTAATGTATAAGTCCACAGTTGCACATTTTCACCGCGGAGTGTTTCACGCTTGATTTGGTGGGGTTCTCCCAGGCGATCCTGAATTTCCGGAATCGTCATACCGATCTCAATTTTTCCTCGCAATTTAGCTGCCAACTTCTGTCGTTCCTCGTTGGTTTTCCTGGCAATATTGCTCCGCGTTTCGTTCTCCTCAACCAACGCCAACCGATCCCGTAATTCCGCCAATAATTTTTCGTTCTTTTCTCCTAAATCACCAGTTATTTTTTTGGCGTTTTCCAGTGAATAGATCGCATAGATAATATCCTCACTGCTGTTTACGGCATTGGCATCGGAAATAAGGTAGCTGGCAGCCCGGTAGCGTAACGCACTGCTTTTCGCTGCAAAGTCCGGGTAGAGTTCAAGCGCATTATTTATGAAGTCCAGCGCATCATAAATCAAATCGTGATCCATGGCTTTTTGTGCATCTGCCAGTAGAGCTTCCGCATGAAAACGATTAAGCTCCTTTTTGGCATCTGTCGAATAGCTGCTGGTCTCCACCACTATTTGATAGGCATTTTTTGCCGATCCTTTATCAAGCAATAATTCTGCATCGTTTAGCTGGAGTCTTGCGATACGCTGTAAATGATGATCTACCGATTCTTTCAGTTGTTGATCTTTCGTCAATAGTTTTGCGCGCTTAAAGCGTTCAACGGCATTGATCCACTTTTTTCGTTCTTCGAACTGGAGCCCTTCCGCGAACAGCTGCTCAGGAATTTTTGCATTGCAGGCGTTTAAAAAGCGCTCGGCCCTGTACCGGTTGGCGTGGTTTGGGTATTCTTTTATGAACGTTGCAAAATTCTCCCGAGCGGTAATATAGTCGCCGCGGTAAAAATAGGATTTCGCCAAATCGCCGCTGGTTCGCTGGCCCCCGTAAAAGGCGGAGAGGGACAATCGAATACCAAAATCCTGCAGGGTAAATCCTTTGATTGGCGTGACATCACCGTTATCGGTTATGCGATTAATTTTCGTGTACCCATTTTGAAATTCCAATCCGACGGAAAATCGGTTATCCAGTCCAGGATCCAGAATATATCGAATACCAACAGAATAGGTGACGCTGGTTCCCCACCCGGAAGGGTTGTCTTCCAAACCGGTGCTTGTTTTATAAAACTTACTGGTGGCTAGGCCAAATGTATAGGATGCCTGAATAAACCAGGATTCATACCATTGCAGGTTAAGGGAATGGGCCAATCCCAAGGATAGGATTCGAGGGGCAAACTGCTTGCTGCCCACATTCCAACTGGCCTGTGTTTGCCCCCATTCTGTGATAGGAAGAGTATTGGAATACAGGAGATTGACATACCGAATATTGAGCCCGGTCAACAGGTCAGCCCAGCTGGTTTTTAGAATAAAATGACTTAGGTTGGTTTTAAATATATCCAGGTCGATGGCATGAAATATTCTACCGTTAAGACTACCCCCATCGAAACCCTGAACCGGCTGATCAAACCGGATCCAATTTGATTTTGTATCCACCCACCAATAACCGGCACCGCCATAATAACCGGCACCATACCGCATTTCAAGTGGGATTAGCTTTAACGGTTCATGGAATTCCCGGCGATAAAAGATCCGGTCTTTCCAGTAGCTGCTTATCTTAGAGGAATTGCCTTGCGGATGGATTGTGGATACCATGGAAAGAATGACCACAACTATTACCAATTTGACCCATTGAAGATGCTTTATTATGCCCATAGGAATTGTTAAAAATTGGTAATTATACTGCTATGGTTCAAGAAAACAAAAAAGGGCGATTAAATCGCCCTTTTTTATGGATTGTTATTGAAATTAAGGATTCAATATGTATGTCGGTCCCTGAATTAATTCCAATACATAGGTGTCTGTTCCATCACAGGTATATCTGACTTGCGTCGTTGGATCTGTCCTATCGTATTCAAATATTACCATGTTGTTTCCTGAGGGTACAATCGCCCAGTTATTTGGAATTTCATCAAAGACAATACCCATTTTCAAACCGCCTGTATTTTCAAAATCATCCGCATCGGGGTAAGCGCGTACACTGTTGGTAAGAATCTGATCGCTGGCATACATAAACAACGATGATTTAAAGTTCCCAATAAATGAATCCACCGATGCTTTATGGGCATCTTCGGCAAAATTAAAATATCGTGGTACAAGCACGGTCGATAAAATGCCCAAAATGACAATAACCATGATCAATTCAATAAGAGTAAATCCCTTTGAATTTCCTGTTTTCATCTTATTCTCCTGTAATAAATCTGTAATAATTTTTGTTTTTTCGTCTTACTTCGTAATGATGTGGCAAATTATGTGCCATATTTTCACCCTGCACCATTTCCCTCGATATCACTCGCGTGTTCCTGTTTTTGACAAAACAAATGTTAACACACTTGTAAAAATCTGAAACAAATTGAAATCATTGGACACGGGGGTAGCACACTCAAAATCAAAAGGGGGGAATGATATCATTCCCCCCCGTTAAGACTTGATGTCAATTGGTTTAGAACG